>DATJHM010000127.1:0-27526 GCA_035493895.1 Ktedonobacteraceae bacterium
GCGAACCAGAGATAAAAAAGCGAGCTATTCAGGAGCGCCATGATTGCCTGCGCCGTGGTCTGCTCCGAAAAAAAGAGAAAGCGACCATGAGAGGGAGGCATCACCACGCCATTCTTTTTATAAAACGGGACAAGACAGGAAGCTTTCGTCCAGTAGTTTGTGGCTTCCTGGTAATAGACAAAATGAGGCGTGGATGAAGAGGAGAGCAGCGTTGCCAGCGTATTTTCTTGTGTATGCGCAAGCGCTTTTGCGAGAATGCGTTCCTGCAACGGTGAAGCGAGCTTGGGGAAGCTCATGAGCGTGGAAGGGCGCGAGATAGTCGTTGGCGTGTACGTAATCAGCGGCAAAAGCGCGGGACGTTCAGCGGAATACCAGCGTTGAATTTTTGTCGTTGCGAGCTGGCAGTGTGCATTCGTCGCACATTGCGCAAAGATCAGAGAAAGGCGTTGAAACGCGCCCTCAAAGAGACGACAGGGAAAAATAGCGAAATTCGCCAGCCAGAGTTGCGTGCTGCGAGAGACAAGAAGGCGACGTAAAGGCGAGAAGCGGTCCGCCCCGCAGACACTCAAAGGGACAAGCAAGCCCAGGAAACTATGTTCCTCTCGACAGAGTGCCAGCGCGCGCTCGATTACCAGCGCATAGAGATTCCCCCGCCCCTGCGTCTGATAGCCAGAGAACAAAGAGCCATATTGCGTCTGATGATACTCGACAAAGGGAGGGTTGCCAATAATCACCGCGAAACCGCCCTGTTGCATACACGATGGGAACTCCAGGCACCAGTGGAAGGGACGATAGCGGGCGCGCCACTGCGTCAGATGTTCGAGATATTCCGCAGAATCGGGAGTAGATTCACAAAGGAGACCATGAGTGCGGGCCAACAGACTGTCCAGAGAGCGGCATTGTGCGGCAGAAGCAGAACATTCCTGCGCAAAGAGCGTGCGATCCGGAAGTGCGGGCGGGTGGACGAAACCGACCAGAGCATTGCCCGTGCGAATATGAAATGAGAAACGAGAAAAAGGATAAAGATCTTCCGGTCGCTCTACAGAGGAGAGTAGCAGGAGAAAGAGGCAGATCTGGCAAATTTCGACCGCTTCATCCATAATATCGACCCCATACAGATTGTGATTGATGATCTGCTCAAGAATAAAAAACGAGCGATTTGGAGCGGCCTCCGCAACTGAGAGAAATGTCTCACAGGCTATTTGCTGTTTAGAAGAGAGGAGCGCAGGAGATTGGAGTAGCAGGCCGAAGCGTGTCAGGCAGGCGGCGTAGAGTGGTTGCAAGAGAGAGAGAGCGGCCAGGAGAAAAGCGCCCGGGCCGCAGGTTGGATCGAGAATCGTGATCTGGGAGAGGAGCGAGTAGAGTTGGAGTACGATCGCGGGATCATGAGCAGTAGTGATCGTATCGAGTAAGAGTTGCTGAAGATCCAGATTGGCGTCGATCAGCGCGGCAACTGAGGCACATTGGCCCCGTTGCAGGCGTGTGAGAAGTGAGGTATAGCGAGCCCGACGGGTTTGAAAGTCCTGCTCAGTTTCCAGAGGGAGGTAATCGGGGGAGCGAAGAGCGCCTTGAATATAGCGATCGGGCGAGGCTTGTAGTAAGGATAGGAGAGAGCCTGGAGACGAGAAAAACGTGGGCATGCATTGTTCCAGCTTTGTCAGGAGGTAGGGAATGATCGTATTCGTGGCCGTATAGCGCGTCACATCGGCGCGTGTATAATAAGCCCCGATTTGTTTTTGATCAATTTGCTGTTCAAAAAGTGAGGCCAGGATATCTGGTCCCAGGATGCGTGTAGAGCGTGGAGATGGGGAAGAAAGGGACCAGTGAAATGTGCCAAAAAAAGCAAAAAGTCGTTCGAAGGCGTGATCGGGAATTGCAAGCGTGGAAAGCTCCGTCTCGTAAGGATTGAGGGCAAAGAGAGGTAACGCAAGGGTTGGGATTGGTCCAGCAAGATGGGTAGAGGAAGCGAGTGTTTGAAAGAGGGGAAGCAGGCATACGTGAAAGAATTTGTCCGCTCCCAGATTCGTGCGGATCGTCAGAAGTTGTTGTGGGAGATAGTGTGGATTTTGCGCGAGCAAGCCGTGTGTTTGTAAGAAATAGAGTACCATCAGGCGGCGAAAGAGAAGTGAGGCATAATGAGAGCGAATTTCAGGTGTAGGGAGGCCCGAAATAGTAGAGAGAAGAGCGAGGCGTTCCTGCTCAAAGTTACGAAAAAAACGGCGAGGAATGGAGAACGGAGAAGCGGCGGCATGCGTCATAGACAATCATCCTCACGGTTTTTTACTTATAGTGTTGTGAACTATTGTAGTATACCAGATTGAGCCAGTGCTCATCAACTCTGAGTAGGCGCTCCCATTTTATGGGGGTAACACGTACATACTCTTGTCAAGAAAGCATATGACGTGCTAGCATAGGAGCCCGGAAGAGAAAGCGTGTAGAGAAGAGGAGAGAGCGATGAAGCAACCCGAGGCATATCCGATCACCTATGGTGTTCTGGGATTACTGGAGTATTGGGGGCCCATGTCCGGGTATGACCTCAAGCGAATGTTTGACCATGTTCTGGCGCCTATATGGGGAGCGGTGCACAGCCAGATTTACCACGAACTGCGTAGAATGAGCACGCTGGGTTGGGTAGAGATGGAGCGTGTTGAGCAGGAAGCGCGGCCAGATCGTAAAGTGTACCAGATCACGCAGCAGGGGCGGGAAGCGCTCAGAGAATGGCAGGAACAGCCGCCCGCCATTCTGCAAATGAAAGATGAATTGTTGCTGAAGATTTTATTCGGCTCTTTCACTACTCCTGAAACCCTTGCAAATAACGTACGCCTCAGTATTCGTGCGCATGAGCAACGATTGCTCCAGTATCGTCAGACGATCAACTATCTGCCGCATAAAGGAGAGAGCTATCAAGCTGCAAAAAAACCTGATCCTTATGCCAGTCAGGGAGAGGAAGATGCCTATTTCGGTCTGGTTGGCCGCTTCGCGATTGAGTTTGAGAAGACCTATCTGACCTGGTTATACGAGACACTGGGTATTTTAGAAGAACAGCAAAAGGAAAACGAACAGGAACGTCAGGGTAGATGAGAAGTGGTGCAACCAGCGACCAGCCGCTCAATAGTGGTTAAGAAATCATCGAGGTCAAAGGGCTTATTAATGAGCGTGATATCGCGTAGTGCAACCTCATCGGAACGATCTATCGCACTCATGAGCACGACAGGGATCATTTTGAGGGCCTCATTGGTCTGCATTTGATCATAAAGAGCGACGCCTGTCATATCGGGAAGGCGATAATCGAGAATAATCAGACCAGGCTTTACCTGCTGAACAAATTGGAGTGCTTCCCGGCCAGTGGCCACCAGGCGAGATCGATAGCTCGTCTCCTGGGAAATAGCGAGAGCAAGAACCTCGCCGGTCGCAAAGTCATCCTCCACAATAAGGATCAGCGCAGTACGTGTGCGCGTCAATAGCTGTGCCATTTCATCCCATCTGTGTGTATCTATAGTTACTATTTAGCGATGTCAATATTTCTCAGCTTATCTTAAGTAATTCTAACATTTTCTTAAGAAAATTACAAAGTGAGCAAGGAAAGTATGAGAAAAGACACCTGGTCTGTGGGGAAAAGTTCGGCAGATAATTCTTGTGTTACCTGATGAATATCTATTTCGTCAAACATAATAGGCTACCTGGATCAATGTAGCACTTATCTATTGTTTTTTTTGTGCTTACGTTTCTATCCCCTCAAATCCAGGTAGCAACCTTTATGCCCATATGGCATACCTTCTTCCCACTAGACAATATGCAGTTCTCCGTAAGCCAGTGTGCAAAGTAAGGTTGAAATTTGATAATGCACTAATAGATAAAATAATTGTAATGCAGCTGCTTTACAGTATTCTCACAATTATGCAATTTACTATCACAAAAACACCTCGATTTTATATGTGCTGTGCAAAGAGAAGTTAGAGAAAAGATGTGATCAAGCCTGACGGACAAAATCCTCGTGTAGCGTTTCGAGAGCGCTATGTTCAAGCGCATCGTCGAGGAGAAAGATGCGGTAGTGCAGGCGTAGTGGGGTATGGGGCGCAATCGTGTGTGGTTCCGCGAGCAGGGGCGAGGGATTGATATAGGCGAAGCCGAGCGGGTCCGTCTCATCTGCGTAGTACCAATAGCAGGGATAGCGTAGATTGGCCGGATGATCGAGCACGACGATGCTGGAGCGTTGTCCGCCTGGATGTGTGCCGGTCATCTGGACCCAGCGTGCGCGTTTGTGCTTTATGTCCAGATTATGCCGTCCCTCGCTATCCTGCGCCTGTACATTCTGCCACATTGGAGATGGGCGAAACGAGAGGCCAGCGTATCCGCCCCAGGGTGTTTCCGGGGAAATGACCGTGCGATCGAACGTGACAGATTGTGCGCCAGTGGTAAAAGTAGCATCCCAATCGATTGTAGCGGGTCCTACAGGGGGAACGTTGATCTGTAATGTGCGTTGCTCAGTTAAGAGTATTGTCCCGGAGGGCTCGCGATAGTTATAGTGGATCGTCACCCGGGCCTGTCCGGCTTGAGAAGTGATCGTGTCAATACCGACGAACTCCGTACGCCCGTCCTGTATGCCCTCGGTCGTCTCCTCCCAGAAATTGACGTCATTGAGATACTTCCAGGCGAACCACAGCCCGCGATGCCAGGGATGGTCGGCGGGTTCAAGTGCCGTCAGCAGGTCACCCTGCGCGGTATATAGTGGGTGAACAAAGGCTTTGCGTCTGTCCGTGGCGTAATGGTACACCAGACGTTCGTGCTCTCCCGCCGTCCAGACGAGATTTTGTTGTTCGATATGATGTGCAACGAGCGCCTCTGCTTCTGGTGAGGTAGATTGTTGATGATCGTATGACATTTTTGTTTTTCTTTCGTATAGCCGTATTATTGTGTCAAGCGGCAATCAGATCGACGTTCTCTAATGCCTGATAACCGATTGCATGGTGATAGGCGATAGCATGTCCTTCTGATACGACACGAACAGGAATTGCGCGACCACATCCGATGACCGCAGCGCGATAAGCAGTGTTTTGAGGTAAAGAGAGAAGAGATACAAGAAGTGGTCGGGCAGGAGCTATTTCTCTGGATCGTTGAAAGGAACCATCCAGAGAAATATTGGTTTATTGTGGGAGTAGATGTTTGGAGAGCAAAAACGCGCTAAAGTCCACAACGCTATCGACGTCGCCCTCATCAAGCATATTCACGATACGTTTGACAACCATACGGCGGGGTTGATTCTGACCGGGGTAGGTAAAGCCAATCGCGGAAACATGTTGTGGCTCACGTTCGGCGCGGATCTCTTCCGCCATCAGCTCAAGCAGATCGGACATATCGAGTTCAAGCGCCCGAGCCAGGCTCTCCAGCACCTTGGCCGAAGGATATTTCTGCCCGCGTTCGATCTCGCCGACATAGATTTCAGAGATGCCCGCCTTATCGCCCAGCTCTTTCATCGTTAATTGTCGATTCTGGCGTTCCTGGCGAATGACCCTGCCAATAATTTCCTGTAAATCGGCCATAATTGCCATCCTTCCTGGTGTACCTATGCTTACAGCATGGGTTATGAGCAAGCTATGCTCACAGCATAGTTAGACACTGTCAGTATATGCTATAGGCGTGTTATATTCAAGAAAAGAAACAAGCCGGATATCGAAAGGAGAAAACACCCATGTTCTTTACACCGCCGCATTCAACAAGAATGAGCGCAGAAAAAGAAGAGAAACGAGCAGTACCATTTATTCCAGTTGTCTACGAGCATGCCGAAGCTCAGCCGATCGCCTGGGAATACCACGTCCTGCACATCAACGCTCTGGAGGAGGCGCTGCCAACCGCTCAGACGCTGAATGAGCTCGGCCAACAGGGCTGGATACTTGTGGGCGTGCTCAATGAGCAGAGCTCTGGCAAAGGCGAGCAGATCCACTATTACTTTTTGCGCCAGCCGACGAAGTAAATCTAGTTGACTGCGCGACATGTTGCATAGACGTCAGAATGAGAAAAGTAGCTCTTCTCGCAAGGGGAGAGCCCGATCAACAAGGAGAAATACCATGGCAAGCGTGTTTGTGCCAACCGTGATTGAAACGACAGGGCGTGGTGAGCGTGCGTACGACATCTATTCGCGCCTGTTGAAAGACCGTATCGTGATGGTGAATGGGACCGTAGAGGATACCATGGCCAATCTGGTCATTGCCCAGCTCTTATTCCTGGCCGCAGAGGATAGCCAGAAAGAGATCAACATGTATATCAACTCCCCAGGAGGCGCGATCAACGCCGGATTGGGGATCTATGATACCATGCGTGCTCTGCCCTGTCCTATCGCCACGACCTGCGTTGGCTATGCCGCCAGCTTCGGCACCATCCTCTTGCTGGCAGGTGACAAAGGGAAGCGCTATGCGATGCCCCACTCCCGTATTCACATGCACCAGCCCTTGCAGGGAGGATTGAGCGGGCAGGCGACCGATATTGATATTCACGCAAGAGAAATTTTGTATATACGCGACGTAATCAACGAGATCATTCACCGACATACCGGGCAATCGATAGAACGCATCAAACGGGATACCGATCGAGATTTCTATATGAGCGCAGTCGAAGCCAAAGAGTACGGCATCATTGATGATATTGTCACGTTGGCGGAGAAGTGAGGGCGAGAGCAGGGGGAGTCGGATTGTCTATTCGGCTCCCATTGTCAGAGTCGATCGATCTGAATAGAATCGATCTCGAACCATTCCTCGGGCGTGGCAACAGTCCCGAAACGTAGGACGCCGCGTGGGGTCGCGATGGCATATTGATTATCGAGCCAGGCGACGAAGCCAAGTGGACGTGTGGGAGGATGCGGCACCTGTAGAACGCGCTGACCATCGACCCAGAATTGTGCTGACCTGTCGCGCCACTCCAGCACATAGGTATGCCATTCCGGCAAAGCGGCAGGAAGCAGTGCCTCCTGTGCTCCCGCAACGCGTTGCAGCCAGTGTGCCGCCGGTTGCGTATTCTGGCTGAAGAGGCCATAGGCAGTGGAGAGCGCTAAAGGGAGCGCAGACAGCAGGGCAGCGGGACGCATACTATGCACCACCTGCGCCTTCCATCCCCAGCCGGGGACGTGTGGGACCAGGGCCATATTCGAAGGCGGGGACGCATAGAAAAACCAGAGTGCCTCAGGAAGCATAAGCACATCGCCGCGTACAGAGAAGGGATAATTCCAGAAACCGAAGCCGGCCGTGCCGCGCAGCACTCCGTCGCTTTCGCTCGTGCTCGTCTCTGTCGCGGCAGGCAAGGATGAGCGAGCGCGAACCTCCATGCGCAATGGAGGTCGCCAGGGAAAATGCTGACGGGCCAGCTGGCCATAATCATCGATCTGGGCATCGCCATACTCGCCCGCAGGAGTGGGGGGAAGAGAGAGACGGAGTGCAGAATGAGCCACAGAAAGCGTCCCCCTGCCGAGACGGGTCTGCGTCCAATGTTCAGAGATAGTCTGCGTAAAATCATCAAACATAGGACAATCCTCTCCATGCACCGGTGAATGGTCCTGGTAGCTTTACAGCAGGACAGAAAACTAGTTGCTACTAGTATAACGGATCTTTGGCGGAAAGATTGAGCAAATCCTCTTCTAATTGCTGCCAGACGCGCAGATCAGCCTGAATAGGATCGAGTGGTTTCTGCTGGCTGGCGGCTCCGCGCATAGTATTGGCCACCAGTTGACGGAAAGGCGCGAAGGCGCGTTTTTGTTTCTCTTGAGAAGGCATAATGCCAAGCGCGATCTGCTCCGGAGCAAAAAACTCTTCCGGCTCAAAGGCCAGGGCCAGGAGATCCGCATACTGTTGGATCAGATTGGTAAGCAGAGGGGAAAGAAAAAAGTTTGGTTGCGTACTGGAGACCATAAAAACGCCTGCGCTGCGACCGGCGAAGAGAATGGGGTAGATTGCAGCGCTTTTCTCATAGTCAGCCTGCGTCGTCGGGATGAGATTATGGGCCTCATTGAGATTCTGAATAATACCGGGACGGCAGAGTGTGACCACATTCCCGGCAAGCGATTCCGCTCCCAGAAAGAGCGCTTTCTGTTCCAGATTATGATGCCAGGGAGGAGTGCCGAAGCCAAGCAATTCGCGCAGGCTACGAACTTTGTGATGGGGGCCAGAGGGAGGCATACAGCCGACCACCCAGACAGCCATGCCCTGGCGTTCGCTGTCAAGGTGCTGGAGGGCATGCTGCAAAATAAGCTGGCATAAAGACCAGGTGCGCAGATAGTCAGCCATGGTAGCGTAAGCGAAGAGAACACGTGCGTAAAAATCGGCAGAAATAGCTTTGTGAAAAAGCTCAGGCGTCGTAGTTGTGGCATGGTGATACCATTCCTCAGAGCTGAGCAAACGGAGGAATAGTTCACGATAGCGAGGAAGAATAGCCAGCAAATGGCGAATATTCTGTATGCGCGGCTCTGTTTCTCCGTTCACCCAGCGTGTCAGCGTAATCGAGGAGATTGCAAGCTCATCAAGAATATGCTGTTTTTCCTTTGGGTCACTGATGATAGAAGCCAGAAGCTCGCGCCAGGATTGGGCTTCATGTTGCATAGGTTAGTAATGACACTCTTTTCTCTCTTTGCCGTGAAAGCAATTCTAGCGCAAGATAGGAGATGGAAACATTGAAATACTTGTTTTATGATAGCGAAATGATGAAATGCTGTCAATAGTTATTTGATAAGTAATTTTTTATTTTTAGGAGCAGACATTTAATACAGGAAATTGCGGCATAGTTGAGAGAACACAAAGGTCGTTGCGTGGGCTCAACCATTTTCTGCGTGAAAGTAGACAAAGGCGCAGAGAAATAATGCTATAATATGAGCACAAGCATAAATATATTCGCAGGCAAAGCCTCACATATCGGCATTGTTTCATGGAAACCTGTCCCATTGGCAATGCTCGCATCTTTGAATGGTGTAATCTGAAGTCGATGCATAGTGTGCTTCTATTCTTCACAAGCTAGAAAATCGATGTATATGATGCCAGGACAAGTAGAGCAAATCGAATACATACTTGGTAATGTGTCTATTGGCGTAGCGATTCTTGATGCGCAAAGCCTGCACATTCGCTATGCCAATTCCTATCTCTGTTCTTTACTGGGCGAGACGCTGACGTCACAGGAGGTCAGTGGGCGTTCGGTAGAAGAATTGTTGCCAGCCTCTGTGAGCAAAACCGCGCTGCCTTTGCTGCATTATGTCGCCCTGACGGGGAAGGGAATAAACTATAGCGAGGTTCCCTATGAAGGCTTTTTAGAGGCGCGGGGCAAGACCTACTGGCACGTATCGATTGAGGCAACCAGGATTGACGGCGATTCTTTGGCCTCTCCCCTGGCAGCCAGGGGAGGGGAGCGGGGCGATCTGCTGGTCTTCGTAGAAGATGTCACTGATGCAGTTCGTTCGCGTTTGCATCTGAATGCCATCCACTCTATTTCCGCAGCCATCGCGACCGGGGCGGCGTTGCCTCAGGTGTTAGACCGTATTTTGCAGGCGATGCAGGATATGGTGGGCTCGAAGCGCTGCGCAGTTTTTCTGATTGAGCAATCCCTGGCGGATAGTGAGGCGCGTCTGCCAGGCTACGAGGAACCGTCGCGTGTCGCGGAGGAACGGACGCGAGGGGCGCGGCTGGCAGCGCAGAAGGGGGTGCACGTCTATTCGTATGATTGGCATCCAGTTGTCGACGAGCATATCTTGCTGGGGTGCGTTGAGCAGGCGGGTCACGCGTTAATTATCACCGATACAAGCCAGGAGCCGGAAATAGAGCTGCCCTTCTTGATTCACCAGGGCAAACCACAGCGTCCCGGCTCGGCCCTGTGTGTGCCTATTTTTGAGCCACCCTCCCATATAAGAGCGTTCCGTGGTCAGCGTAAGAGCGCGGAAAAGGACGAATCCGTCGAAAATACCCTGCTGGGCTCCATCGAGGTCTATCATCGTCGTGCGCGTAGTTTCCCGGCTGAAGAGGTGGCGTTATTGGAGCAATTTGCGCAGCAGGCAGGGCTCGCGATTCAGACCGCACGTCTCTTTCGTAGCATTGATCGTTATGCGCGGGTCGCCAGTCGCAATGCGCACCAAAAAGAGAATGTGATGCAGGCGATTCCCGATGGCGTCGTGATCTTCGATCCGCGCTGGCGTGTTGCTGATGTCAACCATGCCGCACGTAAGCTTTTTGGCTGGCCTGATGATATCATTGGCGTGCCCGTAGCTCAGGCGTTTATCTCCAGTCCGGCCAGCATTGAGATGGATCTGAGTGATATTGCTGATTTGCCCGAACTGCTCGAACGTCGTGCGCTGGCAGAGCAGATCGAGGAACTAAAGTTTGTCAGTGCAGAGGGTCAGGCGTACACCTTGCGGGTCTCCTATGCGCCAATTCGGGATGAGCTGGGCGACCTCTTCGCGTTTATCGTGATCTATCATGACGTTACCAGAGAAGCTGAGGCGCGAGAGCGGATCGAGGCCGAGGTGGTCGCGCGTACGGCGGAACTGGCGCAGCGCAATCGTGCGCTCCAGGAGGCAAAAGAAGAGCAGGAGCTGGCCCATGCGCGTATGGCGTTACTGCTGGACCGTATGCCTTCGGGCGTATTGCTGGTCGAATATGATAATACAGTGACGCTGATCAACGGACAGGCCACCCATATTTTGCAGAGCATGGGTATTACGCTTGCACCTGCACGGGATACGACGCCGCAGACCGCTGTTGTGAACGGCTTGAATAGTGAATGGCTGTTGCGTCAGGCGACACTCTATGCTCCCAATGGAACGCCGGTCCCGTATGAAGAGCAGCCTCTTTACCGGGCGCTGGCGCATGGCGAAGCGAGCGAAGCGGAGTTGCATACCACGCGTCTGAATGGTGACCCACTCTATCTCCTGGTGAATGCAGCCCCTTTGCGGGGCGCGGATGGCTCGGTGATGAGCGCCATTCTCGTATTGCACGAGATCAGTAAGATGAAAGCATTAGAGCGGGAACGTGAAGATTTCTTTACGACGATGGCCCATGAGCTGAAAACGCCGCTGGCGAATATCCGTGCACATCTCAGTGCGCTGCTGGTGCGCGATCTACAATGGTCGAGTGAGGAGCAGTATGCGTTTTTGCAGACCGCCGATGAGCAGGTGGAGCGTCTGGTGAGAATGATCAACCAGTTTCTGGATGCGTCGCGCGTGGAGGCGGGCGCATTGCGTCTGGAGCTAGAGCCGATTCTCGTAGCTGAGTTGTTGGAGGATTTGCAGGATCGTCTGGAGGCATTGATCGCCTCATCGGGGCGGCATTTGCAGGTCAATCTGCCGCCTGATCTCCCGGCGGTCCGTGGTGATTATGAATTGATCATCAGCGTGCTTACCAATCTGCTCAGCAATGCCTTTCGTTATGCGCCAGCCGGGGATCAGGTGCAATTGGATGTAGAGTTACAATATGATGCACAGAGCAAGCGTGCGAACAACATCGTATTTACGGTGACGGATCGAGGGCCAGGAATGACTCGTGAACAGCAGACGAAAATCTTTACGCGTTTCAGCACTTTTGCGGCGATGAGTCGTCCGGCGATGGATCGTCCCGGTCAGCCGATGCTGGAGAGACAGCGGGGAGGGGGACGGTGGAGTGCAGCGACAGGACTCGGGTTATATATCAGTCGTGGCATTGTGGAGGCGCATGGCAGTGCCCTTGTGCTCAAGAGTAGTCCCGGCCAGGGAGCCAGTTTCTCATTTACACTGCCGATTTTTAGTCGTAAACGGGGCCAGAGTAGCCGCAAGAGCGCCCAGGAGCGATAGAAGCAGTGGCTTGAGAGGAGGCAGGCATGTCAACAGTAGAGAAGAAAGTGCGCATACTTTGTGTCGAGGATGATCCACAGATGCGTACATTTTTATTGGCGCAACTCAAAGCGCGAAGTTTTCACGTGCAGGCAGTGCGTGATGGGGCACAGGCGATCGATCTGGCGGCCATTTTTCAGCCGCAACTGGTACTCCTTGATCTCTCGCTCCCATCGCTGGATGGGCTGACGTTTCTGCGCAGATTGCGCGAATGGAGCGGCGCGCCAGTGATCGTGCTTTCGGCGCACGACGAGGAGCCGGTGAAGATCAAAGCGCTCGACCTGGGGGCAGATGATTATCTCACGAAGCCATTTAGCCTGAACGAATTGCTGGCGAGAGTGCGCGTCGCTTTGCGTCGTGCGGACGAGACGGCGAAATTGCGCAGTAGTGCGCTGGGGAGTGAGGCGCAGCGTCCCATCTACCACAGTGGGGGAGAAAATGGTCTGGTGGTCGATTTTGCGCATCGTGTAGTGCGTGCGGGAGGGAGTGAGGTCCACTTGACGCCAACCGAATACGATCTGCTGTGTGAATTAACGCGCAATGCGGGCAAAGTCTTGACGCATCGAGAGCTGTTACAGCGTGTCTGGGGTCCGGATTACAGTGGAGAGAACACCTATTTGCGTACATTTGTGCGTCATCTACGGCGTAAGCTGGAGCCAGACCCGGCGCAGCCACGTTTTCTCCATAATGAATTAGGGGTTGGTTATTTTGTGCCGCCGCCTGATCCTGAGGTATTATAGAAATAGGGAAAGGAAATAGAGAGCGTTGACAGAAATCTTCACAGAGATTTCACAGAACGTTGCAGATTTTCACAGTTTTGTCACCTTGTATAGTGTAAGCTATGGAGCAGAGAGGTTGTTTCTCTTATCAACTCACCAGAGATCGGGTCCGCAGCATGTGAGATGCAGCGCTCGTAGCGGAAGCAGGGTGTATATGCAAGAGAAAGAGGCTGCATGTGGGTTGTCGTGCGGAGGGGAAGCGGCACCACGCCAGGGGAAAGATGCAGCATCACAATCGAGAGACTCTGCTGATTCAGAGTTGATGAGACACCGGGAGCGGCTATTTCTCCCACGCATTCTATTGGTCGAAGACGATCTGACACTTGCCACCTTAGAAGCGGGTGTTTTAACAGCGCATGGATTCACTGTTGATATAGTAAACAGTGGGGAGCGCGCAATTGCCATCCTCCACCAATCTCTGCCTGATCTTGTAGTGCTTGATATTGAGCTCACTGGTTTGATACAGGGGTGGGAAGTTTTGAATGCACTGCGTGCGATTGCCATGATCCCTGTTCTTCTAACCACGAGTTCAGCCTCTGCCGTGCGCGAACGCATACGCAGCCAGGGCGAAACGAGGTTGACGCTTGACCATCTTCCCAAGCCCTATCCTATGCAGACGCTGCTCAAGCGTGTGAAGCGCATGTTGATGGTCGCCACTCAGTAAGTAGTTTTACCGCAAGCAGAAAAGGAGATGCCTGATGATGGACCGCAAAGAGGATCGCGAAATTTTGCGTAAAAGTGGCTTTGCTGAGAATGAAGTAACGTCCTTGAGCCAGTTGCGCAGGGATTATTCCGAGCGCGAACGGAGGCAAATGCAGGCAGAGAATCGACGTCTGGAGTTTATCCGCTGGTTGGTGAGTACGGGCAAAATTACGGATCAGATTGCCTGAGATGCTATAAAAATTGTTGGCAGATGAGAACAACCTCTCATCTGCCATTTTATTTTTCTGTGCGATTGCCGTCTGATTGTGCCGGGTATATTCTAATGATGGGCCTGTGTGCAAGCATGGGGCGAATAGCATTAAGGAATGTTGAGAAGACGCTTTTTTGTCCTCCATGCTTGTTTTCTCAAAACAGGCTTCAAGGTAGGGTCGCAAGTTATCTGAAAAACGTATCTAAATTTCTTTGAGCGTGCTGGAGCCTAGTGTGCGTGATCGCCGTGCACTATAACAATATCAGACTCATCAGGCGTCAGTGCTGACCATTGGGAATGCGGGGGAAGTTGGGAGACGGTAGTCATAATGCTCGCAACCAATGATGCAGGTGGCTCAAACTGTTCTAAATGATTGAATAGTTCGTCAATCTCGTCGTCTGCCAGATCCTCAGCCGCATTACCATAAGAAAAGAGCATATTTCTTGAATACATGATTGACTCCTCCGCCGTATTTGTATCGTACTGTCTTCTCATTTAGTACGAATATGAGATAAGAGAAGTTTCAGAAATGGCGGAGTTTTTCCAAGGTTTCTTATCTCTTTCTCAAAATCCTGCGCCGTTTTCGCGGCGATCAGGAGACAGAGGCTTTTTGCAGTTGCCATAGTGGGCCTAATGCAGCTCTCAGAAGAGGGCGAGCACGTTGGAAGTAGGTTTTTGCCGTCGCCTCGGGCATATTCAGGGTTTTGCCGATCTCCGAGAAACTGAGCTGGCTGGTATAGCGAAGCAGGACCACGGAACGGAATTTTGGTGGTAGAGCATCGATAGCTTCCCGCAAAGCATGTTGGAGATCATGTTGTTCGGCGACTTCGTCCGGGAGTGGTTGGCGATCGGGCATAATTGCCAGTGGTGAGAGATCATCGTCGTCGTTCGAAATTTCGAGTTCGGAAAAATGAATGACGCGTTTGCGGCGTAGTTCATCCAGACAACGATTGCGTGCAACCTGGAAGAGCCATGCTTTCAGAGGCTCGCTGGTGCGTAGGGTGGGCATAGAAATGTAGAGTTGCAAGAAGACTTGTTGCGCGACATCGCTAGCAAGATCGTAATCTCCCAGACAATGACAGATAAAGTTAAACAAGGGGACGTTATAGCGGCGAACCAGGGTTTCGAAGGCTTGCTGATCGCCCGTCAATGCCCGTTGTACGAGCATGCCATCTGTAATTTCGGGCTGCTGGCGCTTCACGACCTGGAGGTTTTTATTTCTGCTTGCGCGTTCTTGTACTTGCATTGGTACTATCCTCGCTTTCTTTTCGTCCTCCCAAGGGTAACCTTTTCTGGTATGAATAACAAGTGGGATAAGCTCTGCTGTAGAGCACTCTAAGGGGAAACTAAACTCTTTTAATGCCACTCCAGAGCGCTCTAAGGGGAGACTAAGCTCTTTTAATGCTACTCCTATCTATTTTCGAGGAAAATGGTTATGGACCCTGATGCATTTTCTTTTTGACCTGTACCATGCAGGATATCCTGCGGTGCAGGCGCAGACCTACGGTGGCCCAGGTTCCTCGAAAGAGTAAGAGAGGCAGGTGGTTATCGGCACCACCTGCCTCTCTCTACGTTGTTCCTACTGTCTATCTTCGGGAAATCGGGGGACAAAACGAGATATGAGATCGCAACTGCTTCCATTTCTATTATCCTCTGCCCGCAAAATGCCTGTTAGATACCGGAGAGATTGTGTGAGCTGAGGAGTCTGTTGAGGAATTGGCTGGCAACACGTGGATCAACACGAGAGCCAATGCGGGCCAGTAGCACATTGGCGGGTTCCATGCTGACATTTGGCTCGGTTGTGGGATATTCTTTGAAGCCCTGTGCGCTGAAGAGGTGGGTGAGCAGTTCACGATAGCGGTAGATGGAGATGCCCAGCTCCTCAGCCTCCCAGTGCCAGGAGAGGCCGATGGCGAAGAAGATCATGTCTTCGCGGGCATCCAGGGCAAGGGCATAGGCGAGCAGGTTGCGCGCAATGCCCAGTCCGCGCCAGTGTGAACTGACCTCCACGGCGACTTCGTAGAGGTTTTCAATCCCTTCCCACCAGTCATCGGCAGGGGCAATGGTGACCTGTCCGACAATCTCGCCGTTCGGGGTATAGGCGAGCGTAAGCGCAGAATCGGCATTTTGCGAGATGTCGCGCAAGAGCTGATACTCGCGCTCGGGCAGGCGTGCAAACGCGTGCAGGCCGCTATCAGCATGGAGCCGTTCGACGAATGAGGGGGGACAGAAATCGCGCAACAGAACCTGTCCCCGCGAGGTATGCAGGATTTTGCTGCGTGAAGGGGTGCCCTCGCGATTCATGTGCAATAAATCGAACAGGTCTGTGAGTGGCGAACGCTGACGCCTGGAGGGGAACGCCTGTCGCACAGAGGAGGGCACGAGCAGGTGGCGTACCAGGGCGACGGTATGCCGGTTGGTGTGGTTGATGGTCCAGCGACGTGGTTGGGGAGGGAAGAATGCGGGTGAGTCCATGAAGGTCGCTGGAAATGCTTCGTCACTGTTGGCCTTGCCCATAAGCTCCTGCGCTGCCTGTTCATGTAGCTGCTCTGCCAGCCATGCCGGTTGCCATTTCTGCACCCATGTTTCTGGCAGGAGCTCGGGGAGCTGCTGTTCTGAAAGTTCGCTCCAGAGGATGCTCCAGGCACGTGGTACAACACGATAGAGATCATAGCCACCGCCGCCCAGCGCGACCCAGCGTCCCTGGCAATAGTCGTGGGCGAGCTGGTGGGTGGCCTGGACCTGAGCGCGAATGCCACGCATCGTGAGACTGAGATGGGTCAGCGGGTCCCAGGCATGGGTATCGCAGCCATGATTGCTGATAATAACGTCGGGTGCAAAAGAAGTGACTAGCGGCGGGAGCAGCGATTCCAGCAGCTCGTTATAAGAATCGTCCTCAGTAAATGGCTCAAGAGGAACGTTGACTGAATAGCCGCGACCATTGCCGCGCCCCATCTCCAGCACTTCGCCGGTTCCGGGAAAGAGATAGCGTCCGGTTTCATGAATCGAGACAGTCAGGACGCGCGAATCGTCATAGAACATGCGCTGCACGCCGTCGCCGTGATGTGCATCGAAGTCGAGATAGAGTATTTTGGCATCGCTGGAGCGCAGGGCATACGCGATAGCGACGGATGCGTCATTGTAGATGCAGAAGCCTGATGCGCGCTCGGCCCAGGCATGATGGAGACCGCCTGCGGGATGAAAGACATGGAGAGGCCTCTCCTCTTCCGTGGCGAAACTGCCTCCTGCGGGTAGCCCGAGGACAGCACTGAGGGCCACCAGCGTTCCTCCAGCAATCAGAGCAGAGATCTCGTGCATATGCGGTTGGACAGGAGTATCGCCGTCGCCAAAGCCGTAGTGGAAAGCCAGGCGGGCGCGTTCGTGGCGTTCTTCAGCGCTTTCCTCCTGGAGTTCTGCTCGGCTCAGTCGCTGGACTGCCGCAATATAGTCGGGAGTGTGGACCAGAGCGAGCTGTTCGAGCGTCGCCTCGACCGAGGCCAGTTGTGTCTCCGCTTGCCCGGCATGCCATAGTCCACTGCTCTCTAAGAGTTCTACGAGCGCTTTCACGCGTGCCGGATTGAGTGGATGCTCGGGACCAAAGTCGTAGTGCAATTCGCGTGGATCGAAGAGGAGGCGTACATTGTGATGGTGTTGGTTCTTCTGAGTACTTTCAGGACTATTTGTGGGGAAGTCGGGCATCCTAAACTCCTTTTATTTCGCTAGTGCCGTCACTTAGAGACGCGCCGAAGACATAATGGATGCCCTCTGCCTGTAATCTTGCGAGGAATGGCATAGGGTTGATGGTTCCCACACGCAGGCTTGCCATCGAGGGAACTGCCTCTGTCAGGGGAGCGGCGATAATGCTTCGGATGCTCGTATGGAGTTCAGAGGCAATCTGCAAGGCATGGGCGAGGGGAGTCATATCTCCCATCGGCAAAGAAATATCGATTTGCATCCCGGGCTCAAATGCGCCCATCGCTCTCGCCAGAGCGAGCAAGAGATCGCTGCGCGTTACCAGTCCGACCAGAATTGGTTTGTTCTCCTGCTTGAGCTGAAGATATTCCACGACTGGCAGATAATTTAAATTGCGCTCAACCAGGATCTGGGCGGCAGAAGCCACGCTGGTTATCTGCGTGACCTGCATCAGCGCCTGATGCATCACCTCATAGACGCGCCGTTCTGTCCAGGGATGCTCCTGTACGGCGCTTGCATTTTGTTGCTGGTCTACGGCTGCTGCCATATTGATATCTTCGGCGGTAATGATCCCCTCAAAGGCTCGGACACGCGGACGTTTGCCCTGACTTGCGTATGCCTGGGGCGGGAGTTGCGCATCAGCCTGCGCATCAGCGGGAAGCGGTATCGTTTGGATAACCGGGAGATGGTGAAATCGATGTTGCCGCAACAAATTTGCTGCATGCGCCAGGGTATCATCGGCTGCGATCGTAATTAACTTTGTCGTCATGATATTGCGTACTATCATGAAAATTGTTCCTCCCCCTGAGTTGTCTGTGCCTGTTTTCTCTGTTTTTTTTCTCTCTTATCAGTGATTTGCCGGTGCCTGGGCGCAGTTTTATAAATCTGTTGTATTCTTCATCATAGCATAATCATGCTCATGCAAATGTGACGTACAGCACACAAATCGATCACAAAAATCGGATCGGACGAGAAAAAAGTCCGGGGGAGCTAAACTATGGTCGTTATACTGGAGATAGTGAGAGGTTACTGATCGAAACTCTTTCTCATCACATGCCGTGTCCACCAGCAAATACTGGAAAATCCTGCGCCAGGGAGAAGAAAACGATGACTTTGCAAACTTCCCCGGTGAATACAGCAAAGGATGATGCAAACAATGCATCTGCTGTCGTGGCAAAATGGGCCCGCCGTTGCGGTTTGCCACTGGCTATTCTGGGATGGAGCGCCGTTATAGCCCTGATCTTCTGGGGAGCTTCACACGTAATTCGCTCAATCCTGTTGTTGATTGTAGCCGCATTGCTGGCTTTTGCCCTGGCACCTCTGGTCAAGATTCTGCAACGTTTCATGCCGCGTTTCCTGGCAATTCTGCTGGTCTATTTATTTACGCTCGGCGTGATTGGCGTGCTGCTGTATTTTATTACCGTGACGGCGATCATTCAGGGGAGAGCGCTGGTGCAGCAGATGCAGGGGCTGCTGGGCACGAGCAATGATCCGCTGCTGACGCTGATGCAGCCGCTGCACAGATTTGGCGTGACCACGGCGCAGATTACCACTATTCGGCAGCAGATTGTAGGTCATCTGGGAAGTTTTGCGAACGAGGCGGTTCCGTTTTTGCGGGGTTTTCTGGATTTCCTGCTTGACATTGTCATCGTGGCGGTTGTGAGTATCTATCTGCTCATCGATGGGTCTCGTGTGACGAGCTGGCTGCGCCATAATATGCCCATGGCGCAGCGGGACCGGGCTAATTTTATACTGGATACCTTACAACGCATTGTTGGCGGATATATTCGTGGTCAGCTGTTCCTCTCGACACTGGTTGGCCTGCTTGTGGGGATTGGGATGAGAGCGTTCGGCGTTCCCTATGCAGTGCTGCTGGGCGTGCTGGCCTTTGTGCTGGAATTTGTGCCTGTGCTGGGAGTTCTGATCTCGGGGGCTATCTGTATTCTGGTGGCGCTCACGCAGGGCTGGTTGATTGCGCTGGGAGTGCTGATCTATTTTACCGTCGTGCATGTGCTCGAAGGAGATATTATTGGGCCGCGCATTGTTGGTAAAGCGGTCGGTCTGCACCCGGTTGTGTCGCTGACGGCTCTGGTGGCGGGGGCAGAGCTGTTCGGGATCTGGGGGGCACTCTTCGCCTCACCTGTTGCGGGTGTGGTTCAGGCGCTCTTAATCTCCATCTGGGCCGAGTGGAGGGAGCACCATCCAGAACAATTCCCCGAGAAAGATCCGGTTCAGGAGCAGCTCGAGAAAAGCGGATAAGTATCTCTCCTCCAAGGGGCACGGTTGGTAGCTCGAGTTCGCAGGCACAGTTCCGTTTCACTTCACCGTGCCACTACTGTATCCGAAAGCTGGTTTTTCGCGTAATGGGATTGCGTCGTTCAGGAAACACTCTGTATGAGAAACACTGGATGGTGTACGGCCTCACGCTCGAAATCCTGGAGAGAGGATTCTTTGGTCACGTTGAAGTAGTCGCGCGTGAAAGAGCCGCCACCGCCAAGCGTATTTTTCAGGATAGGGGCGGCTTCCTCCGGCGCGAGTTCCAGCGTCTGAATAGCTTCAGCATGACGACCGAGCGTGAGTGTGGCTTTTCCCGCCGCTCGCAGATTGCGTACCCAGTTCACCGCCCCATAGGGCGCAACGAGGTAGCGCTTGCCATCCAGATCAACAACGGCTACCGGCGTCGTGCGTGGCTCGCCACTTGTACGTCCCCGCACTGTCAGCAGCTGGATTGGTCCCACCTTCAGGCCCAGGCGTACCATGCTCGTTGCAAGCAGATTGCCCAGGTGCACAAGAAATGTGACGCGAAACGTTTTTGCCATGAGCTTCTCCCTCTTGAACCCTATCTCTCGAGAACAGCACAGAGCTCATAGGCGCGAGAATCGGGGGTTGCGATTGCGCGTAGCTCAGCAAGAAAGGGATTCTCTCGATCTCCCAGTATTTTTGCGCCAAGCTGCTGTACGGCCTCCTGATTGGCAAACTGGGCATAATTCACGACGCGGGTGCCATCGGTACTTTTGTGAAAATTGGCAGAAAGAAAGCCTGGCACGGCCTGACGAGACTGTCGGGCGATCTCGATCAGCAATTCGAGGGCGCGTTGCTGATGTTGAGGCTCGACCGTAAACGTGTTAATCGTGGTTACGACATCATTGTTCAGTGAAATGGTGGTCATCCTATAGCTCCTTTTGTTTGCAAGATTACACTGACTTCAATCTAGTTGTACAACCAACCAGATAGTGCGATGAAATTGTTTGTACAACCAACCAGATTTGTCTAAAAAAAATTACTTCTCTGCCGGAGGTTCAATCGTGAGTAGACGTTGAACCTGACGATACGCCTCCGTAAGATCGAGGTCGGGTTGGGCGAGTTGTTGGAGCGCCAGCCCATCAGTGCAGGCATGGAAAATTGCGGCAATGGCCTGCGCCTGTGCCTCATCTATGCCGGTTTGCTCCTGAATCGTTTGCGCGATGCTCTGTCGCCCCTTTGCCAGCAACTCGCCAACGGCAGGCAGAAAATCGGGATTGCGTAAACCAAGGGCGTACAGTTCGTAGCGCAAACGATACCACGTTGGGTCTCTCTGGCTAACGTTAGCAACCGCGAGCATTGCCATCTCGGAGAACGGTTGCCTGGGAGACATCGCCTGCATTTCTTGTCTCAATTGTCGACCAAAGCGAGCGCCAGCTTCATAGACCACTGCGAGCAGCAAATCATCTTTACTGGCAAAGTAGTAATGAAACAGGCCAGGTGAAACGCCTGCACGATGGGCAATCTCTTTGACCGTCGTTGCTTCAATGCCCTTCTCAGCCAGAATGCTGGAACCGGCTGCGATCAGGCGTTCCCGGTTATCGGCCTGGTGAGTCCAGGCTCGTTTCTGCTTTGTTGTTTGGTCGTTCATACAAATAGCATAACGTAGAAAATAGTATCTGTCAAGAGGAGGATCGGCAGAAAGCGCGATCGCAACCTCGACGTTAGGGGCTGGGGAGCTATTTTGCGTTACGGGAGCGGTGGTTCGCCTTCGATGCCGAGCGCCTGTGGTATCCCTTTCAAGATCACTGTGCCGAGCGGTGGCAGGGTGAGCAAGATCGAGTGAGGGCAGGATTGCCAGTGCAACGGGCCGCTGGGCATAGGCCGATCGTTGAGCAGACCGCTTCCTCCGTAGCGTTGATTGTCGCTATTGAGTATTTCATAATAGGTACCGGCAAATGGGACGCCGAGACGATAGCCATGGCGAGGAACCGGCGTGAAATTGCAGATAAAGATCAGCGTCTCCTCCTCGCGCTTACTGCGGCGCATGAAAGAGGCCACGCTATTGTCCGAATCGTTTGCGTCGATCCAGGAGAAGCCATCAGGCTCATTGTCAAGCACGCTGAATGCCGGTTCCTGTCGATAGAGATGGTTGAGCGTACTGACAAACTCCTGCAATTGCGCGTGGTGTGGATCGCTTGGCGGGGCGAGAAGGTGCCAGTCCAGGCTTTCGCCGAAATTCCACTCGTGCCACTGGCCAAACTCGCCCCCCATAAAGAGCAGTTTTTTGCCGGGATGGCCCCACATATAGCCATAGAGTGCGCGCAAATTGGCGAAGCGTTGCCAGAGATCACCTGGCATCTTGGTCAGTAGTGAGCCCTTCAGATGCACGACCTCATCGTGAGAAAGGGGGAGGACAAAGTTTTCCGAGTAGGCATACATCAGCGAAAACGTAATATTGTGATGATAGTAGCGACGATGAATGGGGTCGAGATGCATATATTCGAGCATATCGTGCATCCAGCCCATATTCCACTTGAAAGAGAAGCCGAGCCCACCAACATAGGTCGGACGGGTGACCAGGGGCCAGGAAGTCGATTCTTCCGCAACAGTGATCGTACCGGGAACCTCGGCATAGACCGCCTCATTGAGTTGGCGCAAGAACGTGACAGCCTCCAGATGCTCGCGTCCACCATACTGATTCGCAACCCACTGACCAGGATCGCGTAGATAGTCGAGATAGAGCATTGAGGCTACCGCATCCACGCGCAGACCATCAATATGATATTCGCGCAACCAGAAGAGCGCGCTCGCCACCAGAAAATTGCGCACCTCAGTGCGGCCATAGTCAAAGACATACGTGCCCCACTGCTTATGCTCGCCCTTGCGCGAATCCTCATACTCATAGAGATGCGTGCCATCGAAATAGCTCAGCGCATGACCGTCCTTGGGAAAGTGAGCCGGAACCCAGTCGAGAATAATACCGATATTTTGCTGGTGAAGATAATCGACAAAGTACTGGAAATCTTCTGGACTCCCGAAGCGGCTGGTCGGAGCGTAATAGCCGGTCGCCTGATAGCCCCATGAGCCATCGAAAGGATATTCCGTGATGGGCAGCAGTTCGACGTGCGTAAAGCCAAGCTGCTTGACATGCGCTGCCAGGGCTGGAGCGAGCTCGCGGTACGTCATAAAGCGATCTTCTTCGACGGCATCGGGCCGGTGACGTTCGGGCACATGTCGCCAGGAGCCGAGATGGACCTCGTAGATAGAGATGGGCGAGCCGAATTGCTGGCGTTGTGCGCGTTCCTGTAGCCATTGCTCGTCCTGCCAGTGATACTGCTGAATATCGGCGACGATACTGGCATTATTTGGACGCAGCTCGAAGGCAAAGCCGTAAGGATCGAGCTTATCGGCAGTGTAGTTATTGAAGCGCGAATAGACGGCGTACTTGTAGACTGTTCCGGTAGAGAGGCCGGGAATAAAGCATTCCCACACGCCCAGCTCTTTGTGACGCAGGTGCATATGATGCGCGCTGCGGTTCCAGTCATTGAAATCGCCAATGACGGAGACGGAGCGTGCATTCGGGGCCCAGAGCGCGAAATGGACGCCGGAAACGCCATTGACCGTGCGTGGGTGAGCGCCCATTTTTGCGTACAGTTGATAATCTCGGCCCTCACCAAACAGGTGCAGGTCGAAATCGCTGAAGACAGAGGGTATCCCTGGTTGTATTTCTTGTGGCGAGGAGGGTATCTGCTCACCACCTGATGAATGTTTTGCTGTCATTGCTCGTAATGCCTCCTGATCCCGCATGAGTCGTACGAATCTGTTATTTTGCAAAAGGGCGCGAGAAGTCCCATCCCTTTCAAGCATAGCATACCGAGCAAGGGCAAGAGGAGGGGCATGGGCTAATCGTCCTCCATGCCCTGCTCCAGCGATAATATCTCGGCCAGCGCCTGATTCGCGGCTGCGCGTATCGCGGGTAGCTCGGGCGCATTGCGGAGCGCGATCAGGCGACGAATGACATGGTCGGGAATATTGCGACGGAGCTTGCCAAGCGTTTCTATCGCTCTGACGCGTACCTCCCAGAAGGGATAATCCAGCAACTCGATCACCATATTGAGTACCGCAGGCGTTGCTCGTCCCATCGCCGCGACCGTTTCCGCAATGCGGTAGTGCATGTGCGAAACGAAAAAGCCCTGCGCTGGCTCTTCGCGAAGAATGGCTTTTGCGATTGGAGCGAGTTTCGCAAGTTCCGCAGGATACAGCTTGTTGAGCACATCGCAGGTACGCTCACATGTTTGATAATCATTTGATTCGAGCAGTGTCAGGAGTGACGAGAGCCGGACGCGTGTGCCGAACTGTACTAGTGCGTCCAGGACGCAGTGGCGATCATCACCGTCGCCTGTTTGTAGCAAGCTCAGTAATGGTTCAACAGGAGCCCATGTATGGAGAGCTGCGAGAGCACTGATGGCTGCATGGCGTATTTTCTCTTCTGTCGATTGTAGTGATTCCAGAACGAAGGGAAGATAGGTGGGGTCCTGGAGTGTCTGGATAGCACGCAGGACAGGCAAGCGCATGATTGGGCGAGGATCATCAAGCAGATGTTTGAGTATTTGTTCTGGCATAACTTCTGCAAGTTCCTCTAATGCGTAGCTAATATTGTAACGATGTATCTCAATGGTGGCGGGGAGCACGTTGAGCATAGCCTCCAGTGGGGCATGAGCGCCAAGATGGTGTAGCTCATAGAAGAGATCATCATCCAATTCCCGGGTGTCTTCGTCGATCAGATGCGCCGATAGAATGTCGATGGGCGTGTTGGCACCCATCTGGCGGAGTACTTCGGCAGCCTCTGATGCGAGGCTAAACCTGTCTTTATCATCCAGAAGAGCGATAAGTGGTTCGATGGGGAGAGCGGCGCCTAATTTGGCTTGCTCTGCCAGTACACAAAGCGCCGCACGGACGATGTATTTTTCTGGTTCGTTGAGGAGTGGGAGGAGTGGTTCAAAAGGGATGGGCTCTCCTCGCTTTTGTAGTGCGTCGTAGAGCACTGTCGTGCGAATGTCTTTGTCGTCATCCTGTAACATCTCCAACAGGATGTTTACAGGCACACGCGTGCCCATCTCGCCAAGCGCTCGAATAACGGCTTTACGGATAGCGCTATTTTGTGTTGTATCATGCAGTAGAGAGATGAAAAGATCGAGAGGGGCGTGTTCTCCCATCGCACCGGCAATCTCTATAGCGGCAGCTCGAACAAGTAGATTGTTGTCTTCGAGGAGTGAGAAAATGGTTTCGGTGGGAAGGTATTGGGCAACGAGTTTTAGGGAGTGGACTATTGCATAGGGAAGTCCTCTATCCTCGTCGTCGAGCCACTGTAGGAGCTGCTCGACGGGCGCTTGAGCACCAAGCCGTTTGATAGCAGCATCCAGCAGGTAATTCTCCCCTTCATAGATGTTCCAGCGTATTACTTGAATAAGATGTTCCAGTGGTACATCTATGCCTAGAGTGTTTAAGGCGGTAATGGCTCTATAGCGTAGAATGTTTCCCTCATCAGTATTCTGTGCAATCTTCATAAAAAGTTCGATCGATTCCTCATCAGCCAGCAAGTCCAGCAGATATACAGCTATCCATCGATCTGTGTGGGTGTTATTCAGTGTATGGAGCAGGTTATCTGGCGTGACCCACTCGTAAAGTACATAAAAGAGCTGCCTAAACCACTGAGGATGATAGGATGTGCTGCCGCTCTTATCTGTATAGACTGAGCGCAACAATAGTTCTATTGGTGCATGTGGCCCGGCGAGATGGAATGTGGCGATAAGAGAGGCATTTTCGTTATGAGGGGTATTCTGTAGCGCGTGTACGAGCAAATCAGGTGACAACTCAACGCCTTTCAGTTCCAGGAGTTGGGTCAGTTCCCAATAGGTCTGATGATGAGAATTGATGATATTCCCATTTTGAAGGAGTGGTAGGATAGCGTCGGTGGAGACGTGCTCATGTAAGTAGCGTAAGCTCAAAGCTGCTCCATAAGCAGCTTGCCCATTGGGAGAATGTACCAGTTCGAGCAATGCCGGGATAGGTGCCTGTCCTCCCCATTGCGCCAGCGCTTTTGCTGCTAATTTTGACGTAGATGAATGATGGAGCATTGGCAGCAAGATATCGGGAGATAACAGAGCCTCGCATTGTAGAAAGACAAACAGAGTCTGGTGCTGTATTTCCGTATCGTCATCAAAGAGAAGCTCGTATAGCGATTGAAGCGGAACGTGTTTGCCCAATAGACCTAATGCCTGGATGCATTCAATGCGTATATCTTTACGAGAACTGTCCTTTTTGTGAAGCGAAAGCAATGGCAATAATGGTTCAACAAGCAGCGCAAAATCATATGCCGTGATATATTTCAAGGCGCTTCGCCGCATCCAACCATACTCATGTTGTAATGCCTCCAGCCACTGTTCAATTGGAAAGTATTCACCTCTCTCGTAGAGCCATTCCCAGGCAATTTCACTCGTGGTTTCCGATTCGCCGAAGGCTAATGTGCGTAGCAGGGTACTGGAAACAGAGGCTCTTTGTTCATAGAGACTTTGTAGCGCTGTGTTGCGTATACGCTGGTCACTATCCTGCAACACCGAGAGAAGCGGATCCTGCGATGATTGCCCACCATGTGTGCTGATTGCCTTTACTGCGATCGCCCGGAATTCAGGGATACTCGCTTGCAGCATTTGTAAGAAGATCTCAAATGGTGCAGGTACGTTGTCCATACTCAATGCTCTGGCTGCAACCCGGCGCTGACTTTTTGTGCGAGTCGTATCTTGCCAGATGTTCATCAACAAGGACACTGGCGCTTTTTCACCCAGGCTACCGAGAATATATAGCACGGTATTCTGGCTTTCAGTAGCAAGGTTCTGATGAGGGGAGAGTAGTTCGACGAGCCGCGCTATAACGATCTCAGTTTTCAGCGTGCGTATTCTATGGCAATCGTAGAGCGTGATAGAGAGCATGTCGTGAAAGACGTGAGAGAGAATAAAAACGGGGATAGGAAAGCTGATGGTATCAGAGGCAGACGATAGATGATATGGTCTCTCGATATCTGTATTGTGTTTCTGCAAGTGTTGAAGGATGGGAAGGACAATTTGCAAGGGAAACAGGAGGAGAGCGTCGTCCATGCCCCGTAGGCGTCGTGTATTTTGCCAGTCACCGATCCGGTTGGGTTCTGCCCATTCTTCCAGCATCAGTTGGCCCAGGGAGATCATCTCGGGTTCCAGCCGATAATCTCCAAGCTCGTAAAGCGATTTAACAGCCAGTATCGAACACAGATCGCCGGGATCGCTATCCGGCGTGTCCTTCTCTGCGATGAGTGCCCGAAGCCATTTATCAGCAACTCGTAGTCCCTCTGATCCATAGTCCTGCGCCAGGACGCCTACCAGAAGGCGTAGTATCTCGCTCCAGCGGCTAAATCTGCGCTTCTGCCAGATGAGATTCCAAGCGTTCTGTCGTTGTGTTTCATCTGCCGCGCAAAGTTGATCAGCCAGAGCAAGGGCCGAGAGATACTCCTGAAGCATCTGATGCTTGAAGCCATACGATTGAGAGGCAACCGATTCGAGAACCCCTGTATTCAGGATATCGGCCACGATCGCATAGAGCGCTTCCGTGCTTTGCCCTGGCGCAAGAGAGGGCAGCAATGCCAGCATATCCTGGACGGTGAAATTGCGCCCGTGCGTCTGGTAGAACTGGAGTGCGAGCGAGGCTAAGAGATGGCGCAACTCTACGCGTCGTGCGGCAGAAGGGATGCGCATCCTGAACATAGCTTCGGTCACTTGTTGATAGAGCATAGCGCGAGTGGCTGGCAGGTGGCCGGTCTGGACATAACTGACGGCGGCGAGGCTGAACAAAAGGGGATTCTCGGCCCATGACGCGATCTGAGAATCGTATTGCAGCGCCTGGACGAATGTCTCTGCCGAGGGCGATGCTGGTCTCTCGTCTGCGGGTATATCCTGATGCAGGATGTCGTGGAGTATGGGCAGCAGGTGCTCTGCCAGGTTTAGACGTTTCTCTTTATCCAGCGGTTGCAGTTCCCATTCA
>DATJHM010000128.1:0-6605 GCA_035493895.1 Ktedonobacteraceae bacterium
GAAGCATCACCTCCCATCACGATTGTTTCGCTACAAAGGAGTAAGTTATGCGTGAATCACGGGTTGGAATAGGCGTCATTGGACTGGGTGGTATCAGTACCACGGTCCATTTACCGGGTTTGCAGCTTTGTGAGCAAGCAGATATCGTAGCACTTTGTGATAGTGACCCCGATCGACTCCAGCAGGCCGCACAACACTATCATATCAACAATACCTTCAGCGAATATGAGCGTTTACTCCAGCATCCAGCTGTTGATGCCGTCGTTATTGCCACTCCCACACTCTTGCACGCCCCTATCGCCCAGGCTGCCATTGCCGCGGGCAAGCATGTCCTGGTTGAGAAGCAGCTTGGCATGACCTATGCTGAGACGGTAGAAATGCATCGGGCCGCCGTTGCTGCCGGGGTGACCCATATGACGGCGTTTACCTATCGCTTCGTGCCTGCGATGCGCTACCTGAAACATCTGGTAGGACAAGGCATCATTGGCTTACCACGCCAGTTGCGCATCGCTCGTTTGCAGGATTTTCCTGAGAAGAGGGGCCTCGGCTGGCGTCAGCAACGCGCGCTGGCAGGATCGGGCGAAGTTGGCGATATGGGCGCACATCGCATCGATTTCTGCCATGACGTCATTGGCCCGATTGCCCGTGTGGTTGGCTTAACGCGCACATTCTCGCCTTTGCGCACAGGTCCTGCTGGCGAACAGATCCCTGCTGACGTTGAAGATGCGGCGGTATTTATTGCTGAGTTTGCCGATGGTGTCGGTGTGGAGCAAGGCACCATTGCCTCATTTGATCTGAGCAAGGTTGTCAAGGGTCGCGAAAAGGGTGGGCGGGGACTCGATGAGTTCGAGGTGCAGGGAACAGAGGGGACGATTATTTATCATCTGCATCGTCCACACGAGATTCTTTTTGGGCGTCCTGATGGCACATTAGAAACGCGCGCTGTTCCGCAAGAATTTCTGGTCTATCCCAACTCGCCGCGCGATCCCTCGGTCGGCGAACCAACCACCACGTTCCGCTATGATGAGGATTTTGCGTTTGTGCAGGCGATTCTCACGGGCAACAAGGATATTCCCACGTTCTATGATGGTATGCGCTGCCAGGCAGTAATCGATGCCGTCCTGCAATCGGCCCGCGAGCGACGCTGGGTCGAGGTTGCGGATGTACCTCCTGTGACTATGCCCCTCGCCGCAGCCAGGGCATAACGTTGCAGGCAAAGAAGAAGGGTGAAGAATGCATGCGTATTGGCCTTACAGCATATGGCACTGTTTTCAGTATGGGCATGAATCCCCAGGCCGGACGTCCCAGGATCACGGCACTTCAGCTTTTAGAGCGCGCTCAATCCTCCGGACTGGTGGGCGCTGAACTGCCAGCGGTACTTCTGGAGGGAGAGGATGAAGCAGCAGTGGCACGTTATGCCCGGGACCATCAACTCTTTTTGAATCTGGCGACCGGGGGATATGATCCTGAGAAACTGGCAAAAACGCTTGAACTGGGCGCGCGCTTAGGCGCGACGACGGTGCGTACGGTGGTAGGAGGCGCGCAAATCGGTGGTGATCGCAGGCTGATCGCGGATCGCTGGCCTGCGTTTTTAGAGGAGGTTTTGCGCGGCTTGAAGGCAGCCACACAAGTTGCTGAGCGCGTCGGGGTGAATCTTGCCGTAGAAAATCATCAAGATCTGGCCTCTGAAGAGCTTCTCTGGCTCTGTGAAAGCATCGGCTCTGCACGATTTGGGATTACCCTGGATACCGGGAATCCGCTGGCAACGGCTGAAGAGCCCATAGATTTCTTCGAACGCGTTGGACCGCATATAAAAAATGTTCATCTCAAAGACTATTGGATCTTTCCTACGGATGAAGGCTATCGCTTAACACGGAGCCCCATCGGGCAGGGCGTGATCGATTTTCCACAACTTTTTCGCATCGTCACGGCGTTTCATCCAGATATGACGATGTCTCTGGAAATGGGGGCTTTAGAGGCACGACATATCCGCGTGCTGGCAGACGACTACTGGCCCGCGTATCCGCCGCGTTCGGCCGCTCAACTGGCACAGACATTGCGCTTCGTCTATACACATACCAACCACGCCAACGACTGGCAAACGCCTTTTGAGCGCAATGAGCCGGTTGAAGCCATTGTTGCCTATGAGGAGCAACAGCTGGCACAGAGTCTGGCTTATATCAAGCCGTTTATGGATGCACAGTAGATGTTTTTTTGGCGAAAAAACGCGATCAGACCCTGGATCCCTTGGTCGCGCACAAGAAATCAGGCATAAAATGAGCTCACAACGCATCTACCTTATCGGGGCAGGAGTCATCGCACGCACCCATGCCGCCGCCATCTCTCGTTTGCCTGAACCAGAGCAGGTCACACTTGCAGTCACAGACTCCAATCCCCAGGCTCTGGCAGACTTTGTCAAAGAGTATCCCCGGGCACACGCATTTTCAGATACAGCTACCATGCTGGCTGAAACGGCCCATCCCACGGATATTGTGATTGTCACAACTCCGCCATTTGCCCATGAAGCGCTGACCTGCGCGGCCCTGGCTACCGGTCGGCATGTCCTGTGCGAAAAGCCACTCGCCCTGAATCGAGAGCAGGCGCTGCACATGCTGGCCGTGGCTCGCACTCATCAGCGTTTGCTTGGCTGTTGCAGCGTCAGATTTATCGATTGGCCGCCAGCAATCGAGGCGCGTCAGATGTTGCGGGAGCGCGCCCTGGGTCAACTGTATCATGTGCGCTTTACCCATGTAGAGCAGCGAAACAGGCCCGGGATCGAATTTCAGCCACAGTCAAGCTGGTTTCTCAATCAGGCCAGAAGTGGGGGCGGAACCTTAATGGATCGAGCGCCCTATGAATTCACGGCGCTAAACGGTCTGCTACAGCCACACCGGGTGGAAGTCCTCAACGCCTGGCTGGCTAACCCGACCACCGCCTTACAGCTTCCTCCTGAAACGATCATGGATGTCGAACAACATGCCGGAGCAACCCTGCGCTATTCTCTCGCGGACGGGACCAGCGTCATCATGAACTATGAGCGCGCATCTGCCACCCATAGCGAGGAAGAATCGGTGGTTGAAATCACGGGCCTCGCAGGATCTCTGCGCTGGAGCTGGCCCCTGTCGAGAAAACGCGCGACCCTGACGCACACCTACGATCGCAACGGCACCAGCGAAAGTAAGGTGATCACGTTCCCACCGCCAGAGGCTGGAGCACTGCGTTTTGGGGATAAGCCGCTGGTGTATTTCTACCAGCGCATTCACAACCAACCATCTGCGGCCATTGTGGATGAGCAGGCTCTCTTCAACTTTTCCTGTATCCGCGCAATCTACGACTGCGCAACCTCGGGGCAAGCGCAGTCTGTCGAGTGGGATGGCTGAGTCTCTTGCAGGGGCTCCGCTATCAAGGGACAATTCATGGGGATCATAGGCTCTTCACCAGAGATGGAGAGTTCATGATCTCCCTGAACTCAATTGCTCAGACAACACTATCGATTATTCAATGGTGGCAAGCAACTGAAGCAACTGCTCTCGCTCTTTTCCTGTATTCGTCAGTGGAAGCGGGTGGATCATAAGTTCGTCCAGACCGCTTGCCAGCAGTTCGGTCAGCCGTCCACGCAAAGTAGCTTCATCCCCAGAAATCACCAGGGCATCCACCAGTTCATCCAGGCCCGCTTCACCGACAACCGACAGACCAGCCTCTTCGAACATATGCGCATAAAAAGGCAATTTTGAGTAGCGGAGAAGAAATGGGCTCGCCTGGGCCCGAACCGCCGCTTCATCCGTGCTGAGCGCCACTACGATGTGCGCTACAAGTGGAGGAGCCGGACGCGACTGCGCCTGGGCACCAGCTTGCAACGCGGGCAGAGCCTGTTTGAGCAGATACGGGACGGGACACACCCAGGAAAGAGCGCCGTCAGAGATTTCGCCCGCAAGCTGGAAGGCTTTTTGCCCCAGTGCCGAGATCAGCAGCGGAATCGGCGCGGTACGCGATGTGGCAGTCACCTGGAAAAAGGTTCCCTGATGCTCAATACGACCCTCATTCAACAGGCCACGGAGCACCGCAATATATTCGCGTAGATGCGCCAGCGGCGCGGTCATCTTCAGGCCATAGGAGCCTTCGATGATCGGGCGATGGCTGGGACCAATTCCCAATCGCAAGCGGCCGGGCGCAATATCGTGAATGGCGAGCGCCTGTTGCGCCATGACAAGGGGATGGCGTGGATAGGTGGGTACGATGGCCGTCCCCATGCGTATCTGCGTTGTACGCATGGCCGCCATCGCCACAACGGTCAGATTGTCAGTTCCTCCCGCGCCACCCATGGATAGCCAGGCCTGACGCAGACCGGCCTGCTCAGCCTCGGCGATCCTGTTGACGGCATCAACGGCATCTGTGGCGATAATAGATAAGCCAATACGTTCACGCAGCGGAAGATGAGAAGCAGCCGGAGTCTGATGGGAGTCTCTTTCGCGTTGCATAGGACATCCTTTCTTAACTGATAAGCATCTGGCAACTTTTCCAGATCTCTTTCTCCTTCAACAATCAGCACTCCGAGCCAATTCCCTCATCATTGCCGTGAAGACATTCACGAGCCTGCGTAACACACATTACCCCACGGTAATCGTTCCATCGCTCTTGACATTGATCGTGACCTTCGCCAGCGGGCTCGGCGCCGGACCGCTCAACACCACCGCTCCATTTGCTGGATCAAAGATGGCACCGTGGCGGGGGCACACCAGCTTTTGTGTCGCCGGATCATAATTGACCGTGACCCCCTCGTGTGTACAGGCCGAATCATAGGCCACAAAGTTTCCATTGCCAAGATGAATCAGGACTGCCCCCTGACTATTCGCCGGATCAGTGAACGTCTTTGCGCTGTTACTCGCCTGGCTCGTCGCGCCGATCACAGTTCCTCCTATTTGTGCTGCCTGGGTAGGGGTTGCAGCGCTCTCGGGTGCCTGCGTGGGCGCTTGTGTGGGTGCCTGCGTTGTCGTAGTTGTACTGCTGGTCGTGGCGGTGCTATCTCCTCCGCCGAAGAGCGAGCAACCGGAGAGCAATATAGTAGCGGTTGCGGCTGCACTGCTGGTCCCCATAAAGGCCAGAACGTGACGACGCGATACCACCTTTTTTTCGCGAGAGTCTATTGCAAACAGATCTTGTTCCATAATCCTGTAAAAGCTCCTTTTCATAGCTATTTTTCGGTGTATGTTAGTAATACACGAAGCGAGATGCAAACTTTTACTGGATAAGGACATTTGGTACCTTCTATGATCATCTCTGAAGCTGAAGAGTCTGGTAAATCCAAAGGGCCAGATGGACCTTCGGAGTTTTCAATGCCAGGATGAAGTGGGAGGTAATGCATTTTCTATGCAGCATTGAGGATCTTTTTGCATTCATCATCTATCCCCTATTCTACTATATCATACCTATCAAACATCACACATTGTCCAAAATGACGATTTTTTTTCGCAGCTCCACGGCTATACTTATGGCAACGCAGTTTTTCTGCGCTGCCGCTCCATGCACAAGGACGGTTGTTCCCTCTCAGTAGTCGTTCCTTCTTACCAAAGTCAGGCCAGAAAGCCCCACGTCTTGAGACCGGGGATGAATGGCCCTTCCTTCTTTGGTGGACAGGGTGGGGATAAGGGACATCGCGCTCATCTTATCTATTCCCCGTAAAACAGTACTATTATCCTATTGCTTGTGTTGTCATGCCGTGATAAAATCGACCCATCAAGTGGTTTGAACATATTTTCTATCGAAGGAGAATACAAGCGCATGCTGATCTACGAATACAAGGTCGATGGCACCAAAGAGCAGTATGCCGCCATTGAAGAGGCGATTCGCACCGTCCAGTTCATTCGCAACAAATGCATACGCATCTGGATGGATGTCGCAGGCACCAATGCGAACGATCTGCAATGGTACTGCGCCATCCTCGCCAAGTATTATCCCTTCGCCATACACCTCAATTCCCAGGCGCGGCAGGCTGCGGCTGATCGGGCCTGGAATGCGATCTCCCGTTTCTACAAAAACTGTCGTGAGCACAAACCGGGCAAGAAAGGCTACCCGCAATTTCAGCACGACAATAGAAGCGTGGAGTATAAAGTCACCGGCTGGAAGCTCGATCTTGATGGCAAACACATCACCTTCACCGATGGGTGTGGCATCGGTCGTCTCCGACTTATCGGCACCCGTTGGATGGCCACTCAGCCACGACTGGCCATCCAACGGGTGCGAATTGTACGCCGGGCAGATGGTTATTTCGTGCAGTTCGGCCTGAAGTGTGAGCGGCGGGTTGAGCATGTTCCCACCGGCAAACAGCTCGGCATTGATGTGGGCCTCAAAGTCTACTACACCGATTCCGATGGCAAGAGCGTCGAGAACCCCCGCGATTATCGCAAAGCCGAGCGTCGTTTGAAACGCCTGCATCGTCAGGTCTCGCGTAAAGCGAAAGGCTCGGCCAACCGCAAGAAGGCCCGCAAACGGCTGGCAAAAGCCTCCCTCAAGGTCCAAAGGCAGCGCGAAGATTTCGCCCGCAAGACGGCGAACGCGCTCGTGACATCTAGCGATCTCATTGCCTTTGAAGATCTCAGAATCCGCAA
>DATJHM010000129.1:0-6833 GCA_035493895.1 Ktedonobacteraceae bacterium
GCGCTTTGAACAGCTTATCTTGCCTCATCTGGATGCCGCGTATAATCTGGCCCGCTGGCTGACACACAATGATCAGGATGCGCAAGATGTTGTGCAGGAAGCATACTTGCGGGCCTTTAAATTCTTTCACAGTTTTCGCGGGGGCGATAGCCGCTCCTGGCTGCTGACCATTGTACGCAATACCTGCTACACCTGGTTGCAGCGGCAGCACATAGATGAACGTTTTGATGAAGAGCTTCACGACACCGAATGCGCTTTCTCGAATCCTGAAGATCTGCATATACAACAGATAGAGCAGGGGAAAATTACGGAGGCTTTAAACAATCTTCCCACTGAATTCCGCGAAATCATTGTTCTGCGAGAAATAGAGGACCTGTCCTACAAGGACATCAGCGCGATTATGCATATTCCCCTGGGCACGGTGATGTCCCGCCTGGCACGTGCTCGTAAGCAGCTTCAGCGCTTTCTAACAGTGCAGAAAAACGAGGAGGCATAAGGTGAATTGTACAGAAATGCAGCGCCTTCTTCACGCATATCTCGATAATGAGCTGGATGTTGTACATACCATAGAAGTTGAACAACATCTGGCACAGTGCAAGGCCTGCTCACAGGATTATCAGGATTATCAGGCCTTACGCACGGCAATCAGCACTGACGCACCCCGCTTTCAGGCTCCTGAACTGCTCCAGAAGCGTATTCGGTCCGCACTACGCAAAGAGAGTAAGACGCCTGTACGCCTGTTCTCCCGCAGCTGGTTGAGTATTGTGGCAGCGCTGGCATGTGTTCTCCTCGCGATCTGGGGCCTGACATCTCTCCGGGACACATTTTTCCCGGCCAACTCGCAGGCCAATCAGCTCGTATCCAGTCATCTGAACTCTCTGCTCGCCAATCATCTGGTCGATGTCCCCTCCTCTGATCAGCACACGGTCAAGCCCTGGTTTGATGGCAAGTTGAGTTTTTCGCCAGCGGTCGTTGATCTTGCCGCTCAGGGCTATCCTTTGCTTGGCGGAAGGCTGGATTATATCAATAACACGGAGGTTGCGGCGATTGTGTACAAACACCGCAAGCATATTATCAATCTCTTTGTCTGGCCGGTTGCTCAGGGACAGGGATCTGGCATGGGCACGGAGACACTTCGGGGCTACAATCTGATCCACTGGACGCAGGGAGGACTGAACTACTGGGCGGTCTCCGATCTGGATCTCACTGAATTACAACAGTTCGCCACGCTCATTCAACAACATGCTGGCGGATAAACGTGGGAGAGGGGGAGAGAGTGAGACGGCTCTGACGGTTTCGCCGAGCAGAACCATCTCACTCTCTTTCTTTTTTGCCCTCCTGATAGGACACAATCAAGCAGTCGCTAGAGAAGGAAGAAACTTTCCATGCCGCAGCGCGACAAGCGAGCGGAGCGCGAGTCCTCCGATGAGCAGGGTCACGATTGTCAGCAAAGCCAGATCCAGCAATGCTGTTCCTGTCGGCTGAGCCAGATGGACCCAGCGGATGATATAGGCGGCGGCAGCTGCGGATGGAAAGGTAAAGGACCAGAAGCCCACGACAAATGGCAGCTTGCGATAAGATGGGAGCAGGCAAAGCTGTACCAGTATCATCAGCAATGTGTACCCGACGAACATATAGCTGAGCAGGTTGAAGTTCCCACCAGTAAGCGTAAGATACGCATTCCCGGCCAGGGCTGACGGCGCTATCTCAATAGCCATGGTTGGCATAAGTCCCTTCGGGAGGCCAGGACGCGTAAAGAGGCGGTTGAAAATGATCGAGCCGAGGAGCAGCCAGGTGATGAGCCCGATCCCGAAACATATCCAGCCTGCCCCGGCAAACCCGAAGCGCGCCAGCCCCTCGCTACCAATCAAACCGCCCGCGACGGTTGGCAGATAGTAGCCGGAGTGGAGGAGATCGAGATCACGACGATCAACAAACCAGCGACTCAGCATCCAACTGCCCAACAGCAAAGTTGCGACCAGGAACATCAGGAAGAGTCCCAGCGCCGCCTGATGGCTATAGGGTTCCAGGCCAAGTGCCAGCAGCATACCGGTAATGGGTAGCAGTGAGTTGAATGGCCCCAGAACCGGATGTGTCAGATCGGCCACAAGCGTTTTCCAGGAGAAGAGGAGCTTACTCCCGGACGCAATCAAGAGCAACAGGTAGACGGTAGTGGCAACGAGGTACAGTGTCCCACTGATCGGCGCAGGCCATTTGTGGAACTTTCCCGTCAGTTGCCAGACCCCGGCCAGCCCGACCAGCCCCATCGTAATCGAAAAGAAATTCGGAGGGATCGCCAGAAATGTTTGCAATAACGTGCTGGCTTTGTTCCGCTCTCCCACCACACTACAGGAATGATGATAGTTACTCATCGTTTTGCCATCGCTTTCTCATGGCCATCGTAGCGCTCTATGAAACGTGCATCCCTGAAAGAAAACAATCAGCAGGTGTACCATTTTTTTCTCTGACCAGAGCGCAACGCGCTGGCTCTGGTCAAAATCGCTTTTGCAAAGGCTCATGAGCCAGGAATATCACAGGTTACTCACTCTGTATGAGCCTGTCGATATGCCCTTCACGTATCCAGACTGTCGAACCTGCAAAATTATTCCCGCAACATTGCTGCTATTGGCAAATTTCTTTTTTCGGCGCTAGAGGTAATCTCTGCCTGACCAAATCCTCACGTATTCGACGGGGGAATCCATTCGTGAACTTCGAGCAGATTGCGGCCCTTGCGCCAGCGCAGGACAACAGCCGAGGCGTTGGCAAGCTGGCGATCAGAGGACCAGCGCGCAGGTGGGGCCACCATCAGTTCAGCGAGAGCGAGGAGCACAGTATCGTAGTTGACGCGCCAACCCACGAAATCGCGCCATGCCTGCTCGCGATCGGCTTTGAGAGGCACGCCCGCCTCGGCCATCTCTTCCAGCGCCGCCTCAAACTCTGCTCGCGAGATACTGATCGGATCGGTCGGAGAAGGATTGGGATCGTAGGGAATGCGAAAGAAAGCGGCAATTGAGCGCAAGGCCAGATACCCGGAGCGAATACAGAGATCAGCCTGCGAATCAATCGGAATATCAACCGCGGCGCGCACGAGAGCCGCACCATCCAGCACAGCCCCGGCCGCAATCACCCACGAACGATGTGGCTGCGGCGAACGGAAGAACGACAGCGCGGCCAGCGACGTATGACTTTCCTCGAGATCCACAAACCAGGCTTCCCAGGCTGTCCACAGTTCACCAAGATGCACTAACCGCTTCAGGCGCGAGTAGCGTTTGATCATCTCGACTGCCGATGGCGGCGAACCCGCCCGCACTTCAAGCATCGTCACTGCGGCCTCGCGCCGCGAAAATGCTGCGTAAATCGTCGGCAGGTAAGCGATGAGCAAGGCAATCATAATCAGGCCGATGGTCGCTTCTGAAAAAGCCAGTACAGTCGTCGGGAAGTTATCGACCAGAGCAAAACCGAGCGTGAGCAAGGACGAGCCGCTGATCTTGAAGGCGACGTACCAGGATTCCGCATCAATCGCCCAGTCCATTGCAATGTACCCCAGGTTGATCGCGAACAGCCACACAATAAGCAAGGCAATAAGGGCCACCGGAGCATATAATTCCATGGCCCTATCCCGCTCAAGATAGGTTTGCGCACGCTTACTGCGCCATTCAAAAAGCTGGCGCATCACAATAAATGTTGTGCGGTTAAACCTGTCCGGCGCGGAACGCGGCAGCACAAAAGTACGCAGCGCCGAAAGACACGCACGAAAGACAAGGTAAGCGCCAAGCACAAAGACTACGACGCGCACCAGCAGTAACAGGATGATTATCACTTTTCCCACCCACTCCGATTCATGAGATCTGCTGCATGATATCACGCTTTCGCTGGTATCACAAATCGCTGGCGCTTTCAGCAGCAACGTCTCATACGCCATTTATTCCTACAAAAAAGCTTGATTCGTACTATCACAACTCTTAATCGTTATAGTATTGATTACTACATCTATATTCTTTTTTTGCGCAAATAAAAAAGGGGACATCGTGACGATTGCACCTGACTTACGACGTACATATCTGATGAATGCTGAGCAAGAAGACATCATTTCTCATACCCGGGGACCACTCCTTGTTATTGCCGGACCTGGCTCTGGTAAAACACGTAGCTTGCTGCTCCTGGCGATGAATCTTCTTCTCAACAAGTATGCTCAACCTTCTGAATTGATCATCTGCACCTATACTGAAAAAGCGGCCCGTGAGATGCAGGACCGCCTGCTGAAATTTGCCAGCGATCTCGCTTATCACCAGGATCTGGCCTCACTCCATATTGGTACCATCCACGGTATCTGCAAACAACTCATCACTGAAAATACCCACTATACCCATATCGAGAATGACTTTACGGTCCTCGATCAGTTTACGCGACAACTCCTGATTTTCGAAGAGATCGACAACATCTGCACACCCGACACAAAGCGTTTTCTTCAATGGTACTGGGGATCGCCATGGAAGGTTGCCGGAGAACTCGGTATATCTTTCGACCATATTACTGAAGAATTGCTCTTTGACAAGCTCAAGGAGACCTATGGGCCTACTTCCCCTTCTTCACTCACCACTGATCACGATAGGCTACGCTACTGTCTGACCGGCGCTTATACCAAATATCAGAAGATTCTCGAACGCAGAAATTTCCTTGACTTTGCTCATCTGCAAAAATGTGTCTATAATGGGCTCGCTGATCCTGAAACCTTTCCCCATCTCACAAAAGGTATTCGTTATGTTCTCGTTGATGAGTATCAGGATACTAACTATATCCAGGAACAGATTCTCATCAAGCTCGCTTCCGCGACAAAGGACAATAATCTCTTCGTCGTTGGCGACGAAGATCAGGCGCTCTTTCGCTTTCGGGGCGCAACCGTGCGCAATATTCTCGAATTTCCACAAAAATTTCCCGGCTGTAAGCAGATCCATCTCATGACCAACTATCGCTCCCACCAGACCATTATCAATACTTATAACAGGTGGATCTCTTCCATCGATTGGTCCAATCCTCATGGTACCCACTTTCGCACAGAAAAACACGCTAGCTCTTCTTCATCCCAACACAAAAACTATCCCGCCGTTTGCACGATGAGCCAGACGGATATCTACGCTGATGCAGCACAATTTGCTGAACTGGTCGCGTCCCTCAAAGAGCAGGGCAAAATTAATGATTACAATCAGGTGGCCCTGCTGCTCTATAGCATCAAACCGAGATTTAGCGCACCCTATATTCAAGCCTTGCAGAAAAAAGATATTCCCTCCTTCTGTCCCCACACCAGCCCTTACTTTCTCCATGACGAAGTCTGTCTGATGCTTGGCTGTCTTGCCTGGATTCTCACGATCGAAGAGGATCGCAATACTAACGCTGAAGACAATCCTTTCTCCGATTACCTCCTAACATGCCAGAAACAGCTCCAAAAAGCACATCTCTCCTACCCACAGTTCCATTCAACGCTCCAGTATATGCGCAAGGAAATCGCCCTGCGCACACAGACTCCCGAGCTCGAGGGAAAACTGTTGCTGGATTTCTTCTATCGTCTGATCACGACCAGCCCTTTTCTTCCCTACATCAAGGGGACACGCAGCCACGCAGCTCAGCCTCAGAATCTAGAAATCCTGTCTCAGATGCTCCAAACCTTCCAGCGCCATTATCGTGCTTCGGACACGCCATCACCCGATCCTCACGCTGGAGCACATACGTTTTTTCACACATTTCTTCGTCTGTTGTATAACGATGAGCAGAATCCGTATGACGCATCACAGCAACCATTGCCCCTCGGGCATGTACCTATCCTCACAATTCATCAGGCGAAAGGACTGGAGTTCCCGGTCGTTGTCGTAGGACGGCAGGACTGGCTCCCTTCCTCTTCTCATAGCAAGCGACAGAAGGCATTGCAGGAGTTTTCCCATCAGCCACCATTTGAACCTCCCACGCGCATCGCCGATTTCGATCTGCGCCGCCTCTACTACGTCGCCTTCTCGCGCGCCAGAAGCGTCCTCATACTCTCAGCGGTAAGAAAGCCGGGAGCGCCTCTTGCCTCTCTCTGGCGCCCTCTCCCTTCCTGGGCGCAGATTGATACAAAAAGTTTGCCTGATCATGATCAGTTGGAAGAACCTTTTAAACCGCAACCTCGCTACGGATTTACCAGCGACATTCAGCTCTATACGACCTGTCCACGACAATTTCAATTTTTCCGCGCATCTGCGTTTGCGCCCAGCCGCAAGAGCAGCTTTTTTTCTGGACAGCTCGTCCATCACACTCTTGAACATATTCATCGGATTGCGCGGGACGGTGGACTCACAACGCTAGATGAGCCAGCGCTTGCTAAGATTTTTGAGAGCAAATACCACGCGCTACTCCAATCCTATCCTTTACCCATCGATAGCCAGCAAAAGACGCATGCCTGGCAACAGATCCTGAGCTATTTTCAACAAAATCAGAAGGCTCTTCAAAATATCTTCGCCGCAGAACTCAATGTGCAGTTCGACAGAAGTACGTATGTGCTGACTGGCAAAATTGATCTGCTGGTTAAAACCGCTGATGGGATCGACCTGATCGACTTTAAGACGCATCCCAGACAGGACAAAAATCCGGCGCTTGTAGAACAGTACAAACAACAACTCTACTTCTACGCCCATGCCCTCGAACAACACCCAGAACACCGCCCGAACAGATTGTTTCTTTACTGGACGGCTGAGGAACGCAAAGAAAATGCCCTGATGGAGATACCATATCAATCTGAACATCGACATGCGCTCAGTAACCACCTGGAACTTGTTGTTTCGCACATTGAAGAGGGGAATTTC
>DATJHM010000130.1:0-8237 GCA_035493895.1 Ktedonobacteraceae bacterium
ATGTCACGTAAATAAGCCTGTACCCGGTCCCCATCGCCGACAAGATGGCCGGTGGGGGCCGCGGACCGGCATAAAGCCCGGTCCCTACCTGTGGTGTTTTGCGGCTCGAATCGTCTTTGGCAAGGGGACGCCGATGGTCCCCATCCTCGAAGAAAGGCAGAGGTAGGGACCGGGCTTTATGCCGGTCCGCGGCCCCCCCGGCCATTTCGCCCCTTAGGTTGATGCGTATTGGTCGCACACAAGCCGCGCATCTACGAAGATAGGATGAGGAAGAGATTTAAGTTCCGTTTTTTGAATAAATAGAAGCAGAGTAAAGGAGTAAGGACATGCAGACGTCTACAATTCCCGGCAAAGGGTCGACAGCAACAGTTTTTGCGTCATTTCTGCACTTTGACCTGTGTTTCACGTTATGGGTCTTGCTGGGATCACTGAGTATTTTTATTACCAGAGAACTGGGACTCAATAGCGCTCAGCAGGGATTGATGGTGGCTGTCCCGACATTGAGCGGATCGATCATGCGCATCGTGATGGGGATCTTGAGCGATCGTTTCGGGGGCAAGCGGGTTGGAGTCATCATGCTGCTCTTCCTGTTTCTGCCGCTGGTATTGGGCTGGCTTGTGCCGATAAACTTTTCCACCGTGCTCGTCCTCGGGCTCATGTTAGGCGTGGCGGGATCATCGTTCGCCGTCGTGCTGCCGTTAGCGAGCCACTGGTATCCGCCCTCTCGTCAGGGATTGGTGATGGGTATCACGGCAGCGGGCAATATCGGAACCGTGATTGCGAATGTATCTGCGCCCTCGCTGGCACAGGTGTATGGCTGGCATGCGGTGATGGGGATCTCGATACTTCCTCTGGCAATCGTGCTCCTGGTCTTTTCTCTGATGGCGAAGGATAGTCCCACGCGCCCTCGCAATATCCCCTTGAGCCGCTATATTGCCGCGTTACGCAGTGGCGATATCTGGTGGTTTTGCCTCTTCTATAGCGTCACCTTTGGCGGTTTTGTCGGACTCAGCACGTTTCTGCCGCTGTTTTTAAAGAACCAGTATGCCATGAATCCGGTCGAGGCGGGCCTGTGGACGGCGCTGGCGGCTTTCCTGGGGAGCACCGTTCGTCCTCTTGGTGGTTTCCTCTCTGATAGAATGGGGGGCGTGCGCATCCTGACGATTTTGCTGGTGGGGATTGGCGTGGCCTACTTCGCAATCTCCCTGTTGCCAGCTCTGGGCGTGATGATGTGGCTGCTCTTCCTGATTATGATCTGCCTGGGCATGGGTAATGGCGCGGTCTTCCAACTGGTGCCGGTGCGCTTCCGCCGCGAGATCGGCATTGCGAGCGGACTGGTTGGCGCATTCGGGGGCGTGGGTGGTTTCTTCCTCCCCACCTTATTAGGAAGCGTAAAACAGATTAGCGGCTCTTATAGCCTTGGTCTGGTTATCCTTGCCACGGTAGCTATGATTGCCTTGATTGCATTGCGCCTTCTAGTTGTGGTACAACAGGGCTGGTCAGTGACTTCTGGTGTAACAGTTGAAAATAAAGCTGCGTAATAATCTCGTATGAATCGATGGTCACGGGGGCAGCGTCAGGTACATCGTCTGACGCTGCTTTATATCACCGCACTCAGTACCGTTGCTTTGCTCTCCGTACTGGGTCAGATTGTCATCCAGGCTGCGCTACAACAGCAATCGAGCGATGCCCTGGTCATTAATGTGGCCGGGCGTCAACGCATGCTCAGTCAGCGTCTGAGTAAGGACGCCCTCGCGCTTGAAGTGTTTCCCGATGCGCAGGATCGTCAGCAGAATGCGCACGAATTGCAGAGTGTGGTTACGTTGTGGCAAAGCAGTCAGGAAGGCTTGCAGAATGGCAATAAGGCGTCAGGCTTGCCCGGGCACAATAGCAAGAAGATAGAGCAGCTATTTGGGAAGATTGAGCCTGAGTATCAATCAATGCTGCATGCGTCCACTGTGTTGCTCTCTCTCGTCAAAGCGGGAGGAACGCCGTCTCATCCTGTCTCTAACGCTGCCCTGTTGCCTCAGATTCGCGTGATACTGGGAGCGCAAGCGGATTTTCTGACGGGCATGGATGCGATTGTGACGCAGTATCAACTGGAAGCGGAGGCGCACGTTGCGCGCTTAAAGCTCATTGAGTTTGTGCTGCTGGCATTAACATTGCTAGTCTTGCTGCTCGAGGGCCTGTTCATATTTCGTCCCGCCGTCGGACAACTGCAACAGACGCTCGTGGACCTGCTCCAGGCCAACGAGCGCGCCTCACGCGCAGAAGTGACGCGTAAAAGAGCCGAGCGTATCCTGGCTCTCAATGAAGCGCTTGCTGCCAGACAGGAAGATACGCCGCACGCGCGCATTGTCGCTCTGGACCACTATCAGGTACGTGATCGGGATGGGAGCTATCACGATGTCCACCGTCGCGAAATCGAGGGGCAGTCCCTGTTCGTTTGCGCATGTTCACTCTATCAGGAACAAAAAATCTGCCCACACTCTCTTGCAGCGTCGGCCTTGCATATGGTGTCGCGCTGATCTCGGTCAGGAATGGAGCTGTAGAAGTTCTTTTGCAATCTGCCCATAGACGTGTTGCTGGGCTTCAGGATAGCTGATGGCGCGGTTGGCTGTGAAGGCGGTCTTCAATGTTGCCATGATACGCTGCTGAAAGGTGGATAAGTAGGGCTGTTGCACCTCGAAGGTGGGCATCACGCGGAGGGCGATCTGTTCCAGATTGTAAAAGTCGCGAGGCGGGAAGGCGAGTGGGAGCATCGCGTTATAGTTTTGCATAAGCTCCTGGCGCGCCTGAGCCGAGAAATAGCCAGCCTGCGTGCTTGCCAGCAAGAAACAGCCTGCGATCCGCTTGCTATGCATGATCGGGAAAGCGGCCGCGCTAACGACGTGTTCGGGCGTATTGCTCATCAGGCGTTGTCCTGGATTGATCTCCTCAATGATCTGCTGCTGACCCGAAGAGACGGCCTGACCCGCGAGCGATTCTGCGCCGAGGAAGCGCGTGCGTATCTCTATCTGGTTCAGCCAGGGAGAGGTTCCCAGCGCAATATATTCGCGCAAGCAGGAAACGGTCTTATCTTCCGAGGGCATGCATTGTACGATGCTCAAAGAGATGCCGAGGCCATCAGGGTCCAGTTGTTTTACTGCCTCAGCAAGAACTGCCGTACAGATCGACCAGAAACGCGACTCATCTGGCGCGCTGGCATAGAGCTCAAGCACACGAGCCGATAGGGCAATGGAGGCAATATGTGGAAGTTCATCGATCCGATCGTCGGCGAAGGCATCAAACTCTTCCTCAATCAGCGTACGCAGAAGCATCTGGCGCTGGGGAACAGCCTGGAGAAGCATGTGTAGCTGCTGATGGCTGGGAGTTCCGGTATGCTGAGCCCAGGCGACCAGGGTTTCTGTATCGATTTCCACCGCTCTGGCAATCTTTTTGCGCTGGCGTGGATTCTTGATGAGATCAGAGAGAAGATCGCGCCATGTCTGGTAATCTTGCATCCATAGCATCCTGTGAGTAGTGTGTTGAGAGCGTATTTGCTCGTGTACTGTTACACTATAGCAGTGAAGATTATGGTGTGTCAAGGGATTTTTGCGAACACGAAAATAAGCAAGGAGACCCACTGACCTTACGTCAGGAGGTCCGCTTGCCGTAACTATGCCTCAACGGAGAAAAGCTGCCCGATCCGTTGACCAGACAGCTTTTCTTTACAATGTAATCCTATCCCGTTTTCAGGTGAGCCGTGCCCTTGCAGATGAGGCCCAGGCGCGCAGTTGGAAGGCGTGAATGAGAAAGACGACGCCGAAGATGATGCTGTAGATGCCGAGCAGCCAGAGTAGAGACAGCAGGCCAGCGCCAGGACGAATAAAGAGAAGAATACCAAACACAATCGAGAGAATGCCCGCAAGAGCCAGTAGCCACTCTCGGGAGATATATTCCCGCAAGATAATGGCGGCCGCAATCTCCATGATCCCGGTCAGAATGGCCCAGGCGGCAACAATGTAGAGCAGGATCAGCGCCGTAATGCCTGGATAGACAAAGGCGAGGATACCGGCGATAATGCTGAGCACGCCTTCCGCGAGTATCCATCCCCAGCGACTCAGCGATTCTCGTTCGCGAATTGCCACGACGATTGCTACGATCCCATCGATGATTGCGTAGATCGCAAAGACGATAATAAGCGCCAGCAGCGCAATGCCCGGGTAGAAGAGGACAATCAGGCCGAAAATGATGGCTAGCACGCCTCTGAGTGCCAGCATCCACCAGTTTCGTAAGGCGACTTGAGGATGGGCTGCTTGTATCATAGCGTCTTTCCTTCTCCCTCAACAGATGTTGAGATAATCGCTAACAGAACTAAAAGCAGAAATGGACTACTCTCACCGTGGCCCCTTCGAGCCGTTGCAAGCTCCGGTTTGCAAACCAGAGTTCATGATACTCAAGTTGTCTCAAAAAAATGGAATGTGCAAGCTCATAAGTAGAGACGTTTGAAATCTTGTGATCGTTACTCTGACTATTTTATCCATTGATTTTCCCTGTGGAACAGATTATACTTGCATACAGGCACAAACTATTCTAAATGCCTCTAGAAAGATAGTTTTTATGCTACCCACAACGTTACGTCTTGTCTCCGTCGACGCGGAGGTCTGCTGGTAGCAGGCGAAGACGATAGCACGGTCCTCTTGTTAGCCGTGGCTATCTTGAAGTGAAGAATGTCGCGAGCACTTCCGCGCATTTTTTCTTGCTGTGCTACTCTTCTAGCAGTGTGACCGCCTGTTCTCTTTATGAGCAGGTGCCTTTTTGTTGCACATAGATTTTCTTCCCTCTGTCTCAAGCAGCCTCACCGCGTCCCATCCTCAGCACTTCCTGCTGCATTTTTCTTTGTGGTAAAACGCGCAGGGGAAGTATGCCCATTGCTTTTGCGCATTTTTCCTGCTATCCCTGCGCATGGTTTACCTGTGAACAACACGGTCAGAAAGGACCTTCTTTTATGTTGAGTATGTACTGTACCACACCCATTGTGCTGGATCTTTTCCGTGGGCTGGCCGGAAGCGCCAGCCTCTCCTTGAAACACAGAACGCTATTGTTACAAAGGAAGAGGTCCATCATTGGGCAAAACATACAGAAGCGATCCAGATCGAGACCGCGAGCAAGCTGGTCTCTCAAACGGGAAACACAAATATCGCTCATCATATGAAGAGGTATTCAAGTATTCGTCCATCGCGGGTGGTCATCGTAAGAATCAGCGGACAGAGGGCGCTATTCACGCATCGACTGAAAAGCCTGCTGCGAACAAGCCCAGGTATAGACAGGAGGAGGAGGTCTTTAAATGTCGGCATTGCCATCAGTTTGTGTGCCCACCTGCGTATGGCTCACGACATAGAAACCACTGTCCGTTCTGTCTGTTCTCTCGTCATGTTGATGAAAAGCGTCCGGGGGATCGGATGAGTACCTGTGGGGAAAGTATGGAACCGATCGGGCATTTCCAACGCCCAAACGGAGAATATGTCATCGTACACCGTTGTTTCGGCTGCGCGTTTGAGCGCTTTAACCGTATCGCGGCGGATGATGACTTTGCGCTGGTGTTGTCCTTCCCTGAACTGTCACCACGCAGTAGCCGCGAGATAAAGGCGCAACGTCTACAACGTGAGGGCGGAGAAGAAGCGGATACCAGCCAGATCGCCTGAGCCCCTGTTCTACACCTATCAATTCCGTAGCGTCGCTGCTTGTCTGCGACCAATATGCATCAACCTAAAGGTCGTGGAGCTCGTGGACAAGCAGAATTTGGGATTCAGTAGAGGCACGGTGGAGTGATAACGGAACTGTGCCTGGGAACTCGCGCGATTCCCCTGGCTCCGCAGGCGATAATGGCAACGGAGGCGATGGCGAGCTCAGGCACCTGTTTTTTCGACCACCGAGTGGCGAAGGTCCCTCTGCTCGCGTGTCTCTCCTCCTGCGGAGCCAGCTTTATCGTGCGAGTTCCCATTGGTCGCATTTTCTGCCACCCCCCGCGACCCTCTCGCCCTCCCGCACAGGTAGGGGATGCGGTTTATCCCAATACCGTTCAAATAAGAAGAATCTGAGCTCAGAGAGATTGCACGAGAAGGTTCTCTATAGCGTGCAATTGGTCTTGCCTTGGGGCCTGCAAGGCTCATTCGTGTGAGCCAAACGCAGACCTCCATTGCACTTATTTGAACGGTATTGCGGTTTATCCCATCCCAATTGTAAACGTTCCATGGCGTTTAACGTTTCAAGCTTGCTTCTCGTCTCTTGTGTGCCGGGCGTAAAGGTTACCATGTGGAGTGGAGGATCAACCGGCACGATGAGCACGGTACTCGAGAGGGAGAGCGGTCCCACCTGCGGATGATTCAGCTCTTTCTGCTGATAGAAATCACAGACCCCCTGTACATCGTGTCGCGACCAGAGCGCGCGGAACTCAGGGCTTTGTGCTTGTATGTCCGTCAAAAAGCGTTCAAACCAGGCATCTCCAATATATTGATCGTAGGCAGTGCGAAAACTCATAACGCTATGGCGTGTTACCTGCTCCCAATCCACAAAAAGCTGACGCGACGAAGGGGAGACGAACAGATCCACAGTGCGTCTTTGCACACATGGAGACACTATCGAGTCTGAACGAAGAGACGCATTTTCCTGTTTTTATGCAAAATTATGCCGGTGGAATCTGCTATCAGCAGACAATAAGTACCACTCCAATCACATTTTATCAGCCTATTGTTTAAAATAGAGAGACGTAAATGTACTTATGCTATGACAGTGCCTGAAGGGCCTGCTTTACGAGACCCATGTTTTTATAAATAATTCTATGCAAAAAAAACAGGAAGGCAACCGATGATTTCTGCACGTATTTTTGTCTGTGACGATATTTTTGAAGAGGCGCAGGGGAATGCCCCTCCTCAAAATCTCGCCGGGCAAGATGGGACTTATCTCTTGCAGCAAGTACGCACGAAACTTCAGGAAGCTGGTGCCGAAATTGTGGCGTATCCAGGCAGCATTTCTGATGCGAACTTTCTGCCCTTTGTGAATCAAGAATTGCCCACTTGCCAGTGGTTTCTTTTGGGCCAGACGCCAGCTGCTGTGGAGTCGTGGCAAGTACGCATGGCAATGAATGCCGCCATGGATCTTGCTGAACAGGGAACGATCCGGGGCGTTCTGCGCTTCGTTGTCAGTTCAGCAGGAAGTGGAGAGCTGCCCCCCAAATGGTCGGCGCTTCCCTCCTTTGATGCCACCCAGGATCCGTTGCGTGCACAGGAAAAGCTTCTGCTGGCTGTATCCAGCGATGCGTCGTCAATATTCGCTGCTGAAACGATTGCCCCACCGCCTCTTGCTGGATCGTTCAGTCAGGGGCCCACGTCTCTGCCTTCTGACTATGATCGGCCCCGTCCTCCGTCCCGCCTTGCCATGCTGCAATCTGCAATTACGGACATCTATCAAGATGCTATGCGCGATCGTACCAGGCGTATGCTGATTCTGGGGGGCCCAATACTTCTGCTGGTGCTGATCGTGGGAACTGTACTCATCAATTTGTTGGTGCTTTCGCCAGCGACACATGCAAATATCACACAGGGAAAAGGTCAGGTAGGTCCCGCCGCATCCATGCAGAGTGTGACTCCTACTTCCATGCCCGGGAGCCTTTCTCCCTTAACTACTCCTACGGCGAAATCGCATAATTCGACGTTGCCCCCCATTATCGTGTCTTCCCCGGTCGCTACGTCTGCCAATAGCGTACAGACTCCTGAGCCTGCGCATACGCCGACAATATCAGCACCTGGTCAGACTCCCACGGCCCCACCGCCGCTGTCGACGGTAGCGCCGACGCCGACATCTATCCCGACGGTAGCGCCGACGCCGACGCCCATCCCGACCGCTACACCGATACCGACGCCGACACCCAGACCAACGCCGACACCCAGACCAACCAGCTATGCCGTGGATGGGAAGAACCCCACAACGTACACTGTCGGTGGAAAAACATGCGATGCCACGCTTTCCAACTCCACACCTAAAAAGGTAACGATGAGTGGCGTCACTGGTACGTTGTACTTCCTCTTCAGTATTACCTGCCATGCGGCCTGGGCAAAGATTGTCTTTGATAAAGCTATGCCCTCAGGTGCTTACGGGAACGCAAAGATTGTGCGCAATACCGATGGCAAGTCTTTTACCTGCAACTCGGGCGGAAATAAACAGGTTGCGTCCGGTCAGACCTCCTGCTACACCGG
>DATJHM010000131.1:0-21413 GCA_035493895.1 Ktedonobacteraceae bacterium
GGTTGATGCGTATTGATCGCGCTTCATGCCGATCCACGTCCCACCATCCGCATACCACCTGAAACCGTTGCCTGACCCCCCTCTTGTCCGTATATACCTTGACACGTATATACTCTGTAGAGTATACTAAGCAAGTGGAACATGCGTTCGGAATCATTGCGAAGCCGAGCCTCCCGGCAATATTGAGCCTCCCGATCTCGTCACAACAATCAATTGGCGAGACCGGGCCTCAACTGCGTATGCCGCAGCCGACCGTGTCAAAATGCGAGACAAAGAAAAGACGACGCGGCCCAAACCGCGAACATGACAAAGGAGAAACAAAATGAAAATCAAATTGACTACCGTATACGTGGATGACCAGGACAAGGCCCTGCACTTCTATACAGAGGTCCTGGGCTTTGCCAGAAAGGCCGATTTCAGTCAAGGCCCATTTCGCTGGCTAACCGTGGCCACGCCCGAGGAGCCGAACGGCACTGAGTTGCAGCTAGCGCTGAACGACAATCCCGCAGCCAAAGCGTATCAGCAAGCGATCTTTCAACAGGGTCAGCCCGCGATCATGTTCTACACCGACGACGTCAAGGGCGACTACGAGCGAATCAAGGCCCGCGGTGCCGAGTTCACGATGCCGCCCACCGACGTGACAGGCTCGACCATTGCGATGCTGAACGACACCTGTGGCAACCTCATTCAGCTCGTCCAACTGGCACGCTATTAAGGTTGGTGCCACTACCGGGTTTCTGTTGTACGGCAGTGCTCCCGGCGTGCTGCCGTACAACAGAAACCCGGTAGTGGCACGGTGAAGTGCAACACAACTGTGCCTGCGAACTCGCTCGCCCCTCTCACCCTTTATTACTCAGCCCTTGCAAAACTTTGACGGATACCCCTGGCCTGTATATACCTTGACACGCATATGCTCTGTGGAGTATGCTAAAAAAATGGAATCTGTGTTCGAAATCATTGCGGAGCCGAACCGCCGCGCGATCTTGAGCCTCCTGGCATCGTCACAACAGTCGGTTGGCGAGATCGGGCGTCAACTGCGTATGCCGCAGCCGACTGTGTCCAAGCATCTGCGCGTACTGCGCGAAGCCGGTTTCGTGGAATCCACGGTGGACGCACAACGCCGTCTCTACCGGCTGAAGCCTGAATCACTTCAGGAGGTGGATGCATGGCTGGCTCCGTTCCGTCGGTTCTGGTCCGCTCACGTAGATGCCCTCGAACGCCACCTCGACCACATGGATCAATCGACATAAACGCAAAGGAGAAGATGGTGACCGATCGCGAACAGTACACACCGGGTACGGCCAGTGGGGCGCAAATACGAAAGGACGGAGAGGAGTGGACGCTCATTCTCGTCCGAGAACTGCACCACGCACCGGAAAAAGTCTGGCTGGCGCTTACCGACCCGGCGCATCTGCGCGAGTGGGCTCCCTTTGAAGCCGATGGAAGCCTGGCTACGGCTGGAACCACGGTGAAGCTCACCACGGTGGGAGCGCCTGCGTCGCAGGTTTCCGAAACAAGCGTGACGCGCGCCGACGCTCCCAGGGTGCTTGAGTACAACTGGGGTGGCAACGATATCCGCTGGGAACTCGAAGCCTTTGCTGGCGGCACGCGCCTGACACTGTGGCACAACATCGATCGCCGCTTCATCTCCATGGGGGCTGCCGGATGGCACATTTGTTTCGATGTTCTGGATCACCTGCTCAGCGGAACTCCCCTCGGCCGCATCGTTGCTGGCGATGCGATGAAGTTCGGTTGGCCTCGGCTCAATGCGGAGTACGCCCGGCAATTCGCTATCGAAGCCCCGAACTGGCCACCCCAAACCGCCCAAAGCCCAGGCAATGACGGGTAAATGCCCTACGACGTTGAGCAGGTCCGGCCAGCAAACACGGACTTGAGCACTGGGACACATGTTCCTGGAAAAGCCGCTTCCCATCAGGTATACTCTTTCCATAACCCGTAAATCGTACTCCTCATCTTTAACTTGCTAAACCGTTCGTATGCGGAAAACGGATACACCACCTATTTTGAACACTCACCGGATAAGGATTGCCAACTGGATACCTGAGTAGCTGTATATGTCATATGTTCTTCTGAATAGGAGGCTTGCCATGGCTCAGGAACAACCAATTGTTATCACAGCGAACACTGTTGATCTTCCCCCGGTAACCCTGTCTGATGTTAGCGTAGATGAAATTGGACGCGTGACTATCGCCAATAGTGCTTTTGGCGAAGCTCTTCGTTCCTATTTGCACGATCCCAGGCCTCTGCTGACAACAAAGCAGAAGCTGGTTGTGGCGGATGCGAATGGTACGGATCAGCCGACTCCTCAGCCTCCACAACCTGAGCCAACTCCACAACCTGCGCCAGCTCCACAACCTGCGCCAGCTCCGCAACCTTCGCAACCTGCTCCTGGTCCTAAGAACGGGATATGTGGGTCAGGATGTTAAAGCGTGTTCATATTCAAACAGACAAGCTAGCAGCAGCATTTGACCCTGGCAATCTTAACCTGATCCTCTTGCCAACTGAGAAGTGCAACTTTCGTTGTACATACTGCTACGAGGACTTCAAAACTGGCAGGATGCGCCCGGCGGTAATTGCTGCCGTCAAGAACTTCATTCAACGCCGCGCTCCAGACCTCCATAGTCTTGAAATCGGCTGGTTTGGTGGAGAGCCGCTGATCGCGAAGCCGGTCATCTATGAGATTTCTCAGCATATTCTCGATGTTATCGAACAATCGTCCCACTCTTTTGCGTACCAGGCGAACATCACAACAAACGGTTATTATCTCGATGAGCCTACAGTACAGCAATTAGTGGCACTCGGCATCAATTTCTTCCAGATTTCCCTGGATGGATATCAGGAAATGCATGATCGCACCCGTGTAAAGGCCGATGGTTCTGGGTCGTTTTCTACCATATGGTCAAATTTACTCGCCATTCGTGAGAGCAATTTGTCTCTGACGATTATGCTCAGAGTCCATTTCTCACCGGAAAACTTCCAGGAACTAGACCGGTTAATCGAAGCTATTAATCATGAGTTTGCAGATGATCGTCGCTTTACTGTCTACTTCAAGTCTATTGAGCGTCTGGGGGGACCACATGATTCCACCATTCGTCGCTTCTCCTATCGTCTCACCACTGAGGTGAAACGTGTACTCGAGAGCAAACTGAAGTATGAGATGCAGATCTATCGCAACCCGGAGGAGCAACCCTATATTTGTTACGCGTCTAAGCCGAACTCGTTTATCTTTCGCGCGAATGGCGATGTGGCAAAATGCACTGTAGCCCTGTCCGATGAACGCAATAGAATAGGGGAACTCCAGCAAGATGGGACTATCCATATCGACCAACCAAAACTGCGCCCGTGGATCAGAGGGTTCGCGTCACTCAATGAGCAAGAACTTGCCTGTCCCTACCGCGGGATGAACGGGACAGTAAAGGGGGGTGAAGACAGAGAAGACGTTCTGCCAGGTTAACATAAGGCTGAGATATGTACACAAACAGGTCATAGGGAGAAGCGAGCTTGCTCTTCCCGCACAAGCCCGCTTCTCCCCTGCATCAGCGCGCCAGCCAGCTCACGATGGTGCGCGTGACGAGATCGGCGGCATCATGTTGCACAAAGTGACCGGCATGGGGAACGGTGAGCAGCGTCCAGTCGTTCTCCACCCATTCCCAGGTATTGTTCAGGGCTCCGGGCAACAGATAGCGATCTTGCAACCCATGAATCTGCAAAACCGACGCCTGCACTTTCACGACTGGCGAAGTGCTCTCCTGATACGGCGGGCGAGGATAGTTCTGTTTGTAGAAGTGCAGCATGGCCTCGAAATCTGAGCGCCGAAAAGCTTCTCTATACTGTTCTCGGGCGACGGGGTCCTGTACCCAGGCGCTGAGCGATTCCGCTGAGAGTTGCTTGTGCGCTCCCTCTTGCTGGAAATTACGTGCGTAGGCGCTGTTCTCCTGCTGTTGCGGATTATGTGCCAGTTCGTGTGCCATGCCGCTGGGATGGGGCAGGTTGAGAATGATCAGGCGCTCCGTCAGGTCCGGAAAGTGCATTGCGAACTGCCAGGAGATCGCTCCACCCCAATCGTGACCGACGACGATGGCTTTGTCTCTCCCAAGATGACGAATGACGGCCTGAACATCTCCTACCAGGTGGCGCATCGCATAGTGCTCACCCCCCTGCGGCTTATCGCTCAGATTATAGCCACGCAGATCGAGCGCGACGACCTGGAATTGCGGAGCCAGCGCGACCATCTGGTTGCGCCACGTATACCAGAAGTCGGGAAAGCCGTGGATCATGACGATCAATGGCCCTTCACCAATACTGGCATAGTGGATTTTTACGCCTTGATTATCTGCATAACCATCGGTTACGTACTTGTCGATATCATCAGGAACAATCGAAGAAAACGCGCTCTGCATCTCTCTTTTCCTTTCACATCTTTTCCGCCTCCTGGATCGCACACCCTCCGTCTTGAGGATGTTCCAGAAGACGATGTTACCCAGGCATTATAACATCGCAGATCGGAGCGCTAGATGAGCCATGCATTGAAGAGGTGATCTATCGAGAGGTCAACCCATAATGGCCCTATGGGCCACAATCTGAATAGGATGCCCCTCCGGGTCGGCGACCCAGGCGCAACGCAGGGATTGAAGAAAATCGTGTGGCGGACTCAGGCTTACCACGCCCCTTTCCAGCAAGGCCGTATACGCCTTGTCAGTGTCGTTTGTCCAGACGACGAGCTCTGCGCCAGGGAGGCCAGGGTTCAAGGACAGCCCGTGATCAGCCGCTGCTGCCTCAATGGAGGCAATGCCCAAAGTAAACTGGCCCAGGCGCATCTCCACATGAACGGGCGTCCCCTCCTTGGGAGTGCGGAACGTCTCGGTGAAGCCCAGGAGGTCAGTATAGAAGCGCACCTCTTGCACAACATCGCGAACGTAGAGGTTAAGCGCTGGATTATGGAAAGCGAACTTTTTCTCATCAGCAGCCATTTGCACAGAACCTTCCTTAATTGCGTACCACGAAAAAACAGACTCTTTCCGCTATCCTACCACACGTATTGTTATTAGATCAAGAGTTCTACTCTTCTTCCTCCGGGTATATTTCATTCTCTGCAAGAGAGCCAATTCAGAGAGGATGTGAAAGCTCTGGAAGGCGGCCATACCCAGGTTGAATCTGCAATGAAGAGCTTATCCCCAAAGTTGTGTCAGAGCCAGATATTACTTCGAGGTACACTCATCCAGCTTGAACGCTCAAATCGGCGATGAGTTTCCCGCCATTGCACTCGCTTTCCTTCCGACTGTGATCAAAACTCTGCCAGAGACGACTGTTTGCTGCTGAAGCACATCCAATCCTGCCTGCTGGAACAGCTTGCTAACCTGAGCAGAACTCCGAAAGTGCGACCGGGGAAGAAGACGCAAGAGCCATCCAGGCAACAACGCATCAGCCAGCAAGCAATATCCCCCCGGCCGAAGCACACGCGTCATCTCCCGCAATCCTGCCCCCTGCTCACTCCAATGGTGAAAGGAGAAGGTACTCATTGCCACATCAACCGCCGCATCAGCGAGAGGAAGCGCTTCAACAAAGCCTGTCTCAAAAGTGGCGGAGGGCGTCAACTGTCGTGCGACTTCAAGCATGCCAGCAGTAGGATCTATTCCTCGCACATCAGCATCCGGCCAGCGTTCATGCACGAGCCGCAACAATCGCCCCGTTCCACAGCCCACATCGAGCACGACGCTCGGCGCGGTGAGAAGATAGTGTTCCATCAACTCCAACACAGCCTGCTGGGCGGGTGCCAAAAAGCGCGGCTGAAGCCACGAACGTTCGTAGCTCGATGAGCGGCGCTGGAAATGCGCAAGAGCGTTCCTCTTCGAGGGGGTAACCATAACAAGTCTCCTTTTTTCGATTGACCAGTCAGTCAATACTATGAGCAAAAAAATTTAGCGCACCTGGAACAGATGCAGCATCGTCTCTGGCTCGAGCTGGTATTGATCCAAATGCAATGTCTTGTTCGAGAAGATTCCTTGAATACATGAGAGCAAGAGCGTAGCCAACTGGCCTGGATCGCCCGCGATAATCTCGCCATTGCGCTGGCCTTCGCGTAGCAATTCGCACATCAGCGCAAGCAGCATTGGCGACCTCTGCAAAACCAGCTCACGAACATCAGGCGGCACAGCTTCATTGATCGCGGCCTGCTGCACAATAAGCATGTCATCAGAAGAATCCCTGGCCCCCTCGATCATTTCGTTGATGAGCCAGCGAAGCCGTTCAATAACGGTCCCTTCGCGTGCCTGAGCCCCGCGGAGGAGCCGTTCGGTGCCTTGCATCGCACGTGTGACCAGTTGCCTGAAGATCTCTTCTTTACTTGCGAAATAGTGATAGGCCAGCCCATGGCTCACATGTGCTACCGCCGCGATATCCGCGATGGTGGTCGCCGTCAGCCCCTTACGCGCAAACACATGTGCTGCCGCACGCAAAAGGTGTTCCTGGCGCTCGTCGCGGATGCGTTGATTCTCAGCAGATAGACGTGGCATGCTCGCTCTCCGTTTTTTTGATTGACTGATTATTCAACGTCTATATTACGCTCGTAACTGACAATTGTCAATTCCAGATAATGCGCGTATACACTCTTCAGAAACCTCGCCATCTGCCGAATAGAGAAAGTAAGGAACAGTAATGCTACTCTCTCAGCGCTCCTACGATGTAGCCTGATGAGAGGCAGTGCCGCCTCAGTGTAGCATTGGTGTAGCCCTGAGATCCCGATCAGCACCGCATTGGTGTAGCAGGTGTAGCCTTTTTATAAAATTCTCGTAGCGCGTCGCAAAAAAGATCTCATATCCTCGGTGTAGCCTTCGCACAACGCTGGTGTAGGATCAAGATTCGGATGATTACCGCATGTATGCAGGCAGTGTAGCCTGCTGCAAAGGCAATGTAGCCTCGGTGTAGCCCGGAGATCCCGATCATATCCACGTTTGTGTAGGAGGTGTAGCTTTTTCCACAAAATGCTGGGAGCACGTCAACTCGTTCTCCCAACACAAGCGATCTTTTTGCATATGATCAGATAAGTTTCACATACCCATGCGACGCAGTTCGCATTTCTCATTGCTCATCTTAAACAGAGCAATGAGAAATACCTTAACAACTTAATATGGTCTTGTCCTAAAAAATGTGGTCACAGGTGCTACGTGGTAATATCCGGATACGGCAACGACCAGTGCTGAAGCTTCTGCGCATACTCCCTCTGAAATCCGAGCGGCTCCTCATAGTCCCGCTCGAAGAGGGCGATGCAGAGTGTGAGCGTCAGGAAGTGGTGCGCTCCGAGCGCAAAAAGCGTCACATAATCCTGTGTCGCCAGCGCCTCACGCTCTTCATCCGTAAATTTCAGCCAGGTACTGCGCTCGCCCTCGGGCAAATTCAAGATGACGTTCGCCCGCTCAGCCTCCCACCAGCTCACGGTTCCACGCGGGTCCTCTCGATAACGCTCGACCAGTTCGGGATCGCGATCGATCGTGAAGAGAAATTTGTTGAGAAGGTACTTGCTCATGCGTCCACTCCGTTCGGATACCAGGTGAAGTAGGCTTCCATTGTGTGGAAAAGATCAAGTGTATCAGCGTAATCGGCCTTCTTTTCTCCCGCAACGCCCATCATCAGCATGAAGTCGAGGAAGCCATGCGTGGCATTCCCCGGCTCCCAGAGGCTATCGAGCGTGACCTCACGCAGCGCACCCTCAATGTCACCGTTGGCGATCCACGCGACGGCCTTACGATCGAACTCAGGGTCCGGTCCATGCGGACCAAACTGACGCGGCCCACCAAGTTCGAGGGAGAGATGACCGGTACCTATAACGGCGACCCGTTGCTCACTGGGCCAGCTCTCAACAAGCTGACGCAGGGCACGACCCAACTGGACGAAGCGCCAGGGCTGCGGCAGGGGCGGAGCGAAGATATTCGTATAAATAGGCACGATGGGCAGATCCGCCTGCGGACGCGTCGTGATGATGGGGCAGGTGATACTGTGATCGACGCGCAGCTCATTGCTGAATGCGAAGTCAAATCCCGCATCCAGTCCGGCCCGCAGCAGATAGGCTGAGAACTCTTCATGCCCCTTGAGAAACATACGGGGTAAGCCGAATTCACGCTCTTCATTGTAGTAGTTCGCATCGTAGAATGGCGCTTTGCCGACGAGAAACTGCGGCATGTTGTCGTAGAAAAGCTGATGGAAGTGGTCAGAACCAACCATGACCAGCACGTCCGGTCTGGCTCTGGTCAGCGTCTCGCGGTAGGCTTCCACCTTGCGCACCCACTCATCGGCAAAATCGGGCCTGCTCTCCGGCGGCGCAGTGCTGGCACGATAGAAAAATGGATGGTGCGTGGTAGCAAGGACAGCGACAAGGTTTGCCATAATCTCCTCCTTCGAGCACACCTGCGCCCACGGCAGGTATCAGACGAATCAGGCTACTATTGTTCCGTAGTGTCGTTGCTGGTAATTGGTCGATAAACAGCGTTTCGGTCGATAGCAGAGTAGATCGCAGGTGCAATGGGGTTCCGCAGCTCTTCGGCGAGCTGACCAAGCAGCCCTGCCGCCCGTGCGAGCAGAGCCACGCCGCGTAACAATTCGGGCGGCAGTCCAAGATCAGCCAGCGCGGCCCCCGCCACACCAGCTCCATTGAGCGGCAACGTACGGCCAAGCACCCGGGCATGGACCCGCCCAATGGCCTCGAACAGCCGCAGATGTGGTCCCCGCAGTCCCTCTCGATCAGCAATATCGATGATCACGGCGACACGAGGGTCCACGGTCTTATGCACTGGATGCCCCAGGCCGGGAACAAAGCGACCAGCCGCACGCTCCTCCGCAACCGCCCGTAGCGCCAGCTCATCCCATTGCGCATCGTTCGTCGGGAGCCGCTCTGCGACAGTTGCCAGTACGCTGGCGAGAAAGCGACCGGTGTTTTCTGTGACGCCAAGGAAGCGCGAGCCGCCACCCAGCAAGCCCGCAGCCATCGCCCCCTGGAACGCATCCGGAGCACTGTACAACGTCAGGCGGGCCGCGATCGCGGTCGGGGTAAAACCATGATCGGCCAGTGAGGCAAGCACGGCCTCGAACACACGCACCTGCTGTTGCGTTGGCCGCTGCTGCGTCGCAAGCCAGAGCGCCAGTTCGCCAAACCCGACGTTCCCGAGCAGCTCGTTTGCCAGATCGTGACCAAGCAGTTGAATGCTGGTGGCATCAGATGTGCCAATTCCGGTAGGATATTCCATCTCTCTCCCCTTTTCGTTACAATGCTTCACCAGCCGATATGTTCTTCCAGATTCGTACGCGGCATCTTGAGCCACGCACGAATCTGCTCGCTATCCTGACCGAGCGCCGGAGGCGGCAGTTCATGGCGTGGAGGCGTCAGAGAGAACGAGATCGGGTGACGAATCATAGGCACCGCATCAGCCCCGCTGCCAACCTCGACAATGGGCTCGAGTCCAAGCTCACGAGCAAGCGCAACTCCCCCTTCGATATCGTTGATCGGACCACACGGTACACCAGCCGCGCTCAACAGCTGGAACCACTCGTTAGCCGTTTTCGTGCGTAACCGTTCAACCAGCAAGGGACGCAAAATTTCACGATTCTGGTTACGGTCCTTTGTCTTCGCAAACCTGGGATCTTGTGACAACTCAGGAAGGCCGAGGATCTCGCAGATCTTGCTGAACTGCCCATCGTTGCCAGCCGCGATAACCAGCTCCAGATCCGCTGTGGGCAACGGTTCGTAGGGGAACAGGCTGGGATGAGCATTCCCCATACGATGCGGAATAACACCGCCCGCGACATATGCGGACGTATGATTGACCAATCCTGAAAGCGCCGAGGCAAGCAGGCTTACTTCTATATGCTGTCCTTCACCAGTACGACTGCGATGGTTGAGGGCTGCCAGGATGCCAATCGCCGCGTGCAATCCGGCCATGATGTCAAATACCGAGATGCCTGACCGATAGGCCGGGCCATCAGGGTCACCTGTAAGGCTCATTAATCCAGACATCGCCTGCACGATCAGATCATAGCCGGGCAGGGACGCTCCTTGCGCGGTCCCGAAACCACTGATGGAGGCGTAGATAATCCCGGCGTTCCGTTGCTGAACCGCGTCGTAATCCAGGCCGAAGCGCTTGAGCCCACCAGGCTTGAAATTTTCAATAAAGATATCGGCGCGGTCGGATAGTTCCCGGGCAAGTTGCAGATCGTCAGGATCTTTGAAATCGAGCACAACCGAGCGCTTGTTGCGGTTGATCGCCAGATAATAGGTCGCCACTCCATCGCGCACGGGTGGCATCCAGGTACGGGTATCATCCCCCGCTGGACTCTCGACCTTGATCACGGTTGCGCCGAGATCGCCAAGCAGCATGGTACAGTATGGGCCTGCCAGTACGCGTGAGAAATCAGCAATCAGCAGACCATCGAGCGGCCCTGGACGCTGCTCCTGCGTGGTTTTCTCATTGTCCTGCTCCAACATAAGTTCCCCCCCGGTAAATTGGTAGCGTGGTCGTGATACGCACAGTTCCCGCCTTGCCCCAACGGACGTCCGTAGTACGGACGATTGTCCGCTAAAAACAAGTATAAATAACAGCAAGGGCAGTGTCAAGGGGCAAGCGAATAGCGTGCTAGAGGCACGATGCGCTCAAATGGATGGTTTTCAGGCGTGCGCGTTGGATGATCTGGCACCAAGCGTCTGCGTTGGACGACTTTGCCAGCGCGCCCAGTCCGCGCTGATCTCAGTCGCGGTCTGCAACAATAAGGGGAGGTATCTATCGGTAAGGGTCTCGATGCTTGTTTCAGCTGCATGAACGGTCACGTTGAGCGCAGCCACCACACGATTGCTGCTATCGCGCAAAGGCGCAGCAATCGAGCGAATGCCGCGTGCCAGATGTTCGTCAGTCAACGACCACCCTCTCGTACGCACCTCGCACAACGCGCGATCGCGCTCTTCCACATTCGGCTGCCAGAGCGGCGTGACGCCGGAACGACTCGGCTCGGCGAGTACCCGTTCCAGCTCAACCGGCGACAGATCAGCAAGCAGCACTTTCCCAAGCGAGGTCTGAAGGGCAGGGAAGCGTGTGCCAATAGTTACTGCGAGGGCGATGATCTTCGGTACGGCCACACGAGCGACGTACACGATGTCCGATCCATCAAGTTGCGCGAGCGAGGACGACTCATTTGTGCGTCCCACGAGCCATTCCATATGTGGGCGGGCGATATCCCAGAGGTTGGACGATCCGATATAGGCCATACCAAGCTCCAACACGCGCGGCGTCAGCGCAAACCCGTTTTGCGCCACACGCACATATCCCAATTCCTCAAGCGTAAGCAGCATCCGGCGTGCCGTCGGTCGAGCCAGCCCGGTAGCAGCAGCCACCTCGCTCAAGGTCATCGTTGGTCGGTTGGGTGTAAACGCTCGGATCACGTCAAGGCCGCGTGCCAGCGCCTCAATAAAGTCGGGTCCCGTTTCGCCGCGCATCAATCCTCCAGATGGCCTATCAACGCCACCGGTGCTTGATGGGGCAAGCGAATGTGATGGCATTTTGCTTGTAATTCGCGTTCATTGTAGCAGAAACGCCGCCTCGCTGTCCAGAAATGCAATGTTAACATCATCCTTGACACAAAGCTCTTCACCAGGTAATATTTGAACAGCGGACAAGTGTCCGCATAAAGGACACAATTGATCACCAGCGGCAGCCATTGAATGTTAGATATCAGATAGCGCAGCACGGCCAGCAGGACGCGGGCAAAAGTGCCGGGCGATCACTCTTGAGAAAGCTTTGTGCAGCCTGTTTCGCGCCCTGAGGCCGAGCCACAATGAGGTGAGCAACATGAGCCAGAACGCTACAGTAGATCCCCACCACTTTCTAGCAGGCCGCCCGGTAGTGTTTCGCAACGCCACCGTGCTGACCATTGATCCATCGCTTGGGATGATCGAGGGTGGCGATGTCCTCGTCACCGCCAATCGCATTGCAGCTATTGGACGACAACTCGTCGTACCAGATGGCACCGTAGAGATCGACGCAACCGGCGGCATTCTTATGCCAGGCATGATTGACACGCACCGTCACATGTGGCAGACCGCCCTCCGTGGCTTTGGTGCTGACTGGACGCTCACAAACTATTTCCAATTCTACTATCTGCATTGGGGCAAGATCTTCCGCCCGGAGGATATCTATTCCGGTAATCTCCTGGCCGCAATCGAGGCCATCGATGCGGGCGTCACTACCACGGTGGACTGGTCTCATGGCTTGCAAACAGTTGACTACGCAGATGCCGCGGTCGATGCATTTGAAGCCACGCCTGGCCGCTTCGTCCTGGCCTATGGCAATCTGCTTGGGGCTCCCTGGCAATGGACAAAGGCCCCGGAGTTCGCCGATTTCATTCGCCGCCGCATCGATGGGCATACAGACAGGTTGGGCATGCAGCTCGCCTTCGACGTCACTGGCGACCCGGCGTTCCCCGAAAAGGCGGCGTTCGAGGTTGCGCGCGATTTCAATTTGCCCGTAACGACCCACGCTGGCGTATGGGGCGCAACCAATGATAATGGCATCCGTCTGATGTACGAGCACGGATTTATGACTCCCTCCACGATCTATGTCCATGCCGCCTCGCTCTCTGAGGACTCGTATCAGCGCATTGCGGCGACAGGCGGTCACACCTCGGTCTCTACTGAGAGCGAGCAAAGCGCCGGTCAGGGCTACCCACCTACATGGTTGCTTCGACGCCACAACATCCCGGTCTCTCTTTCGATGGACACAAGCGTCTGGTGGAGCGGCGATCTGTTTTCCGCGATGCGCGCCACGCTCAGTGCGGACCGGGCTCGCGAGCACATGGAGGCGCACAAGCATAACAGCACGGTCACCCTCTCTCATCTGCGCGCCGAACAGGTCGTGAACTGGGCCACGCTCGGTGGTGCCAGGGCCCTGGGTATGGATAAGGACATTGGTAGCATCACTCCGGGCAAGAAAGCTGATCTCGTGCTGGTGAAGAATGACCATTCGCCGGTAATGTTCCCGCTGCTCCACCCCTATGGACACGTCGTGTTCCAGGCCGGACGCGGAGATGTACATACGGTGATGATCGATGGCAAGGTCGTCAAATACGATCACCACCTCATCGATATCGATCTCTCGAAAGCCAGACAGGCCGTCGCAAAGACGGTCGAATATGCACGCACGCAAATGGGCGAGCAAGCCTGGAACAACGCCATGAACCCTGAGCAAGCGCCAGTCGAGTTGCGCGATAATCCGTATACGTATACGAGTTAGACAAACGCACAAAATTTGCAACAAAGCTCTTCGTATCTCCGAACAGATACGAAGAGCAGGCTCCCCTCACGAAACATTCCTTCCCCATATGCTCAAAGAGAAGGGGATATGTCCCTGATACTATCATACGCTCTTTTTTTAGCTTATTCATCGATCCGCATTGATCTCACTCAATTCCCCAAACTGCACCGCCTCGCCCGCAGTGAACACGATGTGGTCAAATGCCCCAGGGTGATTAAAAAAGTCGCGAACGTGCGCCTCGTTGCTCAGATCAAGCGCATAGCCCTCAGTCCCTTTGGGAAGGCGTGCAACGGCACGATCAACGCTCTCGCGTCTGCTTGAAGCAACAACAATAGTAGCGCCCTCTCCCGCCGCCATTGCAGCGGTCGCGAACCCCATACCCGACGTTCCTCCAAGCACAACGATTCTCTTGCCCTGCAAAGTCATGGGGTAGTTTGCTGTTGCCAAAAAGACATATTTCGGTTATACTATCCTTGTTATGAGAACAGAAAAAACGAGATTACTACGTTCAGGAGAAGTTGCTAAACGTCTCGGACTCCATCCCTTGACCGTGCGACGATGGGTCAAAGAAGGCAAAATTGCTGCGGTCGCCATCGGGCGGGAGTCCCGTATTCCCATCACGGAGGTCGAGCGACTGCTGGGAGAACAACGCGCCGGTCTGCTTGTCTTGTATGCCAGAGTCAGCGGACCTGCGCAGAAAGACGACCTGCAACGGCAGGTGCAGCAACTTGAACAGTGGGCGCTTGCTGCACGAACCGGGCAGAAAACCGTGCTGTTGACGGATATCGGTTCTGGCCTCAAGGCTGACCGCAAAAGCTTGCAGAAGCTGCTGACCATGGTCCAAGACTATCAGGTCGCCGAAGTGGGAGTGACGTTTGCCGATCGGTTGACACGCTTTGGCCTCCCGTACCTGCAAACGCTCTTCTCCGGCTATGGGGTCACCTTGACGATCCTCCACCCGGATGAGGAGAAGACCCCTGAACAGGAACTGACCGAAGACCTGCTCACCATCATCACCTCGTTTGCTGGTCGCTTGTATGGAATGCGCTCACGCAAACACACCACCCTTGTGACGTGTGCGAAGCAGGTGCTCGCCGACACGGAAACCGAAGCCCAGGAGGAGGGGTAAGATGGCCAAAACGCAAACGCTGTCGTTTCCCATCCGTCTGCCTGACGCCATGCAGGCAGAGGCGTTGCGTTTACTCGATGCCTCCCGCCTGGCCATCAATACCATCCTGATTGACCTGTGGCCGCACCTTGACCACTTTGCAGCCGACCGCCGAGGCCCCGCCTGGAAACAGGTCGAGAAACAGCTGCTGACACGCAGTGGTCATGGGAGTCGCCAGGAACGCAATGAGATGGAAGCCGCCGGGCGCATTCTGCGTGCTCAGGCGACGCGCAAACAGATCTTTACCACCGTGCTTCCTCTGCTCACAGACACCTTGATCTGCCCCGCCGATGAAAAACGCCCCCCTCGCAAAGACCACCGCGAAATCAGCACCCGGGTCCGCGCCCTACGAACACAACTTCAGGAGGGCGGAGAGGATGCTGATGCGTTTATGGCGATGACCAACGTGCTGGAGCAAGCCTGTAATCGGTATCTGCAAACAGAGGCGTTCCCGACGACCTATGAGCAACTCCAGCCCGTCCCGGTCCTCTCTGTGGGACACGTGACCTTTGCTGGCGACGACGGTATGCAGAAAGGACAAACCTACCGCGCAAGGATTGAACACTCGGCCTTCTGCGATATAGCAAGCCGCCAGGAGCACGTTCAAGCGAGCCTCTGGCTTCGACTTCGTGCCCCCAATGACCAGCAAAAGTGGACCTGGGGAGCCTGGAGCACCAGGATCGCGTTGCCGGATGTGGTCTGTGCGTACCTGGAGCAAGGAGCCAGCACCCAGGCTCCTTGCTTGCGTGAGATCCGAGGCGATGATGGCCAACGCATGGCGGTGCTTGACCTGCTCCTGGAGGTCCCGGCGAAATACGTCTCTGATCTGTCACAAGAACAGCGGGTGCTGGGATTTGATTGGGGCGTTCGCTCGCTCATCACCGTCTCCATCCTGGAAAAGCCGGCGGCAGGCGATGCTGTTCCGAAGCAGGTGAGCCGCCCTCTCTTTCTGGATACGGGAGGCATCGACGGCAGACAGGCCCGTTTGCGCCGGGAAATTGACCGACTCAAAGCGTGCAAGCAGCGGTATATGAAGCTGATCATGCAGGCCCACAAAGCACAGCAAGAGCAGCAGACCCCGCTGCCAGCCCATCTTGCGGGGTGGCAATCACGCATCGAGGACTACGATGTGCGCATCAAGCAATGCTGGAAAACCTACGCACGTCGAAATCGGGAACTGGCCCACCTTGCCTCGAATCTGCTGATCCTACAGGCGTTGGTGTTTGATTGCCGTATCATCTGCGGTGAGAACCTCACCACGCTCAAAACCATGGGACGTGGGCGTGGAGTGCGTGGCCGCTTCCGCAACTGGCGTAATAACGCCACGATTCGCGGTGAACTGTGGCGCATGCTCACGTATAAGTGTCGCCTCACCGGGATACGCACGCGCACGGTGGAACCTCGCGGCACGACCCATACCTGCCCGCGATGCCATAAACCTGCCAGAACCTTTGCATCCCCAGCGCCATCTGACCGCAGATCAGCTACCGCGTGGGGGGCATGGCTCTTTTGCGAGAATGAGGCGTGTGGCTGGAACGGCGCACGTGATTATGCGGCAAGCCTCAACATTGCGGTGCTGGGCATGGCCTATCTGGTTACCTATTGCGAAACGGGAAAGTACATCGGGTTTCGCATGACCTCAGAGGAGGTCAAGCCTTGTTCATATAGTGGGCAAGGTGCGACACGACTGTTGCTGTCGCAGGGGATCACCCCCCGCCCGGTTGAGGGCAAACACATCTACTATGCTGGCTGGTCCTATTCCATTCGGCTCTGCACTTCTCATCCCAAAGCCACCCTTTCCGTACTTTGCACGGCTCAACTCAGAAAGAAGGTGCTCAGAAGTGCTTGATGTTCGCATAGTATTGTGCCTTGGCAACGGTATGCAACCTGCGTTTCCATAGAAACTCCTTTTCTACTTCCTTTTTCATGCATCCGACCATTGCTTCATATAAAACGGTCAACGATATTTGGACCATGCCTCGTTCGTGAAGTAGTAATCGCCGTCGAGATCCGCCAGGAGACCTGATTGTACGGGATGCCACCCCAACCATTGTTGGGTCAGCGCGCTCGATGCCGGGCTGTCCAGTGAGAAGAATTGCCCGAGGAAGCCGAAGTGTCCGCTGGCTTCCTCGGCAGGCAGAGCGACAACCGGAACGCCCAGACGACGGCCAATGACGCCTGCGATCTCACGCACTGGCACCCCTTCGTCTGCGACCGCGTGCAGTACTGATCCCGCCTGGGCCTTCTCCAGCGCCAGGCGGTACAGATGTGCCGCATCGAGTCGGTGCACGGAGGGCCAGCGATTGGATCCGTCACCTGGATACGCCGACACGCCCCTGGCGCGAGCAATGTTGATGAGGGTCGGGACAAAACCGTGGTCGCCCTCGCCATGCACCGATGGTGGGAGTCGCACGACTGACGAGCGCACACCGCGCTGAGAGAGCGCAATCGTCGCATTCTCCGCTGCAATCCGGGGTACGACCGACCCGGCATCGGCCACGTCCTTCTCCGTCCCGAGACGTCCCGGAGGGAGCAAGAAGGCAAGCATCAATATTCCCGAGGTGACCACGAATGGTTTGCCGGTGCCTTCGAGCACCGCCCCGATCGTCTCGATGGCACGCAGATCTGTTTGGGTGGCCCTCGCAAAATCGGAAAAATCGTGAATGAAGGCCGTATGAATCACGCCGTCTGAGGCAGCCGCTCCGCTACGCAGACTGTCAAGATCATCGAGCGCACCGTGCTGTACTTCTGCGCCGACAGAGGCGAGCGAGGCCGCGCCTGCCTCGGAGCGAGCCAGGCCGAGAACCTGATGCCCGGCTGCTAAAAGCTCGCGAACGATAGCCGAGCCGATATATCCGGTCGCGCCGGTCACGAAAACTCTCATAGGAAATTCCTCCATTTAGTAAGTGTAGGGTTGGTGTTTAGATGTGCGGTCGTACGTGCGTGAGCTAGTTCGGTTGGGTGTACGGTCAGCATCTATCCCGACGACAAACATTCCTTGCATGCATACGCATCGACGCCACGTCCTTTTTGGGACTGTTGTGTTCAACCTATCAGAAGTGTATACTGAGAGCGATACTAGAACAAGATAAGTGTTTATCATAGGTGTAGAACCCCTACATTCCCGCGATCCCGGGAACAAGAGAGAGAGGGAACGATGGGACGTGAGCAGGAGTCCCAACGCTTGCAAGAACTCGGAGATTTTCTGCGCACCAGGAGGGCTCGACTGGCACCTTCAGACGTGGGACTGCCGCAAGGAAGCAGGCGACGATCGCCCGGACTCAGACGCGCAGAAGTGGCCCAATTGGCAGGTATCAGTGTGGACTGGTACACCTGGTTGGAGCAGGGACGCTCGATTACCGTTTCAACGCAGCTCTTAGAAAGCCTGGTGCGAACCTTGCGCTTGAATGCCAATGAGCGAGAACATCTCTTCTTCCTGGCCCACCAACAACCCCCTCCAGCGAGGATCCTGGAGCCGGAGACCGTGAGTCCGACGCTACAGCACTTCCTGGATCATCAGGGACTCAGTCCAGCGTTTGTCTTAGGACGACGATGGGATGTGGTGGCCTGGAACGAAGCGGCCCGCGCGGTCTTTGGCGATTATGGGCAGATGACCACTTTCGAGCGCAATACCATCTGGCGATTCTTCACTTCTCCAGCCCATCGGCAATTTCTTGTCGATTGGGAAAGACATGCGCGACGGGTCTTAGCCCAATTCCGTGCCACGTGTGGTCGGTATCCTGATGATCCTCGCCTGGCCGAGTTGATCCACAATCTGCTACTTCGCAGCCCGGAATTTCGGGCCTGGTGGCCCGATCATGAGGTGCTCGGTGCAGAAGAAGGGCACAAAACGTTCAATCATCCACAGGCAGGCTATCTGATGTTTGAGCATCTCACGTTTCAGGTGTTTGATGCGCCAGATCTCAAAGTGAATGTGTACACCCCATTGGATGAAGCAGATACCCCGGCCAAAATCTCCCAACTCCTCTCTGAAAGAGTGAGCATCAAAAGCGGGTTCTGAGCACCTTTCCACATGCCACGATGTCATGGATCAGCCATTCTGCGCGGGTGTACCACATAACCTGCCACAAGGTCTTCAACAACAAAGACCCATCCGTATATAACGGCAACTCACCCCGCTCTACTGCTCGTTCGAGGCTTGTGAGAGGTTATCCACAAGCCCGCTCTTTCGGTTATGCACGTCTCCTCGACCTGTTGACACACAGATTAGTCGCCCTCGCTCCCCTCTTCTCCTACCCCTTTCCGCGCCCGTGCCATAATCTCCTCGACCACGGCAGTTTTGGCATCGGCATAGTTTTGCATATACTTCCAATCACGACCCGCCAGTTCGCGCTTGGTGCGCTCGTAGAGCTGACGATCCGCGACATTGCGGCGCAACCAGTTGCGGAAAAGCAGCATACGCTCTATCTCCGGGGCACCGGGCGAGAACACATGGAGATTGATGTCCGTATCGGGTCCCTTGAATACACGATGCTCGTACCACTCTGGCTCGCGAATGCGTAGCTCATAGCCAACCGCCTCCAACGGCGGAACGTAGGCAGCTTCATCCGCCGAATTAGTTACGATAAGCAGGATATCGATCTTCGGTTTGGCCGCCAATCCCGGCACCGAGGTCGAGCCAACATGTTCGATCAACTGCACCACATCTCCCAGGCAGGCTCTGATGCGCTCGGCCTCGCGCGTGAAAAGCCGGGGCCACGCGGAGTCATAGTCAACGATCTGAACGGGCCCGGTCAGTGGTACTGCCCCTTTGATATGTGCAGCCTGAATTTGCTCCTCTGTCGATGGCCCCTGCGTGACCACCCGAGCCAGCTCCACGATTGCTTCATTCGATACGTCTCCATTTGTATTGTCGATCTCAGGCATGTACGTCTCCTTCCGATTCTTCCAGACACAAAAACTGCCACTATCACCAGATTGTGAAGTGTTGTAGATATCGCTCATGTTTTTCAGCAGAGCAGCTAGTATACCTGAGATAGACCCAAAAAGGAACTTTTGCGCTCATGCTCAGTTGCATCTACCGGATAACACATCACCGTTCGCAAGTATCATTACCCACCGGATCAAGCAATTCCAGGCGATGGGAACCTTTTGCCCCCCTTTCGCTGTACTAGTGTTACAGAAGGAGGAAATGAGTGGCTACCTGCGAAACGGAACTTACCAGAAACGCGGCTCGCGGAGACCAGGAGGCATTTCGGCAGCTCTGGGAGGCCCATCATGCGGCTGCGATGGCGGCGGCATTGCGCTTCTGTCATCAGCGAGCGCTGGCAGAAGAGATCACCCAGGGAGCGTTTCTCCTGGCATGGCGTGGACTCCCACGTTTCCAGCAGGGTTGTCCGTTCCGTCCCTGGCTGATGCGTATCCTCTATCGCCATGCGCTTGACCTGCTGGAGAAACAACGGATGTATCTGCAACCGCTTTCCCTGGACATGGCTCTGGACGCCGAAGTTCTCATGAGCGCTTCGAGCGCCATAGAACATATTGACCTGCAAGAGCAAGTCGCCCAACGGGAAGAGGTGCATCACGCATTAGCGCAACTGAATGCCGACCAGAGGCGCGTCATCGCACTACGCTACGGGGCGGACCTCACTGAAATGGACATTGCCCAGGTGCTGGGCTGGCCGGTGGGCACGGTCAAATCCAGACTGAATCGCGCCCGTGAACGTCTTCGTGTTATGTTGAATAATGGGGAAAGATGAGAGTCGCTATGAACAAACAGGACTTCGATAAAAATACACAACAGGAACCGTTTGACCTGGAGCAGTGCCTGAGCACCTACTATGGCCCTCCGTTGCGAGAACAGCCGCTCTCGGCATCCTCGTGGCAGCATCTGCGCCTCCAGCTCGGTCCACAAAAAAGCGCAGGACGAAGAGCTCGCTTCCATTGGCCTCTCCCGCGAACACGATCACGCATAGAGGCTCCCGCCACTATCCAGAATGCGTTTGCGCGTATTGCCTATGAAGCTCGCGTTCCTTATATACCATCCACGCTACACTGCCAGCTCACATTGCACACACACGAGCCAGAGGTGCGCAGTTCCTGGCCGGGAAAGTGCTCCATTCAACTCTTCTTGCCAGTCAACACCGTCACCACGCTGGGGCAGGCCGAACTCGATGTCCTGCTCGCAACAGGATTAGCGCGCTCTCTCTGCGCACGCAAACTGGCTTACAGGCTGGGTCGCTTGCTCCTGGCAGGTGTGGCACTGATGGCATGTATCATGCTGGCTTTATTCTGGATGCGCCATGTTCCTCTGCCTGGATTTTCCCTCGTCATAGCGCTCTGGGCTGGCGTTATGTGGGGATGGCATAGACAGGCGTGCGCAATCGCCTTCCGAGCGGATACGTTGATGGTGCTCTGGCTGGGTCGCGGGCATATCTGCACTGGTTTGCATGCGCTGGCAGATCGTAGCCGATCCCCCCGGCGCAGACGCTGGGGCGAACCATCCCTTGCAGAACGCATTGAGCGCGTATGCGGAACACGCACGGAAACCAGAGAGGACGCATTAACGCTTGTCAGATAATACAATGTATATATGAAACATGAAAGGATGAGAAGATGATCGTCTATGGATTACTGAGCGCGGCTGGCAGATTGCTCGAGCGTATCTTTCCGAGAACTGGCCTTCGTGGAAGAAATACCATACAAATGAACGAAAGAGACAGAATTGACAAATTCACCAACCGGGCCCGAGTTGTTTTACGTCTTGCCCAGGAAGAAGCTCAGCGCCTCCACCATAACAGCATAGGAACCGAGCATCTCCTGCTCGGCCTTGTGCGCGAAGGTGGGGGTATTGGCGCAATAGTTCTTATCGATCTTGGAGTCGATCTAGAGGCGGCTCGTCAGGCAGTTGAAGACCATCTTCGTCGTGGAGAGCATATTGTTCCTGGTGAAATCGGCCTCACGTCTCACGCCCGACG
>DATJHM010000132.1:0-18402 GCA_035493895.1 Ktedonobacteraceae bacterium
CGTGACATTGCAGACAAGCGGCGACTCTACGGAGAGACCTCATCGAGGCGCTTCAATCTGGTATCAGTGCCAAACTGGGCGATGATAGAGGCAACGACCAGGAAGCCACCCAGGATCAGGAAGGTGAGGATGGGGCCCAGGGATGGGAAGAGCGGGACCAGCACCATAATGCCCACCCCCCCGCCAATATGCCCGACACCATCGACCAGGGCGAAACCAGTCACACGCGCGCGCGTCGGATAGTTCTCCGCCGACCAGGCCCACGTCATAGGCACAAACAAATTGAAGCCGATAAAAAGAATAATCGAGCCAATGGCCGTGATTGCGAAATTGCTCGCGCCCGAGAGCGCAATAATCAATCCACCCAGGATTGTCAGAACCGCGGCAATAGGCAACCAGTATTTGCGCTCCAGTCGTTCACCAAAGTAATAGTCAAAGATGGCGACCGCAATAAAACCGAACGTGCCGAATGCAGCGATCAGTCCCGCTTCCGGCGGCTCATAGCCCAGGCTCACCAGCACCGTCGTTAAACCGACGCCGATACCGTAGACCGTGATAAAGGCGACGAACCACATCAAGAGCAGCAAAATCGTACGTCGCAAGTAGACCGGATTGCGCAAAAGTTCCAGATACGTAATACGCGCCTCGCTGGCGGCATGGTGAATATGCAGCTCCGAGCCCACGGGCGGCAACGAGCCCAGTTGTTGCATCGCCCGGTGCTCCATCGCCGAGACAATCTGATCCGCCTCATCCACGCGTCCACGTGAGATGAGCCAGCGCGGCGACTCCGGCAAGCGGAAGCGCAGCAGAATCCCCACGAGCGCCAGAAGCGCCCCGACGCCATACATCCAGCGCCAGCCACTCTCGAAGCCCGGTCCGGCGACCGCAAAGGGCAGACCCAGCGGGAAGGGCGTCGGTTCCGTTGTCAGGAGCAAGCCCAGCCAGATCCCCAGAAACGAGCCAAGCGCGGACATGATGAAGATGAGCGAGGTATATCTGGCCCGTCCATTACCTGGCGCCACTTCACCGATATAGCAGGCAACCAGTGCCAGATCAGCCCCGACGCCAATGCCCGTAATCGTACGCGCAATCACAAAATTGGTGTAGTCGCCGACGAACGCATTGTAGAGAGAGCCCAGACCGGTGATGATCAGCGTGACCAGCAGCATGTCTCGTCTGCCGAAGCGATCAGCCAGCGGACTCAGAATGAGGGCACCAACCACATAACCGGTCAGATTGAGGAGCGTGGGAAGGCCCAGGTAGTTCGCGGATGTCGGCGGAGTACAGCCGGGCACGAGGGTCACGCACGTTTGAATAAACGAAACGTTGATGTCAAAGATGTCGAAGAACGTGAAGAGAAAGCCAACACCAATGATACCGATAAATAAGTAGGAAAGCGACCAGATGGGAATGCGATCCTGCCGCGCAATCACAGCGGCACCGCTGCTTGCACCAGTCACAGGAGAGGGGGTACCACTTGCCTCGGATGCCATGAGATTCTCCTTTCGTATGTCAGCCTCGACGAAGGAGGCTCCTACGAATAGAGGCGACACGTGTACGTTATAAGCACGCGCACGAGCCTCTTCCAACATTGGCAATAGATCTCAACGAGGTTGTATACGGGGGGATGCGGATGAAACAAAAGGACCAGGATGAAATTACGTAAACTGCATTTTCAACCTTAATAGTGTCCACATTACAAAAAATACTGTTACACCATGAACAAATGTTATACTCGATATATAGCATAAAAACGGATATTTGTCAAGCAAGCAAAATATTACAATATAATAATGGTAATAGCAGTAAAATACTGCATTCGCATTTCAAGTAACGTGAAGCGTTCTTGGTCAGCCGCGCCTCTACAGGGTGGTGCAGGGGCGCGACTCCGTTTGTGACACGGTGCATATTACCCACAAAAAGTGGTGGATACGGCACTGAACTGATTGGACATATTTGTCGGCCTGAGATCAAAGCTGCCGACGTTTCCCGTTGAGATATATCCATACTGCACACCACTTGCACAACAGGCGGCATACCAGTCATTCGTTTGAGCGGTTGTAATGCCTTTAGCTCCATGAAGCACGCATACAAGGTAGCGCTGGTAGGTTTTGTTCACGTAGATATAGGTGGGAAGCTTGCCGGTTGGGCCGTAGTTGGGGGGGAAATTCGATTCCGTGCCATTATAGGGCAATTCCGCGATAATCATCAGGTCAAAAAAGGGATTACCCGACTCGATGGTAAACCACCACTGCGGAGGGGCGGAACTCCCATTATTGAGTAGCACGGTCGAGCCTGGATAGCGATTGTGGACATCTTTACAAATTTTCTTGTACCAGACGTAGCGGCTATCGGCGACACTTGCCACCGCATTAAAAGAGCCAGCGTAGCAATTATCAAACATAATACCATCGGCCCCATACCCGGGATTTGTACCGCTGTTAGGGCGCATCCAGTTGTCCACATGATCTTTCATGTACCCATACATCGTCGCACAACTATCACCGCCTGTTGTTGATGATTGCTTGCGCAAATTATAACGCGAGGTTCCACCACAATAGGTGAAATCAAAGTACCAGCTATAATAGCTACCCTTCGAAAGATCATAATCGGCGCTATCATACACCCGATGGTTCCAATAACCACCAGACTCATTCACAATGGGCTTCGAGGCAGCACGTGTGATGATAGAGCAGGTACAGCCCGTATATGTGCCACTACCACAGGGACCCGCCAGGAGATCGGTCGGACTGTAAGGCGGGCTGATGGGCATATTCGCACTACCGCTATCAACATACCCGAGCACAAATGTACTATTCGCATGAGCCGCATTCACCAGATTCTGAATAATCGTACTATGCGTAGGCGTATAGCCATTGTTGAGCACAATGTAACGTACCGCAGATGAACTGGTAATAGCGGTCACGTCTGCTATCGACTGACCATAGTAAAATGCACAAATTGACATAAAACGCACCTCTCTTCCACTTACGAACAAATATGCCGAGTGATGGTTAGCTACCAGATGATCTCTCATACACTCTATGCTGTATGAGCTATGCTTTTAGCAATACAGCATGCCGGATGTGTACTTGCTCTAGAGGCCCCTGGTAGATTTTTCTCACCCTGAGATTAGTATAACCCCCTGCTCCTCAAGGTCTGGAAAAGACGTTTTTGTCTGTGCAATGCTTTGTCATAATGACTTGTCTGCGCGCATGTAGCGGCGGGATTTATCTCCGCCTGGGTCGGCAACCCCGCAAGGCCGCCTTTGGCCCATATTGGCGGAGATAAACCCCGCAAGGCCGCCTTTGACCCATATTGGCGGAGATAAACCCCGCCGCTACAACCTACGGGGATTATCAGCCGCATCTACGCATTTGTGCTGAAAACGATCTCTTGCGCGGTACGGATGCGCCCCATACGCGGGAACATGAAATGCTGGACGTGGTCATATTCGGCCTGGGAGAATCCGGTGATGGCGTCGATGGCGAAAATCAGCTGATAGCCATGTTGAAACGCTTCGCGCGCAGTCGTGTCCACCCCGATGCCAGCAGAAATACCACAGAGCACGATCGTGGTGATACCCCGACGGCGCAACTGTAAATCGAGGTCCGTGCCGTGGAAAGCGCCCCATTGCTTTTTCGTAATCAGATGATCCGTCTCGTTTACACCAAGCTCAGGGACAATCTCATCCCAGCCCTCCACGAAATTCAAAGGCGGCGCTTTCTGATCCAATACGGGCTGAAGCATATCGCGCCCATCTTTCGTCGATACATGCACGAGCGCGACAAATGCGTTGTGGGCATGGAACACATTCAGCAGGCTAGCAGTACGAGCAACAACCTGCTCTGAAGTATAAGGAGTGTAGGGAACCCCTTTTATCCATTTCTGCAAATCAATCACCACCAGGGCCGTCGTCTTCCAATCGAAAAGTTGTGTCATTTTGCTATCGCTCCCTCTTTTTATAGAATCATGGATACATGTCGTTTTTTTCGTTGACATCAAAAGCATATATGACAGGATGATGTGGAGCCAGATGAGCATTTATCATGGGAGTTCCGCTCCTATGATATAGTGTGAAGGTAGGAAATTCGCAGAAAATATTGACAGAGAGACGCGGACAGGCATCGCTTCTTTTCGCATAAACATGAAAGGAGAGCACTATGGTAAGCCAGCAGGAGCAGCAACGCAGGCAAGAGCTGGGCGACTTTCTGCGCACAAGAAGAGCGCGGATCTCTCCTGAACAGGTCGGGCTTCCGCCAGGAAACAGGAGGCGTACGCCGGGCCTCAGGCGCACAGAGGTTGCTCAGTTGGCAGGGGTGAGCATCGATTGGTATACCTGGCTGGAACAGGGACGCCCGATTAGCGTTTCGATCCAGGTCTTAGAAAGTCTGGCACAATCACTGCATCTGAATGCCAGTGAGCGCGAACATCTCTTCTTCCTCGCCCACCAGCAGCCACCACCGCAAAAAGTCCTCTGGCCCGAGACGGTGAGTCCAATGGTACAACACTTTCTCGATCATCTCGACAGCAGCCCGGCCTATGCCACGGGACCATCCTGGGACGTCGTGGCCTGGAACGAGGCCGCGCTGGCCGTCTTTGGCGATTTTCCGCAGATGACGATGCCGGAACGCAATCTCGTCTGGCATATGTTCATGTCTCCAACCTATCGCCAGATCCTGGTGAACTGGGAAGAACACGCCCGCCATGTCCTCGCGCAGTTCCGTAATAGTCGCAGTCACTTTCCCGAAGATCCGCGCGTGACGGCTTTGCTTGACGATATGCTGGCAGCAAGCCCCGAATTTCGCGACTGGTGGTCCGACCATGAGGTCCTGCGTATACCAGAAGGACAAAAAATGCTCAAGCATCCCCAGGCTGGCTATCTCACCTTCGAACATCTCACCTTTCAAGTCTATGACCTGCCAGATTTGCGGGTAACCGTCTACACACCAGCCGCCGAAACTGAGACATCCGCCAGGGTAAAACAGCTGCTTCACGAACGGCAACGTTTGCGAGGTGTTGGCGATCCCCTTGTTTTTTAGAGAATACTGTGATAGATTTTACCATATATAACAAATTGTTGTTCTATATGATACATTCTTTACATGTGGTATCGTTTGCATCGATGGCTGACGATATTTAGAAGGAATACATCATGCGTGCGGTGATTATCGACAAACCAGGTGAGATCCGTATCGGGACCGTTCCCGATCCTACGCCTGGACCAGATGAGCTGATCGTCAAGGTTGGAGCCTGCGGTATCTGTGGCACCGACCTGCATATTTCGGAGGGCGAATTCCCTCCCACCCCCTATCCCATCGTACCAGGGCACGAGTTCGCAGGTGAAATCGTCGCCGTGGGAAAAAATGTCCCAAAAGGCAACTTCAGCGTTGGCACGCGTATCGCGGCTGACCCCTCGCTTTTCTGTGGGCATTGCATTTTCTGCCGTACGGGCCATGGCAACCTGTGCCTGGAGTGGAACGCCATCGGCGATACCGTCGATGGAGCATTCGCCGAATACGTCTCCGTACCCGTCGCCAACGCCTATCTCATTCCCGACCACGTCTCTTTTCGTGAAGCGGCCCTGATCGAGCCCGTTTCCTGCGCCGTGCATGGCATTCATCGCCTCGAGCCGAAACTCGGCGATAGCATGCTGATCGTGGGAGCAGGCACAATGGGATTGCTCTTATTGCAGCTGGCTCTGCGTGGCGGCGCATCTCGCGTGGCCGTGATGGATCTCAATACGCAACGTCTGACCCTGGCCGAGAAGCTCGGGGCCTATAAGACCGCAACCAATCTTGATGAATTGCTGAGCGTTGAGCCGCTGGGCTTTGACTGCGTCATCGATGCGACCGGCGTTGCGCCTGCAATCGAGACAGCACTGCGAGGCGTCAAACGCGGCGGCAAATTCATGGTCTTCGGCGTTGCCCATAAAGAAGCCCGGGTCGCTATTTCCCCATTCAGCATCTATAACGACGAGATTACCATCGTCGGCTCGATGGCCGTGCTCAATTCTTATCAGCAAGCCGTCGATCTTGTGAGCGGGGGCGCGATCAATACCAAAGCTATGCTCACCGAAGCCTTCCCCCTGGAAGAGTTTTCGCAGGCGCTTCTGAATGTACGCCAGGGCAAAGGGCTCAAAACGCAGATCCTGCCAAACGGCTAATCGTAGAAGCGCGGCTTGTCTGCGATGGATTTGGGTCACACCAAACGCAGGGACGCCATGGCGTGCAAACGAATAGGCGTCAGGTTATGCCTGTCCTTCGAGCGGAATCTCTGCCGCTACAGGGCAGGCATAAAGCAACTGCCCCTACCTGTTTTATTTCTTCGAGAGAGGGCATGCCGATCCGCTTCCCCGCCGACCATTGTACCCTGGAAAATGGTCGCGTACTCCGTCGATCCTCTCGCCCTTCTGCACAGGTAGGGGCTACGGCTTTATGCCGGTCCAATACGCATCAACCTAAGAAAGGATGAGCTATTGGAGAGGGCCGGTGCGGCACGTGGGCGGAACAAGCCCGGCCCCTCCCTGTGGTGTTGAGCGGAACCGGATCGCTCCTGGCAAGGGGGTACATAGGTTCCCAATGCTCGAAGAAAAGCAGAGGTAGGGGCAGCGGTTGATCCCTGCCCGCGAGCCCCACCGGCCCTCTTCGGGTGAGCTATTCAAGAAGACGCAACCACCACCTGCACGTTTTTCGCTTCGATTGCCTCTTTATCTTCTGATGTAATACCATCATCGGTCACCAGCACATCCACTTCTTCGAGCGAGGCAAAATAGGCCAGAAAGACGCGCCCGATCTTCGAGGAATCCATACACAGAATAACTTGCTGGGCAACATTGATCAGCGCCTTCTTGACCTCGGCATCAAACATATAGATGGAGGAGAGGCCGTCAGAAATACGCAGACCGGTTGCAGCCAGGAAGAGCTTATGCAGGCGTAATTCCTGAAGCGCCGCAACAGTTTGTGTGCCCGTAAAGATGGACGATTCGCGCAGGAACGTGCCACCGAGCATCTGGAGATTGCAATGTTCGTATTCAGCGACCACATTTGCTGTCGTGAGCGAATTGGTCACGACGGTCAACGGCACGTCGGGCAGATTGTGCGCCACATGCACCACGGTACTGCCACCATCGATACCGATAACGTCGCCTGCCTGGATAAACAGATGCGCGGCTAATGCGCCGATGGCCTCTTTCTGGCGCTGACGTTCGTGCAGGCGAATGCCAATCGTCGGCTCAATCTGGGCCTGCACGGTCAGACGCGCGCCTCCGTGCAAGAGCTGGACCACCTGCTCTTTCGCCAGCACATGCAGATCACGGCGCACGGTCATCATCGAGATACCAAGCGCCTGACTCATCTCATGTATGGAACAATATTCTCGTGCTTTGAGCATTTCTACCAATCGACGCCGTCGGTCGGCTGCGTACAGACGCCCATCCCCTGTCTGTGCTGCATCCATCGTTCCCCCTGCTGATTCATCATAATATGTCGCTTATTATACACAGACAGAGCAAGCGCTTACAATTGAGATAGGAGTACAAAGAAGGGGATGGTAGCTCTTTTGAAAACTACCATCCCCAACGGAAGACCAGAACGGAGGACGAGTGAATATGTATTCGATGAATAGTCAGGTGACAGCAACAGATAGAATAAGTACAGTCAGTAAAAGCGTATGCTCAAGGCTTGACCGCCGCAAACTGGTCGGGCAAATTTGTCGGCTTGAGACTAAAACTACCATAGCTTCCCGTCGAGATAAACCCGTACTCAATCCCACTCGCCTTGCACGCCTTATACCAGTTCTGTGTATGCGCGGCACTGATGCCTTTTGCTCCGTGCAGCACAGAGACAAAGTGCTTCTGGTAGGCCTTATTCATAACATAGGCAGGGAATTTGCCTCCCGGACCATAGTTAGGCGGGTAATTCGTTTCCGTGCCGTTATAAGGAACCTCACCAATGTTCATCAGATCAAAGAAAGGATCGCCAGCTTCTAATGTAAACCACCATTGTGGAGGCGCACTATTGCCATTATTCAGCAAGACAACAGAACCGGGATAGCGCTTGTGGACATCACTACAAACCTTTTTGTACCAGGCATAGCGGCTATCGGACGTTCTGGGCTTATCATTGTACGAACCGGCATAACAATTATCAAACATGATCCCATCAGCTCCATAGCCAGATCCACCTTTGGGCCTGAGCCAGTTGTCCACATGATCTTTCATGTACCCATACAGTGTTGCGCAACTGGCACCAGTGGTAGCGAGAGACTGCTTGCGCAAGTTATATTTGGTTGTGCCGCCGCAATACGTATAGGGAAAATACCAGCTATAGAAACTGTTCTTCGAAAGATCAAAATCAGCGCTATCATAGACGCGATGATTCCAGTACCCTCCTGCCTCATTGACAATGGGCTTTGAGGCCGCACGCGTGATCACAGAACAGGTACAACCCGTATATGAGCCACTACCACAGGGACCCGAGAGCAAATCAGAGGGATGATAAGGGGGATGCGTGGGCATATTCGCGCTACCGCTATCAACATAGCCGAGAACAGCGGTCTGGTTCGCATGAGCGCGATCTACGATAGCCTGAATAGTGGAACTATGGGTAGGACTATAGCCATTATTTAATACAATATATTTTACATCCGCTGAATGGGTAAGGGCATCAACATCTGAAACAGACTGACCATAGTAAAACGCGCAAATCGACATGAATACTGCCTCCATCCTATCCTGAATCGCTTATTTCTTGCCATGCTCCACAAGCCACACATTGATCAATCGAAAGCTTCACATGCATGTTCGTTTTGACGCCTTCCAGATGAATCTTCCCCACACTCCATTAGTATAATCAACGTTCCAAATATCTCTTACGCCTTCAGATGGTTCTACGAGATTCATTCCACAAAAAAAGGACTCAGTGCGGTATACTGGATACTTTCGAGAAGATGATCCATAAGAAGAGTTTTGTTCCATAAAAAAAGGACTCGGCGAGGCATGCCGCGTCCTTTCGAGAAGATGATACATTGGGAAAGGTAGAATTCGAGGTTGCTTCCGGGCATTGCTTCTATCATCTTCATTACTTTCAGTATAGCAGTATCACCTTAAACGAGTGTCTCTGTTGTTACCTGGCCTGTAGCATCAGGGGTGAGCGCAGAGGATGCAAGAGATGAGCCGGGAGCCAATTGTATCACGATAAGCGGACTTGATAGCCCTTGCGGCACAACAATCCCCTGACCCGGCTGGCCCACAGGCGCGACAGTAGCTGTAGAAGTCTGAGTGGTGTCTGCTGCTCCCTGACTTTGTTGGAGCACTGGCACAATGCTGGAGGCGATCCCTTGCGTGATCTCCTGCACTTTCTGTACAACTTTCTGGCTTTGTTGGATCGCTGGTACAATGTTGGAGGCCATCGCTTGCGTGGTCTCTTGCACCTTCTGTACTGCCTCCTGGCTTTGTTGGATCGCTGGTACAATGCTGGAGGTCACCGTTTGCGTGGTCTCCTGAGCCTTCCGTACACTCTCCTGAGCATTTTGTACAGTCTCCTGGGCTGATTGAATGGCCTCTCGAGCTTGAGGAGGAATATGATCATGTAACGCTTTGCCAAAGGTAATAAAAAATGTCAGGAGCGCAAAGTTCAAAAGCGCGCTGACCGAGACATTGCCAGCAGCATAATACTGGTAAACCGCACTGAGCGTTACCACAAGTGCACTTGCCAGCAAAGAGAGAAAACCTTTCAGAGCAAGCTTCTGCGCTGAAGTAAGCGGTGCCGAAGTCATCATTCTGTTATCCTTATGAGCAGCAGAACTACGAAGGTCTGCCATGTTGCTGGAGTTTCACTTGAGCCTGAAGCAGTTGAGATTGCAGCGTAGCCAGAACCAGTTGATGAGCATAAAGCTCAGCACCGATCCATGCTTCAAAAACGCCCCTGGAAGGCGTAAATTCCAGCAACGCCTTGCGGAATAATTGTCGTGTGCCAGCCCCAAGCGAGGGATTGGACAGTTCTAACTGTGTGGCCCCCATTTCAGCTTGCAGCGGCCAATTGTCCGAGTCCCAGGAGTTTTTGAGCACATACTCGCGAAAGCCACGCTGTACACGGACACCATTCGGCGCGGTGAGTATGGTTCCGTTGTCTTGCCAGCCGTGAGGAACTGCCATAGTAGTACCTTTCTGTGTATCGGTTCCTTTGAGAAAAGCCCAGAGCGCATCCCATGGGTACGAGCCGGGACAGTGGCGGCGTGAGACAGGATCGAGCGAAAAATGGCCGGTGATGCCCCCGTCCTTGTCCGCAAAACGCTTCGGAATACCCTGCCGCTCACAGATATGTTTGATGAGTTTGAAACTTGCAGCCTGTTGAGCGGGTGTAAGGGCATTACTATTGTCGGTTGAGCGTTTGACATGTTCAATCGAGATCGTAACCAGATTGGGATTCGGCACGTTAGACCACCACGCGTCATGCCCATTGCTCAAAATACCATTGGCGTACGCTCCATCTTCTTCACTACAACACTGCACAACTGTCCCATCCTGTCCAATCACATAATGCGAGGTTACCGGATTCCCTGTGCCCTGTGTCGTTTGAAAATAGTTCGCTACCCCTTGCGCAGACTCACCACCAGCCGTTCCATGTAGAATGAGCCATTTGGCTTTATAACCATTTCTATGTGAAAAAAAATTGTTGTTTTGTATTGAAAGAACACCGATCTCGTTTGTACCCATGAAATTTTCCTTTCCTTTCTCATATATTATCTACTTTATTCCGGATACTGTCAGCTGTATTCTGGATACTGTCAGCTGTATTCCTGGCGCTATCAGCTGTATTCTGGATTCTGTTTGCTGAATCCTTGGCGCTATCAGCTGTATTCTGGATTCTGTTTGCTTCATTCCTGATTCTATCTTCTTGATTTCTGATTCTATCTTCTTGATTCCTTACTTGTTCTACCTGCTCCCTCACTACATTTTTCGTGAAGAGGAGATATTTTAACACGACCAGCAACGCAATGACTCCGGTCAGCGCTATTTTGATGATAAACAGTTGCATCTTCCTCACTTCAGCCTCCCCTTGAAGTAAAGCCGCCACCTGATACATCGCGGTGGTATAGGCACGTTCATGCTGAAGTACGATATTGACCTGTACTATATCAGGGCTATTGCCAGGATGTAGGAGGATATTATCTACCGCAGCGACAATCGCTGTATAGTCTGATTGCCCAATACTTAAGAAGGCCTGGACACTATCAGACGGATTACCAGGCAAACCAAGAGAAGGATTACCATTGAGTAGTGCTGGTTGTACGCTGCGAAAACTGGGCAAAACCGTTTGCAACTCATTCACAGCCTGGGTACGGTAGAGATCTGGACGATAGGCAAGGACGAGCACATCTTTTGCAAGTAACTGAACTCGTACGATCTGCAAATTCGCCTGCTGAAGGACCACAAAATCATCATTACCCGCTGTCATGGGAAGTATTTCAAACCCCACCAGAGCTATGAGCAGGAAGAGAGTGACAGCCAGCGCCATAAGCAAGAGTGTTTTTGCTTTCAAAATATCCTCCTACTCCGCTAATGAAAGAAGTGTAAGATATAACCTGTAAAAATGGTCGCTCCGCTTACGATCACGAGGGAGACGACACCCCATAATACTTTGATTTGTAAAGCGGCTTGTGATTCACGCTGTTCCTCTTCATGCTCTCTTGTTTCTTTCTCCTGAGACTCTACCCGTAACTTCACATCAATTACATCGTGCTCAATACGTGAAACCGTACCCTGTATGCTTTGTAGTTGCAACTCATTTTCTCGCATCGGAACATAGGATTTGAGTTGCTCCTGTAGCAATTTCAACTGTTGCTCCACATTGCTAATGCGAAGAAGTATCACAGATTCTACTTCGTGTTGCATCCTTTACCTCTTATATCGCTTGCGATCTCAATCAATGGATTGAAATGAGGAGAATCGGCAGTAATGCTATTCCCAGGAATATCTATCATATCCTCAAGCTTTTCTCCTTTTCTTCTTTTTTTACGATTTCAAAACCTATCTCGTTTATATTTAGATTTTTCGAAACACGCAAAAGCAATAGCGGCGATGCACGTCATACAGGAGAAATTTATTTCTACAAAGATGAAGAAAATCTATCGTCTTTCATTAAGACAAACCTGGAGTTAGATCCATGAATATAGATACATTTTCAACACAAATTCATGGGTGTCAGTGCCAGGCGAAGGAGGAGCAGGTCTTCGTCTGGCTGGCTGGAACGCTGTGAGAGAAGCTTGCAAAGGTACCGTCATCAACGAAACACCACTACTTCGCTATGATCGACTGGTAACACATATTCAGTATAAACAATACATCCAAACATAGCGTCATTCTGCTCTATTTGGAAATCTGCACAAATAACAAGAAAAAAAGCATAAATAGTATTTCTAGCAGCTTACAAATTGCACACATGCCAGATCTCAGGCAAATAGAAACAACAGTGTATACTTATTTTATACATATATATGCATTTGATAAAGAGATTCTCCAGCATAATAGAAAGAGATATTGCTTTCATCTCTACATCTTAAAAACCGTCAAAACAGATTCATAATTTACGGAGAAAACAGGTATGAGTATGAACTCCAGGACATTCTTTCAAGAAGAGGACGAAAAAAGGCAAAGCCCAGAAAGAGAGAGACTAATGTCCCATACAAATGACGACAACAGCAATGACGACAATGATCCCAAAGAAGCGGACCATCCAGAAACCAATCTTCTCTATGAAAACTTCAAACCACTTACAGAAGATATCAGAGAGCTTCGCATTGCTTTTGAACAATTCAGGCGAGACATTGCAATGGGCTTTGTACCACGAGATATCCTGGAGCTACGTGTGAATACCATACAAAACCAGATAAGTATACTTGAGCAAAAATTTAGTGATCTCGGAAAAGCAATACGCTCACAGGAGCTAAGAGCAATTGGCAATGTAGAAAGGCTCTGGTTGCGCGTAGGATCATCTGTAGGAATAATAGGAATAGTTATCGCTCTAGCAGATTTTTTCTTTAAGCATTAGAGGTACACGTGGAAGATGCAATCCCTATATCAACGAATATATACAGTATATCAAAAGATTTCCTGCAATTCTTTGACATCTCTCCCGATGCCCTGCTTATCATTGACCAGACAGGAACTATCATCGTGATCAATACACAGATGGAACGCATTTTTGGCTACTCGCAGTTAGAACTGCTCGGTCAACATGTGGAGATGTTACTGCCCGAATGTTTCCGCAAGATTCACGTGTCGCACCGAGAGCATTTTTTTGCCGATAGTCGTCAGCGCCCCATGGGGATTGGCTTACAACTCTTTGGATTGCGCCAGGATAAAACAGAATTCCCAGTCGATATCAGCTTGCGACCGCTCATGCTGGAAAATAAGCTCCATGTCATCGCCGCTATCCGCGATATGACCGCGCAGAAACGAGCTGAGAACGAACTCAAATCATTATACGAACAGCAAAAACGCTACAATACCTTTCTCTCTATGGCAAGCCATGAACTGCGCACGCCTCTTGCAAGCATACAAGCCACCACACAGATGTTTTCGCGCAATCTCATCCGTCTGTACTCCCCCATATTAGAAAAGAAAAAGATGACAATTGAAGCGACACAAGAAGGTCTGGCAGAGATGACCAATCAAATCACACGACTCAACCGCCTGATCGGTGATTTGCTGGATATCTCACGCACGAACGATGGACACCTCTCATTTTCATTCAGCGATTTTGAGATCGGCGAACTCGTACGAGATATCGTAAACATGCTGCAAAAAACCGTGAGTACACATACCATTAGCATCCATGGCAAGGGAAAACAACACATCTATGCGGATAGAGATCGCATCGGACAAGTGCTCACTAATCTGCTCACTAACGGCATAAAATACTCCCCTGAAGCAAAAGACATAGAAGTAAGCATCTCTCGTGCAGCAGATTCCGTCATTATCAGCGTCCGCGATTATGGTATCGGCATTGCCAGAGAGTACCAGCCTCATATATTTGAACAATATTATCGTCTCGTCGATGATGAACACAAAAAGTACGCCGGGCTTGGTATCGGCCTCTATATTGCGGCAGAGATTGTGCGACGGCACAACGGGAAAATCTGGGTAGAGAGTGAAGAGGGCAAAGGATCAACCTTCTCATTTTCCTTGCCTGTTGATAAAGGAGTATCGGTATGATCATGGTCGTCGATGATGACGAGCCCATCAGGAATTCTCTTCGGCTTCTTCTAATGGGTGAAGGGTATCAGGTAGAAACAGCAAGTGATGGTGGTGATGCCTTGAAAAAGCTTGGCATTGTCAAGCCTAAGGTTATCCTTCTTGACATTATGATGACCCCGATAGATGGGCTGGCATTTCTCAAGACCCTTAAAGAGAAGGGTCTGCAAAAAAACTATGCCATCTTTGTCATGACAGCCATGACCGGCATTGTTGATGAATTAAAAGAGATGCAGAGCAAGGGCATCATCCGCGATTTCATGATCAAACCGTTCGTCTTCTCGGATAGACTCCTGGAAGAAATCCATCACATCGTGACGACATAGTGATCTCAGTGACACAGTCCCATATATTTGAAAGGCAGAGTATGATACGTCACATCTCTCTCTTGAATCGCTATGGGTTAGCAGGTATGATTGTGCTTGCGTTTGTGCTTCTTGCAATTACTTTCAGTAGAGACTTACTCTATGCAGGTCTTTTTCAACTGCATGCAGAGTGTTATAACTGGCTTCCATCGCTTATTATGCTCCATGTTATTTCGGATACCCTGATAGGATTGGCTTATGTATTTATTTCTGCCGTCCTTCTCTTCAGCATATATTCACTACAATTACCTTTTCAATCCATTTTTATAGCTTTTGGTGCATTTATTATTTGTTGTGGAGCAACGCATTTCGTCGAAGTCATTACTACATTATGGGCACCAGTATACTGGTTGGCTGGCTCTATTAAGCTCTTAACCGCTATTATCTCACTTGGCACAGCGTTCATGCTGCCATCCCTTCTCCCAAAGATACGCTCCACGCTTGCTAATACCAGACGCGCAAACGCAATGATCCAGGAAATTGAACAGCTAAACATTCAATTGCGCGAGAACTATATGACGCTTGCTGATGCCATGCCCCTGTTAGTATGGACGAGAAATGAGCACCTGGAAGCTCAACTTTTCAATAAAACATGGACTACTTTCAGTGGTATGAGTCTCGAAAAACTGAAAACACAGCCTGTCGGCTCATGGATGCATCCAGATGACTCCAAATCCTATAGAGATACTCTCGAGAGACGAAGCGAGTATGTAGGCGAAATCCGTTTCAGGCACTACGACGGCGTCTATCTCTGGCATCTCATGCATTCTGTTCCTCTGTGGAAAAAAGATGGACATTTCCAGGGTTGGCTTTCTACGGCAACCAACATTGACAAACAAAAACGCAATGAGCAGGCTTTAAGCGAGGTCAGGGAACGCCAGGATCTCTTTCTTTCCATGACCGCACATGAACTCAATACGCCTCTTACCTCTATGCAACTTCTCGTGACCTTTCTTCAACGCAATCTGGGCCAGAATAATAAGTATAGTATGACCATTGAAATGCTTGAATCTCAATTGCAACGCTTTATCCATCTGGTAGGCGATTTACTTGACATGTCCAGGGTAAAAGCTGGTCGTCTCACATTGACCTTTACATCCTGTGACGTTTGTGAACTCGTACGCAGCATCATTCATAAAGTACAACACAGTACAACAACACATACCTTGCATCTTTCCTGTGAAACCACAGCCACCATCAATGCTGACCCCGATCGCTTAGAACAGGTACTCGTGAACCTACTCTCGAATGCCATCAAATATTCACCAGAGGCAAAAGTGATTGATATTCGCGTTATCTCTGATGCCTCACAAGTCGTTGTCAGCATACAGGATTATGGGATAGGCATCAGCCAGGAAGCGCAATCGCATCTCTTCGAACAATATTACCGCTCAATAGAAGTATCCAGCCGAAAATATCCAGGTCTCGGCATTGGATTGTACATAGTATATGAGATCGTCAAACAGCATCACGGAAAAATCTGGATGGAGAGTGAAGAGGGCAAAGGAGCAACCTTCTTCTTTGCCCTCCCATTATCCCCATAAAGGGTCACCCTGTCTCCTCGACGTAGGTAATCGGATAAAACAGGTTGTGCTGCGGATGGAAGTAGAGCAGCTCCTCACCAATCGGGCCGTTGCGATGTTTGGCAACGAGAATTTGCGCGATATTGTCCGGGAGAAAAGGCGCAGCATCTTTCTCGCTCGCCTCACGCTGGCGGTAGTAATCGTCGCGATAGAGAAACATCACCACATCCGCATTTTGCTCAAGCGAGCCCGAATCCCTGAGATCGGAAAGCTGCGGACGCTTATCCGGCCTGCTCTCCACCGCACGCGAGAGCTGCGCCAGCGTCACGACCGGGACCGCAAACTCTTTGGCCAGCGACTTGAGGCCACGAGAGATGATATCAAGCTGCTGTACCGCTGTATTGCGCTTCTCAGCCACGGAATCAGGATCAATCAAACCCACATAATCGACAATCACCTCGTCAAGCGTCCCATGCGCGGCCACGAGACGCCGGAGCTGGCTACGCATGGAAGCGACGGGATTGCCCGCCGTATCATTAATGAAGATCGGCAAGCACGAGAGATCGGCAGAAGCGGTCAGAATGCGCTCCCACTCCCCATCCTCAATCCAACCCGAACGCAGCCGCTGCATATCTATCTTCGCCGTCATCGCCATATAGCGACGGGCCAGCAGTTTGCGCCCCATCTCCAGCGAAAAGAGCGCAACTTTGTGGCCGCGCACCGCTGCATTATAGGCGAAGCAGAGAGACAGAGCCGTCTTCCCCATACTCGGCCTGGAAGCCAGCAAGATCAGTTCCGAACGTTGCAGACCACCAAGCAGATTGTCCAGATCGTCATAGCCTGTGGGAATACCGACCAGCTGGCCCTTATGCTCATTGAGATATCCCAGCTCATCCATATACTCGCGCATCAGCGTGGGCATGCCTAAAAAGTCCGGCGAAGCAGACGTATCATGGAGCGCAAACAGCATCTTCTCCGCCTGCTCAAGCGAATCGGGATCTTCATGGTAAGCGAGCGCGGCAATCTGTCCGGCAACATGGATCAGGCGACGATTGAGCGCCGTGCGCATCACGATGGCGGCGTAATGAGCAACATTCGCGCTCGTCGGGACGCAGAAAGGCAGGCGACTGATCGCCACCGCATCGCCCGCATCGGCCAGTTGTCCGCTCCGCAGCAGCTCGTCAACCACGCTCACAATATCAGGCGTGATATGGCGGCGCTGGAGAAGCAGGATGGTCTCGAAGATGAGACGGTGTGCGTTACGATAAAAATGCTCGGGCAGGATGCGGTCAGCGATCTCAGCGAAACAATCCGGATCGAGCAAGAGGCTACCCAGCACGCACTCTTCAGCCTCGATGTTATGCGGCAATAATTTCTCTGTCGTCGTGGTCATAGCAGATATCCTCCTCCTACAGCTTTTTTCTGGTGGATTGTTCCAGAAAACGTTTTTGCATCGCACGCCGATCCAGCGTCTCCTGGCTTGGCTTGAGGCCGCGCACGACCACCGTATTCTCGGGCGTGAACAGCGGGATAGCGACCACAGGCGGCGGCGTTTTGCGCGTTTGTGCGGCCTCTTTTTTCGCCTGCTCCTCTTCCTGGTTGCGCAGGAAAGGACCGATTTCGGAGAGAAGAATAGTGCCGGTAATCTTGTATTTATTCTCCGCTTTGCTCCATTTCAAAAAAGGGCTGGTGAGCAAGTGATGGAGCACATCATCAATTTGCTCATCCGTAAAATCGCGCACCAGTTTGCGCAGATCCTTATTTTCCTGAATAGCCACGCCTGCCCGGAGAGGATACTTACGCAACTCATTTAAGCGCTGGTGCAACGCCCTCACCCTTGCTTCCTGCTCGAGCGTCAGAACGGTTTCAGGAACTTTTCGCGTACGCTTCTGCGCTATCAGGATGGCAGCATTGGCTTCATCAGTAGATGGAGTGGGAGGAGTGAGTGTTGCAAAAGCAACATCACTCAATGATACATCTTTGTGATCGTGCATCTTTGAAGTAATCTTTGTATTACAACCTGTACTTTCCAGCGATTGCATCTGCTCGTGCGGGCAATTGCAAGCAGCATTTTTGTCAAATGCAATCGCCACTTTTAGCAAATGGACAATTTCATACGGGAGATCCAGGTGCAGCAGGCATATCCCGGCCTGCTCACAACGAGCTTGCAACATTTCCCCTTGCTCGCGAGCAAAGAAATAATGTTTTGTGCGATCAGAGGTTCGACTATTTTTCTGGCCGATAAGCCCATCGGCCA
>DATJHM010000133.1:0-13973 GCA_035493895.1 Ktedonobacteraceae bacterium
TTAGTGTGATGTTGAGTTGCCGCATGTGATTCTCCAATCTTTGGTGATAAAACTGGTAGTAACTACAATTAAGTGGTTGTACAGTATAGGATAGCTGAATTTTTGTCAAGATAGCTGAGCCATCCAATTTCGGATGGCTCATCATGTGTCGTTAGTTTATTGTTTTGAGTCTTTATTCCCCCCCCAAATGTCATCTAGTGATTGGGCATGTAATAATCGTTCATAGTTGGTATAGCGCAAATTTTGCGGGGCTTTTACTACACCATTTTTTAGAAGAGGAATTGGGCCGATTTTCCTTGCAGGTTCCGCAAAATTGACGACGAATTTCTTTGTGTCATCCCATGGTTCAATAGAGCTTACCGGGGCAATATAGGTAATTGCAGATTGTGGCGCGACTTGATAAGCTGCAATATATTTGATTTGCGGTCGCATTGTGCCATGTATTCTTATGGCAAACCAACGGTTTTCTTTAAGAAAGACATCTTGAAAACCATCTTCGCGAGCGGGGACAACGACTGTGTCGATGTCGTCCTGCGTAATGGGTTCTTCTTGCTGCTCATCTGGTAGCGTTTCACGAAGATCAGCATTGATATCGGCAAGAAAGGGTTCAAAACGATAGTATTTTCTGCCATCTGAGGATGCATAATAAGCTAGTTCTAAGACTTCCACGCCAAATTGAAAGCGAGTGAGAAGTATTTTTTCAAGATTGTCGGGAATTTCGTCAATGATCACGAGCGCAGCAAATGGAGTTTCAAAAACTAAATAATCGAGCATATGATCAAGATTACGAAAGCTGTGCCCAGAAGCGTACTCTTCACAACGCAATTTTAAATCTACCTGGCTTTGTAGGGCCTCAAAGAGAATATTTCTTACTTTTCTTGGCTCGGCTTCAAAGGATAGAGAGAATTGCAGTATTTGAATAGCAATATGTCGAAGTGGATCATGTATAGCAAGTTCATTTTCAACTACATAGAGATGGGGCTTTGGCCCATTGAGGTCGAGCAGATATCCATCTGGTATGTTCTGTAGACCACCTTTGGTGCCTATTTTTTTCTTTATATCCAGGTACATTCTATTTTTCCCAAATAGTTCGGTCTGGATTTCAAGTATGGCTTTTTCAAGGACTGCTTCGTTTTCAAACTGAGACCTGTAGAATAAGCCGTTGTCAGTCGCGATTACTTCCACAGAATTACCTCTTTCATTAAAAGAATACTGGTTATGGTATGTACTCTTCTTATTTGCTAAAGTTTGCAATAAGTGTACTCCATTATATACTTTAGCTTATCCTTTTTATCCACTTATAGCAAGTAATTGTTTGGCTAATGTGATCTGGCAATTATGTGTTGGGAGGAGAGGATGTCCACAAGAACAATCCAGAGGGTTTGTGGCAATATGAATCCGCCATAGACCCTCTGGATTGTTCTTTTATGATCAGGCTGGCGCGTTCCCGCTGACCAGTTTGCCCTGGTAATAGACGCCTATTTGCAGATCTGGACTATAATTGGTCGCTTTTGGCGTGAATGAGTAATCGTTGCTCTGGTTGTAGTTAGACCAGTCACTTCTATGCACACGTATCTTAATTTCCGTACTGGCCCGCGCTGCCAGGGTTACGGAGTCAAAACTGATCTCCAGGTAGGTGTCTGCTTTGGTGAGAGCTGGCGCGATTGGCACGAATTTGTCATGCACGTTATCGCATTCAATTGTGGCGTAGTCACAGGCAAACACCTGCGATTGCGTAGAATCGGCCGTATACCAGTAGCGAATAGTCACGTCCTTCAACGCAATCGGGCTGTTGCTCGTGTTCGTGAGTCTTAGCGATGGCTGGATCTGGTTCGCGGTCGCATTCTGATTGCCATTCTGGTAATCCAGCGTGAGCACTCCATTGCCGATAGCAACCTGCGTAGTAGTTGGCGTGAACGTTGTGACAGGGACATTCTGGGGCGATGTTGTCGTTTGCTCTCCGTTCAGCGTGAACATAATGCTCTTTAGCTGGTTCTGCTTATCCGCATTGATCGTCAGCCAGTCGTTCTGGAGAATGCCCCCGGTATCAGACGAGTCGGGGTTCCAGCTCCAGTAGGTCCAGTTGAAGCCGTTCGAGCCTGTTCCCAGGTAGTTTACCAGACTGCTCATCCACTGCTTATCGGGTTCCGTTGCCAGTTTCGTGCCGAACTCGCCAATCCAGACGGGCGCAATGTTGTTCTTCTGCACGTAGCCCCAATATTTGTCCCATACCTCGGGCAGGTTGTTGGGATAGTTGGAGGCCGTGAACCAGGGATGGTTTTGCACGGAGGCGGGATAATCATGGGCCGAGTAGACGAGCCTGTTCGCTACCGAGAGCTGTACCGGGTGGTCTTTGACGCCCTCGAGATTGCCGCCCCAGTCATAACAGTCCTGCGCTCCCCCGCCCGGACTATAGCAATCAACGCCCTCTACAAAGATGAGCCAGTTGGGATTGATCGCCAGAATCGCATTTCCCCCTCTTCCCGCCGCCTGTTGCCAGTCGTTCGCTTGATCGCCACATCCCCAGCAGGCGGGCGTATGCGGCTCATTGTGCAGGTCGGCTCCGATGACCTTTGGATTATTTTTATAGTGAGTTGCCAGCATTTGCCAGTCGGAGATCCAGCGGGACTCAGGATAAGCGGCAGTATACCACAGGCCCGATTGCCCACCGGCGTCGGGACGGTGCTGGTCCAGGATAACGTACACGCCGATCTGGGTGGCATAGTCAATAATCTTATCCATGAGCTGAACACCCTGAAGGCCACGCAAATCGGGGTTTTTCGTATAGTCTATCTCGCGTGGTGTGCTGCTCTTATCGAAAAGCTGGTTCGAGTAGGGGAGACGAATGGTGTTATAGCCCTGGCTCTTGATCTGATCCAGCATGTCTTTATAACTGCGCTGCTGTAGTCCATGCACAACAAATGTGTTTGTCTCGAAACCGAACCAGTTGATGCCCGCGATACGCACCGGTTTGTTGTCCGCATCCACAATCTGCGCACCATTGGTATGCCATGGAGCCTTCCCGCCTCCAGACGTGTTCGGTGCTGGTGGAGAAGGCTGCTTCCGGACGAAGTAGATGACCGTTCCGCCTATGAGAATCAGGAAAATGGCGGAGACGAGCGCAATAATGAGCAACCTCTGTCGTCGGCTCCAGGGCAGTTTGACTGGTTGGGTTGGCGGCGTCAGCGGTCTGGTTGGATCGTTATAGAGTGACATGCTCACCTCTCTATGTATTCTTCAATGGTTATTCATTTCCCAGGAGATATGCATACAGATCCAGCCGAAGCGGAGAAATCCCTTCATCGGATTTTTGCTGATACATATCGATTACAAAGAGCGCACTACGCCTGTTTTTAGAGAATGTTTACCTGATAGATCTGTAGTAACGTTCCGTCATTACTGGAGCCGAACTGTGTACGCAAGATGGAATGATGCAGTGCCTGATTGAACAGGGCGAACTGTCCATTCGCTCTGATTGCGGCAACCATCGTGGGATCAAGCACAAGAAAGTTAATCTTCTGCCAGTCTCCCTGTACCTTCCTCTGGAAAGATGGTGAGTTAAGAGCATCAGTAGAGAGGAGATAGGCCTGATCAAAGGTCTGCCCATTTTTTACCGCCAGACCATCGGGCTGACGCAGGTCAGTATACAGATAGCTATTGACGACAACCACCGATGTGTTTTGCACATTGTTACGCACCCAGAGCATCGCCTGACGTTGTGGATTGGTCGTATCTTTTGTCAGCAACGGATTGGCTAGCTGAACGCTTGCCGGAATGAGTGCGCCGATCAAGATGAAGCACAGCAGGGCACGCACCAGATCAAAGCCAATCCTCGTCGTTAACCAGCGTAGAGGAGTGTTGAATGCAGCACCAATATTGAGTGCCAGGAAAGGGAGCAGTAACACAATAGAGTAGGGATAGACCACATTGCTGATGAGCAGAAAAATCCAGGCCGTCGCGGCCAGAAATGCCGAGAGCAGTTGGAAGCGGTTCACGACGCCACCCAGAATATTGATGAATATGGCGATTGTGCCCACCAGCAGGAGGAGTCTGTCGGTTTGCATCCAGATTTTCCAGCTATCGCCAAATTGCCCACCAGCCTGCGGCACCCGCCATTCCTGGATCAGGGTCGTAATCAGGCTTGGGTGGGGTTTGGTATCTCCCGGTAGGAGGCCTGCTGGGAGTAACTGTCCTTGCAGGAGCGCAATCAGCAGGTAGACCGAAGCGATCGCCAGGGTGATATACAGGAACGTAAGCAGCGAAAACTTGCGCTGGAACTCGGTCGCATACAACCAGACAGCATAGAGAACGGCTGGCAGGAAGAGCAGCATCAGCTCCTGACTCAGGATCGCAATGCCCATCGCGACAGCAGCGAACACGAAGGTGCGCAAGGTACTTTTCCCGGTCGTGATCATACAGAGTGCCAGCAGGAGCCAGAACATGCCTATATTCTCGATCAGCACCTCGCGGCGAAAGAGCAGGCTCAGCGGCGAAAGCGTATAGATGAGCATCGCCAGCAGGGCCGCGCTCCGGCTCCCGGTGAGCCGACTCGTCATCAGGTAGAGCAAGAGCGAACTGCCAGCCGCCAATCCCAGCATCAGGACGCGTCCGCTGGCAATCGCATCACCAAACGCCGTTCCTCCTGTCAGTTGTAACCAGGCGGCAATCTGCACCCAGCCAAGCGGAGGATGCGCATAGGTATAGGTGTAAGGGACAATCGCGCCATGCAGAACCGCCCAGGCATTGGCCATATAATTGCCCTCATCGACGCTATAGGCTGGGAAGTGAAACATATTCGTGGCCGGGATCACGAGCGTCCCGGCCAGAAAGAGCAAAACAACGCACATCTCCAGCCAGACGGGGATCGAGAGCACATTCCCTGGTGCAGTCTCGATGAGATCGGCCTGTGGTAGCAAGCGAGTTTGTGCGGCCATCAGGCGTTGTTTCTCCGCCGAGGTCCAGCGTATACGCTCCAGGATCGTCTCGCCTCCCCCGCCTGGCTTACGCAGGGCCCCTGTTCGCAAAGCGCCCGTTCTTATCAGTGCGCCGGTCCTCATCAGAGGGGTAACGACATGCACAAAGAAGTTTGCCGTACGAAACAGCGTCATATTGCCGGGATCTTTCTGATCTTGTTGCTCCTGCGCTCCTGGACTCGCTGGTATTCTGGACGTTCTATTCGATGGTTTATACTGTTGTGGTCCTTGCATAATTCGACCCTTTCTCGCCACGATCGCCGATTTAGTGAGCTCGATGCTGCCCGATATGGGCCGTCTTTTCCCAGTTCGAGGTGCCTCGGATCTGACGCCACACCGCGCGAACCGCTCCAATATCCAGCAAAATCTGGTAAGGGATAAAAGCGAGAAGCAGCGTGATGGCTTCGGACCACTTCCAGGGTCGATGGTGTACTTTGACGAATTCATGCAACCCTGCCAGACTGATAAACATACCAAAGATGAGGCAGTACAGCGGCATAAATGTCAGAATAACCATCCAGAGCGGCATCGCAATCAGGAAGGAAGTGATGATGGATACCGGGATCATAAAGGCAAAAATGGCTTGTAGCTCAGGCTGGAGAAGGACGTAGAGCGCCAGTAGCTTCTGCGAGAGTTTCTCCAGCTTCATCCAACGACCACTGAAAAGGATCTGAATAAAGCCCTGATTCCAGCGGGTACGCTGCTTGATAAACTGCTCAATTGTATGCGGCGTCTCTTCCCTCGTCACAAATTCATCGTCATAGAGAATGCGCACCCTGGCTTTGGCGATGCAGAGTCGTATCCCGAGATCGGCGTCCTCCGTCAGCGTGGTATGATCCCAGCCGCCCAATTGTTGCATCAGAGGACGTTTGACGAACACCGTATTGCCGCCCAACGGCGTCATCCCGCAGCGTGCGAAGAAGTGCAGGGCCGACTTAAACCAGAAGAAGTACTCCAGCACATTGAGGAAGCAGAACCATTTCGTATTGTGATTCATCAACTGGACGCCACTCTGTACAACATCCACCGGCTCATTCAAAAAGGTCGTATTGATCACTTGCAGGATATCAGGATGTGGCTCGTCCTCGGCATCAAAGATCGTGACGATATCTCCCTTGGCCATTCGCAGACCCAGATTGAGCTGGTGCGGCTTTCCGCCATGCTTATCGCTGGTCACCAGAAGCTGTACATTGGACGCGCGTAACTCATTGAGCTTCTCCTGCGCGACCTTAATCGTCCCTGTATCGTGTTCGCGTAGCAGGGCAATGATCTGCACCAGCTTTTTCGGATAGTTCAGATTGTAGACATTCTGGATCGTATAATTGTAGACATCCTCTTCATGATAGGCCGGGAGCAGAATGGTGAAGGAGAGGCGTGGTTCTCGATACACCGTCGGTGCGCTATTGAGCCATGCCTGCTGTGGCACCTCCCAGATGTAGAGGAAGAGCCGTATATTAAAAATGGCCTGAACGGTCATTAAAATCATGATAGCCAGGTAGGTATAGGCGATTATCGCCGTAGCAGGCTGATCCATCGTGAACAGGTGATAGTAATGGTCCATAAAATCCCCCTGGTGTCGCATCAAGTGACTGGTTCAACATGGTAGGATTGTCTGTAGCGTCCTTCCCGTGCCGATGCATGGGAAAAACGTGTGCGCGCCGCTGCTTCCTGGCTCCATTGCCTGAAGGTGACCGCTAGCAAGCCTCCGTGTTATCTGAATTTTTCTGGCAGACAAGATGTTGTAGTTCCGGTGCATCCTGCTGCGCGTTTTCGACATTGTTAAAATGAAATGCTTCGCTACTGGCATTACGATGAATAGTCAACACTGCCATGCCGTATGCTGGTAGCGTCAGACTCGTGTTCTGCCACGGGCTCAACGGAAGCGTGCTCGCAGCCTGTACATGGACGACCTGACTATCGGGCGTGGTATTGACGAGCAGCAGGCTTGCGGTCGTGTGTTCCTGGTCCTGCGTCGCATAGATGTTGACCGGCCCCTGCACCTCGGGAATAGGCACAAGCTCTGGCTGGAGTTGGGCGAAGAGTTGCATGACGCGCAGCATCGCCGTCTCCGTCAGATGTTGTGTCAGGAGAGGATAGGGAAGATCAACGCCCTGGGTCGAGAAAAAGGCGACAAGCTCGACCTGGTTATTCATCAGCTCTCCAAGTGTGCTGGCCCACCAGACGGCAGCCAGATTCTGGGGAGGCTCATTCTTCTGAGAGTTGGTATTGATCTCGGTGATGGCAATGGGTAGATCCGTCCCGAATTGTTGCCGGATCAACTGGCGCAATGATGGGAGCACCTGCGTCGTTTGCGCCGGGCTGTTTAATAAGGCATTGGCGGGGGCCTGTGCATCACCAAAGGGATAGCGATGGAATGAGATGCCATCGAGTATGTGAAATGGGAGCGAGTGGGTTCGCGCATAGGCGCTGACCTCCGTTATGAATTCGTCCATCCACAATTTGCCGGTAGCATCTCTGGGTCCTGTTTTGCCTGCATACTGGCTGATTTCTGGTCCAAAGATCTTGATATTTGGATCTTTTTGATGCATGGCGAGCGAATAGGTGATGAATGTCTGCGCATAGTTTTTGGCGGTATACGTTCGTCTCGTATCCGGATTTGTGAGCAGGTCCGGTTCGTTGCCAATGGTCCAGTACGTGATCGGGTGAAAAGGCGCATTTGGGTCGGTCCGCTGGATGCTCTGACGATTATCCATGTAGTCGACAAGCAGCGCAGCCCGGCTGGCCCTGGTTTGCAGCGAAACAGGAGTCACATCGAGCGGATCGGAAAGTGGAACCTGCATCATCCCTTCGGCATTGACCTGATTCAGGAGGTTGCTAAAATCGTTCAGCTGCGTCGTTGAGGGGACGTGCACCTCTCCCCAGTTGCCGCCTGGAAAACGGAGCAATTTGATATGTGCGGAATTGAGATCCCGAATTACCTGCTGATCGTAGCTCATAAATCCGCTCTTTGCCTGATCCTGTGAATTGGTGCCTGCGCGCGGAAAGACATTACTTCCCAGCAGGTAAGGACTGATGGCAAAGCTCTGATTGAGATCTATCTGTGCCGCTTGCTGGTCTCCAACCTGTACGTTCAGTATGGTACGACCTTTCAGGAAATCGGCCGAGACGAAAACAACTGAGATAATCAGCGCGCCCACCAGCAGGATCAGAAAGAAATTCCGGCATCCGTGCGACTGTCGTTCCTGTGGCATCGATCTCATAGCATTCACCGCCTGTATTCTCCTTTCGCTCGGCCTAAGCAGGCTGCCACACCTGGACAGTCATATCCGCGCTGGCGGAAGCGATCTTCTTTCCATCAGGCGACCAGGCAATGGAATTGACTGCTCCCTTGTGTCCTTTATAGGTAAAGATCGTTTTTCGCCCTGCCACATTCCAGACCAGGACAACACCATTGGTATCACCGGACGCAATGTGATTGCCATCAGGCGACCAGGAGACGGTGCGCACCGGATTGCTATGGGTTTTGCTCTGATGGCCAGTGAAGAATTGTGGTCTGGGCGTTCCGTCGCTGCCATTCGAGAGCTGCACGACCTGATCAGCGCCAGCGGAAGCGATAAAGTTTCCGTCCGGCGACCAGCTCAGGCCATAGACCTCATTTTTGCCGTGACCGCCATAGCTAAAGATCTGTTCTCCTGCATTAAAGTGGTCGCCATGCTGCGTAATAGCCCAGTCGCGCAACGTCCCATCCCAGGAGCCGGAGGCGACACTGCTATTCCCCGGTTGCCAGCCAACACAGAGTACTCCACCTGTATGGCCCAGGAAGTTGAAGGACAATGCGCCATTTGTCGCGTTCCAGACCTGGACCGTCTTGTCCTCACTGCCTGATGCGATCGACAAGTTATTGCTCGACCAGTCCACACTATTGACCCGGTCGGTATGGCCTTTATAGGTAAAGATCTTCTTGCCGTTCGTTGCATCCCAGACCTGGACCGTTTTATCCTGGCCGCCAGAAACGAGCAGTTTACCGTTCGGCGACCATGCGACCGTCGCCACTTCCTCAGTATGGCCGTTGTAGACAAATTTGCGTTTCCCGCTCGTGGCATCAAACACCTGGACAAATTTATCGTCGCTGGCAGAGGCGATAGATTTCCCATCTGGTGACCAGGTGAGCGCGTTGACGGCAGCCAGATGGCCGGTAAAGATCAGCGCATTTTTATTGTTCACTACAGTTGGGGTTGCATGAGTTTGTGTGTCGTTCGGAGGTGGGACCGGAGAAGCAGGTGGCTGCTTCAATCTTTGCGAGAGAATATACCAGCCACCAGCTCCTCCCGCCAGACCCAGCCCGATGAGCCCGACCGCGAAGACACGCCTTGTCACCGTATTGCCGTCATGGCGTGGTGCCAGCGGACTATCCACGATTGGTGGAGGCATGGGCGATGGCACAGGTTGATACGCTCGTGCATCCAGCCTTTGTGGGGCCACAACGGGCGGAGGAGAGACGGGATTAGGAATCTGGGGCGAGACAGGAGCATTGTACGGCGGCACCGCCTGTGTATATGAGGCCGGTAGTACGAGCGCGGGATCTGGCGTATGCACCGGTCGGGCGGGCGCGACGGGTGGCGATGCCCGATGTGCCACGTTATCCCTGTACGGGGTAGTATATGCCAGCTCTAACTCGCTGATAAACTCTTTTATACTGCGAAAACGTTGCTCTGGCCTTTTCTCTAACGCCCTCATGATCGTCTTATCAACCGCTGGTAATATATCAGGGGCCTTCTGACGCAGCGGAGGACAAGGCGTATTCACCTGATAATTTGCCACTTGAAAGTATGATCCCGTAAAGGGCAATTCTCCGCTGAGAAGTTCATAGATCACTATGGCAAGCGCGTACTGGTCGCTGGCGGCGCTTGCCTTCCCCTGTATCTGTTCGGGTGCGTTATAAGCGACAGACTGCTGCAAGATTTCGACCTTATAGAAGTTGAGGTGTTCCCGATTCTGGGTAATCGCTGGTATCAGGAACCCGCGCAGTAACACGTTATCTTCTCTTGTCAGGAGGATATTCTTCGGTCGCACATCGCCGTGGAAAAGTCTGCAATCATGGGTATACTGAAGGGCCGAGGCAAGCTGCTTGATATAGGGCAAGATCTTTGTGAACGTTTGTTTGTTCCCCTGCGGAAAAACATCGCTAAGGGGAGTATGCGACATATAGTCAGTCACCAGGAAAGGATAATGATTCTCGACGCCAGCATCTCGTATGCGCTGGATATTGGGATGTTCCAGTTTCATGAGCTCTTGCGTCTGCATGAGAAAGCTTGTTTTTAGATCATTGGTGAGCGGCGGCAGAAACACTTCCATCATGGAAGCCGCGCTTTGAGGTAGCTCGACCAGGTAGGTATCAGTAAATTTCCCCTGCTCAAGCACCCCGATAATCCGGTATCGTCCGACCTGTTGTCCCTTCTGGTAGACCGAGCCAGTTTTCCTGGTTTCGTATTCCATGCTCTTTGCCTCCGCTGCTGACTATAAAGTAGAAAGCTGTTATGATATGAACGATCATGAACATATAATTTACAACCTGGAAAGGAAGATTTAAGTCTGCGTTCGTATCGATTTGCATGTGTAAATTGTTGACTTATCTATGCTGAATCTAAACGAAATTGGGGCGAAAATAAAGAAGGTATCTCACTGAATAATAGTGATTAGTTTCACTAAAAAACGATGCCTGATTGCTTTTCGTGATCAGGTTTGTACCCTCTCCAGGCTATTGACAAAGATAAATTTAAACCCCGATAATCCAGAGTAGGTATTGATCCATGCTGTGTGTTGACTGGCACGCTAGCAATTGTGAGATAGGATAGTTTCGTGGCATTTAGTTATCTTCTTCATTTGGAGTGTCCCCGCTGTCATGCGGTGTATGATGCGGACACTCTTGCTCATCTTTGTACCTGTGGTTCACCATTGCTGGTTCGCTATGATTTGCAAGCGGTACAGAAACAGCTCAGTAAAGCGATGCTGCAATCGCGTGAACCGTCATTGTGGCGCTATCACGAGCTGCTGCCAGTGCGTTCGCCAGAGAACGTGGTCTCGCTTGGCGAAGGGATGACTCCCATTATTCATCTGAATCGTCTTGGACCGAAATTGGGGATGAAGTATCTGTATGCGAAAGATGAAGGTGTGATACCAACCGGGAGCTTCAAAGCGCGTGGCGCAACCGTTGGCGTTTCGCGTGCAAAGGAGCTCGGCGTCAAAGTGCTCGCAATGCCGACAAACGGCAATGCCGGTGGTGCCTGGGCCACGTATTCGGCGCGGGCAGGCATTGAGGCGGTCATTGTGATGCCCAGAGATGCCCCTTCGATCACGCGCAATGAATGTGCGATTAGCGGCGCGAAACTCTTTCTGGTCAATGGATTGATTAATCATGCCGGGGCAATCGTTGGCCGCGCGGTGAAGGCATACGGCTGGTACGAAGCCTCGACGCTGAAAGAGCCCTATCGCATTGAAGGCAAGAAGACGATGGGCTATGAGATTGTGGAACAGTTTCAATGGAACGTGCCTGATGTGATTCTGTATCCAACTGGCGGCGGTGTGGGGATTATTGGCATTTACAAAGCCCTGCGTGAATTGCAGGAAATGGGCTGGATCGGCGAACGCTTGCCGCGTTTAGTTGCCGTACAGGCTACAGGCTGTGCGCCTATTGTCCGGGCATGGCAAGAGGGCAAGCCTGACTCGCAACTCTGGGAAAACTCCCGCACGATCGCCTTTGGGATCAATGTGCCCAGGGCTCTGGGCGATTTCCTCGTCTTAGATGCGGTACGTAGCACCGATGGTTGTGCGGTTGCTGTCAGCGATGATGAACTGCTGCACGCTCAGGCGACGCTTGCATCTCAGGAGGGGCTGTTCGTATGTCCCGAGGGCGCGGCTACCCTGGTTGCAGCCGAGCGATTGCGCCAGGAGGGATGGATCAAAGAAAATGAGCGCGTTGTGCTGCTCAATACCGGGACCGGCCTCAAGTATCCCGATACCGTCCAGATGACCGTGCCAGTTCTCGAACCGCAAGACGATTTGCCAATTGCTTAGAGATCACATCGATCAACCACGTAGAGGCGGGGTTTATCTCCGCCTGGGTCGGCAACAACCACCCAGGCGGAGATAAACCCCATAGGCGCGTACTTTAACAAAAGGAATAGGACAAAAGGGGGAAAAAGCCCCAAGCATGGTACTTCTCTGCTAGAGTAAAAAAAACATACAGCAAGGAGAAATCACATGCTTGAGCCATCCTATGATACGACAGTCACCCCCGAATTACCATCCCCGCTTGGTAGCAGGGATGAGTGGGAACAAGAGGTTCTTTCCCGCCTTCCTGCTGGATGGGAAGAACAAGCCTACCACCTCGAAGCCTTCCAGCGGGCTCGGGAATTAGAGGGCCCGCAAGCCTTACTACGAGGGTTATTAGCCTACCAACTCGGTGAATACTCTTTTCGCCAATTGGCCATCTGGAGCGTGCTGGCAGGCGTCGCTGAGATCACGGAGGGAGCCTGGCGCAAAGCCATGCGGCGAGCGGGTCCGTGGTTGGAGTGGTTGCTCTCCAGTACGCTGGCCCTTCACACGGCCCAGAGTCCCTGGCTCCTGGCTAAGCCGGTACGACGGGTGGTACTGGTGGATGGAACCCACCTGCGTTGTCTGGGCAAGAAGGGAGAAACGTGGCGCATCCATACGGCTCTGGATCTGCTCGCCGGTCGGCTCACCGAGCTCGAGGTCACCGACAGCTCGGTCGCCGAAGACTGGAGCCGTTTCCATCTGCAAGCTGGGGATGTGGTAGTCAGTGATGCCGTCAATGGATATCAAGAGCGCATCAGTTGGGCCCTCTCAGAGCAGATCAATGTGGTGGTGCGTTTCTCGCCAGCGACCTTACCACTCTATGATCAGCAGGGCCAACGCGTCGACGTGCTCAACTGGCTCAAAGCACAACGGGCTCGGGCGGGTCGGATCTGTAGCCAGACGCTCTGGGTCCAGGCGGTTGATGGCCATCAGCACCAGGTGCGGCTGGTCGCCTTGCGTCTGACAGCTCAGCAACGCGAGGCCTCACAACGACGGAAGAAGAAGAAAGCGGGCAAGGATGGACGCAAGATCAGAAAGGACACCTTGTATCTGGCAGGCTGGTTGCTGGTGATCACCAGTCTGCCGAGCGAAGACTGGAGCGAAAGAGAGATCCTGGCTCTTTATCGGGCACGTTGGCATATTGAGCTCCTTTTCAAGCGATTGAAGCAGTTGCTCAAAACCCATCGCGTGCGTTGCCAGGATCGGAGAGCGATCAAAACCAGTATCCTACTCTTCTTGCTGTCTTGGGTCTTGCAAGAAGAGGACCTGGTGGAAATCCGTATGGCCTTGCAAGAACTGTCGCTGGAACCCGAGCAGGGCGAGGTCGCCACGGCGTGCCCCGCTCCACAACAGGGACAGGAGCACGCCCTCAGTGAATGGATGTTGGCGCGTTTGAGCCTGGATCTCTTGCGAGAGCAGGTCATAGGCTCTATCACGGCACAACGGGTGCGGGCTTGCTTGCCGCGACTGCAACGCTTCCTCCGAGGCAGCCCTCGCCGACGAACGCACTGGTATACGCGGCTCTGTTGCTGGTTACGTCACCCTGCTTCCGAGAAAGGAGGTTTGTCCTATTCCTTTTGTTAAAGTACGCGCCTATGGAGATAAACCCCGCCTCTACAGATGGATTACCTGCTTCGCAGCGCCTGCAAAACGCGTTCCGGCGTGATGGGAAGCTCGGTGATGCGTACGCCGATCGCGTCGTAAATCGCATTGGCAATCGCGCCCGCAGATGCAGCAGCGGGCGGCTCACCGATGCCACGATTGCCGTAAGCGCCCAGACCTTCACCGGACGCCAAAATGATGGTTGAGATATCCGGCACATCGAGCGCGGTCGGGATGAGATATTCGCGCAGAGAGGGCGTCTGGATATGTCCATTGTCAATGACAACCTGCTCCATCAAGCTAAAACCTACCCCTTGCGCGATCCCGCCCTGCATCTGTCCG
>DATJHM010000134.1:0-5864 GCA_035493895.1 Ktedonobacteraceae bacterium
TAAATACGCCGGTACCCGGTCCCCACCGGCCATCTCGCCCCTTAGGTTGATGCATATTCATTGCAGACAAGCGGCGACTCTACAGAAATGACGGGAGATTCCCCTTATTTCCGTGACATTGCTGCTTGTTTGCGACTGGGGACGATCACCTCCCACCTTGTCTGCGACCGCGTTGCTCTCCGAGCGGAGATTCTCGTCATCGACCCGGTCGCAGACAAGCCGCGACTCTACGGAATTGGTGGGAGACCTTATTTACGTGATATTGCAGACAGGTCTACGCACGGTTTGGGAGCGTAGATTGATGTTTGTGAGCGTGCAATTGGACGAAGTCTAGCGTCTTCTGCATGACTTCCCTCTGGTCGAAATCTTTCATGACCACGTGATAGGAGCGGCGCAAGATGACCAGGGATTTTTCGGAAGAGCCGAGCAAGCGATAAATTTCGTGGCCATCGCGCACAGGAACAACATGATCATGAACGGCAGCAAAAACAAGCACAGGGACCGTGACCTGAGAAAGCTCTTTGCACAAAATCGGCAAAAAGTGTAGCATGCTGAGCACAGGAGTCATCGGAGTCCAGCGATAGACGTCTCGAGTGTAGCGTCGGCGGGCGCGGGCATCGCGTACATCTTCGCGGACCGTGGGCAGGACGGGCGTCAGAAGTCGGGCCAGGCGCACCGCCGGGAGCATCCAGGGCTGCATATGGAGAGGGGCGCACATGGTCACGACACCATCGACGGCCTCGTGAGCAGCAACGTGGAGGGAAAGCGCACCGCCCAGAGAATGCCCGATTAAGAACACGACATCGCAACGCTGCTTGAGCGTCTGCAATTCTTTCTGTACCGCCTCAGTCCATTCCGGCCACCCGAGAGGGAGCATATCCCAGACGACACTACCATGTCCGGGCAAGAGCATCGACTCGGCAAGAATGCCATGTGCAGTCAATATCTGCTGGACCTCGTCCATGTCGCGCTGGCTACCATTCAAACCGTGAATGAGCAGCGCCCCAACCACAGGATCATGCAACCCATCAGTCTTTTCAGGTAATTCCATACGTCTCGCTTGCCCTTTCAAACTGGTAGCCAATCTTTCCAGGTATGTCCTTCTCCTTTCTATTTAAACGGATAGAAAGGAGCTTGGGTTGTAAAGAATAAAAAATGTCGGTCCGATTTACACAGTACTGGTCGAAGACGGCTGCTTGTGCTGATGAGACTCAGCCTCAGGAGCCACGGGCCGCGAGAGAGGGAGCGTTACCGTAAAGCAGGACCCCTTCTCTAATTGGCTCTCGACAGAGATAGAACCACCATGCATACGCACAACCCAATCCACGATTGCCAGACCCAGACCAGTGCTACTGCCACCGGTCAGACGGCGCGAGGAATCGGCACGGTAAAAGCGTTCGAAGATATGAGACAGATGTTCAGGCGCAATACCAATACCATTATCCTCTACCCTCAATTGCGCAACCGTCGAAGTTTGCGTCACCTGGACCCAGACATTACCGCCGGGGTTGGTGTAACGGAGCGCATTATCAACGAGATTGAGAACGACCTGGATCAGACGGGCCTCATCGCCAATCAGCGTCACCTGCTCGCATGTTTGTACTTCGAGATGGATATCTTGCTCAGCGGCCAGCGTCTCAGCCGTCGAAGCGACCGCCTCCACCACCTGATCCAGACGTACAACCTCATGTTCAAAGCGAGCCTGACCCTCGTCGCCACGCGCAAGCGCGAGCAGGTCACTCAACAGATGGCTCAAACGGTCAGTTTCGGTACGGATCTCATGCAGGACAGCAATCGTGCCCTGAAGCGTTGGAGTACCAAGAAGAGCGATATCGGCCTTATTACGAATGACGGAGACGGGTGTACGCAGTTCGTGAGAGGCATCGGCAACAAAACGGCGCTGGCGGGTAAAGGCCAGATCCAGCGCCTGGAGCATATCATTCAACGTCTCAGCCAGATATTGCACCTCATCGCGAGAAGCAGGCACGTGGACACGCTGATGGAGATCGCCCGCTTTAATGCGTCTGGTCGTTTCAGAGAGACGTTGAAAGGGGGCAAAGCTACGAGCAGCCAACCAGTAGCTACCGAAGGCGCAGAGCAACAGTACCAGGCTGCCAGTGATTAAGAGAGCGCCGACCAGATTATGTAACAAAGAATGGAGTTGTGCGAGCGATTGTCCAACCTGAATAACGGCAATGGGCTGACCCTGGTTCATAATCAAGCGGCTATAGAGGCGAACCTCTTCGCCGGAGTGGTCCAGGATCGTCCCCTGCCAGGGCTGATACTGCAAAGGCTGCGAGACACTCTCCTCGGGGACCCGGAGCGAGCGGAAACCATTCGTCTCGCCAAGGGTTTTGCCATGAGCATCAAGCAGGCGTACCAGCATACCATAATTGACATCGACAGGTAGAAGGGGAGTAAATTTTTCGCGCCCCTCAAAGTCGGGGCAATCGGCACCAACACAGTGAATCATCACCGCATCTTTGCTGATCTCAATATCGGCGGCAAGCTGTTGAGCGCGCAATTGTAAGGCATCATCAACACCGGCTTCCAGGGACGTCTCCAGATAGTTATAAAAGACAGCACCAGTCGAAACCAGGAGGACAGCGAACGCGAGCGTATAGCAAAGGGCCAGTTGCATACGAATGCCAGGAGGAAAGAAAGCACGGAGACGGCTGATCATCGTTCAGGCTCCTTCAATTGATAGCCTGACCCTCGCACCGTCTGAATCACATTTGGCTCGCCAGAGGCACACAGCTTATTGCGCACATAACGCACATAGACGTCGATGACATTAGAAAAATGTTCAGCATCGTAGTCCCAGACGTGCTCAGCAATTGTCGTACGGCTCAGGACCTGGCGCGGATGGCTGAGAAAGAAGTGGAGCAAGGCATATTCTTTGCTTGAAAGCGTGATCAGGCGCTCGCCACGCTGCGCCTCATGGGTACGCGTATCGAGCGTGATATCGAGAAAGCTGAGAATAGCGTTCTTCTGGGGGCTATCACGACGGAGCAGGGCACGGATACGAGCCTCTAATTCACGAAAATCAAAGGGTTTCGTCAGATAATCGTCCGCGCCAAGGTCGAGGCCTTCCACACGATCTTTGACAGCGTCCAGAGCGGTGAGAAAGAGAATGGGGATCTGCTGTCCTTGAGCACGCAGACGCTGACAGACATCACGACCATCCATACCTGGCAATAGAATATCCAGAATGATCAGATCATAGGAGCGCTCTTGCTCATAGGCAAGAGCCTGATTGCCATCACTGACCAGATCTACGCGGTACTGGCATTGTTCCAGGCCTTTTTTTAGATCGGGTCCCAGGATGGGATGGTCTTCAACTACTAACAAGCGCATATGCCCCTCCTCCTTTGGGCAAAGAGATCAATCTATAAGCCGCCAACGAATCGGCATAAACCGCTGCCCCTACACATCAACCTGAGGGCCGAGAAGGCCGGTGGGGCCCGCGGGCAGGGATAAACCGCTGCCCCTACCTCTGTGTTTCTTCGAGGGTGGGAACCACATGCCCCCCTTGCCAAACGAGACCCGGTCCGCAAAACAGAACATCGCTCTTTGTAATCTGACGTTAATAATTATCTATAGCCCTACACATCCTACACAAATGTGGATGCGTAGGGGATCTTGACCCTACATCATTGTGAGACGAAAGCTACACTCCCTATTTATGACGCGCTACCAGAATTTTATGAAAAAGGCTACACATCCTACATAAATGTGGAGATGATGGGAGTCTTAACCCTACATTATAGCTACACGAGAGTTGTATCAGGCTACATCGAAATCGTGAGACATACGCTCTCAAAAAAGTCGCATGAGTTCCCGGCTTCGCCTCACAAGCCTGTAGTATCGCATGCGTTCCCGGACGCCATGCCGTGCCTCCATGGCGTCCCTACGAGCGGCTGGGGAACAGCCAAGCGCAGCTATGGAAACAAGCAAGCATGTTGATACAGGTGCTCTTATTTCTTACTATCGGCCGAAGCAGGGATTACTTGAGGGCCGAATAATTCTATTGTATCCATTCTATATGAGTTTACCATGAAGAAAACGCTCAGGGGTCATGATCGATAGTACTGGTACTGCTCGTTTGGTCCTAAAAAATATGTTCTCACTTTCATCTCATATATACTCGATAGAGAAGGGTTGCTCTTGTGTAAATGAGAAGAAACGCGTAGGATAGAGGGAAAGAAGAAGAAATATCGATTTCCTATATATGTCTTAATCGGAAGAGACAAACGGAGTACAGGTAGGTGATCCCATAGAGGTTCTGGAATACCAGGCACCTCTCATCGCTCTATAATCAGCTCACATTGCCAGGCTCTTTCCTCGCGGTAGGCGTTTGCAACGAGCAGGTCTCTTCCCCATCGAAGTGGTAAATGAACGCAATACGTTTTGTCCACAGAATAGGAATAATGAAATTGCACACATTTGTCACTTTCGATTGCCCTGAAACGCCATAAGTGATATAGTCGATCAATCGAGTACACAAAGAGACCTACGCTATTGGGACAAAGCGACGGGGTCGTTAGAGGAGAGAGTGGTATGAAATTTTCAACGCAGGTGATTCACGCGGGGCAGGAGCCAGATCCAACAACCGGCGCGATCATGACACCAATCTATCAAACATCTACCTATGCCCAGAGTGGTTTAGGAGAACATAAAGGCTATGAGTATGCACGTACGGGCAACCCGACACGGACCGTGCTCGAGAACTGCATTGCCTCGTTAGAGAACGGACAGTATGGGCTGGCCTTCGCATCTGGACTGGCAGCGGAACAGGCCATACTGAGTTTACTGAGCAGTGGCGACCATATCGTTGCATGTGATGATCTCTATGGCGGCACCTATCGGCTCTTCGAGCGGATTATGGGGCGCTATCAGGTACAGACCAGCTATGTCAGCGCGGGAAACGTGGCTGGCTATGAGAAAGCGCTGCGCCCAAATACGAAGATCATCTGGCTGGAGACACCGACCAATCCGCTGCTCCGACTGGTTGATATTCAGGCCGTGGCGCAGATAGCGAAAAGACATAATGTTCTGCTCGTCGTGGACAATACCTTTGCCAGCCCGTACTTTCAGCGTCCGTTGAACCTGGGAGCGGATATCGTCTTACACAGCACAACGAAATATATCAATGGGCATAGTGACACCGTAGGTGGTGCAGTTGTCACCAATCAGCAAGAGGTATATGAGGCGCTCAAGTTCTACCAGAATGCCGCCGGTGGCGTCCCGGGACCATTTGATGCATGGCTCACACTGCGGGGCGTCAAAACCCTGGCCGTGCGTATGCGTCAGCATGAAGAGAACGCGCATAGCGTGGCGAACTTCCTGGCCGAGCATCCGCGCGTCGAGAAAGTCTATTATCCGGGCCATGCTTCGCATCCAGATCATGAGCTGGCAAAACGTCAGATGAGCGGCTTCGGAGGAATGGTCTCCTTCCAGTTTAAAGGGAAACTTGCCGACGTTGATCAGGTTGTGCGCAAATTCAAAATCTTCACCTTTGCCGAGAGCCTGGGCGGCGTAGAGTCACTGGTCTGCCACCCGGCCAGCATGACACATGGCTCGATCCCGAGAGAGATTCGTGAGGCACGCGGCCTGACCGATACCCTCTTGAGGCTATCAGTTGGTATTGAGGATAGCGAGGATCTTTTGAAAGATCTGGAGCAGGCACTGTCATAGCACAATGTAGAGGTTGGGTTTATCTCCAACGTCACGGAGATAAACCTGTACCCCGTCCCCATCGATCCCCACCCTTGTAGAGTCGCCGCTTGTCTGCGAACGGGGCGGGCACCTCTCACCTCGTCGTCGCCCCGGTCGCAGACAAGCGGCAACTTCTGGCAAGAGAC
>DATJHM010000135.1:0-7138 GCA_035493895.1 Ktedonobacteraceae bacterium
GTCCGTATTTTCTGCCTGTTTGATTGCAAAGGAGCAATTCTGTGGACTTGATCAGCGGCTTGCATCATTTAACCGCATGCGTTGGTGCAGCACAAGAGGACGTTGATTTTTACACGAAAATTATTGGACTGCGTCTTGTTAAACAGACGGTATTGCTCGATGGTGAGAAACCCGTCTACCATCTCTACTACGCGAATGAGACAGGAACTCCCGGCACGGTCATGACTACCTTCCCCTACAAACAGCTCGGTCTCTACGGGCGCAGAGGTACGGGGCAGGTGAAAGTGACTTCGTATGCTGTCCCTGCATCCTCCCTTCCCTTCTGGCTGAAGCGCTTCGACTCTTTTGGCGTGAAGCATAGTCCTATCCAGGAGCGCTTTGGGCAGTCGCTTATTCACTTTACGCATCCCGCCGGACTTGAGTTCGAGCTGATCGGCGATGACAATGATCAGCGTCCTCCCTGGACAACGGCGGAAGTTTCTGCGGATGCAGCCGTGCGTGGTCTGCATAGTGTGACCTTGAGCTTGCGTGAGACTGCTGAATCGGAGACCTTTATGGGCGTGCTCGGCTTTAGAAAAATTGCCGAGGAAGGCCCCTATAAGCGCTTTGAGATCGGCGCTGGTGGCTCTGGTGCGACCGTTGATTTTCTCCATGAACCCGATGTGCCCGCAGGAAGCTGGACATTTGGCGCTGGAACGGTCCATCATATTGCCTTTGCGGTGAAAAACGACGAAGAACAGAAACAGGTGAAGGATTACCTGGAAGGCTTCGGCTATACGGATGTTTCGGAGCAGAAGAACCGCAACTACTTCCACTCTATTTACTTCCGCATGCCCGGTGGCGTTCTCTTCGAGGTCGCAACCACTGATATTGGCTTCTACATTGATGAGACTCCAGAGATGTTGGGCAAGCGCGTCCAGTTCGCGCCCTGGTTCGAAGATCGACGAGACGAATATCTCGCCTACCTCGAGCCTATTACCGCCCCGTAATCTGTTGCTCTTTCAATTGATATGTGGATATAGGAGGAGAGAGGCAGGGACGCCTCCCTCCTCCTATACTCTACCGATAAATCAGGGTGGTTCCTTCCACCACTACAGAGAAATAAAGAGAGAATGATGCACCACCATGAAGGACAACCATTGGTAACGCGAGGCAGACCGCTCGATGCCAGTCGTAACGTCGTCATTATGATGCATGGGCGAGGACGTACAACCGACGATATTCTTACGCTGGCCGATCGCATCGGGGACGACTCTTTTACCTATCTTGCCCCTGCGGCGAAAGACAATACCTGGTATCCTTTTTCATTCCTGGCTCCCACCAGCAGCAATGAGCCCTTTCTATCCTCTGCCCTTACCGTCTATGATACGCTCATTCGCAATCTGCTGGAACAGGGTTTCTCCCGCGAGCGTATTGTCTTGCTTGGCTTTTCCCAGGGAGCCTGCCTGACCGCTGAATATGCGGTGAGGAACGCTGCTCGCTATGGCGGAATTGTCCTCTTTACCGGTGGCCTGATCGGACCTCCGGGCACTCAGTGGCAGTATCCGGGCTCCTTTGGCGGCACGCCGATTTTCCTTGGCACAAGCGACATTGACGGCTTTGTTCCTCTGGAGCGTGTGCAAGAGAGTGCGCGTATTTTCCGGCAGATGGGCGCGGATGTCATCGAGCGTGTGTATCCAGGTATGGATCATCTTGTGAACGATGACGAGATCGCTTTCGCACGCTCTATGCTGCACGAAGTTTCTGCATAGCTTACTCGTTCTTCTGGAGGACCAATAATGGTTGATAAACAGCTTTCTCTACGGGAGGCTATTGCCAGGTATGTCCATGATGGTATGTCGGTTGCAATTGAAGGTTTTACGGCCTTTATCTGCTTTGCCGCTGGTCATGAGATTATTCGTCAGGGACGGCGCGATCTAACGCTGATCCGTATGACGCCCGATCTGATCTATGATCAAATGGTTGCTGCGGGCACGGCGAGCGCAATGGTTTTCAGCTATCTGGGCAACCCTGGCGTTGGCTCTCTGCATTGCCTGCGACGCGCTATTGAGCATGGCGTCCCTTCTCCTCTGGCCATTGAGGAGTATTCTCATTATGGGATGGTTGGGCGCTATATCGCCGGGGCAACGCATCTCCCTTTCTTTCCTTTGCAGAGCTATCTTGGTTCGGACATGCCAGATGTCAATCCACAGATCAAATTTATTGAGAGCCCCTATGGCAATGGTCGTGTGGCCGTGGTGCCGCCGCTGACTCCTGATGTTGCGATTATTCATGCGCAGCGTGCCGACCGGCAGGGCAATACGCAATTGTGGGGCGTGCTGGGTGTGCAGAAAGAAGTCGCTTTTGCGGCAAAGAAGGTGATCATTGTCGTTGAGGAACTGGTGGAGGAGGCGCTGATTCGCTCTGATCCCAACCGCACGCTCATCCCTGGCTTGATCGTGGATGCCGTCGTGCACGTACCCTATGGTGCGCACCCCTCGTATGTTCAGGGATATTACGATCGTGATAATACGTTTTATCTGGAGTGGGATCTGCTCTCTCGCGACCAGAAACAGACACAGGCATGGCTTGACGAGTGGGTCTACGGGGTTGCAGATCATGCCGAATACCTGCATAAGCTTGGCCCGGAGACGCTTGCACGTATTCGGCCCGGCTCTGCTTCTGCCCCTCCTATCGAGTATGGAGCATATTCATGACTGACAAAAGCATCTCTCGCTATACGCCCTCTGAGATGATGATTATCTCGGCGGCGCATGCCTTGACTGGTGTCCGCACGGTTTTTGTGGGTGTGGGCCTGCCAAATATCGCCTGCAATCTGGCGCGTCGCACGGTCGCGCCTGACCTTGAACTGATCTACGAGTCGGGCGTCTACGGTGCGCAACCTGCTCGCCAGCCGCTCTCTATCGGCGATCCCACGCTGGTGACGGGAGCCCTCTCTGTTATCTCTATGGCGGATCTTTTCGGCCTCTATCTGCAAGGCGGACTGGTCGAAGCGGCCCTGCTGGGTGGTGCCCAGATCGACCGCTATGGCAACCTGAATAGCAGCGTGATTGGCAGCTATACCCATCCCATCACGCGCCTGCCCGGGAGTGGCGGAGCCTGTGAGATCGCGACCAATGCCCGTCGTATCTTTATCATTATGTCTCTCAAGAAGCGGGCCTTCGTCGAGCAACTGGACTTTCGCACCAGCCCCGGCTACGTGCATGGTTCAGACTCTCGCCAGAAGCTTGGCATCCCGGGCTCTGGTCCCGAACTGGTCATCACTGACAAGGCGCTTTTTAACTTTGCCAACGAAGAGCGTGAAATGCAGCTCATCTCACTCCACCCTGGTGTTACATTGGAACAGATCTACGACTCAATGGGCTGGAAAGTGCGCTCTATGCCAACGCTCGCTGAAACACCCCTTCCCTCCAGCGATGAGTTACACATTATTCGCACAGAACTGACATCTATGGTAAGATGAAAAAGATTGAGAGGAAGACCTGTTATGGCGATCACACAGCAAACGATGACTGAGGAACAGCGTAAATCGGTCGCGCTGGAATATCTAAAGCGGCTCGACAGGGGAGAGAACTTCTTTGATCTCTTCGCCCATGATTCACAGCTCTTTTTCCCCAAGTGGGGGCTTGCCAATGGCATCGCAGAAATTGAGCGGCTTTTCTCCGATGTAGGCACAATTTTGCAGAGTATTCGCCACGATTATGCCTATTTCAATTATATTGTGCAGGGTGATCTTGTTGTTGTGGAGGGCACCAGTTCGGGCTCGCTCCACGACGGTGGCCAATGGCAGGGTGGGCGCTGGTGCGATGTCTTTGAGGTCCGTGATTTCAAGATTCAGCGCCTGTTCATCTATGTAGACCCGGATTATGCCGGTGCCGATACGGCTCGCTATCCGTGGCTGCATCAAGGAAACAAGTAAAGAAGACCTACTATTATGAATAGCCAATCTCTTGCCCCGGGTCGCTGGGGCCCTGATCACCTTCCTGCTGCTGTCAGTCTTACGTTCGATAATCTCGGTGAAGCGTACGACCTGGAAATGGGTACCTGGCCTGAGGACAGACCGCTCGGACACCATTTCTCTGTCACCCGGGTTCTGCCTACCATCCTGCGAATGCTGGCTGAGCTGAACCTTTCCGCTACATTCTTCGTAGAAGGGCTCAATGCCGAGATCTATCCTCAGGCGCTCCAGGGAATCGTGGCTGCGGGGCATGAGATTGGCTATCACGCATGGCGTCACGAAGTCTGGCAGACGCTCAACGCCACCGAAGAGGCCGACAACCTCGAGCGTGGCATCCAGGCCCTGCACAAACTGGCTATCAGCCCGGTCGGCTTCCGTCCTCCTCGTGGCGTATTGACCACCTCATCCATCCGGCTGCTCAAAAGCAAAGGTTTTCTCTACAGTTCGCCTCTCGGTTCCGACGCGTATATCACCGATGGGCTTGCCATCTTACCTTTCGCGTGGCAAAACGTCGATGCCTACGCCTACCTTCCCGAGTTCGCCAGCATCCGTGAAAGCCTCGGCGACACCGCAGCCCCTCTTTCACCGCCACAATTTCGTGCAAACGTGCGCTCCGCCCTGCGCAAAGTCGCGCAAAACCGCAGCTACCTCTCCCTGCTCTTCCACCCCTTCGTCGAAGAAGAGCAAGAGTATTACGACATCATGTACATCATCCTGGCAGAACTGCGCACCCTGATATCCGACGGCCTCGTCTGGAGCGTCCCCTGCCGCGACGTCGCCCAATGGCTACTGAACCAGCCTGCGCAATAAATGGCATGCATCCTCGCCTCGTGGCATTTGGGTAATAATCGAGGCGAAGACCACCCATCCTTTCACTTCGATCTCACTGCATCCATCGGTCTTTCCCCTGATGTCGATACTGCAAGGATCATTAGTCCTCGTGTAGATCTCTGAATCGATCATTTTATCGAAAACATGCAAAAAACACATTTACAATACTACCATGCTCGAAGAACATAACAGGTAGGGACCGGGCTTTATGCCGGTCCACGTCCCCCCCCGGTCTCCTCGTCATTCTCTGCGATGTGTCGCGCTCGTCATCCCTTGCAATATGTCCCCTCATCATCCCTTTGCAATGTTTCCCCCTTCTTCCCTTGACCCCAATAGAACTCCACTTCATGCCTGGCTCACATCCTTTCCACACCACCCTTCTCCCCTTATATCTGTTTTGCGAACAAACTCTTCATCCCCACAAAATTTTGGCAAACCAATCCTCACAACGTCTATCTATATAGATAACAGGCAAAAAACAAATCCGTGCTAAAAATTGGTAATAAATACATATGTGATGCATAATGTGGTCAAAGCATAATAAGGAGGGAAACCATCGTGGCGAGACTCTTTCTCTCGTATGCCGACGCCGATGCGGCATATGCGCAACAACTTCGTACCGCTTTGGATGTGCGTGGATACGTAGTCTGGCAGGATGCTGGCTACACCGATCCCCGTAGCGCCTCATATCCAGCGATGATTGAGCAAGCAATTGTGGGAAGTGTCGCTTTAATCCTGATCTGGGATCAGGCCGCCGCTCAGACCGCCTGGGTCGAGCGCCAGATCCTCTTTGCCCAGCGTCTGAAAAAACCGATCTTCCCGATTCTCCTCGACACAACTCCTTTGCCCAACACGCTCGTCTCCGTTACTCCCGTTATGGGCCAGAGCAGCGGCAACGATACCGCTCGCTTGCTGGTCGCGCTTGCCAATTTCCCTTTGACCCAATCTTCCGACCTGCTCTACAAATTCTACGAACTGGCCGCTCATGACTATATTCGTGAACGTAAACATGCTATTGAGATGGCTGAAGAGATGTTCAAGCGCGATGAGCACCCCGACGAAGTGTTTGCCGTGCTGGCCTATCTTGCGCAGCACGACCTCTACATGAGCGTGCGCGAGAAAGCTGAGGAACTCATCGCCGCCGCCACCACGCCAGCCTCATCCACACCATCCCTCTCCCTTGGACCTGACGAGGCCCGGCACGTCTTTGGCGTACGTTGCAAGCAAGGTCATGTCTCTTTCTTCGATAAACGTCTCGTGTGTAGTGCTCACAGCCAGAAATTTCGCCAGCGCGTCAATCGAGCGGGCAAAACGCTTGACGAACTCTACCTCTCATGCACGACCTGTGGTGAAGAGATTGTAGCTTATGTCGATTGTGAGGGCTACCAATGAGCCAGCAACCGCAATCCGCGCTCAATATTCCCGTTCAGGACACGCAGGAGCCCTCTGAAGAAGGAAAGCGTCTCGTTGCGCTCTTCACCGAGATGGAAGGAAAACAGCTAGATTTTCTGGACGAGTCCGGCAAAAGCATTATTGAACGCGTCGTCACGCTGCTCACCGTGCTGATTGCCGTGGCCTCGTTCAGCAACAATTTCCCGCCCGCCTATCTCAAAGGCAACCTGCCCACCAAAATACTCGTCATCGTCACGCTCGCTTTCTACTTGCTGGCCATGGGCTCGGCCATCTGGGCAATTCAGCCGCGTTATTACCGCCGTTATCTCTACAACGTCACGCGCCTGGGTGAGGAACTGGGAAAAATCACCCGACGCAAAATGTTCTGGTTGCGCATCGCCGGAACCCTATTCGCCCTGGGAACAGTCGCCCTGGCAATCCTGATCATCGCAATAATCTGGGTCGCCTAGAAAACCGCCCGAGAACCCTCGTGGCATATTCGGCAATAAAAGAAATTAACTTAAAAAAGACGTGATAAATATAATATGATAATAAATGCATTTCATAAAAGTAGGGAAGCCATGAAGCCGCAGCGGAATGGCGTCCGGGAACTCGTTCGATACAACAGACTTCGTAGACGGTGGTGGAACCCCCACGATCTCTCAGGCCCCGCAGACGATCCCGGCAACGGCAAGCTTGAAGAAAGGTTTCACCAACGATATGCGTAGAAAGGGGGCGTGCTGCAATGCCTGAACTACAAATACAGCGTCACGACGACTTGCTGACAATCACTCTAAATACTCACACATCAACGGTCCCCTGGTCAGAAATATCTCTACCCCACAAGCAGATGTGGTCACAAATCTACCAGGACGCCGCAGCATACGGCCAGCGTCTCTTCGCGCACATCACGCACAACGACGCGCTCCGTGCCGCCCTCCTCGCCCTGCGTCCCAC
>DATJHM010000136.1:0-22565 GCA_035493895.1 Ktedonobacteraceae bacterium
AGACCTTCCGTCTCGAGCGAACGCCAGATGCATCATATGGAAGATGTGGGTTCCGTTGCTCACCCTTGTTGGGTGAACCCGCACGAGAAGCCATTTCACAATAAGCTCATCCTTGCTTAACTTGACGCCTATGGGGCAGCGGTTGATCCCTGCCCGCGGGCCCCACCGGATTGACGTTAATAGAATGTTTATAGATGGAAGAAAGAGGTGCTGCGATGCAACAGGGACAGGAATATCCTGAAAGTACAGAGCATACAGGCGTGCAGCGCTATAGTCTGGTGGATGATCTGCTGCTCCCGATTGTGAAAGCGATACCAACGCCAGCTTCCAACAAATTCCTCGCACGTGTGCAGCGTTTTCTGGTCGGTCATGTCACGGCTGCGAATATTGCCGGTTCTATCGAAGGCCCTTTGCGCCTTGCTCCTCAACAGCGGTACACGATTCGTATTCGTATTACGGGGCGCGATAGTGCGGCAAGCGAGCATGGTGGTTTGAGCAGTCTGGTCTGTGGCGATGAGATAAATATCGTGATCTATTCGGCTTTAGATGAGCGATATACGCGTCTCATGCGCGAGATTGTGGTCGCAATACCCGCCGAGGGCTCTTTCCTTGAGGTGACTGTACCATTGATTGCCATCGATGATACGTATTACTGGCACCGTGAACGCATCCAGGTCTATTTCCTCGACAGCCACAATCAGCAGCTGTATGAGAGGCCGTTTGCCTTCGATCTGACCATTTCGCCTCGTGTCACCCCGGGAAAAGAGGGGTATGTCGCCGTCACGATCCCCCTGTAGCATGTTGTCATTTATGTCGCCGTCACGATCTCCCTGTAGCATGCTGTCATTTTTGAGCGGCATGAAACCCTTCGGGACGCCGCCCCGTAGAGATGCCTCTCTGCTCATTGAATCCAACAAATTGCGAAGCTCAGGATACGGGAAAAGGGCGGAAGGCGAGCGCATACATGCAGCCCTCCGCCCACTGCTCGTTTAGTGATCAGTCATTTGCTCGGCGTATGCTGGATACCTGGCACCTTGCACGATAATCTTTGAGGCGGCGCTCTCGATCTCATGCAGGTCTTCGGGCGTCAGTTCGACAGCTACGGCACCGATGTTCTCCTCCAGGCGTGCCAGCTTTGTGGTGCCTGGAATGGGTACAATCCAGGGCTTCTGAGCAAGGAGCCAGGCAAGTGCAATCTGTGTAGTGGTTGCCCCCTTCCGCTTTCCGATCGTGCTCAGTAGATCAACCAGGGCCTGATTCGCAAGCCTCGCCTCTGGTGTAAAACGCGGTATAGCATTGCGGGCATCGGTAGGATCAAACGTCGTCTTTTCGTTGATCTTGCCCGTGAGAAATCCCTTTCCTAGAGGGCTATATGGAACGAAGCCAATGCCGAGTTCTTCCAGGGTTGGCAGCACTTCCTCCTTCGGGCCTCTCGTCCAAAGCGAATACTCACTCTGTACTGCCGCCACAGGCTGAACGGCATGTGCACGTCGGATCGTTTGCGCTCCCGCCTCAGAAAGCCCAAAATGCTTTACTTTCCCCTCTTGAATCAAATCCTTTACCGCTCCTGCCACGTCCTCGATTGGCACATTTGGGTCAACACGATGTTGATAGAAAAGATCGAGGGCTTCGACCTTGAGCCGTTTCAGCGAACCTTCGGCAACGAGCTTGATGCGTTCTGGTCGACTATCCAGGATTGGCAAACCCTTTATCTCTCTGCGATCGACCACTGAGGTTGGATCGAGGCGAAATCCGAACTTGGTGGCGATCACGACTTGTCCCCGGAAGGGCGCGAGGGCTTCTCCCACCAGCTCTTCATTGATGAACGGACCATAAAGTTCGGCTGTATCAAAAAAGGTGACGCCGTGTTCGACGGCTGACCGAAAAAGTCGTAGCATTTCCTGCTTGTCGGCTGGCGGACCATAGGAAAAACTCATTCCCATACAGCCCAGCCCGATAGCCGAAACTTCCAGATTGCTCTTTCCAAGCGTGCGCTTCTGCATTTTTTGAACTTCTCTCTTTTTATTTAAATGAGTGATAAGGCACTCATTTAATACGATAAAAAAATTTTACGTGGTTGTCACTGCATGCCAGAAAGCAGTAAAACCAGCGTCACGAAAGCGCTCGGCCTCCGCAGGATATCGAAGAATGAACTCAATCGTCATATTCATGAGTGAGATAAGTAGCGCAACTCCAAATTCAGACGGCTGTCCCTTGAGGGCCCCGCTGCCAAGGCATTCTCGCAGCATCGCCTCCAGCGCTTCGTATCCCTTCCTTCCCTGACGCTTGACCTGTTCATTGATGTGATCCGAAACGCCTAACAGGAGCATCACCTTATATTGGTTCGGATGGTTCACTCCGAAAGCAACATTGCTATTCCAGAAGTGACGTGCACGCTCCTTTAAGCTCGCCTGGAAGGGATAATCGCGCATCATTTCTTCGCGCTCCTCACTCTTCAACGTCAGATAGAGGTCGTTGAGCAGCCTCTCCTTGGTCTCGAAGTAGGTAAACAGCGTCCCTTCTGCGACACCTGCAACCTGCGCGATTTTCGACGTGGAAACGCTCATGCCCTGTTCGGCAATCAACTCAATGGCTGCTGCCAGGAGAGCGTTGCGTTTCTCTGGACTTTTGGGTCTTGCCATACCATCTCACCAACCGTATAATGACTAAGTACTTACTCATTATACCACAGCGTGGAACTTTTTGCAAGGGGCACATCACGTTTTTGCTCCAATTTGCATGCCTCCCTCGAAGAAACAAAGAGGTAGAGGCAGCGCTTTATGCCTGCCCAATACGCATCAACCTAAGAAAGGATGAGACATTCAAGATAGCCGGTGGGGGCCGTGGACCGGCATAAAGCCCGGTCCCTACCTGTGGTGTTTTGCGGCTCGTCTCGTTTTTGGTAAGGGGGCGCCGATGGTCCCATTCCTCGAAGAAAGGCAGAGGTAGGGACCGGGCTTTATGCCGGTCCACGGCCCCCACCGGCCATTTCGCCCCTTAGGTTGATGCGTATTGGCAGCGCTTTATGCCTGCTCTTTTGCTCGCATACGCCTTCTTTTACGCGGGTTCTATCAGGCGATAATGGTGCACAATCTTCGCTTTTTTGCCAAGCATCGCGCTCACACCGCAATAGCGGTCTTCGGTCAGTTGAATTGCACGCTCGACGGCGGATGGTTGAATCTCGTGGCCGGTGAAGATATGCTCGACAGTAATCTCCGTAAATGGGCGTGGTTGCTCTTCCTCGCGCGCACCTACCACACGTACTTCATAGTCCCGAACATCCTGGCGCATTTTGCGCAGGATAGAAATCATATCCATCCCTGCGCAACCCGCCAGTGCAACTAAGAGCAACTCCATCGGACGTGGACCGCTCTCCTTCCCACCACCCGCCACTGCACTATCCACAACGACGGTATGTCCTGTACCCGTTTTGATGTTGAACGCCATACCGTCTTCCAGGTGTGCGTGGGCATACATATCTTCTACCATGATAGGGTCTATCTCCTTCAGGATTCCGCCGGACTGGTCAGCAAGGGCAGACGGATCGTGAAGATCGTTCCCTGACCTTCTTTGCTGATCACGCTGATTTTGCCTCCATGCTGCTCAATAATTTGCGATGCACTGGTGAGGCCAAGTCCGGTTCCTTGAATGTTGCGCTCGCTGTTGCTGGCGCGGTGAAACGGTTCAAAAATATAGGGCAGATCCTGCGCGGGAATGCCAATACCATAATCTTGCAGGCTAATAACCGCCCAGCCTCCATCCTCTTCCTGCTGCGAGATGTTGACGATAATCTCGCCGCCTCCTGGACTATACTTGATCGCATTCGAGAGCAGATTAGCCAGCACACGCTCGATACGCGGAGCGTCGTAATCCGCTGACAGACTATGCAGGTCGGTCTGAAGCATGAGTTGATGTTTGCTGGTATTCTGTTGATGTTCATTGACAAGGCGCCGGGCTACTTCTATCAGGTCGCCTTCTTCGCGTTTGAGTTCAAGTTGCAAGCCCATCTGCAAGCAGGCCAGATCCAGCAGATCTTCAATCATCGTGTTCATGCGCCGTGTGCTGGCACTGATGACTTCCAGAGGCTGGCGATATTTATGGCTTTCTGGCGGACGATATTTTTCGATGCAACGTTCGAGTAGCTGGGCACTGCCAATGATCGAAGTGAGCGGCGATCTGAGATCGTGTGTGACCGTAAAGAGAAAGGCATTGCGCAATTCCAGGGCCTGTTCTGCCTGGGTCTGCTCTTCCTGCGCCACCGCCAATAATTGCTCACGCGTCTGAATGGTGCGTCTGTGCGCGAGGCCGATGGCGATCGCGTTGGCGTTGGCGCTCAACGCGTGAAATGTCGATGTATTGAAAGGGCGGCGGGCGAAAATGCCAAGCACGCCCAGATTTTGTTCCTCGACAATGAGAGGATAGCCTGCAAAGGCTGTAAACGCCTGCCTGACAGAAAGGATCTGCTCGGACTGACCTGGCGTTATGCTGGCAATATATGGTTGTTGTGGTATGGTGATCTTTTCAACCAACAGGGGTCCTAATTCGTGGAGTGCCTCGTGCTCATATGGGGAGGTAGCGTCTCCAGCGCTACTCTGAAGCTGGAGAATCAGTTCCGTTCCTTCGAGCGTCCAGATGCAGACTAGACTTACTTCAAGATGATGAACCATCGCTTCACAACAGCGTTGAAGAAGTTCCTGTTGCTTCACTTTACTGACTACGATGCCGTTTATCGCTGAACTGAGCTCAATCAGGCGTGTATGCTCTGCCAGTAACGATTTTTCTTGTTCCCATTCAGTAATCTGCTGTTCGGGTTGACCGCCTGGATTTTCCCGTTTTTCTTTTTGCATCTGGTCGATCTGCTGGCTACACGGTTTTTGTTCCTCCCGAATATACTGCGTTGGTACGGATGTCTGTTCCGAACTGTTCTGCATGCAAATCCTCGTTTGTCTCTGAACTCATACTTGCAACTCTTTTCTTCTTAAAAGTTATCTCGAGTAGCATATTGATGAGTGTGTGTTATCCAATACTATAGCAGACCTGACGCTGAAAAACAAGAAAGTACTACTTGAGAGAAGATAGTACAGATCATGTGAGAAAACTCTTTCTTTTTTGCTCCGAAGGGTATGTGCCATGAGATAAAGCCACCTCCGATCTAAATAGTATATGACCTGATAATGCCCTTATCTGTTCCACGTTATACCTGAGATTTTGGTTGATTTTGCGCCAGTACTCTCCCGTTAGTACTAGTACCGCCAGAAATTGTTCGTAGACGCTGTATGCCCGCATCGAGCAATGAGACCGTTTTTGCATATCATGAGAAATAGAAAAAGCCCTATCTTTTCGCCGCTTCTTATTCTTGCGTTCTGTAAAAATATCTATTATAACTTGTTATAATATAACGCAGTAAGAAAAGTCTTGCAAGCAACTAAGCGTGTTTTACACTGAAAAACGCAGGGGCTTGAGCTTTCTCCTGCCTGCATACCAGGGGCTTGAGCCTTTCCCGCGCGCAATGGCTACTACGCATCCGCGGTATTGCGTCTGAAGCAAAAAAGCCCGCGTAGATAAGCCCATCCATAAATTTTGACATGGACGTCGCTGAATTTTGTAATGGTGTACTCCCATTTTTCGCTCAATCCGTGTCAACGTGAGATGCTCTTGCCGAAAGTATCTGTGAGGTAACCCCGTCGATGTGGCTTAGAAAGGCCGTCTTATCCCCCCTCTCTTTTGTATACTTCGCTTAGATATAGGAATTTGCAACATGGACGGGATTTCCCTCCGCCTTGCGAAAGGTAACGTGGGTATGAAAATGACGGTGGTGGCCGCCGTGGCCTTTCTCTTCAATACGTTTCTCTTTGCGACCTATTATGCGGTCTCTAAAGAGGCTATGGGGCGCATTGATCCGGTCGTTTTTAACTTTTTTGTCATGGCCGCCCTGATTCCGGTGGGCCTCCTCTTCATTGCTCTCTCCTGGCGCGAGCTGAATCGCGAGGTGATCAAGAGCGGCGCGCTGATGGGGAGCTGCCTCTGTCTGGGCCTGTGTACGCTGGCGGTGGCCCTGAAATATAATAGCGCGACCAGTACGGCCTTTTTCCCATCCCTCAATGGCTTCCTGGCCGCTGTCTGCGCCTGGCTCTTTGCTCGCCAGCCGATCAATAAGGCGACGTGGTTCGCCGGACTGGTCTCGGCTGTGGGGGCACTCCTGCTTATCTTCAATGCGCAGATCGGTGGACCGCGCGCGACGCTGATTGCTTTTATCGGCGGCTTGCTCTGTACGTTTTATGTCTTTGTCGCCGACCACGAGCAGCGCGGCAAAAATGCTCCCTGGGCCCTGTTCGGCGTACAGTTGCTGACGATGGCTATCTGGGCCAGTATGATTGCGCTCCTCTTTGGCGACTGGCAGGCGGTCCGACCGGCAATGCCCAAAGATATCTGGGCTATTCTCTATATCTCGATTGGCACGACCTGCCTGCCGACGCTGATTACGGTCTGGCTCCAACGCTTTATCGCACCGCTCACGGTCTCGTTTATCTATATTCTGGAGCCTGTGCTGGGCGCGCTCTTCTCTTATGTCTATTTACATGAGAGCCTGCCTCTGGACGGCTATATCGGTGGTGGCTTGATTGTGGTTGGCGCGCTGATCCAGACCTGGGGCACGGCCAATCGGTCGGCGACGACGGAGCAGACGCTCCATGCTCAACTCTCGCGCATGAGTGCGCAGGTGCGGACCTCCTGGTTTACGGCTTTGATCTATCCGCTCCTCTGCTGTGGCGTGGGTGGTTTTGTGTTGCTCAAGCTGGGTGGATTCCCCCCCAATGCCTGGAACAGTTTGCAGCGTGTCTTCCCTCAGGTGGTGCCGTTGATTCAGCAGGGACACGGTCTGTTGCTCAGCCTGCTTGTCGGTCAGGCGCTCTCCTGGCTTCTGGCATGGAGTGTGTTGCTCGTGCTGGTCTGTCTGGCCCTTGTGCGCACGCGGCGTATGTTAACTGCGCAGCCTGCGCGTCAGGTGGAACCGGATACGCGCTCGCTGCGCCAGCTGGGAATGACCAGAGCACGCGTGCCCGTACGCGCTCGGCGAACCGAAGATCCGCATATTCGCCAGCGACGGGTGCAGCGCAAAAAGCGTCTGGCCGGGGTTGATATCACGGGATCTCGGCCAAATAGAGCCATGCAGACCAGTTATCCGGGCCTGGAAATGGTAGATATGGGGGATAGGGCTGGCGTTGCTGAGCAGTACGAGCTTTTTGATGAGGTAGTTTGGTAACTATGTATGTCGGCGGATCGTCGTTTTGCCGGGGAATTGACCTGCCGCAAGAAATGAGGATGAGATGAAACTGAATGACTCGGGCGATTTCTGTGTGCTCTATGTGGAGGCCGATGACGACCGCGATTCTCTGGTGCAGGCTCTCTCAGGACAGAAAAAGCCTGTGGTGATTTTGCTGGCAGACCAGGCCCGGCTTTTTCGGAGTCCGGAAGATTTTAATGATCTCAAACATGTGAAACGCCGCCTGGATGCGTCGATTCTGTTTGTGATTCCCGACAGTGAGCATCTGACACAACTGGCGGCCCGTCATGGTTTCCCGGCCTATCCCTCGATGGATGCGCTCTCGGATGCCCTGATGGTTGGTTCTGCCATTCGCCAGCGTCGGCCAACGGTCCCTCTCGCGCCTGCTGAGCCCGCTACTCCCTATCGCAAGACGCGGCCATTGACGACATCGCGCCCTCTCGTGGAGGAGCCCCAGTACAGCCAGACGTTACCACTGGTTGAGCCCCTTCCTGCGCAGGTTCCGCCTGAGCCGATGCGCCCGCGTCCGCAGCAGCCCCGCCACCGCTCACTGCTCGCGCTGGCTATCTTGATGCTGATTGCCCTGCTGGTCGCCGGTCTGGGATCGTTTATGGTCCTCTTTCGCGGATCTGCTTTGCAGGCTCCCGTAGCTTCTGCTCCGCAGATTGTTGGGCACGTCTCGTTTCTTAATAGTGAGCAGGTGAGTGCAAGCAGTAACCAGGGAATCGATGATGAAGTCCTGGTCGATCTCTCTCTGCCAGCGCCTGCCGCGCACAAAAGCTACTACGCCTGGCTGCTTGGAGATCATGTGCAGAGCGATATGCTGGTGATGTTTCTGGGCGCTTTGCCGTTGAATAAGGGGCGAGCCTCGCTGTTCTATCATGGAGATGCTGCGCACACCAATCTGATCATGTCGTTCAGTCGTTTCCTGGTGACGGAAGAGGATGCCGGAATGACACCGGTTGCTCCTTCGCCGGATCTGACGACGTGGCGCTTTTATGGCGAATTTTCGCAGACGCCTCTGACCACGGCGGGGAATGTGAAGGGGTATAGTTTCCTTGATCATCTGCGACACTTGCTGGCAGCTGATCCGACGTTGGATGCGATGGAATTGCCGGGTGGCCTGAATACGTGGTTTTACAATAATACCAGCAAGCTGCTGGAATGGACGACCAGTATGCGTGAGCCCTGGGAGGATAACAAGGATATCGGTTTTGTGCGTCGCCAGTCGATACGTGTGCTGGATTATCTGGATGGGGTGGCTTTTGTCTCGCAGGATCTGCCGCCGAACACGCCGGTTCTGGTCAATGCGCGCCTGGGCAGTGTGGGACTGCTGGAAGTAGCGGGACCGGGACAAGATCCGCCGAGCTATATCGCGCATATTGTGCAGCATCTGAACGGTTTGCTCCAGGCTGGCAAGTTCTCTCCTCCTCTGCGGGCGCAGGCGACGCAGATTGTGGCCGGACTCGACAATATTCAGCACTGGCTGGAGCAGGTGCGCAGTGATGCACGCCAGATTATGCGCATGACGGATGCTCAGTTACGTCAACCAGCCACACTTTCTTTAATTAACGATATGATCACGAACGTCACGAATGCCTTTGCAGGTCAGCCTGATCCGGTCACCGGCCAGATGCACGAGGGGATATCCTGGATTCACGAACATATGCAGAGTCTGGCAACCATCGATATCTCTCCATACCGCAAATGATTGTAGAGGCGGGGTTTATCTCCGCCTGGCGTCAGGTGGGGGCATTTATCTCCGGCCAATTTCTTGCCGAGAGGAAGGTGTATTGATGTCCGAAACACGTTTGCCACAGGAACAACCAGGCTGTCGTTCAATACTGGTGCGCTTGATTTTTCGACCCACGAAAGAGAGCCGTCCCTGGCCTCCGCGCCGACCGCTTCGCCTGCTGGTAACGTTTACACGCACAAAAAAAGTCCATGCACAAGAAGCATTTGATAGTTGATGAGAGGGACCGCTATGAGTAGACGTATGCTCTTGCCAGGTGTGCTCGCTTGCCTGGTACTGATCGGGCTGACTGCCGGGGCTTTTATGAACTCGATTCAGAATGCCCTGACTCTGCCTGCTCGGTCGCCAAACACTACGCCAGCACAAACCGCGCCAGGCAAGCAGCCTGCACCACCTACGACAACTTCTATATCACCTACGGCAACTCCCGCCACAATGGTGCAGATGCCGCAGAATATTCTGGCGCAAGATACGTTTCAACGCGCAAATCAGTTTTTATGGGGCACGGCCTCGGATGGTCGGCCATGGGGTGGCGATGCGAATGTACAAGCAAACATTTTTTCGGTACATGCCAATCACGGACAGATTATGAATGGCAACGGAACTTTTAATGCCCTGCTCGGTCCTCCCAGCGTGCCAAATGCTGAGGTGATGCTTGATGGCTCTCTCAGTCACTTTGATGGCACGGCCAATCTGGGTGTCGTTCTCCGTTATACTGATCCAAATAACTGGTATAAAGCTTTAATCGATGGCAAACATTTAATTCTTTTGAAGCATGTCAATGCGCAATCAACAACGCTTGCTACTGTTGCCTTTTCTGCTCAGGACGATCAGTCGTACGTCATGCGCTTTCGCGTCGTCGGGGCGATGCTCTTTGCTCGCGTCTGGCCCACGGGGACGACGGAGCCGACAAACTGGATGATTACCGCCGCCGATACCTCTTTTCAGACTGGTCAGGCTGGTATCCGTGTCGTGCTTGAACCGGGGATGACGATTACTGTGACGTCTTTTGCGGCTGCCACCGCCAGTAGTAACATTTAAATGAATAAGCGTGTAATCTTTTTATCTATGCTCAAATTGCCTGTTGTATGGTGGAGTATATCTCCGCCTCAGGATAGAAGGATGGTGTGTTATGGTTGAATGGTTTGTTGATACGTACAACAATAATCGCTGGTTCAGGCTGCTGGCCGGTGCCGCTCTCTGCGTGAGTGCGGGACTCCTGCTCTGGGCTTCGGGTGGCTTCCCGCCCTGGGCCTGGCGTTTCCTGTTCCAGGTGCTTGGCCAGTTCCCCGCTTTATGGGGAGCACACGGCGCGGCCATGCTCGTCCCTCTTCTGGGATTGATCCTTCTCTCACTGGCCCTGTTTATTCTCTGGGCAGTACTCTTGCTCAGCGCCGTGACGATGGTGCAGCACTGGTGGCACGACTATCATGCTCGTCAGCACTTTTCAGAAGATCTCCACGAAGCTGAGCAAATGGCCGAGCAGATGGTCTGGCAGGAGGTCGCTCGCCAGGCTCAGCCAGCTGAGAAGGCGGCTTTTCAGGCCCAGTGGCAGCCTCAGGTGGAACGACAGCCCCGAACAGCACCATTAATGCAGCCGCCTCGCGTAGCACAACAATTGCCTGAGCACGCTCGAACAGCGCCATTGATGCCGCCGCCTGAGCACGCTCAAACTGTGCCCCTCATGTCACAGAATGAGCAGGCGCAGCAGGCGCAACAGGGACAGCAGCCGTATGCCGTTGCACGCGCCTCGCGTCCGGCTCGTGCCGCTGTGGGTGGAGCTTCTGTCTCGACGTATACGCAGAGCCGACCCTCCGTTCCACCTCGCCCTCGCCCGGCTGCTACGACGGGAAATTTAGCGCCGTACCGCGAGCCATTGCGTCTCGTTCCGCGCGAGCCGGAGCCAATCGTTGAGCCAGAGCCGGAGCTGGATTATGAGACGCTGTTTGAGATTGAACATCCACTGATCGAGACCACGCAGCCCCGGTTGCTGCATTCTGCTCCTCTGGAAGACGTGCATACTGATACGTTGCAAGAGGAGGCGCATACTGAGGAACTGGAGTCCGCGCTCCGTCTGGTTGTTGGTATTGGCCTTGATCCAGGCATTGCGCGCAAGCACAAGCCGAATGAGGATAATCTTTTTGCCATTCAGGCCATGCGCGCCGGGAAAAATGGTCCGCACCCGGTCGGTCTCTTCGTGGTTGCGGATGGGATGGGGGGCCATGCCGATGGTCAGGAAGCCAGCCGACTCGCCATTCAGGTGATCAGTGATGCGATCGTCCCCGCGCTGCTCCAGGTGGAAGCCGACGAGGATAGTTTCGCCAATCTCTTGAAAGAAGGCGTGCACCGGGCCAATCTTGCGCTGTATCGCCGCAATCGCGAGCAGCCCGAAATGATGGGCACGACGTTGACGGCCACGCTCGTGGTCGATGATCAAGCCTATATTGCCAATGTTGGCGATAGCCGCACCTATCTCTATCGTCCTCTGGAAGGGCTCAAGCAGGTGACGCGTGACCATTCGCTGGTGGCGCGCATGGTGGAAGATGGCGTGATTACGCGCGACGAGATCTACACTCATCCGCGAAGAAATCAGATCTATCGTTGTCTGGGCGAGCGCGCAACCGTCGAGGTGGATAGCTTCGTCATCGATCTCTGCCCGGATGATGTGCTGATACTCTGCTCTGATGGCCTCTGGGAGATGGTGCGCGATGCTGCGATCCAGGATGTCATCGCCGCTTCCGCCGCTCACCCTGCGCAGATCAGCTCGATGCTGGTACAGAGCGCGCTGAGTCGTGGCGGGGCTGATAATATCAGTGTTGTTGTGATTGGCGTGGTTCGACCGTCTGAGGAGCAGTCCTGAACGTGTGCACGGACTTCCCCTGACGCGCGCACGCCAGTCAGGAAATTGTGAACACTCATCAAATTTGTGATTCTATGCTATACTGCCTGCTAGCCTCTGCAAATGCGGGCGAGAGAAAGCTGGGAGCATATGTCTCCTGCGGAAAATAAAAGGAAGGATCACAATGGAATTTGATGGGAAAAATTGGATTAGTATGACGTGGGAACGAACGTCGGTCCATTATATGAGCAACGAACCTGTACAGCCATATTTTGTGCAAAGTACATTCCAGGAAAAGATCAGTTGTAATATTCTTGATTGCGCTTATGATTCAGATGCAAAGACCGGTCGTGTCTTCCTGATCTCTGAGGATGATGAGGATGATGAGGAGGAGGATGAAGGTCCCTGGAGCCACGAATATATCTATAAAAGCAAGACACCTGTGATGAATACGCCCTATAATGGTTCTCTGAGTACTGTCCGCCTGCGCTTCTCCGGGAGATAAAGGGCGTTCTGCGCTTCTCTTTTAAAAACTCTTGTATAAGAGTTTTTTTTGCTTTTTTGCGCCTGCTGAAAACTATTGCGCGTCAGGTTGAGAGAGAAAGTATGCTGAGATATGGTTCTACATGCTGGTTTATCCTGTCTCATGCCAAATATCCTCTTCTCTGCGGATAAAGTTTGCTTCAAGAATTGCTCCGAATTCCTATTGACGAATGCTCATCGCGTAAGATATCCTGTATACAAGCGCCGTTGCCAAATTTCTTTTGATCGAACTCCAATTGCACTACGATGTGTAGGTATCAAGGTATCTTTGCGCTGATTGCTTGCCTCATGTATGGTGGCTGTTTCTTCTCACATGAGCATGCCTGTCATACACTTCCGGATAGATATAGAAACTGCTTGTCTGTATCTGAGCCTTGTTACCGTTTCTCTCCTGTTTTTACGGATAGAGGTTAATTCGCCTCCTCGTTGCAGCGCTTTGCCTGTACTTGCTAGTGTATGAGCGTCTCGTTTTTGCGCCATACGCTTCCGATATGTTTGCCCGCTTTTGGTTCGTTTGCTAAAAAAAGATGCTGATAACGCGCCTGATGAAGAAGAATCATCACGCCTAGAAAGAGTACCATGTATCGCTATGATTTAACACGTCAGGGAGATTGCCTCCGTCTCTCGTTTGAGGCTGAAGAGATGGGGCGTGAGGCGGCACGTACCATGCCTCTTGCTGAACGTAGTGATGTTATTCACGCTCGCGCTCACCAGATCTGCGAGCAGGCTCTGGCTGAGGGTAGCCAGCTGACAAATGATCCCGCCGCTTATACGACTTCGTTTGTTGATGCCTATACGGATGCTTACTTTAGAGAGCTTGTTGCTCTTTTCCATAAGAATTTGCATTCTACTGTACGACGCCAGCCCGAAACTCATCCTTCTTGAAGGGTGACTCTTGTTGAATATCTATAGGTTGTTTCTGCCGCCTGCTTTATTCCGGGCGGCCTGGTACTTTTTCTCTCTTTCGTGCTGCATGTAACAATTTCGATCACGATACGACTTCTAAGATGGATGGGGTACAGGATGCAGCCACAACGATATTATGCAGCCTGCGGAACGGTTGCGCGTGATTGATGCTATGCCCTCAAACTTGCCCTCTGCATTGTACCTCTATCCGTCTGCTCTAAAAAGCACATCCGGCCTTCGGTTTTACAGCCTTGTTGCCGACTGACCGACAACACTACTACTGAGATTGAGTATGTGATGCAACAACAGCGGATGCGACCCATCCTTGACGGTTCACCACTTGCCCTGCTCTATGAGCGAGATGCTCTGACGATCTTTACGTATATTGTACGCCGCGTCTCTGTACGTGAGGATGCGGAGGATATCTTACTGGAAGTCTTTTTGGCTGCGCTCGAACAGGAGACGCTGGCGGATTTACATGCGGAAAAACAGCGTGCCTGGTTGCTTCGCGTGGCTCATAATAAGGTGATTGATCATTTGCGCTATCAGCAGCGGCGTAGTATTGTGCCGCTGGAAACGGTCTCCGAAACGCTCTATGCTCATGAGGAGAATGAGCCCGATGTTCTGCTGCTCGCACAGGAAGAATACGCACAACTTCGCTCGCATGTCGAGCAGCTACCCGCTCTGCAACAGGAGGTGATTCGCCTCCGCTTCTCTGCTGGCTTACATTATCACGAGATTGCTCGTTTGCTCAATAAACGCGAGGGTGCGGTGCGAGTCTTACTCTCGCGTGCACTTGGCCTTTTGCGTACTATTTATCGACGTTCCAGGGAGGACAGAACTGTATGAGTGACCAAGAGATGCAATTTTTCCCTGATACTGACGGTGGGCAGCAGCATATGTCTGCATTCAAAAACTGGTCACCAGAACAGCCATCTGTCCCTCCTGAGTTACTGCCCGCTTACTGTGCTCCTGAAGAGAAAGTCGATACGCAATCATTAGAGCGCGTCTGGGGTCGCCTGGAAGAACATGTCTCGCGCAATCGTGAGGCCTACCGCGATAATCGCAATGTGCCTGCTCTCTGCTTGCCGTCTTCCCCCGCTTTCTCCGCGCCTGAGGCTGCCTGCAAACCTTTCTTACGCACGCTTCCGTGGAGACGCCTGGATATGATTGCGGCTCTTCTCTTCCTGACGTTGCTTATGGGAAGCTTGCTTACGGTTGTGTATAATGTGCTGCCACATACGCAGTCAGGAGCACCCGGGGAAGCTTCGTCTCCATCTCAAACGGTCTGTAAGGGGATGATGGCTGCGAGTCAGCAGGTGACGCTTGTTGAGAGCGCCGGGGGCGTCAGGATGCTTCCTTCTATGGTTGTCGTGCGCCAGGGAGGACACTTGATCTGGATTAATCAGACGCGCAGCGATCAGGTGATTGTCGATGCTTCGACGAAAATGGCCGCGATGAAAGTTGCTTTACATGCTAAGGAACAGGGCCAGCCGCTGTTAAAAGCGAGTACGTATACCTATTATGTTCAATCCGGCACAGATCAGTCCTCGAAGTTGCCGCCTGCGCTCACGAAAGGGGCGCAGGTGGTGGTTGAGGTTTTGAATATTGTGCTGATCGTATCTGGCAACGATGGCGCTGGTAACGTCTTTCAGCCCGATATGATGAAGGTACCGCAGGGCAGTGATCTGGTCTGGCTGAATACCACGCCGGAGCAACAGTTCGTTGTTAATACAGCTCACAAGCAAGCAGGACTTTTCTCGCTCGCTCCCAATTCCTGCCAGCTTCAGCATGATATTCAAGCGGGTAGCTACAACTATACCCTCAAAGGGAGTGTGGCTCAATTCTCTCTCTACGCCGGTTAGGGGGAGCGTCTATGCGCTCCCTCCCTTCTTTATGATCTGCTATCGCTATCGTCGAGCGGCGATTTTGAGGCGAAATTGTTTGCCCGCTCTGGCATGTATATCGTCCTCTATGCTCAATTGTTCTCCTCGCGCAAGCTGATAATCCGGCGGGTCCAGCTCAAACTGATAGGTGTGGAGAAGTGTGGCGGTAATGACCATGAGCTGGACTTCGGCGATGCCCGCTCCCAGGCAGGTGTGCTCGCCGAGGCCAAAGGGGGCATATGCACCACGCTGACGATGTTCGTTGCGCGGATCGTGATAACGATCAATATCAAAGGTCTCTGGATGGGGAAACAATTCCGGCAGATGGTGCGAAACGGCTATCGCTACTTTCACTTCGTCTCCCGGCTCCAGGCGGTATCCTGCAAAGGTGAACGGTTTGGCGACCAGCGCGTTGAAGCTGCTGCCATTATACAGGCGGAGTGTCTCCATCGCGGCTCCCTGTGTGGCCTGCATGGACTTCAACGCCTCCCAGCTCAGTGTCCCTTGCACAAAAGCCTGATCTGCCTCATCCACTACGCGCTTGAGGGCCTGCGGATTTTTCAAGAGCGCATAGAGCAGGTAGCTGTTGGTTCTGGCTACCGTCTCCAGTCCGGCCAGGAGCGGTCCCAGGCCAACATAGGCCAGCCGTGCATCTGTATAGGTTTCGGGCTGGGCCGCCGCTTTTGCCAGAGCCTCATCGACCAGATCAGGCTTTCGGTCATGCGCAGGTGCGGCTCTGTGCGCCTCGACGATTTTGCGTCCCACCTCGAATACACGCTCTTTGGCTTGCTGGAAGCGTGGAGATGCGAGCACTTCGCGCTTTTTGGCACCAAATGAACTGACGATTGAGCTGGATAAGTAGATGACGAAATCTTCCAGGTAGTCTCCCACGCTGTAATTGACCATGAGCTGACCCAGTTGCTCGGCGACAATACGCTGCATGGAAGGCAATACTTCGATACTCTGTCCCGTTTCCCACTGTGCGTATTCTTGTGTAATTTTGAGCATACGTGGCAACTGATCGAGCACTTTTGTGCGTGCATAATCGCGGCCAGCCTGCATTCTGCGCTGATGATTGATCTGACCATCGCGCATCTTTGCGATGCTTTCCGACACATCTCCCATCGCATTGCCGAAATCCTTCCAGAGTTCTCCGCTCACGAAAAATTCGTCACCGTAGCGGCTGGTGAAGGCATTCGCTTCTGGACCGGCGAGCACCACCAGTGGTTTTTGTCCTTCTCGTGGAAGGCGGAAGATGGGCCCCAGTTTATAATAGGCTGCTTGCAGTGAACTGGTGCTGTCCTGGTTCTCTTGCTCATCGACGAAAGGGGGAAGTGGGGCGTTAGTAATGCCGCTTTCCCAGATGGGTGTTTCTTGTTTCTGCATCAGATAGTTTCTCCTTTACAAGCTTATGCCTGCTCGATTTTCTGTATCAACGATTCAATCCAGTCAAGTTCGTGCCGATTCTGCTGTTCATGAAAGGAAATCACCTCTTCGACAAACTCGTTATTGCCCTGTGTTGTGCTTGCCAGCTTTCGCATTTCTTGAATATGTGCAATCTTCTTATTTACAATATCGGCCCTGATGTGTAGAATCTCCAGCTGTGCTTCTGGCTCAAGCAGACGGAAGAATGAGACGCGAACCAGAAATTCTGCATCGTTCCGCAAGAGTTCTGCTGAGAAGTCCTGGAGGAGCATCTGCATCCATTCACGCCCATACTCGGTCATGCGATACATATGCCGATCGGGCTTCCCTTCTTGCCGTACGACTTCGCGCTCGACTGCTTTCATCTCCTCGAAGCGCTTTAATGCCGGGTAGAGCACTTTGTTATTCAAGGAAATGGGGCTGCCAAGGATCTGTTCTGCGCGCTTTTTTATCTCGTATCCATGCATCGGCCCATTTGCTAACATGGCGAGAATGATGATATCTGAATACATAACACTTCTTAAAAAACTATAGGTTACTTCCACATAGGTGATAGTAACCTATAATTGCGAAAAATGCAAGAGATCTCTCGGTCATACACCTGCTTTGTAATTCAGGACAAGATACGCTCAGCCTATTATCATGTGCAATCAGTTCTCTATCAAGAAAGAAATCATGTATAATTCATATACTGGCGCCAGTAAAGGCATCTTGGGGATCTGGAAATATGCCACAGTTATTCTATGGCACCGTAGAATAACTCCGGCAAAACGCCGGAGTTATTAGATGTGGAAAGGGGTATTAACATGTCAGAAGAGCATGAGCGTGATGAGATGATAAGCGATGAATCTCTTCCTATGCTTCGAGAGGAGAACTCTGGGGGATTGCTTTCCTAATTTTAACAGATAGTGAGAAACAGTATAATAATGCTAAAAGCACTGATTCGAATAAGAAATCAGGCTATCAAATATCTCGTTTAAGTGAAGCTCGCAACAATTTAGGAAATGGTACAATGAGGCGTCTCTAACGGTTGTGTTTGTTCCTCCTGGTTACACTAACTATGCTACGTGTTGTACTGGCAGTATTTGTATCAGGAGGAATGAAGGCATGAGCCCAATCTCTCAGGCTGCGTTCATCAGTAAGTTCAACTATTTGCGTGAGAAGCGCCCGTATCTCTTTATTGTGGCACTCCTCGCGATTCTGCTCGTGACGTTGCTCTTCATCCCCTGGTTGTTGACCTCTCTCAATATGAACGACTATCTGCCTGCGCTGATCGGCGAAGTGTGCGCCTGCGCTGTTGCGGTCCTTTTCCTGAACTGGCTGGACTGGTGGGGTGACCTTGGCTATACTGCCCCATTGCAAAGCCAGGACTCGCACCTGTTTGCTATCCCCATCCTCTTCGTCGTTTTCCCATCTCTGGTGGCGCTCCTGGTGCTGGTTGCCAGAGGTTCTCTCCAGGTACCTCCCGCCGATATTTGCTATTTTGTCTTGCAGGCTCTCTTGATCGCCTTTTTAGAGGAGACCTATTATCGAGGCTTTATCTTGCAGGCACTTCTGCCTCGAGGTATCCTGCTCGCCGTATTCTCCTCTGCGCTCTTCTTTACCTTTGCGCATATCGGTTCAACCTTTAGCGCTTTAGATGGCTTCTCTCTTTGTACCGAGATCCTCTTCACGCTGGGTTGGGGCTGTGTTTTTGCCGCCCTCTGGTTGCGCACAGGCGCGATCTGGCCGCTTATTGTGCTGAATTGTCTGCACAATTTCTGCGATCTGATCGTTCATGAGAATCAAGGCGGCCTCGTAGCTTTTGTGAGCCAGACCTATGCCTGGACTATCTGGAGTAGCCTCTGCTTTGCACTTATTCTTCTGGGCTATAGTTTCTGGCTTTTACGACCATTGCGCATCCAATCATTGCACAACCGTTACTTCCCCTTACCTCACGATGCATCGCCTCCAGATACGCCTGCCGAGCCTTCAGAGTATAGCTCGCCACGAAATTAAGGATCTTATGATGATGTTCGGGAAGCAATTTTTCCCGAACTCTCATTTTTCCCCGAAATTGGCCCCAAAAAAATAGCAGAAATTGCAATTATATGGTACTTTTACCTGTTGACGGCCATATTATAATGGCTTAGCATATATACTGGATAATACAGGTTACTATCTTTAGTGCTACCCTTTGCTTGTTTAGCTATAACTGTCGGATAACTGAGCAAGGCCAACATGACCCGCGCAAGCGGTAGGGGGTGAGCGTGCCTGCAAAAACTCTCCCCTGCGGGCCTTTCTGTCCTTCCATCCTTTCGTTCGAGGGGATATTTAGAAGGGTTCTTCTATGAATGGCAAGATCACGTATCATCAACAGGTAAGCTTTTGTGGCAAACCGCGCTGCCGCAAATGCCGTGAAGGCACCGGCCACGGTCCGTACTGGTATGCGTACGAGACGATCAATGGGCGCACTACGAGACGGTATATTGGCAAGGATCTACCTGCCGATGTACAAGCTCAGGATGAGACATCGCTCGCTACGCCAGCTGTTTCTCCTTCGCTTGATGAAAAACGGCCGCTTACCGAGGAAGCGGAGGTGCTTACTATGTCTGCTCCTTTACGCCTGCGTATTTTTACTCTGGGGCGTTTCGATCTGGAATGGGGCGACGGACTCACCAATCTGGTTGTCGATGAGGAGGCCTGGGAAGAGCAATGGAGCGTTCGCGCTCTTCTGGCCCTGCTCCTGTGTCAGCCTGAACGCAAGGTGAGCCGCCAATACGCCCTTGAGACGCTCTGGCCTCGCCTGCGCCGCGAGGTCTCTGTACATCGCCTGGAAGAGACAATCGCCCATCTCTCCACTATTTTACTGGCCCCTGCTCGTGTTGCCGTTTCCTCCAAGGGCTCCTCGATTCGTTCACTTCAAGCGGGACGGCGGGCCTCTCTCCTCCACCTTGCCGATGATACGCTGCAACTGGCCGACCAGTCCCAGGCCTGGGTTGATGCCAACGCTTTTGAAACTAGTATGCAGCAGATTGATGCGCTTCCTCCCTCCTCTGAAGCTGCGGAGCGCGAAAATCTTCTGCGCGACGCTCTGGCCCTCTATGGTGGCGATTTCCTGCCCGAGGGACGCCAGATTGAGTGGATTATGCAGCGCCGCCAGGGCTTGCGTCGCCATTGGATCGGGGCGCAACTTTCTCTGGCCGATCTCTATATTCAACGCCAGGATTATGCCCGCGCTCTCGATAGCGCGGACCGCTTGCTCTCGATTGAGGCCAATAATGAAGCCGCAGTTCAGCGTTTGCTGATCGTGCTGGCTCGTTTGAACCGCCGTCCCGAGGCGTTGCAGGTCTACAAACGTCTCACTCAGCCCTCCGAGCAGACGCAGACACTCTATAACGCCATTCGTCTGGGTACGCTCGACGAACAAACGCTGATCCAACTGCAACTGGTTCCGGGCTCTACGCAGACGCAGACGACGGAGCCGGAACTTGTGCCCATTCAATTCGCTGAGAGTACACAGAATGTGCGCATCGGTCGTAGCCACCAGAGCCCGTTGATAGGACGTGAGTTGGAGCTTGACACGTTGCGCCATATGCTGCACGATATCGATGAAAGCGGACGTTTGCAGTTGATGGAGCAGCGTCGTGAGACCGGTATTCCGCTGGATACACAGCGTCAGGCTCTCTGCATGATGTTGATGGGCGTTTCGGGTATCGGCAAGACGCGTCTGGCTGAGGAGATGAGCATGGAGGCCCAGAAACATGGCTGGGCCGTTGTCTGGGGACGTTCGTACGACCAGGAAAGCGCCATCCCGTATCGCCTCTGGACCGAAATTTTGCGTAAAGTGTTCAATCTCGGTATCTGGCCTCAGTTGATCAATGCCGGTATCGCTTCGACGGCGCTCAATCCCTCGCTACGAGCCTCTCTGGAAGAGACGCTGTTCCCTTTGACGGATCTCCTGCCTGAGTTAAGCGAGATGCTGCCCTCTCAGGAGCGCAGTTCGCATGGTCAGAGTGAGCATGCTCTGATCTTGCAGGCGGAGCAGAAACAGCTTCGCCTCTGGGAAGCTGTACGCGATCTGCTGGCGAGCACCAGCGAGAGCGCGCCATTGCTGGTGGTGCTCGATGATATTCAGTGGGCCGATGATCATAGCTACAAACTGCTGGCGTATCTCGCTCGCAACTTGCATGGCTATCCCATTATGTTGCTCTGCACCTGTCGCGAGAGCGAGGTGCCCAAACATTCGCCGCATCATCTCCGCGTGATTATTGATCAGATGTTGCGCGAGCATTCGGTGCAGACGCTGGATGTACACCCGTTGACCGGTGAGCAGATTGCGACGCTGGTCTCGCATCTGCCGGGCGCGATGGTTGAGCATATTAAAGAGCATGCGGCAGGCAATCCGTTCTTTGCCGAGGAACTGGCGCGCACCAGTCCGCCAACTATTCCGCGCAGCATTAAGGCCGCGCTTCAGCAGCGCATGAATAAGCTGGATAAGCAGACGCGCCAGTTGCTGGATACGGCGGCCGTGCTTGGCGGTTCGTTCGAGTTGCCCGAGATTTGTGCGATGGAGGCCAGTGGACGTGAGCGAACCGAGCTGGCTGATGAGGATATCGTCGTCTCATTGCTGGAAAAGGCGATGGATGCTGGTGTGCTTTCTGAAGAGGGCGTGGGGACGCATATTACCTATCAGTTCTGGCATCCGATGCTGGTGAGCTATTTGTATGAAAGTATATCGGCGATGCGCCGGGCTCGTTTGCATCGACGCGCCGCCGATATGCTGCGCCGCATGCACAAAGGACGCGAAGAAGAAGTTGCGGCGACGATTATGCACCATCTGGAGAAGGCCGATGCAGATGTGGCGCTGATCGCCCATTATGCCCAGCTGGCAGGCGATCGGGCCTATATTCTTTCCGCCACGGAGCCCGGTTTTAAATCTGCCTCAGCCAAAACCGCTCCTTATACAGAAGCTGAGCAATATTATCGGCGTGCTCTGGGATATCTTCAATCCGCCTGTGGCCATACGATGATTACGTTTACGGAAGGCTCCCAGAGTTCGCAGGCCGTGCCGCCTCCTGAAACGGCTCCCGTTCTGAATGAGGAAGAGAAAGTTCGCTTTATCTATCTTCTTGAGCGCATTGCTGAGTGTACGATGATTCGGGGAAATTTCGAAGAGGCGCGTCTGCTCTATGCCTGGGTGCTGGTCTTGCGCGGTGATCGGCTTCGTGATGGGTCCGGTCCCGCTGCACAGTATGAGGCGCAGTTGCAGGCGCTGTTGTGGGCGGAGATTGGCTGGACGTGGCGCTATACGGGAGATGTGCCGAAGGCTCGCTCGTATCTGGAACGGGGCGAGCAGGTGTTGCGCGCTGCGGGTGTCGTCGCGGGTCCGGCCTGGGCGCGTTTGCGCCATCAGCAGGGGAGCCTCTCAATTATGGAGGGACGCTATCCAGAGGCCCGTCTGGCGATGCAAGAGGCCCTCGCGCTTTTTGAGCAGCAACAGCAACCCCTTGCCAGTCAGAGCGGTGTGAATGCCGCTCGCCTGACGCGCATCCAGCGCACGATTGAGGGCTATCTGGTCGATATGGGACAGACGCATAAGCTGCTGGCCGCGCTGGCTGAGGGCGAGGGACATCTGCGCGATTCGCTTGGTCACCTGAACATTGCCCTCTCGCTTTTCAAGCAGTGCGATCATAAGCGCCGTATGGCTCATGCCTATTGCGACCTTGGACATATCCATCTCAAGGTGGGCGATTACAAAATCTCGCGTGACTTTTTGCAGCGCTCTCTTGTGCTGGCAGAGCAGCTTGGCGACGAGCCGCTTATGGGCGTGATCTTCTGGAACCAGGCCGAACTGGCCGCAGCTCCCGATCAGCCGGATCTGGAAGAGGCGGCTTTACTCTATCGCCGGGCCATCAGCTATCAAGAGCGCTTAAATGATCGCGAGTATCT
>DATJHM010000137.1:0-14287 GCA_035493895.1 Ktedonobacteraceae bacterium
CCAGGAAGGAGTGTGCCCATTGCTTTGTGTTGCTCCTCTTCGTCAGAAATAAGCGGAAAACAAAGGGTATTCTGGATGGACAAATGTTAGTGGGCGGTCCACCCACAATCGATCGTTTGCGCACTTCCTGTAATACTCCTCCCGGCCTCGCTGCAAAGATAGCTCACGAACTCCGCCACTTCTTCGGGCTCCAGCAGCCGATGGATGGCTCCCTCGGTCACCATGATCTTTTCCACGACCTCATCCTCTGGAATGCCGTGGATGCGCGCCTGATCGGCGATCTGTTTTTCGACGAGCGGCGTACGTACATACGATGGGCAGATGATGTTGCAGGTGACGCCATGTTCTGCCCCCTCCAGTGCGGTGACACGCGTCAATCCCAGCAGCCCATGCTTGGCGCTGACATAGGCCGATTTAAATGCAGACGCTCGCAGTGAATGGACTGAGCCAATATTGATGATGCGCCCCCACTGCCGGGCATACATCCCTGGCAAAACGGCCTTTGTGAGCAGAAATGGCGCGGTGAGCATAATATCGATGATCTGCAACCACTTTTCATCGGGAAACTCGGTAATTGGTGCCACATGTTGAATGCCTGCATTATTCACCAATATATCAATCTGCCCCTCGATCTCAATCGTCTCTCCCACGATGCGCTGAAGATCATCCCGGTTTGCCATGTCAGCTCGCAAGAAACGCGCACCCGCAAGTTCCGCCGCCGCCGCTTTCCCGCGCTCAACGTCGATATCGGTGAGCATTACCCGCGCACCCTGGCGCGCAAAGTCGCGTGCAATTGCCAGGCCAATGCCGGAAGCAGCACCCGTTACCAGCGCAACTTTGTTCGCTAAACCTGCCATGCTCCATCATCTCCTTCTCTGGTGACAATCAACTGTTTTTTGTTGCTCCATCGCAGCAATTACTTATTTTACCACGAGAAATAGCGTCAGGGCCACCTCTTATGCCCTCCCCCAGACTGTCACCAGGACCCAGGTCGCTATGAAGTCGGGTTGCTGCATCTCGTAGAGCATCTGCTGGCAGAGTTCCTCGTAATCATCAGGCATGTGTATCCATTTGCGCAGAAAGGGCAATCCTGTCCGATAGGAGATCCGAACATTGTCGAAGAAGTGCTGCCATTCGGGGATACCAGCGCGATAGTGCAAGGCGTAGGAATGCGTCTGTACTTCTTGTATCCCATGCTGCTCAAATAGACCCGCTAATTCGCTCGTCACGCCCTCGCCGGTGGGGGTAAATAAGTGCCCGGCCTGATAGAGTGATTGTAATGACAGTTTAGAGAGACGCGTGAGAGCAGGACTCTCGCTCGTCCACCAGCTGGGTTCGGTGACACGTATCACCCCCCCCGGAACTGCACACCCGCAGATATTCTTGTAGCAATTTGGGCCAGTCCCAGGTACGTAGCCAGCTTAAAGCTGAGCGGTGATTGACCAGATCGAAGGCGTGATCGGGGAACTCGAGCATGCGTAGCGCGTCCATCACGTGAAACTCCACACGATCGCTCACCTGCTCAGCCTCTGCCTGTGCGCGTGCATACTCGACAAACTTGTGGCTTGCATCGACTCCTACCAGTCTGGTGCAATTCGGGGTCGTCTTTGCCAGCTCAATAAGCCAGCCGCCGGTTCCACAACCTACATCGAGCACACACGGGAATATCGTTGGATCTGCCTGCTCTGGCAGTACGCCCCCCATGCCTGTAGTCAGCATGCGATCAAAGACCTGTAAACGATTCAGTTCTTCTTGGCTCTCGCGGTCTGCCACAAAATAGGTGCCGGGTTGTTCTCGTTCTGGCTTTGAGGGAATGGGCATATCGTACACTTCCTTCTTGTTCTTATCTCTTTTAGAAGCTTCTACCTTTACACTGCCAGTATATCTGTTTACAATATGACTGTCGAGTAAATCCTGTGCTGTTCCTTCAAGCCTTTTAACCTTCACTCCTTTCGCAATAATCAAAAAGCTCTGACACGCGTGCAAAACGGGTTGCAGTGACATCCTATTTTCTGCTACACTGAGGATAACGTAACAACTCTACACCGAGCCAGGTTTCGGCTCACCGTTCGGAATAAGCCTCCAATGCTGTGGATTGATTTGGCCTGTTTTGCATCGAACCTGAGGATTGTGCGGAAACGTGACTGCTTGCACTTTGTTACTGCGCTGGTTGCCACACCAGCGACGTATACTGGCACAATCCAAACCAGATTCATCATTTCACCAGGAAATCATGGGAGGTTCTGCTCAGCTAATCGTGAGCAATTCCGGACAAAGGAGAAGACTATTGTTAGTGCCACTATTGCGCAAAAATTACTCGACTACCCTCATCCCCTCTCGTAGATATACACAGGACACTCTATCCACTCCATTCATCGAAGACGATTGCTCGTCGCTGGATGCGCGATCTCTCGAAAGGAGGGCGTAAGCTAACCTATGGAAACTTCTTCTCCTTTTCACGACGATGCGCTGTTCGCATCTGGTACGCAATTTCTGACCATCCTTGAAAGCCTCCAACAGGGATTTATCAGTCTGAATCCGTCCTGGCACTTCATCTACGCGAATCCCGCGGCCGCAAGCCTCTTGAAAAAGCAACGCGAAGATCTCCTGGGAAAAAACATCTGGGAAATTTTTCCTATGATCGTCGGGACTGTCTTCTGGCGGCGCTGCTACGAAGCCGTAGAAACACAAAATACGCTAGATATAGAAGATGTGTATCCTCCCACCGGCCAATGGTTTTCTCTGCATATCGTTCCTTCTCAGGCCGGGGTCGTTCTCTCTTTCCACGAGACGACGCAGTACAACCAGCACTTGCAAGATAAGCAACGCTTTGAGCGTCTGATGCAACCTCAGGCGAGCTTGATGGCGCTTGCCTATGATGCCATTATTGTACGTGACCCGACCAGCCGCATTATCTCCTGGAACCGGGGCGCGGAGCGCCTCTATGGCTGGACCGCGCAGGAGGCCATCGGCCAGGTGACCCACGATCTCTTTCAGACGCGCTTTCCTGCTTCTCGCGAGGCGCTTGATCGCTTTCTGGCGACTGGCGAACAGTGGGAAGGGGAACTGATCCATAGACGCAAAGATGGAACCCGGGTCATTGTTGAAAGCCGTCAGGTGATCACGCGCAATGCTCAGCATGATCCTATCGCCATCATGGAAATTAATCGCGATATCACTGAACGCAAACAACGTGAGCAGGAAAATCAGGAACAATATCGCACTATCGTCCAAACTGCCAATGAGGGCATCTGGCTCGTTGATCAAGAGGCACGGACGCTCTTTATCAACGATCGTATGGCGTCTATGCTTGGCTATTCTGTCGAGGAATTGCTCGGTCGTGCCGCTGTTGATTTCGTCTTTCCAGAAGATCTGGCTTTGGTTCAAGAGCACATGCAGCATAATCTGCAAGGTTCATTTGAGCAGTTTGATACCCGCTTTCGATGCAACGACGGTTCCACGCTCAATGTGCTCGCTTGCACTAGCCCTGTCCGTGATGGTCAAGGCGAGATTATGGGCTCATTGGGGATGTTTACTGATTTAACTGAGCGTAAGTTGGAGGAACAGGCCCGCCTTCGTCTTGCCGCCCTGGTCGAATCGGCAGATATTCCCATTATTGGGAAAACGCTCGAGGGGATTATCACCAGCTGGAATAGGGCCGCAGAGCAGACTTATGGATATAGCGCTGAGGAGGTGGTTGGCCAGCCTATTACTCTGATTTTTCCTCCAGATCGGCAGGAAGAATTTGGCCGGATCATGAAGCAAATTAACGAGGGAAAGCAGGTCGGTCTCTACGAAACAGTAAGGCAAAGAAAAGATGGCACGACCCTTCCCGTCTCTGTGTCTATCTCGCCTATTTACAACCGCGAAGGTCAGATTATCGGCGCGTCCAGCATCGCGCATGATATCACTGAACGCAAGCTCATCCAGGCACAGGAGCGCTTTCTTACCCGGGTCAGTAAAGCATTAGCCTCCACGCTCGACTATCAGGAAACACTTGCCAACGTCGCTCGCCTGATTGTTCCCCAGCTTGCTGATTGGTTTTCCGTTGATCTGGTGAATGAAGAGGGACGCTTTGAGCTGATTGAGGTTGCGCATAAAGATCCTGAGAAGGTGCGCTGGGCGCGAGCCCTGCGTGAGCACTATTCCGTCGATCCCGATGCAGCTCTTGGCACTGCCCATGTTGCACGCACCGGACAGGCGGAATTGTACGCCGAGATCCCCGATGAACTGCTGGTGGCGGCCTCCAGAAACGAAGAAGAACTCGCTCTTGCCCGGCAGATCGGGTTTTCGTCTGTCATGACGGTGCCCCTGGTTGCGCGCGGAAAGACGATCGGCGTGGTCTCTTTTGTGGCGGCTGAATCCGGCAAAAGGTACACTGAACGCGATCTCGCACTGGCCGAAGAAGTTGGACGACGAGCAGGTGTCGCGCTCGATAATGCTCGGCTCTATCGCGAAGCCCAGCAGTCCCGCGATCAATTAGATATTATCTTGCAAGGCGTGGCCGACGGTATCATCGTCTATGCGAAAGATAGCCAGATCATTTATGCCAATGAGGCTGCGGCCCAGATGACCAGTTCTGGCTCTGTGCAGCATCTGCTGGCTGAACAGGAACCTGGTATTCTTGGTAAATATGAGCTTGTCGATGAACGCGGACAGCCCTTTTCTTCCTCCCAATTTACCCATCTGCGGGTACTTGCCGGTGAGCCAGAAGCTCAGGCCGTTATCGGATATAGAGAGGCCAACAAACAGCAGCCAGAATTATGGTCGCTGGTCAAATCCCGTCCAGTGATAGGGGCGAATGGGGAAGTGGAGATGGTCATCACGATTATCCACGATGTGACACAGCAGATGAGCCTCGAACGTCGCAAGGATGAGTTTATCAGTATGACGAGCCACGAACTCAAAACTCCTGTCACAAGCCTGAAGGGCTTTGCCTATGTCCTCCAGCGTCGCCTGGAGAAACAGGGAGATACGCAGGGGGCGCATTATCTGGCTCGCATGGATGCCCAGCTCGATAAGCTCACTACTCTCATCAGCGACCTGTTGGATGTTTCCCGGATACAGTCGGGCAAGCTCGTACTCCACATGGAACCCGTTGATCTGGATGCACTGATCGACGAGACCGTGGAGAATGTGCAGGCTGCTACCTCAACTCACCACCTGCTCATTGAGGGCAAAACAACTACACAGGTGATGGGTGATAAAGAGCGCCTGGGACAGGTATTCGTCAATCTGCTCACCAATGCGATCAAGTATTCTCCACGGGCCCAGCAAGTGATTGTGCGTCTTTCCCAGGATGCAGATGGGGAGTGGCTGATTGTGCGTGTGCAAGATTTTGGCCTTGGCATTGACAAAGTGCATCACGAGAAAATATTTGAACGCTTCTATCAGGTGAGTGACCCGGAAGAAAAAACGTATCCCGGACTGGGCATCGGTTTGTCTATCTGTAGTGAGATTGTGATGCGACATCAGGGTCGGATGTGGGTGGAAAGCAGCAAAGGGCAGGGTTCGACCTTTTTTGTCGCTTTGCCTCGCCTCCAGGCGGACGCGAAAGTTCAAGTGACCGGGAACGAAAGGCAGGAACGTCTCCATGCAGAAGACGCTCAAAAGAATACTCGTTGTGGATGATGAGCCAGATATTCTTGAGTTCCTTCAGATTATTCTGGAAGAGGAGGGCTATGCGGTGGTGACTTCGGACAAGGGCGAATATCTCGAACAATTGCATAATGGCGGCCTTCCCCATCTCATTCTGGTCGATGTTCTGCTCTCAGGCAGAGATGGACGCGAGATCGTGAAATATCTCAAGCATCAGCCGGAGACTAAACATATTCCCATCATTATGTTCTCTGCCCACCCTGGTGCCGAGAAGACTGCTCGCCTGGCCGGGGCCGACGATTTCCTGGCCAAGCCGTTCCAGATTGAGGTGCTCCTGGAGAGAATCGCGCTCTTCTTCTAAGCATGGCTTCCCTTGCCAACTCTGCTTTTTTGCCTGCGATCACAAAAGCAAGAAACAGGAGCCTGAACAACATTTTGTCCTATCTCGCGCTCTTAACTTGACATATGTCTCTGTTTTGATCTACAGTATATCATATGATACTTGCTATATCATATGATATTGTATCGATGCAAATATTGACGTTGCTCAATTGTCTGAAGATAGGACGAAACAGAAAATCTATGCAAGAGACATACGACCAGCCTTCTGCCGTTGTTTCGCAGGACGCTGCAATCTCCACGTCGGCAAAATGTCCCATTGATCATGCGGCGATTTCAGCGCAAAAGACGACAAAATTTGTGGAACTGCCAGGCCCGGCTATTGAGCTGGCGGCAGATGGCGTCTGGCATGTACGCAGCTTTGAGGCGGCACGCGCAATCCTGCGCAGTCCCCATACCAAACAGGCTGGCTTTAATGCTGAGTTGATAGAGCGCATCCCTGGACAGCGTAATTCGCCCATCCTCTATCAAGAAGGCAAAGCTCATCAGCAACAGCGGAAACAGACCGCTCGTTTTTTTACGCCAAAGGCGGTGAGCACGAGCTATCGGCAACTGATGGAAGAGTTGAGCGACGAGCTCATTGCTACGTTGAAACGCCAGAAAGAGGTCGATCTCAGTCGCCTCACGATGAAGATGGCGGTACGCGTGGCGGCCGAGATTGTTGGGCTGACCGATAGCCGCATTCCCGGCATGGATAAAAGGATCGAGGCCTTTTTCGCTGGCGATCTGGGCGGTGGCTCCGGGAAGCTCATAAAGAAATTGCAGATGATATGGAACCAGCGCCGCATGCTCTCCTTCTTTTACTTCGATGTGCAGCCTGCCATTGCTGCGCGCAGACGTTCCCCGAAACAGGATGTCATTTCGCATCTCCTCGAGCAGAACTATCGTGATGCAGAGATCCTGACCGAGTGCGTGACCTATGGTGCGGCTGGCATGATTACCACACGTGAATTCATCAGTGCTGCGGCCTGGCATCTTCTCGAGCAGCCTGCTTTGCGCGCTCGCTACCTGATCGCACCCGAAGAGGAACGCTATGCCATCCTGCACGAGATTCTGCGTCTGGAACCGATCGTGGGCAATCTGCAACGACGCGCGACCGCTGATATCACGCTGGTAGATGCCGGGAACGAGGTCGTCATTCCGCACAACGCCCTCATCAATGTGCACCTGCACGCCTCTAACAGTGACGAATCGGTCGTCGGTGAGTATCCACGCGTGCTCTGTCCGGGACGTGAGATCCAGGGTGACAATATTCCTGAGATGTTGATGAGCTTCGGTGATGGTGTCCATCGCTGCCCGGGAGCGTACGTCGCTATTCAGGAGACGGATATCTTCCTGACACGCTTACTTGCGCTGGATACGTTGCGCATCAAACAAAAGCCGAGCGTGAGCTGGAGCGATCTGGTGACTGGCTACGAGATCCGCGATTTTGTTCTCACCGTCGATTAAATGCTCGGGCTTGCAATACTGCTCGGTTGTTACATACAATGTCTGAGAATATACTACGCAAATAGGACCAGGAGAACTTATGCACTATCGAACATTAGGCCGTACTGGTTTGCAAATCTCAGAGATCGGGTATGGTGCCTGGGGGATTGGCAAGTCAGACTGGGTTGGCGCCGACGACAGAGAATCATTGCGGGCCCTCCAGAAGGCTATTGATCTCGGATTGAATTTTATCGATACCGCTTTAGCCTATGGGGATGGACATAGCGAAAAGCTGGTGAGCCAGGTCGTGCGCCAGCAGAGCCAGCCGATTTATGTCGCGACCAAGGTTCCCCCGAAGAACCTCCAGTGGCCCGCCCTCCCAGGCGTTCCGGTACAGGACGTGTTTCCCGGCGATTATGTGCTTGCCTCGACTGAGCGAAGCCTGCGCAATCTGAGCACGGACACGATCGATATCCTGCAATTGCATGTCTGGAATGATGACTGGGTCGGGCAGGGGGACTGGCTAGAAGCGATCCAGCAACTGAAAGCGCAGGGGAAAATTCGCTTTTTTGGCATTTCGATTAACGATCATCAGCCCGATAATGGCATCAAGTTGCTGAAAACTGGCGTGGTCGATACTGTCCAGGTGATCTACAACATTTTTGATCAGAGTCCAGAAGATCAATTATTTGCGGCCTGCGAACAGTATAACACTGGCGTTCTTGTCCGTGTCCCTCTGGATGAAGGCGGCCTGACGGGCAAAATAACCCCCGAGAGCACCTTTGCGCCAGACGACTTCCGCAATCAATACTTTGCAGGCGAGCGGAAAAAAGAGGTTTATGAGCGCGTACAACACATGGCGGCTGACCTTGGCGTTGCTGTCTCTGCTATCCCAGGGATTGCTTTACGGTACGTGCTCAGCCATCCCGCCGTGTCCACTACCATTCCGGGCATGCGCTCGTTGCGCAATGTCGAAAGCAATATGGCCGTTGGCGATGGCAAAGGTCTTTCGCCAGAGCAGATCAGCATACTCAAAAAGTATCGCTGGATACGAAACTACTACGACTAATATAGTTAAATAATCCATATGTGTGGAGATATTACGAGCGGGCGCTTTTTTATGTGTTCACGAACGGAAAGTACTCGCTCGTTCGTTGCATGAGAGAGAGGGCAGGCCGGGCTCAACCAGAAATTCTCGCTTTATAGCTGCGCCAGCGCCGTTCATCGATCCCAATGTTGCCTTTGAGGGTACGTAGATCATCCGGGCCAAGAAGTTCCTCGGCCAGATAACAACAGCGGCCAAGATGCTCCTCTTTGACCACTCTGCTGGCAGAGAGCAGCGTCCACCAGCTCTTCTGAAGTTGTTCCAGTTCGCTCAGATCGTGTGCAAAGAGGTTTTGTAATTTCTCAAGGGTATTCATCTTATTCTTCCTTGCTTTTCCTCATCAGTGAGGACCTAAAAAGATGAGTCTTCTTTTCTCCCATCTATCATAGCATATCTTCGATGTATCTCTCCATGGAAAATCACGCAGCTAAAAGTCGAATATATAGATATTTTATCCATAATTCCCCCTGCCTTTCACCCGGCATCTGCTGAAGGCAAGTGTGGCCCCGCCGCTTCTATACCGGGTATTTTTGCATATTTCTACTGAAGAACGTTACTATGTTATACTGAACTGTAAGTAGTTAAATCTATTATATGGACAGAACGACCATGAAAAATCAGAGCAATCCTCCTCATCTCCAGGAGCAGACCAGGTTCTGGTATGACCCCCTGCTCAAGAATCTTGAGTTGCTGCGTGCGACCTATATCACGCATGCCTTTGCACCCCATATGCATGAAGGCTACGCCATCGGCGTCATTGACAGAGGTGCCGAACATTTCCGCTATCGTGGAAGTACGCATATTGCTCCCCAGGGCAGTGTGGTGGTGATCAATCCTGGGGAGATGCATACGGGGGCTGCGCTTCTGGAGCAGGGCTGGAGCTATCGCATGCTCTATCCTGATGCATCCCTGCTCCAACGGGCGACGACTTCGCTGGCAAACCGAGCGGCAGATCTTCCTTTCTTTCCAGAGCCCGTTATCCATGATCCCGATCTGGCCCGGTTGCTCTCCCAACTGCATACGACATTGACCACCTCCACCAGTACGCTGGAACGCGAATCGCAAATTCTCTGGACGCTGGCCCATTTGATCATGCGCCATGCCGATACCCGTCCTCTTTTGCGCCCTTCCACGGCGGACCACGCCAGTATCCGGAAAGTACGTCTCTATCTGGAGGAGCACTACAGCGAAAATATCTCGCTTGAACAACTCTCTGCATTCGTGAATTTAAGTCCATTCCATCTTTTGCGCGTCTTTCGGGACGCGATCGGCCTGCCTCCTCATAGCTATCTCACCCATATACGGGTGATGCAAGCCAAACGACTCATTGCCGCAACTACTCCTCTGGCGGAGGTGGCAAGCGTGGTTGGTTTTACCGATCAGAGCCACCTGACGCGGCATTTCAAATCTCTGGTGGGGGTGACTCCAGGGCAGTATGCACGCAGCAGCACACGATAGCAAGAACGTACAAGACCCGGAGATAAGCGCGGCCTTACAATCGGGGCATGATGACAAAACGCGCCGAATTTCTTACTGGTATCAAAGATACACTTCCCATTCTTCTGGGAGTTCTTCCATTCGGGCTGATCTATGGTGCTTCAGCCCAGGAAACGCATGTGCCCTCTCCTGTGGCGCAGGCTATGTCCTCTATTGTCTTCGCAGGCTCAGCTCAGTTTGTGACGGTACAACTCATCGCTGCAAATGTGCCCATAGGGATGATTATCCTGACCGCCGCGATTATCAATCTGCGCCACACGCTCTATAGCGCATCACTTGCCCCGTACCTCAAACGGCTCGGCCCGTTCTGGCAGATGCTCCTGGCCTATCTGCTCACTGATGAAGTCTATGCTGTCGTCATCACTCACTACCAGCAACGTGGCGCAGAGGCTCGCAAACACTGGTATTTTCTGGGTGCCGGGCTGGCTCTCTGGAGTATCTGGCAGATGAGTACGGCGGTGGGCATTCTGCTGGGAGCCCATATTCCCGCCAGCTGGTCTCTGGATTTTGCGCTGCCTCTCACCTTTATTGCCCTGGTTGTCCCGGCGATCAAGCGCCGGGCGGATGCGCTGGTTGCCGGAACCGCAGGCATCATCGCCGTGCTGGCCGCCCATTTCCCGCTCAATTCCGGGTTGATCGTCGCAACCTGCCTCGGGATCATCGTTGGCATCCTTATCGAAGCAAAAAGCAAAAAACGGCATGTACCTGACGGCGAGCAAGAGGGCCGCACGTTCTATCCCCAATCACCCGTGCGTCGTCTGATGAAACACGCAAGAAAGGAGCGTGAGCAATGATGCTCTGGTTGATGATTATCTGCATTGGCATAATTACCTATGGCATGCGTCTCTCATTTATCATGTTCTTTGGCAACAGGGAGATGCCCTCTCGCCTTTTGCACATCCTGCGTTTTGTACCAATGGCAGTGCTCTCGGCCATCATCTTGCCGCAACTGGTGCTACCCGGCAGCGCAATTGACCTCTCGCTCCAAAATCCACGCTGGATCGCAGGCAGTTTCGCGGCAATCGTCGCATGGCGTACGCGCAATGTTCTCCTCACCATTGCCGTGGGAATGGTCGCTTTATGGATATTACAAATGTTTCTCCGGTAATGCCAACCCGAAACGCCTCTGAAAGAGAATGCCTGGACATGAGCACCGGCGGATACCCGTCACATTTTTGCATCGACAACGCCCTCGTTCAGCAAAATCCCGTAGAGCCGTCCGTTTATCTGCGACCCAGGCCAGGCCACGATCGCATTTCGGGGAACGAGACAGATTTCTCCCGGTTGCAAAAAGATGACGCCCCGGCACCGGCGCTGGCATTGACAAGAACACCATCTGTATGCTAGCCTTTAAACGCATCTTTTTCACTCCATTAATACCAAAACTGCATCCAGAAGGAGGAGCGCCTTGGGTCGTATGACACAAACCACAGATCATTCAAGGCTGTGGGGACATGGCAAACCATGTCTCATCGATAACTGTGTCGTCGCCCACAGCCGCACTCTGCCCTTTTTCGAGAACCTCTGAACGAAAAAAACACCTTGAGAAGAGAGAAGCCGTGGGTGACATTTTCCCCAACCACCTTTTTTTGTGCCCGAAGGTTGTGTTGTGATCATCTTCACCTCCATCATTTCAAGGAGTTTTCTATGCGCTTTTTCTTGCCACAAGGATTATGGCATCACAAGGATTTTCTCAAATTCTGGACAGGGGAAACCATCTCTGCATTTGGCTCACAGGTCAGCGCATTTGCCCTTCCCATGACTGCTGCCCTCACCTTGCATGCCACAGCCATGCAAATGGGAGTCCTCTCGTTTTTAGCTTTTGCTCCCATGTTGTTTTTGAGTCTGTTTGCCGGTGTGGTCGTTGATCGGTTCCCACGTCGGCCTGTGCTTCTCATCACAAGTCTTGGGCAGATGCTCATCATTGGCAGCATTCCATTCATGGCTTTCCTTCATCTGTTGCGCCTGGAATATCTCTATGGGATTGCCCTCTTGAGTGGATGCCTGACCGTCTTTTTTGAGGTAGCGTATCAAGCCTATCTTCCCTCCCTCGTTGAACAAGAGCACTTGCTTGAAGGCAATGGGAAACTGGAGACGAGCCACGCATGTGCTCAGATCGCAGGTCCCGGACTCGCAGGCTTGATTGTCCAATGGCTGACAGCTCCCTTTGCTATGCTGGTTGATGCCTGCTCTTTCCTCATTGCTGCCCTCTTTCTTTGCCAGATCAGGAAACCGGAGCCGAGAAAAGACCATCCTGAAACGGGGTGTGCTGTCTTCAAAGAGATCGGTGAGGGGCTGAAGACCGTTCTCCAGCATCGGGTTCTCTGGTCGATTGCCGCATGCAATGGGACCATCAATCTCTTCAACAGTGCGCTTCTGAGCATTGTGGTTCTCTATGTGGTTCGTGATCTCAAAATAGAGCCCGTCATGTACGGTTTTGTCCTCTCGATGGGAAGTGGAGGAGCATTGGTGGGATCTTTTCTGGCTAAACGCATCTCTGACCGTTTTGGGATTGGTCCGACCATCATTGGATCTGCCCTCTTCTATGGGATAGGGGGGCTGCTTCTTCCATTAGCAGGGGCTTCACCAGTGCTAGCTCTTCCGTTTCTCATGTTGAGTTGGTTTGTGCAGAGCCTGACGTTGGTCGTGTTCAATATCACCCAGATAAGTTTTCGTCAGGGTCTCCTTCCCGGCCATCTCCAGGGCCGACTGAATGCCAGTATGCGCTTTCTCATCTGTAGCTCTTTACCGATTGGCTCCCTTTTGGGAGGTGCGGCAGGTTCAGCCATTGGGCTTCTTCCCACTGTCATGCTCTCAAGCTTCGGGATGCTTTTCGCTTTTCTTTGGGTCCTTTTCTCGCCGCTCTCCTCCTTGCGAGGAGCACTTGGGGTCAACTTGTACTGCGCGAGCAATGAAAAACATGACATTTCTTAAAGCAGAGAGACAGTTCTAACGAAAGAGGGAACTCTCTTGGAGAAAAGAAGCTTTCCCCTTCTTCTGACGATTTCCCCATGGTCATGCTGGTTCTATGACACGTCGTATCTTGCGCGTCAGGATCGCACTGATAGGGCAGAAAGAAACAACAGCATCTTTTCTCAAAAGGAGGACACCCTGTCAGTATGACGCTTTCTGCCGTCACCGTCCAGGCCACTCCCTTCTCCCTCTTTTGGGGGAGAAAAAGATCCCGCTCTCAAGTGATGTCTAACACTGCCATTTCCGCTATACTCTTCCTCCAGAAGCTAACCATGAGAGGAGAGAAACGTGGATAACATCATTGTGCTTCTACTCGTCCTGATTTTTTTGCTCTACCTGATCTTTCGTCAATTCACCGAGCAGCGGGTAACCTGGCGCACCCTGCTACTCTTGCCCATACTCTCTGTCTATGCCAGCTATGTAGAGTTAGTTCCTGCCTTCGCGCACTTCGCATCTGTGTTATTGATCATCGGACTGGCTCTCGGTGTACTCGCAGGACTGGCGACGGGCATCTTTCGCGGCCGCAATACTCGCGTGCGTCTGGACGGTGCCAGCGGCCTGATCTATGCCAGACCGGCCCTGCCCAGTTCGCTGACATGGCTGGGCTTGCTGATCATACGCTTCGCCGTTGTTGCCGTGAGCTATAGCCCCCTGAGCCATGCTTCGTGGGCGGGAGTACTCATCGCCTTTGCCAGCGCGCTCTTCCTGCTCAACGTCATAACACAAAAGTTTATGGTTTACCTGCAATCCAATCGTCTCCAATCTAACCCTCCCCAGCAACAGAGCCAGGATGCCGCGTAAGCGGCCCTGGTTCTTCCCCTGCATGCTCTCATGCCTGATTTGCCCTCTTAGAGCTTATCCGGAAATTTAATAGGGAAGGCGAAGGTGCCGCAACTTCTGGCTTCACAGCGGCGGCTTGTACCAGCCAGACTAATTTCTCAGTGGTATTCATTCCATCTACTGGCATGTAGACGAACATTTTCAAGTTGGGATGGGCCGCAACCAGCAGCGTCGTTGAACGCAAATTGAGTGTCCCTACATGTGGATGCTGAAACTCTTTGTACCCAACAAGAGAATCTTCTATGTCGTGTTGCGGCCACCACTTCCGAAACTCTGCGCTGACTTGCATCAGGCGGTCACGACGTTCGGCAAACCAGGAAGCCTCGCCCTTCCATTGGAACAAATCTCGAAAAGACCCTTCAGAAACCTTACCATCTGCCGAATAATAAAAGTAAGAGCCAGCCACGCCCTTTTCGCATCGCTCACGTAGCCTGATGGAGGAGAGGG
>DATJHM010000138.1:0-28554 GCA_035493895.1 Ktedonobacteraceae bacterium
CACTATAAGCAAGGGCGCGTCTTTCTGGTCGGCGATGCTGCCCATACAGTTCTGCCCAGCGGTGGTCTGGGCGCGGGTACCGGTATTCAGGATACGTTCAATCTGGCCTGGAAGCTGGCCCTGGTTTTGTCCGGGAAAGCGGGTGCGTCCTTGCTTGATACGTATGAAGAGGAACGGCTCCCTATCGGTCAGCTCACCGTTGAGCAAACGCTTCTGCGCTATTTTTATCGTACTGGTGCTGAAGGGATGAAGTTTATTGACGATCCAGAAATGGCTCTGGGCTATCGCTATCACAGTCAGGCTATTATTTCCGAGCCCGGCGCAAGCGAAGCGCCTCTTACCCAACCCCTAGAGACGCTGCATGGTGAACCGGGCACACGTGCCCCACATCTGGTCCTGGAACGCGAAGGAGTACAGATCTCGAGCATCGATCTTTGTGGCGGCAAATGGACGCTGCTGGTTGGGCCTCAGGGCACGGTCTGGGACGAGGTGGTCCGTCGTGTCGCCGAGGAATTCGATCTTACGCTGTCAGTCTATTCTATTAGTGGGGAAAAAGGCTGGAAGGACGTCGAGGAGCGCTGGAATAGCCTGTATGGTGTGAGCACCACGGGCGCGGTGCTGGTACGTCCTGACGGGTTTGTTGCGTGGCGTTTGTATGGCTATACGAATGACGCTCAGGAGCAACTGATGCAAGCGATTGCTCGTATTCTCGCTCGAGAGGCTTAGATTGTATCCATCGGGATACTTACAAAGGGCTCAAACAAGAAGAGGAAATAGACGAGAGAACCACCACAATTCTCGTCTATCTCTTCTTCTTGTTTGCTTACGCCACACCGCCAAGGGGACGCGGCTTCTGCTGGCCATGCAATGCTCGCTCAGCAGCGTTTTTGAGGCGAGCCTCGCTACGAGCGCCAAATCCAGGTAGCTTGCGAATCTTCTGCTGCTGAGCGAGCCGGTACAGCTTTTCGGCGCTATCAACACCCAGTTCTTCATAGAGACGGATCGCAGTATAAGGACCAACATGCTCCAGCGACAAGAGCGCGCGTACGCCCTGAGGCAACATTGGCAGGGCGAGCCCATTCTGGAAAGTGAATGTCCCGAACTCGACCAGTTCGCGGATGCGTCCACGCAAACGCTCTCCCAATCCGGCTATATGAAGTTCTTCTCCCCTGGCAAGGATATCCATCGCCTGCTCAGGAAGATCAAGGACGCCACGTGCCGCGTTACGATACGCCTGGACACGATAAGGATTGCCCTGTTGTGATTCTATTAAGTCCGCGATGCCTGCCAGCACTTCGGCGATCTGACGATTAGTAATGCGGGGAATAACTGGCTCCTCTGGCTCCATCCCTGGTAAGGTCGGTTGCAAGCCGGGTTTATGAAAACGATTTCCAGGAGAAGGAACGATTTGTATAGTTTGTGTGAGTTGCATAATGCTCATAACTGACCTCTTTTCTGCACACTATCTTTCGCGGTAATACGGTGAGCATATACAAAAATGTCGGAAATAACGGGACGAGGAGCCCTGGTTAGTGTACAGGTTACATTGAAATCCTGTTCTAATTATAGCACATTGCGAGTGTAACGTCAAAGAAATCGTGCGTTACAGTAGCTTGAATGTCATTTGAAATCAAGGAATATTTTCTCTCTATCTCCTTATTCTTGCTGAGGCTGAGGAAAACGGTAACGCATCCTTTTGAGCTGCATAGGAATTCTTCTACGGCACCGTAGAACATTCTTGACGTCTCCAGCGATATCGCTTATCCTTGTACACACGACGACATCGTGACGCCAGGAGGAGCTGGATGCCATCCAGCCTCCACTGAGAACGAGGCTGGTCGGTCCGGAGAATGCCGATTCTGCCGTATGTGCTGAAGAAAGAAATCCATGTCTGACGAAAATGATGTTTTAATTGTTGGTGGTGGGCCAGCAGGTCTGGCCGCTGCTGAGGCCGCTGCACGTCGTGGCGTACGAACCCTGGTTCTGGAACGCCAGAATGAGATTGGTTACCCGGTCCACACCAGCGGCGGAAGTTGGGTCAGTGATATGAAAGCGCTGGCCATCCCTGAACACTTGTATCATCCCATCAAAAAAGTTATCTTTATCTCCCCTCGCCGAGAAGTGGTGCTCAACTATAATCCAGCGGTGGCCTGTGTCATTGATGTGCGCGGACTCTATCAGCATCTGGCGGCTCGTGCTGTCGCTGCTGGTGCACAACTCCGGGTTCGGCACACAGTCGAGCAGACGCTGGTTGAACAGGGACGGATTGTGGGTGTGACGGCAAAAAATCATATCAGTGAGCGTCTGACCTTGCGTTCGGCTGTGACCATTGATGCCAGCGGTTTCTCCCGCCATGTGGGAGTGCGTACGGATATGGGCAGCGCCTTCCATCGCTATGGCTATGGGGCCGAATATGATATGTATGCGCCCAATTATCCCCAGGATGAGCTCTTTCTCATTATGGGCAGCGCCTTCGCCCCGCATGGGTACGCCTGGGCCTTTCCTCGCGGCAATGGACGTGTGCGCCTGGGTGTTGGAGTGCTCCATCCAGATTGTGACGATGATGCACGTACTTACCTCAATAGCATCGTTCACGATCTGCCACAATTGACAGAGAAGTTTAAGGATGCCAGCCCGATTGAGTACCATACGGGCCTCTTCCCTTCCGAGAACTATGTCGAACGCTTCTCTCGCGATGGTCTTCTGCTCGCGGGCGATTCTGGTGGGCACGGCTCAACGCTGGTTGGAGAGGGTATCCGTTTTGCGATCTATTCGGGGCAGATGGCGGGACAGGTCGCAGCTGAGGCGGTTCTGGCTGGCGATACCTCTGCCGCCGCGCTGGGCCGCTTCGATAAAGCCTGGCGCGCTCGCTTTGGACGCGATATGGACATTTCCTATCTGATTAACAAGCGAATCGCTCAATATACCGATACGCAATGGGATAGTGCGCTGGATCTTATGAAGCGGCTCACGCCTGCACAGGTTGCGCAGGCGCTACGTGGCGATTTCAATGCCAGCCTGATTATGGGCATATTGACGCGTAACCCTGCGCTGCTGGCAACCGGTGGCAAAAAGTTCTTTGATGTGCTCCTGGAACGCATCAATAAGCCCGCCGTCGCCTCGCTGGAGAGCTAGATTTGCCCGTTCTCATCTCCTCCATCCTTGCTGTGTTTATTCTCGGGAGTAATATGATCTGGGACCCCTGGGAATAAACACCAGCATATCTCTGTTTTTTCATACAGAAAGATGACTATCTACCAATCCAAATTGTTTATAAGGAGCTATCTGTGTCAGAAGCAATTGCAAATACCCCAGAAAAAATTACCATGTATGCCACAAGCTGGTGCGGTGATTGCCGGATGGCGAAGCGCTGGTTCGACTCTCACAATGTCTCCTACGATTATATTGACATTGAAAATGATGACAGTGCCGCCGAATTTGTCGTGAAGGTGAATGGCGGCTCGCGCACGGTGCCGACGATCATTTTTCCTGACGGTTCCGTCCTGGTTGAACCATCAGCTCGCGAACTGGCCGCCAAGTTCACGGCTTAATTTTACCTCGGCCCCTTGTCGATACCGACGAGGGGCCTTGTTTTTTAACATCCATCTTTTCGTGGACCAAGGGCACGTTTCAACGCTGCCAGCTGATCTCGCGCGGCGGTCTGTGTCACCTGTGCGTCAGCGACCATCCTGAAGCCGTGGTAGGCCCCAGGATAGAGATGGAACTCCGTTGGCACCCCTGCTCGCGTGAGACGACGAGCATACTCCAGATCTTCTTCCAGAAACAGATCCAGGGCACCGACATTGATGAATGTGGGCGGGAGGCCCTCTAACTGCGCAGCACGTGCCGCTGCCGCATAGGGCGAAACATCTGGTAAACCTGGCTCCTGGCCCAACAGGGAAGTCCAGCCAAAGCGATTGGCTTCACGGGTCCAGACGAATTCTCCCGTGTAGGGATGCGGTTCTGCCAGCGTACAGGTGCGATCATCGAGCATGGGCGCGATCAAGAGTTGGAACGCCAGGGGAATCTCCCCCCGATCACGCGCGAGCAACCCTAGCGCCGCAGCCAGTCCCCCTCCTGCGCTACTCCCCGCAATCGCGATGCGCGTCGGATCGACTTCCAGGTCGCGCGCCTGCGTATGCAGCCACTTCAAGGCGGCATAACAATCCTCGACGGGACCAGGATAATGGGTCTCAGGAGCCAGGCGGTAGTCTACCGAAACAGCCACACAGCCAATGGCTGACACGATACTCTTTACCATGAGATCTTCCTGCTCAGGAGACCCCACAATATATCCACCCCCGTGCAGCCAGAGCAAGCTCGATCTCGGTCCCTCCCCTGTGATCGGCAGATAGACCAGTATCCGCACCTCGGGTGCCCCTTCTGGACCGGGCACAAAGCGCTCAGTCACCTCAATGTCGGGGCTCGAAAGCTTTTGAGCACTCATTGTCTGGCTCATACGCACCTGCTTGACAATCTCTTCAGTCAGGGCTACGGAGGGGAGCTGATCAAGCAGAGCTACAAGCTCAGGATCAACAAGCGGCCTGGTCGTCATGGTCTATTCCTTTCAGCATACGAAAAAGCAGCCATCGCTGGTCTGGCTTAACATTTTATGGCAATAAAAACTATACAGTTTGTCGAGAAAATACGCAAGGCAAGAAGATATTCAAAATGGAGCGAGGACCAATGCCGTTTGTCAAAAAGACACTTTTTACGCTATTCTTCTGAATGGTGACGATCTTTACACATATCCTGAGCCAATCTCGTCAGTCAGATAGAGGGCAAATACTTCTGTTCTGGATCAACAAAAGACGAGAGAACAGAGATTGAGCATCACCAGAGGGAATAAAAAGATATGGATACCAAATCGATTATTCATACGGTTGAGCACCGACCCTATCCGCTACCAGACGGTCCCTGGATTATGCAGCAGGAGTGGCGCGATCTGCTGTTTGCGCATTATCCCATTGCACCTGCGCAACTTCGACCGCTACTACCCACGCAACTCCCGCTCGATACCTATGATGACACCTGCTGGGTAGGTATCGTCCCTTTCGCGATGACTAATGTGCATCCGCGCGGCTTTTTCTCGGTGCCCGGGCTTTCGCAATTTCCTGAGCTCAACGTTCGCACCTACGTCACCGTCCACGGCATTCCCGGCGTCTACTTTTTCAGTCTCGAAGCAGGTAACCCGATCGCCGTCTCACTTGCACGCAGTCTTTTCCATCTGCCCTATTTCAATGCGGCAATGCACATACAGCGAGTCGGTGACGCCTTCCAGTATTATAGCCACCGTACGCATCGAGGCGCACCTGAGGCCGATTTCATTGCCCGCTATCGTCCGATCACCTCCACAATTGTTCTTCCCGAGCCTGGCACACTGGAGCACTGGTTCACGGAACGCTATTGTCTCTATACAACTCATCGAGGTCAGGTCTATCGCGGCAATATTCACCATGTGCGCTGGCCCCTGCAAGAGGCTGAATGGGAAGTTTCGCGCAACACGATGGCTCAGGCACATCGCCTTCCGCTCGCTGACACAGCGCCATTGCTTCACTTTGCGCGCCTGCAAGAGGTCCTTGTCTGGCCTTTGCAACAGGTTCAACATCCCTGACCTTTGCATTCGAACGATGATATCGTAAGATGCCTATACAGCTAGCTTCATGCGTGCTGTGATATGATGGTAAAGTTTCAGGGTTTGTACATTGGAAAGAGCAGGCTAATCATCTGTGCAGCCTGTGTCTTTGAGAAGAGAAAGGGGCCTGAAAAGTGGAATTTTCTGGCACACAAACGATCGCAGCGCCCATCGAGCATGTCTGGGCGTATCTGCTGGATGTCAACAAAGTAGCGAAGTGCGCACCCGGGTTTCAGAGTCTGGAGGTGCTTGAACCAGAGCATTGGAAAGCGCTTATTGCCGTGGGGATCGGTCCAGTCAAGGCAAAGTTCACGATGGATGTCACCCGTCCAGAGATGCACGAGCCGGATCATATGGTCGTGAAGGGCCGTGGGAAAGCGCCGGGAAGCGCAGTGGAACTCTCCGGAGATATGCATCTCTCCCCCGATGGAGAGGGGACACGAATGGACTGGAAGGCGAATGTAGTTGTGAGTGGCACCATTGCCAGCGTCGGAAGTCGTCTGATGTCCAGCACATCGGAAAAGCTGACCGGTCAGTTCTTTGACTGTCTCCGTACCAATTTGCTGGCCTCTGAAGCTGCGACAGGAAATGGCTAAGACAATGCAGAGTGCGCTTGCTCGCTGGCATGAGTTGCATGATGCTCGTGCTCAACAAATGGATGCAGCCTATGCACGTCTGGGCCGCACCAGTGCCGATTTTTGGCAGCGCCGTGCCGGTGGTTTTCATCGAGCTACGAGAGATAGCGCTCTGCAAGATCCCTTCTTTCAACGAGTTCGCGCAGAGGTGAGCTCCGAGAACGATCTGCTCGATGTTGGTGCGGGCACCGGACGTTTTACGCTGGCCCTGGCACCATTTGTCTCCCATATTGTCGCAGTCGAACCTAGCGATGCGATGCTCAAGTATCTTCAGCAGGAAACAGAGACGCAGGGCCTTACCAATATCTCGTACCAGGCTACGACCTGGCAAGCTGCTCCTGACACGCTACAGGCCGACATCGTGATCTGTAGTCACGTGCTCTATCCTATTCGCGAAGTCGATCAGTTCCTGAAGAAGCTCTATGCAGCGACCCGGCAGACCTGCTACCTCTACATGCGTGCGACCCCTATTGATGCCTTGAGCGCGCATCTCTGGCAGTATTTTCATGGAGAAGAGCGGATCTTCTCTCCAAGTTATATCCATGCGCTGGATATTCTCTTCGAGCTTGATCTCTACGCCGACGTCGAAATCGTCAGGACATCCTCAACCTTGCATTTCGCCAGTCTGGACGATGCAGTGGAAGAGATGCTCGAAATGCTGATCCTGCCAGATACTCGACAGACGCGTCAGGAATTACGTCTCCAATTGGAACAATGGCTCGTTCCACAAGGTGCGGAATTTGTCCCACCGCAACCCGAGCTGGTCAGTGCGATTCTCAAGCTTTCGCGCTCTGCTTAGTGGGAGCGGTGCGGGGGAAAAGCGCTGTAGTCAGGGAAATAACGAACGGGCTACAGCGCTTTCGCGGGATGGTCCAGGAAGATATTGCAAAACGAGTTATCCAGTCCCTGATTGCAATATCGCCGTGGTAAAACCAGAAATGGTAAAGATGCTAGTGCGATACTAGTGAGGAAGGGAATATCCTGAGCAACCCGCGAAGGTTTTTACCAGGAGAGGCTTTTCCAGATTCTCAGAGAGACTTTTCCAGATTCTCAAAGAAGGAACTGAGCGACTTCTTTACAATGCCCTGGCTCAAGGGGTTATTGGCAATCGCAACGGGCCCTTCGAGCTCGGCGCTGGCATTGTAGCTCAGCAGAGCACCATCAGCTTCATCGGTCAGATCGATCTGGCTGACGGCATTGACTTTGCCACCACGGCCCTGGCGCTGGACCTGGAGTTCGAGATGGCTGGGTGCCTGGCGGTTGGCAATGTTGATGACGACCGCATATGGTCCTTTCAGACCTGGGATCGGGGTGGTGATATCGGCCTGGATGCGGCTATCGTCGAGATAGGTAACACCATCACACCCCGGAATGCTGGCCTGGAGTGTGGCTGGATTCAAGATCGCATTGTACACCTGGCTGCTGGACACTTTAAACTTGTGAGTTCCATTCAATTTCATGGGAAATATTCCTTGCCTTTCAAAACGTGGTGAAGTGTTTCAATTTCTCTCTGTTCCATGGAGATAGGCCTCACTAGCCTCACGACCGCGGTAGAGCGCAGATAACACATCACCATTTACATCTATTTTGTTCAATAGCTGTTGCAGGCTCTTTCCCTCTGCTCATCATTACAGTCGCTGCTAATCAGGATAAAATAAAGAAGATGCTTGTGTTATTCAGATCAACATTTTCGCAGTCTTCTTGATTTCTTCTATCAAGCCCCATTGTAGCTGTTTTGTCCACTTCTTTCAAGCTGTAAGAAACATGTCTTCCAAATTTCCTAAAGGGAGTGGCGAGAATATGGGATCCCAAATGTGCTATGTCTGCTTCTTTTTGCGAGTGTTATGTTATACTGACTTTGTATGTGTCAACACATACCGGTTTCTATCTCACTAAAAAAACAATGTGTTGTACATTGGGGGTTGATAGTAATGCATGAAAAATATGAAGAGCAAAAGGGCTGGCTGTCTCGTATTGAACGCGAGCGCCGCAACCTTTCAGCCTCAGTAGAGGCCGCTCTTTTTGATCGCAAGTCACAAAGGCATTCAGGGCGGAGTGAGTCTCATGGGCAGACCGGTTTTTCTGAGACTACAGGGGGTACAGCACTGATTCCACCACGTTTGAGTCTACAGTCCCGCGTCCTCTCGGCAGTTCATCCAGGAGGATTTGTCGAATCTGCGACCAATACGCATCAGGCGATCAGCGCGGATACGGCGGCTGGTATGCAGCGTCCTTTCACAGATGAACAACGTGTGCAACAGATGGCCAATCTTGCGCAGACGCTTACGAGCGGTTTTGCGTATTACGGCTACGATCCCACGCTGGCGACAACGCATCCTATGCCGCCTGTGCCCGGCGCGGTGCGGAGTTCTTCTCCTGCGACGAAATCATCGTACCGGCCTCTCCCAAATCTTGAGGTTCCATCGCTCAGTGGTTATGGCACCGTGCCTGCGCCCTTTCCTACCATTGCGCCATCTCGCCTACCACCATCTCAGGTGACAGCGCGACAACGCCTTGCCGGACGCTCGACCAGGGTTCGCCTGGAGGTTCCATCCAGTGAGCAGATCGCGACCAGGTTTCTTGATCACCGGCTTGAGCCCCTGGGCAATGAACGCAGGGACGCCGGTCTCCAGAACCGCGAACTGGCACAGGAAACGCCGTCGCTGACCAGCGCCCATCTGCCAGCGTTGGATCTCTTTCATAAGGGCCTCACCGGTACGACAAGTGCGCGTATGCCAGTCATTGATATTGTCAAGGGACAGCTTGAGGCCAGCCGTCGAGGTCTGAGTGGGACTGGCACCTTCGAAAGTGGGCAGTGTGATCTGATTGTGACCAATAAGCATGTGACGGCCACCAGCGTGATCCAGGTGATGCTCACGGGCAATCCTGGTCCGGTGGTTGTGCACTACATTTCGTTGCAGCCACGCATCGGCTTTACCGTGCACCTGACCGCCCCGACCAACGCACGCACGCCATTTAACTACGTCATTCTCCCCGGCGAGCAACCATAGTATCCCATGGTGCAGGGACACGGTGAGCATACGAGCATGTGCGGCCGTTCCCTGCTCGCCTGCTATAACGCCCCGGCAACCTCCTGCTTTATTCTCTTGAAGAACTGATCCATATAATCGTAGCGTTCTTGCGCCAGAAGCTTCCCGGTCGCGGTGGTCATACGGTCCGGCATATTGCCAAAGAGCAGTTGGAATTCGATGGCAGGCGAATAGTCAGAACGACGGCGCAACTGGCGTATGGTGAGAGGATCGACGGGCTCGCGAATCTCTTCCGGGAGGGTGGAATAGAGCTTCTGATTGTAGCGACCGGTGATACAGTAGAGTCGAGCTACGCCCAGCGCCCCCAGACAATCCAGCTTATCAGCATCAAAAAGGATACGTCCCTCCAGGCTGGCTGGTGCGCCATTGCCCGTCTGGCGATGATCGCGAATGGCCTCCTGGACCGCAGGCAGCGCCTCTTGCGGGAAACGCGTACCGCTCAGGAGTTCGGCGGCAATCTCCGCACCAATCAGGGCATGATCGCCGCCGAAGCGTCTTTCACGTTCCTGGCCCAGATCATGAAAAGCGACTGCCGCCCAGATGGTTGGCAGATCGCCCCCCTCGCGGGCCTGAAGGGTCTCAGCCAGCGCAATCACACGTTGGATATGCGCAAAGTCGTGCGAGGCGTCTTCGCAGCCCTCACGCTCCATAAAGTCCTCCGCCAGCGCAAGCAGCCAGCTACGTAGCTCTCTGATCTCCACTGTCATCTCTTTCTTCCAGTAGTGGTAATGTCACGATAAAACAACTGCCCTCACCCTCAACCCCTTTGCTCTCTACCCGAATTGTGCCACCATGCAAGTGGAGAAACTCCGCTACAACATAGAGACCAAGGCCAACACCGCGCGCAGCCGGTCCTGCCGAATGGATATTGGAGGCGCGATAGAAGCTTTCGAAGAGGCGGGCCTGAGCATCTTGCGGCACCCCGATCCCCTTATCTTGAATGCGTATCTCTGCCTCACGCCCGCCCGTCTTGCTCTGACGCTGGCTGAGTAGCACCGAGATAGGGCCGCCATGAGGGCTATATTTTATCGCATTTTGCAGTAGATTCGCAAAAATTTGCAACAGGCGCGCCGGATCACCGTGGATAGGATAGGGACGCTTTGGACGTATACTTTTGAAGGAGAGATGGTGCTTTTCGGTGGTGGACGCCTGCTGAGCGACGGCCTGCTGGACGATCTCTTCCAATCTGACCCGCTCTTTCTGGAGCACGATCTGCCCACGATTGAGCTGTGTAACCTCTAAAAAGGTGTTGACAATGTTAGTGAGTTGATGCGTCTGGCTTTCAATAGTGTCGATGCTGTCACGCAAGCGGGTCGGCCACTCTTCCACGGGGACGCGTTTTAAGGCCCGCGCCATCATTTGACTATGGGCAAGGATTACCGTGAGCGGCGTACGAAACTCGTGAGCGGTCAGGGCGAGAAACTCATCCTTGAGGGCATTTGAGGCGCGCATGGCGGCTTCATGAGTACGAGCTTGCTCGGCCTCCTGTTGCCAGTGCACCTGCTCGATGGCCAGTCCGGTAAACTGGGCAATACCCTCGATCACCGCAACATCCCAGAGGCTAAAATCGCGTTTTGCGCCAGCCTGCTGACTGGCCTGGGGCAACCGCTCAAGAAGCATCACACCCAGCAGGTTCTCATGATGTGTGATTGGGGCGGCGATCAAGAAGGGCTGCTCGCCCTCGCCTTTTTCGCTTCGACCATTCGCCTTTTCCGCTGATAGCAGGACCGCATGACCCTGTTTGAGCTGAGCATAGACGGCATCCTGGGAAGAAGGGGACAGCCAGCGCTGCATGGTCAGCCACGCCTGTTCTTCTTCCTCTGTCGTGCCAATGGAGATCAGCGGGACGAATTCCTGCTGGCTCTTGTCATAGTACCTGACGACCCCGCGCTGGCAGTTGAGAATATTCATCGTAATCGCTAATGCGCGGCGGAAAATATCCTTGATTTCGGTGAGACCTGAGACGACCTCGGCGGCATGGAGCATCGTATCAAGGGCGCGCCGAATGCGCTGCTCTGCCTGGACCTGTTCTGTGACATCGCGAAATGCACTGACGATGCCGATCTGTTGCGTATTCGCATTGAAAAGCGGCACAATATTGAGTTCGAGGATGCATTCAGTGCCGTCGGTGCGTCTGGTCAGAACCTGCTCGCCCCGAATGCGCTCGCCACGGAGAGCGCGGGCCAGGGGCATCTCTTCAGGGGCCAGCCGTCGCCGTTTTAAGGTATAGATGGCCTGCCGGGTAAAGAGATCTGGGAGCAATTCTGGCGGATTCTGCCCGGTTGGGGGAATGCCCTGCGTTGCCAGGATCTGTCCGGCGCTATTGTTGCGTAAGAGCACATGTCCCTGCATATCCTGGACAGTAATGCCCTCATTCATGGCATTAAACACTGCATCCAGCGTATTTGCACGTTCCATTGCAAGCGAGGCGATCTGGCGTGTAGCAGTGAGGATATGATCGCGTTCGATAGCCATTGCGCATTGGGTCGCAATGTCCTGAGCGAACGTATATTGTTCCGGTCCCGGTTCGGCCAGATTGCGTTGATAATTGATCAGGGCAAATCCTGCGCTGGTCCGCGTCGCGAAGGGAGATTGTCTGGGGATGTCCGGCGTGCCGTTGCTATGGGTACTGACAATCAGGGGCACGATCAGGACATTTGCTAATCCCAGTTGCTGGAACCAGCGTCCCTCATCGCCGCTGAGTTGCTCCTGATAGACAAAGATAGGCTGTCCCTGTTGTGCGGAGGCCTGACAATTGGGCAATGCTGCCAGGTTCGGGATGCTCAGGGGGGCATCTGAGGCAATCGATGGCAGGCCCAGTGTCTTGACGATTTTGAGCTGGTCGTCGGTCGAAAGAGTCATTGCCATACCGGTAACTTCCAGGCCGCTCACCAGATGTCGGGTTGCCAGCCCACAAACAGTCATGACATCTTCTCCGGCATTGACTGCCAGCGCGACCTGATGCAGGGCCTGTACGCGGGCCGCCAATCGTTCGGCGTGTCTGCGCTCGCTTTCTGTCTGCTGATAGAGGCGAGCATTATCAATGGCAACGGCGGCCTGTTGTCCTATCGCACGGGCAAGTTGCTGCTGTTCGATGCTAAACGTCCATTCCTTGCCTGGAACGTCCAGCGACATCATACCCACAGTGCGACCCTCGCGGATAAGCGCGATCAGCAGCACCGAGCGTACCAGGAAGGTCTGGGCGATGGCTTGCATGACCTGACTTTCGGCTTTCTGGAGATCTTCCAGGTAGAGCATCCCCTGCGTTGCCAGAAGTTGCTGGATGATAGGATCGGCCAGAGGAAACGAGTTGCGGCGCCAGATCCGATCGGCCAGCTGGATATCCCTCCCCTGGAGATGAGGAGAGGAGACGTGATAGGCCGAAGGGTGAAAACACGGTTTTTCCTCGCCAAGGAGCCAGACTGCACAACGTTCAACATCACAGGCTTCGGTCGTACGACGTACCAGCACATGCAGGATACGTGTCAGATCAAGAGAGGAGGCTAAGAGTTCTGCCAGTTCGCGTAGCAGTTCACTGCCTCGTAACGCGTTCAATAAGCGCAGGTGTTCATACTCAGTAATTGATGTGCTCTCGCTCGACATACGCTGGACCTCTCTGGGAACAAATTGTGGTCCTTACTTCGTGCAGATGCGCTGAATGCAAGGCATAGAGATACCAACCATTCAACTATATGAGCTTGCTTAACCGACTGACTGCTTCCGTTCTGCTTTAGGAGGTGCTATTGAGTAAAAGTGTAACAGATGAGTCTTGACTACGTCAAGAAAGAAGACGTCAGTTCCACTCATTTGCGACGCACACATACAGGCTTGTAGTCTCATGGTATAATAACCCCGGCTTGCGCATATTTGCCGATATGTCGATGCCGAAAGATATTCTGCAAAAAGCTGGTGAATTACGATGCCTGATATCAGTATTGGAATTGATTATTCTAGAATTGATTGGAAGATTTGTCTCATTGAAGATGGACAAACGATGGATTATCTCTCTTTCCCCGATCAAGAGAGTGTTGTACGCTGGCTTGCACACACCTGCGCGCTCTATCCCGAACCGGCGATTGGTTTCTCCTCACATCTGGCTTGCCGCTTTGGTCCCGCGTCTGCGCGTCTGTATGACCCCGATATATTGCAGGATGCAGGCAACCATGCGCTGCTAGATTTTCTTGATGCGTTCGCAACGTTTAGCCAGCAGAGCTATTGCCTGCCCTCGATCAGCCGTCTGCCAAGTATTCCCGCACACCGTCTTGCCCTGCATCCAACGATGGGAGCGCCCAATGTCCTGTGCTCGATTGCGACCCTGTTGCATCGAATGCGTCAGAGTGAGGCGACCTGGGAGGAGATGCGCTTTCTCTGCCTGGAGATCGGCCCCTGGAGCAGCACGATCAGCGTCGTACAGGATGGCCTGATTATTGATGCGCTGGGGACCAGTCCGATTGTACAGAAGCTGCACATGCCTGATATCCGTATGGAGGCCTTCAGGGAAGAATTGACGCAACATCTGGCCGGTTTGATGGCGGTCCATCATTTTGCAGATATTGTGATCTCCCAGCAAGCGGACTCTGCTGACGCGGCGGCCTGTAAAGAGGAAGTGATTCAGCGCATGGGCGATCTCTATCAGTTCTATCTCTATCCGCAGAGCGAAACAAAGTTTGCCGGATTTGAATCTGCCTTCGGTGCCGCGCTACTGGTCGCCGGTTTTTCGCAGCCGGGGCCGATGGCAGAACTGGCGACACGTTTACTTGCCGTGGTGCCGTAGGCGAAAGAATTCGATCGCGACCGTTAAAGCTGAACCAAAGAGCACGCTTACTGCCGCCATGCCTCGTGAATGATCCTTGTGAGCGGATGCAGTCTGCCGCGGTCCTTCGTTCTGAGGGAGAGTATTCGTGTTGGGAAGATTTTCCTGCTGATGTTCTTGCAGAGCAGCAGCCAGGCCCTCAGTGACGTGCCTGTGATCCTTCTGGTTGGTTGGCTTCGGATCAACATGATGTTCTGCTTCACCATCGGGAAGGTCCTTGTTCAACTTGCCCGCCATAGTACTCACAAACGTGATCAGATCATTGGGAAGGGGCTGGATGTGCTCAAAGAAGAACGCATTCACCTCCGAGCCCAGGAGCAGAATCACGGCAAAGTAATAGAGGAACAGGATAATGATCACGGCCAGCCCAATAACGCCAGAGTACCCCTTCAGGAAATTTGTGGTATAGAACGGGAACAGTTGTAGGAAGAGCAGCAGCAAAATTGACGCTGCCAGTGCGCCCGGCCAGCTTGTACGCCATCTTATTTTCTGATTGGGCACGACAAAGTAAATTGTCTCGAATAAGATAAAGCTGGCAATAAGGCTACTGGCGAGGCCTACCAGATAGGTCACAACGAAACTATTGGTAAAGGCGACAAAAAAGGGCAGCAATTTGAGCTGAGGCTGGTTATTGAGAAACGAGAGAATAAAGGCTGGCGTCGTCGAAGCGAGGAACATAATGGGGATGAGCACAATGAAGAGCAGCAACATCAGGAAAGCCATCACGTTCTGCCTGATCAGGGTACGCGGGCGCACGCGATAGATAAGATCCAGGCATCCCTCAAGCGTAATAAACAGCCGTGAGCCGCCAAACAGGGCCAGAAGAATAGCAATAACCACCAGTATACCAGCATCCTTCTGGATCTGGCTCGTCGCCCCTGACAGAAATGATCTGATTGCGTCCTGTGAGTTTACAGGAAAGAGCAGCGGCACCTGCTGGAGCAAATTTCGTTCTAGCGGATTATTGTGACCACCGAGGATGAGGCCGAGGATGCCAAAAAGCGCGATGGCAATAGGCAGGATGGCAGTAAGCAAGTTATATGCCAGCAAACCAGAAAAGTTCATGATCCAGTCATTGTTAAATTTGGTAATAAAGGCCTGTAGTGGTTTGGTTTTGTGATTGACGTTTCCCAAAAAGGTCCCGGCTGCATTGCCATTATTGCTGATTTGTTGCTGTGAGGTTGCTTGCGTTGCCATGATACTCTTCACGCCTCCCTTGACCCCGGTCAGGTTCTGTTTCACGCTCTTTTGTGTGCTCTGGTCGTCTGAACATCCCTACGCCTTTTTTTGCCTTCCGTGCCTGCTGATCTCTAGAATAGAAGAAGTTACCCGCAACATCTCCTTTGTGTGGATTACGGATCAGGACATACGTGAGTTTCATTGGTATTTTCTGGCGAAGAAAGGTGCCCGTCTTTAAGATCGCCATAGAGCGAGATGGCCGGTGGGGCACGCGGACCGGCATGAAGCGCGGTCCCTACCTGTTCTGTTTCTTCGAGAGAAAATATCGGCCTCTTTTTTTTGTGGCATGCAGTAAGAATTTCTTCAAAAAAGCTACATCTCCTACACGAATACGGATGTGATGGGGATCCTGGCCCTACATTAATGCTATACTGCCTACATACCAGGGCTACACTGTCCTATACATCAAGTTGCATGGGGTGATCGCGGGTGAGAGGCATTGCTGATCCTTTTTGTGACGCGCTACAAGATTTTTTCTAAAAAAGCTACACTCCTACACAAATGCCGATGTGATCGGGATCCTGGCCCTACCACGAGTGCTACATTTTCCCGTTGCTACCGGAAATCGCCTGCGGAGCGAGCGGTGTCGTAAGAGTTCCCGGACGCCATTCCGTGCCTCCATGGCGTCCCTACTTTTACGCGATTTGCATAGTTTTACGCGAGTGTTGTTCTCGTTGATGAAGATGTTGCTCCAAATTGCGCTCTTGTTTCATACTATCGACAGGGGATTTTTTTTCTGAAGGGTTGAAAAGCAACAGAAACGCAATGCGGCCAAAAACGTATATAGTTATATCTATACAATTCCTTTAATTGAGGCTGAGACAGATGAGTTCACAACGACCGAAATCACTGGTATCACTGTTATGGGGCATTCTTCGGGTGAGCGCACGCACGCTCTGGGAGAGCAATGTGAATCCGGCTCGCCCACTGATGCAACGCCAGCAGGCACTGGCTGTACTGGGACTGCCGCCGACCGCCACTCCTCAGCAAATTAAGCATCGTTATCGGACTCTGGCGAAGCGCTATCATCCCGATAGAGGCGGCGATCAGCGTCAGATGCAACGAATCATCGCGGCGTACGAGTTCTTGAAGAAAGAGCAATCTCACTGACGCTTCTTTCAATAGGGAGCGGATCATCGCTGCGTACGAGTTCTTGATGGGAGAGCTCGTTTCTTTTTAATATAATTGTGCGCCACAATTGCCGCAAAAACGCTTACCGGGGCGACATCTGTTTCCGCACTGGTCACAGAAAATGGCTCCCGCTGGCGGTACAGGAGGCGCCTGTGGTGGGGCTGGTGGCGGCGGCACCTGATAGGAGGGCTGATTGGGTGCGGGCTGCGATGATCCCTGGTACGATGGCTGTGGTGCTCGCTGGTATGGTGCTTGTGGGCCTCCCTGGTAGGGTGGCTGTGAGGGCGATTGGGGCGCTCCCTGATAGGGTGGCTGCGAGGGCCCCTGGGCGGGATCGGGAGCGATGCCGGGCGATTGCGTGGATTGGATTGTGCTTTGAATGCCTTTCGCAGCTTTTAGCGCGAACCCTCCGAGGGTTGAGGCAATTTTTAAGCCTTTGGCGATATCGTCCATGTCTTTTTGCAGGCGGTTCGTAGGCGGGAGGAGCGTTGAATCGGAGACCTTGGAAAAAAGATTTGGGCCAACTTGAAGGCGCTCACCGTTGTCTACAATCTGGCCCTGCTCCTGCGCGCCATCATCGAATGTCAGGATAAGCAGCGCGTTTTGCAGGGTATAAGATCCCTCACGGCGCGACTCCGGGGCAGCATTGGTGACCTGTTGACCACTGACGAGCGATTGGGCAGCATTTGCAGCCCGGCTTTTACTTTGAAGAGCCAGACTGAAACGCCCATTTGCCTGGAGGATCAGACGATCAACCCGCGATGTAAAGTAATCCAGGCCAATGCCAGAGCTATGGACACATTCATATTGGCCGGTAATTGGTTTCATCATATTGCTGCCCCCCTCTCTGTCGGAGATATCAGCCAATGCTCACCTTGCTTTTTGCGACAGTCGGCGATGTCACACACGCACTATCTGCCATAGTATAGCACCTAAAGTCGTGCGGTGTCTTCAGATAGCGTGGATGAGTTTTCTACCGAGACCAGATCAGAGAGGAAGCGAGCCTGCTCAAGCTCTTGCTCGCCGGATTCAATTTTGCCGATCTTCAGGAGATAACGGCCCAGGCGAACATGGGCGCTGATACGTGCGGCAATGCGCTGCGTCCCGGCCAGTTCCTGCGTGGCGAAGCGAAATGCCTCTTCGGTTTCAGGATTGTACGGATCGATCGCCTCGAGAATGCGTCCGCGCATCAGATACGCATCTGCACGTCTCAATATATAACAGCGCTTCCCTGCTTCTAAGGCGAGATTGACATAGTAGAGGGCTTCCTGATAATTTTTGGCCTCGAGTTCGATCCCGGCCAGGGAGCACGCGGATGCCGAGACGACGTTGGCCGCGTCCTGCTGGTAGCGGCGCTCGATGAGAGAAACGGCCTGGGGCTCACTCAAACTCGAAGACCAGATCGAGAGGACCTCTTCAAGATAGGAGCGGACCTTCTCTACCGAGCCAAGCAGGTGCTCAATCTGCGCGATCTGGCAGGTGACCATCGCCACACGCAACTGGTCGTCGATAGCGCGATACAGAAAGCGTGCATTTTCCGCATGCTCCAGAGCACTGCGCAATTTGAGTATCTTGGTATTCTCATTTTTATTATTGATGCTCTGCATGCTATTGGCCTGGGCGAACGTGAGCAGCGCAATACCCCAGTGAGCCTCAGCGACGTAGCCAAAGGGGGTGGTGCTATTCATCATATGCAGCGTGTGTCGATATTGTTCCAGAGCATCGTCGAGCTGTTGGAGTTCGCGATAGGTGGCGGCGAGATGCAGATGCAGCAGGATCAATTCATGATGCTGTTCCGTGGGCAAACCTTCGCCTCTGGGCTGTTCGCCGACAGCATACATAAAATCCTGATGCGCTTTGAGAAATTTGCGCATTTCAAAATGGCATTGACCGCGCAGGGCCGCAATGCGCCAGCGGAGTGAGATAGGCACTTTGGAGAGTTGAAGATCGCAGAGAAGAGCAATGGCTTTATAAAAATCTTTATTTATATAGTAATGAACCACTTCAGCCCTTAAATCTTCATAAGATTTGTACTGGCGTGATTCAATTTCCGCCTCGCGATGCTGTTGCGCCAGCACCTCCAGATCTTCCAGAGAGAGGCGTAACCTGGCGGCGAGAAAGCGCAGGCTTTCTTGAGAAGGGTCAATTCTGTTTCGCTCTATTTGTGAGATCAGACTGGTGCTGTAATGACCATTCGCCACATCCGCTAAAGAGAGTTGCAATTGTTCTCTTGCAGCTCTGATGCGTCCTCCTAATGTATCAGGCGAAACATGTTTAGATGGACGTGGCATGAAAGTATGCCATCCTTCCTACTAGAACGAAGAAGAAACGGTAAGAAAGTATATAACAATTAGGAGTAATTATAATTGATAGGGAGAAAAAACACAATCCTTACCGTAATCATGCCATACACGTAAAAAAATTCCAGGTGACCTGAATCGCGACGCCAGGTAGTGGTATACTTAAATCACGAACCCCTCAAAACCAGGGAGAATTTATTCCACTGGCACTTCATGAGCAGAAAGAGCGTCTGACCGCTGGTTATTGCATACAGAATAAGCCAGTATGCATTACTTAGGAATTGGAAAGGGCAACACCTATGAGTTTGCGTATCCCTCGTCGGACCTACGCCGATCTTTATGGTCCTACAACCGGTGATCGTATTCGTCTGGCTGATACTGAATTAGTTATAGAAATCGAGCGTGATTATACCAGTTATGGCGATGAGATTACGTTTGGTGGAGGCAAAGTCATTCGTGATGGCATGGGGCAGAGCAGCCGCGCAACACGTGAGGGTCAGCAGGGAACGCTGGATCTGGTCATTACCAATGCAGTGATTATCGATCATTGGGGAATTGTGAAGGGCGACATTGGCGTCAAAGATGGACGCATTGTCAAAGTGGGCAAGGCAGGCAATCCGGATACGATGGCCGGTGTTGATCCTGAGCTGGTTGTCGGCTCCAGTACCGAAGTCATTGCCGGTGAGAATATGATTGTGACGGCAGGCGGCATCGATTCCCATATTCACTTTATTTCGCCGCAACAGATCTACGAAGCCTTCTCCAATGGTATTACCACGATGATCGGCGGAGGCACAGGTCCGGCCACGGGAACGAATGCAACCACCTGCACGCCTGGAGCCTGGAATCTGGCGCGGATGTTGCAGGCGGCTGAGGCATGGCCGATGAACTTTGGCTTTCTGGGCAAGGGGAATACCGCCACGGAAGCACCTCTCGTTGAACAGATCCTTGCGGGTGCCTGCGGTTTGAAGCTGCATGAGGACTGGGGAACCACACCAGCGGCCATCGATGTCTGCCTGAAAGTAGCGGACGCCTACGACATCCCCGTTGCCATTCACACAGATACAATCAACGAGGCGGGCTTTGTCGAAGATACAATTGCGGCCATTGCCGGACGTACGATCCATACCTATCATACGGAGGGTGCGGGCGGCGGTCATGCGCCGGATATTATTCGCATCGCCTCTTACAGCAATGTGCTGCCATCCTCGACCAACCCGACACGACCGTATACCGTGAACACCTTAGCAGAGCACTTAGATATGCTTATGGTCTGCCATCATCTCAATCCGCTGGTGCCCGAGGACGTGGCATTCGCCGAGAGCCGCATTCGCGCCGAGACGATCGCGGCGGAGGATATTCTGCATGATCTGGGCGTCTTTAGCATGATCTCCAGCGATTCGCAGGCGATGGGACGCGTGGGCGAGGTAGCAACGAGAACGTGGCAGACGGCGCACAAGATGAAAGTACAACGCGGCGCGCTTCCCCAGGATTCCGCGCGCAATGATAACTATCGCGTGAAGCGCTATATTGCGAAGTACACGATTAATCCAGCGATCACACATGGGCTGGCACAGCATGTTGGCTCGATTGAGGCAGGGAAGCTGGCAGATCTTGTCATCTGGCGACCGGCCTTCTTTGGCGTCAAACCGGAGATGATCGTCAAGGGCGGCTTTATCAGTTGGAGCACGATGGGAGATGCGAACGCATCCATTCCTACGCCACAACCGATCCTCTATCGTCCAATGTTTGGCTCCTTTGGGGGGGCAACGGCAGCGACAAGCCTGACCTTTGTTTCGCAGGCGGCGCTTGCAGAAGAGATACCGGCGAAGCTGGGTCTCCGCAAGACGGCGGTCGCGGTGGAACACTGCCGTACGATTACGAAAGCAAACATGCTACACAATGATGCAACCCCCACGATCGAAGTTGATCCCGAAACGTATGAAGTGCGCGCCGATGGTGAGTTGTTGACGTGCGAACCGGCGGAGGTGCTTCCTATGGCGCAGCGTTATTTTTTGTTTTAGGCGGCGTCCCCCGGGCGCAGACCATTGGCGTTAAGAACAGTGAAAGGTACAAAGGGATATCACATGTCGGGGAACCAGTTTACCAATACAACACGAGCCTTCAGAGTGGGTATTGCAGGACCAGTTGGGAGCGGCAAGACTGCGCTGGTCAATTGTTTAAGCAAAGTTCTGTATCCACACTATAGTCTTGCGGTGGTTACGAACGACATTTATACACGCGAGGATGCCGAATTTTTGTTGCGCCAGGGAACGCTGCCACAGGAGCGCGTACGTGGTGTCGAGACCGGTGGCTGCCCACACGCGGCGATTCGCGAGGATGCATCCATGAACCTCGAAGCGATTGCGGATCTGGAAGAGAGCCTGCCGGATCTCAGTCTGATCTTTGTCGAGAGCGGCGGAGATAATCTGGCAGCGGCCTTCAGTCCCGAGCTGGTTGATGTGTCGATTTATGTGATAGATGTATCGGGGGGCGATAAGATTCCGCGCAAGGGAGGGCCGGGCATTATGCGCTCGGACCTGCTGCTCATCAACAAGATCGATCTGGCTCCGTACGTGGGGGCATCGTTGGAGGTGATGGAGCGCGATGCGCGGATGCAGCGTGGGGAGCGTCCATTTGTGTTCACAAACCTCAAGGATAACACGGGGCTCGAGACAGTTACCTCATGGCTGGAAGGGCTGCTGCAACAACCAGCGGAGCAACGCCGCGAGATTCTCGATGCTCATGCTCCCTACATTGGACAGCCCCATAGCCATGATCATGACCACGAACACGATCATACGCACGCTCATCACGTGCATTAAGATTGCGCGTTCAGAAATATATGATGTTATCCGCGCCCGTCTCGGCCTCGCAATCCAAATTGGCCGAGGCTACGGGCGTGGAGTAAATGGTGTATTTACTCCATGGTTAATGGTATTTACCCTCTCGCAGGGGAAGGGGCTCCAGGCGTGCCTTTGCCCGTCTCCAGGTAGGCTTGCAGGCTACCCAGGAAATATTCCCAGGTTCCGCGTATCTGTTCGCATGCGGCATCAATCCCGGCAAACCCATCGTGTACGAAGAGTAGCTGCGTCCCGCCCTGGGTTGGCGTAAGCTGCCAGGAGATGCTGGTTCCGGCCCAGCCTGCATTGTTCTGGTGGGATTTCCAGCTCACTTTTTTCTCGGCATCCAGTTCGACGATCTCAAGCGGAAGGACAAAAGCCCCTTCACGAAAGCGAAATTCAGCCAGCGAGCCTACCTCTGGTCTGGTGCTGAGGTCGTTGGTCCACCAGCGTGCCAGTTCTTCCTGCTGCGTCAGAGCATTGTAGACGCGCTTCGGGTCTGCGGCTATCGTAAGTTCTTTGACAATTGCTGCCATCGTCATTTCCCTTTCTCACATATACTTAACCCATAGGTTAAGTATATGTGAGAAAGGGATGAGATGTCAAGACGTTGCTTGAAAAGCTTGCGCTGTCGCCTGTTGTGTGTTGGGGGAGAGAGCGTCAGGAGTCGAGATCGGGGGAGGAGAGAGTTTCTGCGAGCGCATCGAGCAGGGGGGTCCAACCGCCACCAAAGAGAGTACGAAGTTCCGGAGTATCCAGCCGTTCATGGGTCAGCACAACTTCCGTCACCGGACCCTGCTCGAGAAAGTCCAGTGTGACGAGCGTATCCCAGCCCTGCGTTGCGCCACCGGACCAGGTAAAGATCAATTTTTCGGGTGGAGCGATGTGCAGATACGTACCGACGATGGAACCGCCGTTCGCTAAATCGAAACGGAATGATCCGCCAACACGCGCTTCGAGCTTGCTGACCGTCATACCCATCCCCCTGGGTTTGAACCAGCGCTCCAGCGCCTCTGGCTTGAGCCAGGCGCGAAACACGCGTTGGCGTGGGGCCGTGAACAGACGTCGTAGCACGAGGGTAGTATGGTCATGAAGTGCTGGAGGAATCATCAGCGTCTTGCTCCTCTTCTGATGTAGTTAGCAGGTAGGTTTCCAGTGAGTCGAATTGTGCTTCCCAGAATTGCCGGTACTGTTCAAGCCAGGAGGCGGCTTCTTTCATAGGACGAGCAGCGAGGCGAAAGCGGTGTGTGCGTCCATCCTTCCGATGCAGAATGAGATCGGCATTTTCCAGCACACGGAGATGCTTGGAGATCGCCGGTACTGAGATCGAAAATGGCCGCGCCAGTTCCGTGCCAGAAGCCTCACCGTGTGCCAGACGTTCCAAAATGGCCCGGCGTGTGGGGTCAGCGAGCGCCAAAAAGACCGTATTGAGTCGTTCTGCTGAATCGTTAACCATAGCGTTAATTATATGGGGAGCGTAAAGCGTTGTCAATGGTCGGCTTCAAGAGGAACAATTTCGGTAGCGGCAGAGAAAGCTTTTGGAGAGATAAAAACGAGTGTTTAGGGATAGACAGAATGGCATATGATAACCTTGCGTATTTTCTCGACAAACTGTATAGTCTTTATTGCCATTTTTGTAGGTTGAAAGGAATAGACCATGACGACTAGACCGCTTGTTGATCCTGAACTTGCAGCGATACTCGATCAGCTCCCTACCGTAGCCCTGACGGAAGAAATCGTCAAACAGGTGCGTATGAGTCAGGCAATGAGTTCGCAAAAGCTTCCGAACCGCCCCGCATTCCCCGACATTGAGATCACTGAGCGCTTTGTGCCCGGTCCAGAAGGGGCACCCGAGGTGCGGGTACTGGTCTACCAGCCAATCGCGGTGGAGGGACCGAGATCGGCCTTGCTCTGGCTACACGGCGGTGGATATATCATGGGGTCTCCTGAGCAGGCAGATTTCACAGTAAAGAACATGGTATCAGCCGTTGGCTGTGTGGCTGTTTCGGTAGACTACCGCCTGGCACCTGAGACACGCCATCCTGGTCCCGTCGAGGATTGTTATGCTGCCTTGAAGTGGCTGCATACGCATGCGCGCGACCTGGGAGTCGATCCGACGCGCATCGCGATTGGGGGGAGTAGCGCAGGAGGGGGATTGGCCGCTGCGCTTGGGTTGCTCGCCCGTGATCGGGGGGAGATTCCCCTGGTGTTCCAACTCTTGACCGCACCCATGCTCGATGATCGCACCTGTACGTTAGCAGAACCGCATCCCTACACCGGAGAATTCGTCTGGAACCGTGAAGCCAATCACTTTGGCTGGACCTCCCTGTTAGGTCAGGAACCAGGCTTGCCAGATGTTTCGCCCTATGCGGCAGCGGCACGTGCTGCGCAGTTAGAGGGCCTCCCTCCTACATTCATCGATGTCGGTGCCCTGGATCTGTTTCTGGAAGAAGATCTGGAGTATGCTCGTCGCCTCACACGAGCAGGGGTGCCAACGGAGTTCCATCTCTATCCCGGGGCCTACCACGGCTTCAGGATGGTCGCTAACGCACAGGTGACACAGACCGCCGCACGAGATCAGCTGGCAGCATTGCAACGTGCCCTTGGTGGTCCTAACCACTAAAGCTGTCTCTCTAGCCAGGAGGTATATCTCCTGGCTAGACTCAACTGGATCTCATCGAAACGCCGCACTTACCTACACGCGATCCTTTCCTTCTCTAGGATTGAAGATACACGCGCGCGAAATTAATGATTGCTGAAGGCTGGAGTACGAAATTCTGGACGCTCGCACTTGTCGCCTGGACCGCAACCCCGTGATAGAGAAAGACCCAGGTGGCATCTTGCAGTATCAGTTGCTGGGCCTTCTGGTAATCGGTAGTGCGTTCTTTCTGATCATTGGACACACGGGCAGCATCCAGCAGCGCGTCAACCTGCGGGTTTGTAAGCTGGGTGTTATTGAGCCCACCACCGCTATGAAACCAGGTATAGATATCCCCATCAGGATCTGGACGCCCGCTCCAGAAAAACATTCCGGCCTGATAGTTATGCGCCTGAGCATCGCTAAGCTCGATGGCGGCCGTCTCTTGCTTGATGGACACAGTGATTCCGGCTGGCTGTAATTCCGCCTGAATGAATTGCGCCTCCTGTGTGATGAGCGGTGAGCCACTGGCGATCAAGAGCGTAAAAGAGACGCCATGCGGCTTGCCTGCAAGCGCGAGTTCCTCCTTCGCTTTGTCGATATTATAGGTATACGGTACAAAGTTCTTGTCGTACGCCCAGCTACTTGGTGGGATAGGACCATTGGAAACAACGCCCACCCCCTTCAAGACATTGCTCAATATCTCCTGTCGATTCACGCCATATTCGACGGCTCGACGCACATGCACATTGTCAAATGGCGCAGCTTTTGCGTTGATCTCGATACCGTAAAAGCTCAGAGCCGGGATCTGTTTGTAGACAAGTTCGGGCAGGGATTTCGCCGTCCCGATATCGGTCGGATCGATAGAGTCGGCAACGGTAATCGCCCCGGTTTGCAGGTTGGCAAATCGCTGCGTACCATTCGTGATTGGACGATAGGTAATGGTATCCAGATAGGGAAGCGCATTTCCCTGCGCATCTTTCTGCCAGTAGTAGGGATTCTTTTTGATCGTCAGATGATCGCCTTTCACCCAGTTGCTATACATAAAAGGTCCCGTTCCGGCACCGCCAGGGTCATTCGCGAAATTGGTCCCGGCTTTCTTGATGGCAGTTGGCGAGAGGATCATACCGGCGCGATCGGACAGAGTGGCTAAGAGGGGGGAGAAAGGCGCTTTCAAATTAAAGGCGACATGTGTGGCATCTATGGCCTGCACGGACTGGACGTTGGATAACTCGCTGTAGCGTGGCGACGACGGCGTAGATAAAATACGATCAATGTTGAAGACAACGGCATCGGCATTAAACGGTGTACCATCCTGAAATTTCACGCCGGAACGCAGTGTAAATACCGGATGTGTGGGCGACGTATAGGTCCAGGACGTGGCAAGATCCGGCTGGACGGTATTCTGCTGATCGACCTGTACCAGCGTATCATACATATTCAACATGACCTGCCGATCAACATACGCATTTGAGGTCAATGGATCAAGAGTGATCACATCTTGATTCAAGCCAACGCTGATAGCGCCACCCACTTTCGTTTGAGGCTTCGTTGTATTGTTCTCACCACAGCTCGTCAGAATGAGTGCGGCAATAAGCAAAATTGCAGAGGTCGTAAGCCCCCATTTCTGTGCGAACCTGTACCTGTTCATACGTATCAACATAACGTGCATCACGGGTCAGTTCCTCCAATTCTTAGATGGACGACGCGTTCATGAATAAGCAATGGGGTAACTTGCCTGACAACACTGGCAGGAAGGAACAAATCCTGGAGCATACAATAATATGGCTATACGATATTTGCATATCCAGCAATAGAATATGCTTGCGCACAGATTTTTCCTCTGAAAAGTGAGAACTTGCGCTAGAGTATTCGCTTGCTAAAAACATTACTGATAAAAATATCGCATGTCAAGCTTTCGCTGATTCAGAGGGCACGCCTTAGCTCTCTCATATATGAGAAAATACTACTACTATAAACATGCAATTGCGTTACAAAATCATATTTAGAGCTACGGTTCCATTCACCTCTATTTTGGATGAGGCTAAAACGGCTGGAAAGCATATAAAGTATCTATAATGAGTGTTTACGCTGCCGAGGCTCCTGCTACAAAATAATCCTGTGCACTTCATCCACATTCCGGCGACAAAATTGCGACAGAGTGGCAATTATTGTCTGGCTAATACTTTTAATATAGCAGAATACAGCAAAATATCTGCTTTTGTGTCATATCATATACGTATGTTATTTTTAGATTGCATTAATTTTCGAGATATTCTGAATATATATGGCGTAAAATATACAACAATGCTTGCTTCAATTTGAATATTCATAGCTGACTCAAAGAAGAAAGATAAGTATACAGAGATGTACCGCCCGCATGAGAATTTCAGAGCTGAATGACAGAGCAAAGATCGCCGAGGAAGAACACTATTACACGTTCCATTGATTTGATTTTGTGGAGGATAGCGTGCAGCAGAACAAAAAAACATTTGTTCAAAGATTAGGGTTTATTGAAGTTCTTGCTTTGTCGGCCGCGTTAATGGCTCCGACAACGGGTGTCGCTCTGAACACCCCATTTATTGCTCAATCCGCTGGTTTTAACGTCCCCCTCATTTTTGTGATTACGACCATTGCGATCCTCGCCATCGGGGTAGCGTTTATCCGTCTCTCGAAACAATTTGCGCATGCCGGGTCCGTCTACGGTTTGACGAAGGAAGTGCTAGGGACGCCATTCGGACTGGTATCCGGATGGGCCTTACTGCTTACGTACGCCTGCTTTATTACGGCTTTGCTTGGTGGATTTGGTGAGTTCGCACAACTGTTTATCAACGACATTACCGGGTTGCAAGTTCCATGGTGGCTCTATTCGGTTCTGGGAGGTATATTGATCTGGTGGTTTGCTTTCAATGACATTCGGTTCTCCACACGCCTGATGCTCCTGCTGGAATTAATCAGTATTGTGTTGACAGTGTTTGCTTCCATTATGATTATCATCTTCGCAAAACATACGGGTTCCGCTGCAACGCAACCATTTGTTCCTCAGACAGCTCAAATTGGCGGGATGGGGAGTGCGCTTATCTTCGGACTGATGACATTCATCGGCTTTGAAGGGGCGGCTATCCTGGGGGAGGAGGCGGAAAATTCCAGCAAATCGGTGCCAAGAGCACTCCTGTTGAGCTTGATTATTGCCGGGGTATTTTTCACCTTTGTCAGCTATGCGCAAACGCTTGGCTTCGGGTTTACGCCAACCGGCGTGGCACAATTTGCGCACTCAGCCGCCCCTATGAACGATCTGTCCTCTCGCTATATTGGTTCCTGGATGGCAACAGTGTTGAACGGAGGAGCGGTCATAAGCACTTTCGCATGTGCACTGGCTAGCCTGAATGGAGCATCGCATATGGTGTTCGCATTGTCCAGAGATCGCTTCCTGCCAGCGGAACTTTCGCGCGTGCATCAAAAGACGCAATCGCCACGATCGGCGGTAACGTTCTCGGCAATTGTTGGCGGTATTCTCTTGCTTATCGCTATCCCCACGATCCAAAGTCCGTCCGGCGTGTATGGTGATATGAGTGCGCTGGCAACGTTTGGCGTCATTGTTGCGTATGGCATGGTCAATATTGCCTCGCTTGCTAAATTTACAAAGGATGATGTGAGGCAAGGGAAGATACATTATCTGGTAGCGCCTGTGATCGGGATATTGCTGCTGGCTTATACCTTTTATGCAAACATTTACCCTGTTCCTCTGCCGCCACTCAATTATTTCCCCTATGTTCTGGTAGTATATTTACTGCTAGGTACAGCCTATTCATTTTCATTGCGGAACAGGTTGACACGAAGATCAACCATGAGTGAACCTGTTATCAGTGAGGATCCACTCGCTACTAGTGAAGATCAACTCCAAGGAGAAGTCCTATGACAACATCATACTTAGGGAAACATCATATTCATGCCCATTGGGACCGAAAGATCAAACCGGTCATGGAGATCATGCCTGGGAAAGAATTGTTCTTTGACCTGCCCGACGCCTCAAATGGCGAGGTCACGCACGGTTCGACGGCTGAACAGATCGGGCAAATGGACTTTCGGAAAATGGACCCGCTCATTGGGCCGATATGGGTTGAAGGGGCCGAACCCGGAGATGCCCTGGAAATTGAGATTCTCGAGATTAAACCGAAGCGCTTCGGCTGGACGGGACTGCTCCCCAACTTTGGCTTGCTCGCGGATCATTTTACCGAGCCTCGCTTAACGATCTGGGATCTTGATGATC
>DATJHM010000139.1:0-92055 GCA_035493895.1 Ktedonobacteraceae bacterium
CTATAACCAGTATGGGCCCACCGAAAGTCATATTGTCACCGCGCAGGAACTTCGTGGCGACCCGGCGCGCTGGCCGCTCTTTCCTCCGATCGGACGACCCATTAGCAATACCCAGCTCTACGTGCTGGACCAGCAGTTCGAACCGCTACCCATCGGCGTGGCTGGCGCGCTCTATATCGGCGGCGTCAATCTTGCCCGCGGCTATCTCCATCGACCGGAGTGGACCGCCGAGCGCTTTGTGCCCAACCCCTGGAGCCTGGAACCCGGAGCCCGGCTCTATCAGACCGGCGATCTGGCACGCTATCGCGCCGACGGGACCATTGAGTATCTGGGACGAGCCGATCAGCAGGTGAAGCTGCGTGGCTATCGCATTGAACCCGGGGAGATTGAGACCGTGTTGCAGGCCTATCCAGCCATTCGGGAGGCCGTGGTGGTGCTGAGAGAAGAGACCGAGGGCGAAAAATCCCTCGTGGCCTATCTGGTCGCGCACCCCCACGAGCCACTGAGCAACCAGGCTGTGCGCGCCTACCTGCAAGAGCATTTGCCGGTCTATATGCTGCCCTCGGCCCTGGTGATGCTCGAGGCTCTACCACTCACGCCCAGTGGGAAAGTGGATCGGCGGGCACTGCCTGCTCCCCAGACCATACCAGAAGAGGCCGAGACCGGTCGGTTCCAGGAGGCCAGAACGCCGCTGGAAGAACTGGTGCAGGAACTGTGGGGCCAGCTCTTAGGCCAGCAGCAGATCGGGCTTTCCGAGAACTTCTTTGAACGGGGAGGCCACTCCTTGCTGGCAACCCAACTCATCGCGCAGGTCAGAAGTCTCTATGCCGTGGAGATCCCCTTACGCACCATCTTTGAAGCCCCCACCGTGGCCGAGTTCGCCCGGCGCGTGGAACAAGCCTTGCGTCACGACGAAGTGCTAGCTGTGCCTCCCCTGCTGGTGGGCCCCCGTCCTGAAGCGCTGCCGCTCTCCTATGCGCAGCAACGACTCTGGTTCCTGGACCAGTTGGAGCCCGGCAGTATGGCCTATCTGCTTCCCTCAGCACTACGCGTCACAGGAGCGTTGGTGGTACAGGCGCTGGAGTGCAGTATGGACAGCCTGATCGAGCGCCACGAGAGCTTACGCACCACCTTTGCTGACCCGGGCATAGGAGAGCCTGTACAGGTGATCGAGCCGATTGGACACGTTCATCTGCCCCTGATTGATCTGCAAGGGCTGTCTCAGGAGCGGCAAGAGGAAGAGGTACGTCGCCTGGTCCGGCAGGAGGCTCAACATCCCTGCGATCTCGTACGAGGACCGTTGCTGCGGCTGGCGATAGTGCGCCTGCAACGCGATGAGCATGTACTGCTGATCACGCTGCATCATATCATCACCGATGGCTGGTCCATTGGCATCTTCGTGCGCGAACTGAGCGCGCTCTACCGGGCATATGTGGCAGGGGAACCGTCGCCCCTGGCCCCTCTGATGATGCAATATGCCGACTATGCGCTCTGGCAGCGGCAGTGGTTGCAAGGAGCAGTGTTAGAAGCGCAATTGGACTACTGGCGTCAGCAACTGGCGAGCAATACACCATTGGATTTACCCACCGACTATCCCCGTCCAGCAGTTCAGATGTACCGCGGGGCTCATCTACAGTGGCAGATACCGCTAGAGCTGACGGAGGCGTTGCGTACACTGAGCCAGCAGCAGCATGTCACACTCTTTATGACCCTGCTCGCCAGTTTCCAGGTGCTCTTACAACGCTACAGTGGGCAACACGATATCAGCGTCGGCACTCCCATTGCCAACCGGCGACAAACCGAGATCGAGGGACTCATCGGCTTCTTCGTCAACACGCTTGTGCTGCGTAGCGATCTCTCTGGCGATCCCAGTTTTGTCGAACTGCTTCAGCGGGTACGCGAGGTCTGCCTGGGAGCGTATGCCCATCAGGATGTGCCCTTTGAACAGGTGGTGGAGGCCCTGGCAACCGAGCGTGATCTGAGCCGCTCTCCGCTCTTCCAGGTCATGTTTGTCCTGCAAAATGTGCCGCAGGAGGAGCCTGTGGAGGTAACCGGAGTGCAGTTGCGCCCGCTGAGCGCCGAGAACTACAGCAGCCAGTTCGATCTGGCCCTCACGATCACAGAAACAGAGCAGGGATTGCGCGGCTCGCTGCAATACAACACGGACCTCTTTGCAGCCGAGACAATGAAGCGTCTGCTGAGCCATTGGCAAAGACTACTCGAAGGGGTGCTCCAGGACACATGGAGACCGATTGGGAGCCTCCCCTTGCTCTCCGCTCATGAGCAGGCCTACATCTTGCAGCAAGGGAAGCCAATCCACCGGGTCGCTTCGCCGTCTTTGAGTATCCTGCAATTGATCGAGCTACAGGTGGAACGAGCGCCCGATGCGATTGCGGTGGTTTTTGCAGAACAGATGTTGACCTACGCCGAACTCAATCGCAGGGCGAACCAACTTGCTCATGCCCTCCGCGCACTCGGCGTTGGCTCAGAACAGCGGGTCGGGGTCTGTCTCGAACGGTCGCTCGAACTGGTCATCGGATTGCTTGCCATCTGGAAGGCCGGGGGGGTCTATGTGCCTCTCGACCCGGACTATCCCGCCGCACGACATACCTTCCTGCTAGAGGATGCACAGGTACAGATCCTGCTCACCCGGGAACAGGTGCGTCCGACTATACCAGCATGGGAAGGACAGACCCTGTACCTGGAGCGTGAATGGGACGCTATCAGCAGATTCCCCACCCACGAACCCGAGCGCGTGGAACTGCCTCTGTCGCTGGCCTACATCATCTACACCTCCGGCTCGACGGGCCAGCCAAAGGGAACGATGATCCCGCATAGTGGACTCGGCGATGTGATGATCGCTTCGGCCCGCGCCTTTGGGCTGGGGCCACAGACCAGGCTCTTGCAGCAAGCCTCGATCAGCTTTGACAATGCGCTCTGGGAGATGGGCATGGCGCTGGTCAGTGGGGCAACGCTGTGTCTGGGGAGGCAAGAGACGCAGGTGGGCGAAGCGCTGGCCCAGCTTTTGCAGCAACAAGCCATCACCGCAGCAGTTTTGACCCCTTCGGTGCTCGCAACGGTGCCCCCGGCCACCTATCCGATCCTGCAAACGCTGCTGGTGGGAGGAGAACGGTGCCCGGCCGCCCTGGCGCAACGCTGGTCAGCGGGCCGCAGGTTCTTCAACACCTATGGTCCAACAGAAACGACGATCCATGCGACCTACCAGGAATGCACCGATGTGTCAGAGCAGGCTCCGCTGATTGGACGGCCCAATGCACATTGTGAGACCTATCTTTTAGATGCGTCACTCCAGCCCGTGCCGCCTGGAGTTGTTGGGGAGCTCTATATCGGGGGAAGTGGGGTCGCGCGGGGGTATGTCCAACGACCGACCCTGACAGCCGAGCGTTTTGTGCCCCATCCATTCAGCGAACAGCCCGGGGCCCGCCTCTATCGCACCGGGGACCTGGCACGCACAGTGCCTTCGGGCGAGATCGCGTTTGTGGGACGTGTCGACCAGCAAGTAAAAATCCATGGGGTCCGCATCGAACTAGGAGAGATCGAAGCTGTCCTGCGCACACATCCAGGTGTACGGGAGGAAGTGGTGGTGGTGCGAGAAGAGCGTGAGGGTGAGAAGCGCCTGGTGGCCTATCTGGTCGCACACCCGGAACAGCCACTAAGCAGCCTGACCGTGCGCGCCTACCTGCAAGAACGCTTGCCCGTCCATATGCTCCCTTCGGCCTTGGTGATGCTCGAGGCCTTGCCACTCACGCCTAATGGGAAAGTCGATCGGCGCGCGCTACCCGCCCCGGAGGCGATACAAGACACAGATAGCAGTCGGTTCCAGGAGGCCAGAACGCCGCTGGAGGAACTGCTACGGGGACTGTGGTGCCAGCTCTTAGACCGTCAGCAGATCGGGCTGGCAGAGAACTTCTTTGAACTGGGAGGCCACTCCCTTCTGGCGACACAACTGGTGGCACAGGTCAGAAGTCTGTATGCCGTGGAGATCCCCTTACGGACCGTCTTTGAAGCTCCCACCGTGGCAGAGTTCGCCCGGCGCGTGGAGCAAGCCTTGCGTCGAAACGACGGGATGGTCGCGCCCCCCCTGACAGGAGGAACCCGTCCTGAAGTCCTGCCCCTCTCGTATGCCCAACAGCGGCTCTGGTTCCTGGACCAGTTGGAACCCGGCAGTACGGCCTACCTGGTGCCTGCCGCATTCCATATCAAGGGGGAGATGCATATCCACGCCCTGCAACGCAGCCTACAGGAGCTACTCCAGCGCCATGAGAGTCTGCGCACCACCTTTGTTGATCACAGCGTGGGGGAACCAGTGCAGGTGATCCATCCGACCGGGCATGTTTCCCTACCCCTGATTGATCTGCAAGGGCTGGAGCCAGTCCGACGCGAGAAGGAGGCACGTCGCCTGGCCAGTCAGGAGGCACAGCAGCCCTCTGATCTCGTTTATGGCCCATTGCTACGCTGCGTGCTCCTGCGATACGGGCCAGAGGAACACGCCCTCTTGCTGACACTGCATCATATCATCACCGATGGCTGGTCTGGGGAGATCATGCAGCGCGAACTGAGCACGCTGTACCGGGCATATGCGACAGGGGAGCCCTCGCCATTGGCCCCCCTGAAGGTGCAATATGCCGATTATGCGCTCTGGCAGCGACAGTGGCTACAAGGAGCGGTGTTAGAGGCGCAACTGAACTACTGGCGTCAGCAGCTGGCAGGCAGCGCGCCATTGGAGCTGCCCACTGACCATCCGCGTCCCGCCGTGCAGACCTATCGGGGCGCGAGTCAGGAGTGGCAGGTGCCTGCGGCTCTCACCGAGGCGTTGCGTGCGTTGAGCCAGCAGCAGCATGTCACGCTCTTTATGACCCTGCTCGCCAGCTTCCAGGTGCTTTTGCAACACTACAGCGGACAACACGATATTAGCGTCGGCACCCCCATTGCCAACCGGCAGCAGGCTGAAATCGAAGGGCTCATCGGCTTCTTTGTCAATACGCTCGTGCTGCGTAGCGATCTCTCTGGCGATCCCAGCTTTGTCGAGGTGCTCCAGCGGATACGCGAGGTCTGTCTGGGGGCCTATGCTCACCAGGATGTGCCTTTCGAGCAGGTCGTGGAGGCCCTGGAACCTGAGCGCGACCTGAGCCGCTCGCCCCTCTTCCAGGTCATGTTTGCCCTGCAAAATGTGCCACAGGAGGAGCCAGCAGAGGTGGCCGGAGTGCAGATGCGTGCGCTGAGCGTCGAGAACCACACCAGTCAGTTTGATCTGACCTTCACAATCGCAGAAACGCCACGCGGATTGTACGGCGCCCTGGAGTACAGCACTGATCTCTTTGAGGCGGCAACGATTACGCGTCTGCTGGGGCACTGGCAGACCCTGATGGAAGCCCTGCTGCATGAGCCCCATCTGCCCATCTCCCAGGTGCCGTGGCTTTCTGAGCAAGAACTGGCCCATTTGCTGACGCACTGGAACGCAACTCAGACCGCCTATCCTCGCGATCTGTGTGTCCATCAGCGCTTTGAACAGCAGGCGCAACGCACTCCCGATGCCGTCGCCCTGGTCTTTGAAGAGCAGACCCTGACCTACGCTGAACTCGATCGGAGGGCTAATCAACTGGCTCACTTCCTACAAACACAGGGCCTGAGCCCTGATGGGTTGGTTGCGCTCTTCCTGGAGCGCACAATCGAGATGGTAATCGCGATATTCGGAGTACTCAAGGCAGGGGGAGCCTATGTGCCATTTGATGTGTCCACGCCGATCGACCGTCTCTCTATGCTCTTGCAGGAGGTGAACCCCCTCGTTATCCTGACCCAGACCTCGCTCCAGCAGGTGATCACGCCTCTACAGAGACCAATGCTCTGCTTAGATTCGGCTGACACTCTCTGGCAAGAGCCTGTGACAGAGCTGGCCTTGCCCGGGGTCTTTCCAGAACAGGCGGCCTATGTGATCTATACCTCCGGCTCGACGGGCCAGCCCAAAGGAGTAGTCCTCCAACATGCCGGATTGCTCAATCATGCGCTGAGTGCCATCGAGCACTATGCGCTCTCCGAGCACGATCGGGTCTTGCAATTCTCCTCCTTGAGCTTTGATATCGCCGTGGAAGAGATCTTCCCCATTCTCCTATGTGGAGGCACACTCGTCCTGCGTACAGAGGAGATGCTGGCCCCAGCTACTGCGTTCTTGCAGGCCATCGACCGCTGGCAGATCACTGTTCTGGATCTGCCCACCGCCTATTGGCATACGCTGGTTGCTAGCCTGATACAGGAACCGGTCAGGCTTTCTGAGACACTACGACTGCTTATTGTTGGGGGTGAGAAAGCCTCGCCCGAACTCTACCAGCACTGGACACGCTTGAGTGGCTCCCATCTCCGTTGGCTCAATACCTATGGCCCCACCGAAGCGACCGTGATTGCGACGCTCTTTGATCCCCAGAAAGCGCTCAGCCACCAGCCACATCTCCTCCCCATCGGGCGGCCTATCGCCAACACGCAGGTCTACCTGCTCGATCGTTGGCTGCGCCCGGTCCCGGTGGGTGTGCGGGGCGAGATCTTCATCGGAGGCGCGGGCATTGCTCGTGGGTATCTGGGGAGTCCTGATCTGACAGCGGAACGCTTTCTCCCCGATCCCTTTGGCTCAGAACCAGGCGCGCGCCTCTATCGGACCGGGGATCTGGCCACGTATCTGCCCGGTGGAGAGCTTGTCTTTGCGGGGCGGCTCGACGAGCAGGTCAAGATCCGTGGCTATCGCATCGAACCGGGGGAGATCGAAGCCGTGCTGGCAACGCATCCAGCCATCCGCGAGGCGATGGTGCTGGCCCGGGAAGATTGGCCGGGGAGCAGACAGCTCGTGGCCTATGTGGTCACCCGGACCGAACAGCCGCTCACCAGCCATGATCTGCGCTTCTATCTGCAAGAGCGCCTGCCTGCCTATCTGCTGCCAGCGGCGTATGTTTTCCTGCCGACCTTCCCCCTCACCGCGCATGGCAAAGTCGATCGACGCGCGTTGCCCTCTCCCAGTTGGGAGTCGGCTCAAGACAGCGAACCTTTCCAGGCCCCACGGACGCCCATCGAGCAAACGCTCGCGGAGATCTGGGCGCAGGTGCTGCATACCCAGCACATTGGCCTGCACGAGAACTTCTTTGAGCGTGGGGGAGACTCGATCCTGGGCATTCAGATTATCGCACGAGCCAGGCAAAAACACCTGCCCCTGACCCTCAAACAGCTCTTTCAGCATCAGACCATTGCCGAGTTGAGTGCCGTCATCGACGATGGCGAGCTGGTACAGGCAGAGCAAGGTCTGGTCCTCGGGGACGCCCCGCTCACGCCGATCCAGCACTGGTTTTTTGAGCAGGAGATGGCCGAGCCGCAGCATTGGAACCAAACCCTGTTCCTGGAGGTGGCAACCCCTCTGCAAACCGGATGGTTGGAGGAGGCAGTCGCCGCGTGGCTCGCTCAGCACGATGCCTTGCGCCTGCGTTTTCGCGTGGATGCAGAAGGCTGGCACCAGTTGTTTGCTCCCGCCGAGGAACCCACGCCTTTCGCTTGCATTGACCTCTCTCAGCTAACCAGCGAACAAGAGGAGATACAGGTGAGGCAACTGGCAGCGCAGACCCAGACCAGCCTGGATCTGGTCAACGGCCCCCTGGCGCGAGTGCTCGTCTTTACGCGGGAACCCGCTCGCCCACAGCTCTTGCTGATGGTGATCCATCATCTCGCCGTCGATGGGGTCTCCTGGCGCATCTTGCTTGAAGACTTGCAACAGGCCTACCAACAACGGGCGAGCGGGCTGCCCATTCACCTGCCCGCCAAGACGAGTTCTTTCAAGGACTGGGCCGAACGCCTGGTGGCCTATGCCAACTCCAGCGAGATCGAGGCAGAGCAGGGCTACTGGTTGACGAGCCAGCGAGCCCAGGTGCCTCACCTGCCGCTCGATATCCCCTTGAGCAAGCAGGTCAATACCGTGGCCACGACGCGTGCCTGCCACGCCGAACTCACAGTGCAGGAGACCAGCCTGCTCTTAGAGCAGGTCCCTTCCGTCTACCAGACCCAGATCAACGAGATCCTGCTGACCGCAGTAGCCCAGGCGTTGGCACCCTGGATAGGTTCCTCGAGCATCCTGCTGGAACTGGAAGGGCATGGAAGAGAAGCGCTCTTTGCCGATGTGGATCTCTCGCGGACAGTCGGCTGGTTTACCACCGTGTTCCCGGTGTGTCTGGAGCCTGGGCAGACCTCGAGCGTGCCGGAAACGATCGCCGCCGTAAAAGCGCAGGTGCGCGCCATCCCCCGGCATGGCATTGGCTATGGGCTCCTGCGCTATCTGAGCACGGACCCCAGGGCCAGGCAGCTTAGTTCCTCGCCATTAGCGGAGCCGGAAATCTCCTTTAACTATCTGGGACAATTCCATGAGGAGCAGTTCTCCTCGTTGCTAGCAGGACCATCCCCTTTCTCAGCAGGACCCGCGCAGAGTGCCAGGGGAAGGCGCACCCATCTGCTGGACATTACGGCTCAAGTCAGCGCAAAGCGCTTTCAGGTGACCTGGAGCTACTGCGACCAGCTCCATCAGCGTTCGACCATTGAGCGTCTGATGCAGGCCTTCATGGAGGCATTGCGGGCGATCATTGCGCAGAGCCAGGAGCCCGATGCTGGAACCTACACGCCAGCAGCGTTTGCCAACGTAGACCTCAGCCAGGAGCAACTGGATCAGATCGTACTGGAAATGGAGAATGCTATGGAGATGGATAATGATGAATAGAAAAAACATTGAAGATATCAATCCTCTTGTTCCTGTGCAGCAAGGCATGCTCTATGAAACTATTCGCGCGCCCGGGTCCGGGATACATATCGAGCAATCCATGTACACCCTGGTAGGCAAATTGGAGATCACTGCTTTTGAACGTGCCTGGCAATGGGGGATAGATCGCCATTCCATCTTGCGCACCGGTTTTCTCTGGAAGGAGCATGCTGAGCCACTCCAGGTCACGCTTCGCCAGATCCATGTGGCTCCCAAATACCAGGATTTACGAGGGCTATCCCCTGAGGAACAACGCGTACGCATCAAAGACTACTTCAGGGAAGAGCGTGCGCGCGGGTTTGAGCTATCTCGGCCCCCACTGATGCGCCTGACGCTATTGCAAATCGATGAACAAACCTCCTGTCTTATCTGGACATTCCATCACATTTTAATGGATGGTTGGTCTTTCCAGATCCTGCTGAGCGAGATTGTTTCCTACTATACAGCCTTGAGTCAGGGACAAGCTTTTCATCTGAAGCCCAGCCGCCCCTATAGCGATTATATTCGCTGGCTGAGAGCGCAGGATGTTTCTCAGGCTGAACAGTTCTGGCGCAACACGCTACGCGGCTTTACGCAGCCCACGATGCCTGGAAGAGTTGCGCAGGACAGTGCTGCTGGTATGGCACAAGAGCGCTATCGGACAATGTCAGCACATCTACTACCAGCAAGTGAGACAGCGGCCTTACAAATGCTTGCCCGTCGCCACCATATGACGCTCAGTACCATTCTACAAGGGGTATGGGCAATCCTATTGTGTCGCTATAGTGGAACGGCAGATGTGGTCTTTGGCGTCACGGTCTCCGGGCGTTCGGCTGACGTGATAGACATCGAGACGATGGTCGGATTGTACATGAATACGCTGCCACTGCGTATCCAACTACAAGATAATCTCTCTCTGTGGTCATGGTTGGAGACGTTGCAACGCCAGAATATAGAGATGTGTACGTTTGAATACAGCTCAGCAGGCCAGATACATCAGTGGAGCGATATGCCTGGAACGTCCCTCTTGTATGAGAGCATATTAGTTGTGGAAAACTACCCGACGGCCTCAGCCGCCCCTGGAAACGTTGGCATCTCCATTGTTGATAGCACTGCCCAGGGAGCGCAAACCAAATATATGGTGACGCTGATGGTGGCAGGAGAAGCTCAATTAGACATCAGCTGCGTTTATGATACATTTCGTTTAGAACACGCCTCTATTGAACACATATTGGAGCATTTCCGATTGGTTCTGAGCACTGTGGCAGCGGGTCGCGATGTGCCCCTTGCAACGCTCAACAGTTTGATTCCAGGTGAGCAGATTCCCGTTGTTTATCCGCCTCAGACGATCATTCAAACGAAAGCCGACAGCAGCTATGACAACGTTTATAGCCCGATAGAGGAAATAGTAGCTTCGGTCTGGAGCGAGGTGCTGGGAGAGCACAATCAGCTCGATCGTGGCAGCAACTTCTTCGAGTTTGGTGGACATTCATTACTGGCAACGCAGGTGACATCACGCCTGCGAACTGTGCTCGGGATAGAGCTTCCCCTGCGCGCAATTTTTGAAGCGCCCACGATAGCTGGCTTCGCACAGCAGGTGGAGCAGGCGTTACGTCGAGGTGAAGGAACAGTCTTGCCCCCTCTGGTCGCCGGAGAACGTCCCGAAACACTGCCGCTCTCCTATGCCCAACAGCGGCTCTGGTTCCTGGAGCAATTAGAGCCTGGCAGGGCTGTCTATCTGGTCCCCGCAGCACTCTCCATCAGCGGAGCGATTGATACTCATGCATTGGAACGCAGCATGCAGACCCTGATCCTTCGTCATGAGAGCCTGCGCACCACCTTTGCTGATATTGGAGGAGAGCCGGTACAGGTGATCCAGCCTGCTGGTCGCTCTCACCTCCCGATAATTGATCTACAGGGACTTGCGCAGGCACAACAGGTGGAGGAGAAGCAACGACTCATTGACCAGGAGTCAGAGCGTCCCTGTGATCTGGTACAGGGACCCTTGCTGCGCACTTCGCTGCTCCGCCTGAAACGAGACGAGCACGTATTCCTGGTCACGTTCCATCATATCATCACCGATGGCTGGTCCGATGGCGTGTTCATCCGTGAACTGACGAGCCTCTATCAAGCCTATTGTGCAGGAAGACCTTCCCCTCTGGCCCCTTTGCCCGTTCAATATGCCGATTATGCCCTCTGGCAGCGCCAATGGTTGCAGGGTGAGGCGCTACAGCAGCATCTGGACTATTGGAAAAAGCAACTCTGGCGAGCACAACCGCTGAAACTGCCCCTCGATACCCCCCGAACGACGCTGAAGAGCCATAGTGGCGCGACCGCCACCTTGCGCTTCTCCGCTGAGTTGACGCGTGATCTGGCGCATCTCAGCCGCAGGGAAGGCGTGACGCTGTTCATGGTGCTCTTGAGCCTTTTCCAGATCTTGCTGTCGCGACTCAGTGGACAGACGGACATCGTCGTGGGAACCGATGTCGCCAATCGCACGCAAGTGGAAACAGAGGGACTGATCGGCTTTTTTGTCAATCTTTTAGCCTTGCGTACAGACCTGCAAGGAAATCCGACCTTTCACCAGGTCGCACAACAGGTACGGGCGATGATGCTGGGAGCTTATAGCCATCAAGCGCTACCATTTGAGATGGTTGTCGAGCAGGTGCAAGCCGAAAGGCAAGGGCATCAGGATTCGCTGGTGCAGGCGATCTTTGTGCTACAGAACATGCCACAGGAAGAAAAGGAAGAGATAGCGGGTATCCGCTTGCGACCTTCGCCAGCTCAGCAGACAGCAGCGAGATTTGATCTGGCGATGTTTGCCACTGAGAATAAACACGGGCTCTGGCTTCAGGCAGTCTATCGGAAGGAGTTATTTCGCGCGGAGACAATCACACAGCTCTTAGCACGTTTTGAATGCCTGGCAAAACGTGCGGTGGCAACACCGGAGGCTGCGATACTATCGCTGGACCTATCAAATGCTGCGGAAGAAAGGGAACGCGCAGGCCGGGAGGGAGCACTTTACCAGCAGATAGGGAAAGAGCATTGGAGGCAAAGAAGAAAGCAGGCGATTGACCTCTCTCAGCATCCTTCCAAACAAACAGAGTAGGAAAAGGCAATGTATATTTTGCAGGTAAGCAGATATTTTTCTATTTAGAGGTTGAAATTTAGAGATGTTGAAATTTAGAGGTTGAAAATGCAAAAAAGCAGCTTAAAGGGTTACCCGCTATCACTACAGCAAAAACGCTTATGGATGCTGCAAGGGGAAGGCCAGGCTCAGTATACACAATGCGCGATATGGCTCCATGGAGATCTGGATGTAGCGTCGCTCTTACAGGCATTGCAACGTCTTGTGTCCCGTCATGACATTCTGCGCACGGCATTTCACCATATGCCTGGTATGGAGATCCCTGTACAAGCTGTGACAGACCAGATGGAGATCCACTGTCCGGTGATTGATGTCACACATCTCGCCCTGTTAGACCCGAGCGCCTATCTTGACGAATACATGGCGAGCTTGCAAAAAACGATCACTGATATGGAGGCCCATCCTCTCCTGGCCGTAGCATTGCTCTCCTTCTCCTCGGAAAAACATCTTTTCTTGCTCTGTCTGCCTGCTCTTTGTACCGATGAATACACACTTATACGCATGGTCAGTGAACTGGGTCAGCTCTATGATGCCCCTCTTAACAGATCAGAGTGGGATGAGGAACCATTGCAATACGCTGAAGTCGCAGATTGGCAAGAACAGTTGCAGTTAGCGGACGAAGCAGAACCATTACGTGCGTACTGGCACAAGATCAATCTTTCTCAGCTTGAGACCATCCGCTTACCTTTTATGCAACAACAATCTCTCCTGACTGCTGGTACCAGGGAAGAAGGGAGCGCATTTACCCTGCATACCCATACTGTCGTCCTTGAGCATGAACTTATTCGTCAGATCAGGCAACAGACGCAGCAATCTGCTAGCTCGCTAGAAGCGTGGTTTCTGGCCTGTTGGGAAATTGTTCTCTGGCGCTTGAATGGAATGCAAACATCATTGCTGGGGGTTACCTGCAATGGTCGCAATTATGAGGGATTGACAGACGAGCTTTCTAGCGCCCTGGGGCCTCTGGCACGGGTTGTCCCCCTTGAAATACAGCCTGGACGAGACACGCCTTTTGCGCAAGTGGTCAGAGCGACCAATACGTCTCTTTTAGAAGCGGAGAAATGGCAATTCTATTTTTCATGGGAAGATCCCGCTCTCAATGCTGCTTCTCTTCCGCACTTTTTCCCCCTTGGCTTTGAATATGTAAAGTGGCCGCAGGTAGTTGCCAGTACCCACGTCGATTTTTCTCTCTTCAAGAGTGAATGCACCACGGAAAAAACCTTTCTGAAGTTGAGCGTTGCCCAGATTGGGGAACAGGTACAACTGCGTTTCCAGTTTGATGTAGCCAGAATATCAGCACATTCGGTCGAGAAATTGGCTTCAGTCTTTCAAACGCTTTTACAAAGTGGGAGCGCACAGCCTCAAGCATCAGTCAATACATTAGCGCTGCTAGCGCCGGATGTACAGGAATCGCTCCTCAGCCTGGGTTCTGCTCCTCCTCAGCCTGTTCCTTCACGCAGATTACATCAGCTTTTTGAGCGGCAGGCTCAGATGCGGCCAGATTATTTAGCAGTCATTGATGGGCAGATACAGTTGACCTATCGGCAGCTAAATGAGCAGGCCAATCAACTGGCCCGGGTGCTGCGACAGCGTGGGGTTGGTCCTGGTGTCGTGGTAGGTCTCTGCCTCCCTCGCCAGGCATCTATGCTCGTAGGGTTACTTGCTATCCTCAAAGCTGGTGGGGCCTATCTCCCTCTGGATGCAGGCAATCCTCCGCAGAGGCTGACCCATCAGTTGCAGGAGAGTCAGGTCACCTTGCTCCTGACGCAAGAAATGGTCTGTCCACCATTGCCAGAATGGAAGGGAAGCTCACTCTGTCTGGAGACGCTGAGCGCAGAGCTTGCTCAGGCCTCCTGCGAGAATCAGCCCACCAGGAACGAGGGAGAGGATCTCGCCTATATCATCTACACATCTGGCTCAACTGGCCTCCCCAAAGGGGTTATGATACGGCAGAGCAGCGTGGTCAACTATACGCTGGCGCTCTGTGAGCAACTGAAAGCAGAACCGGGCTGGCACTATGCGACGGTTTCGACGCTAGCTGCCGATCTGGGCAACACGGCGATCTTCTGTGCGCTGGCATCGGGAGGGTGCGTACAGGTGCTCGATTATGAGCGCGTCACCTCGGGAGAGGCCATGGCGAGGTGGGCAGAGCAACATCCCATTGATGTGCTCAAGATTGTACCCTCGCACCTTTCAGCTTTGTTGGAGAGCGAGCATGCCCGAGTGTTACTGCCACGACGAGCGCTGGTGCTGGGGGGGGAAGCTTTATCGCCACAATTAGTCGAGCGCGTACAGCAGATAGGGGGGCGATGTCAGATCTACAATCACTATGGCCCGACTGAGACTGCCATTGGAGTTCTGGTCAACCAGTTGGAGCCTCTCCGGGCACCTACCACGCAGATGTCCAATGTGCCCTTAGGACGCCCGATAGCCAATACGCAGCTCTATGTGCTGGATCAACAGATGCAACTGCTGCCTGCGGGCATGGTGGGAGAACTCTATATCGGTGGCGCAGGTGTCGCGCTGGGCTATCAACAACAGGCTGCGCAGACCGCACAACATTTTGTCCCCAACCCATATAGTCAACGCGCAGGGGAACGCATCTATCGCACAGGCGATTTTGTGTATTATGGGGAGGATGGGAAGCTTGTCTTTGTGGGAAGAAACGATGGGCAGGTAAAACTTCGTGGCTATCGCATTGAATTGGGAGAGATTGAAAACGCACTACGCCAGCATCCTCTGGTATGGGACTGCACCGTGCAGTTCCAGGAGCATGAGCCGGGGGCTCCTCAACTGGTAGGGTATGTGGCAGCACGCACAAGCGTAGGACTGACAGCGCAAACATTACGCGAAGAGCTCAAGAAAAAATTCCCCGACTATATGATACCAACTGGTTTTGTGATGCTGAAAGCCCTGCCTCTCACCCCAAACGGGAAATTGGATCGGCAGCAATTGCTTCCGCTGGCATTGACACAAGAAAATGCAGCAACCTCGCAGGGAGAGCCTCGCAGTGTGGTCGAGGAGCTGCTGCTGCTGATGTGGAAGGACTTGCTGTCGGTCTCAGCGATTGGGGTGAATGACAACTTCTTTGCGCTGGGAGGCCATTCCTTGCTGGCGACGCGAGTCATTGCGCGCTTGCGAGCGCTGTTTCAGGTGGAACTCTCCATCCAGATGCTCTTCGAGACTCCCACGATTGCTGAATTAGCATCACAGATTGAGCAGATTCTGCGCCAGGGAGCCGGGATTGCGCTCCCCCCGCCGTTACAGGCCAGCGCACGCCCGGAAGCCATTCCCCTCTCCTATGCCCAGCAGCGTCTCTGGTTTCTGGAGCAATTGGAGCCGGACAGTACGGCCTATCTGCTCCCCTCAGCCCTGCACATCCAGGGCACGGTTATGGTACAGGCATTGAGGCGTAGTGTGGATAGCCTGATCGCGCGCCATGAGAGCTTACGCACGACCTTTGCTGACCAGGGCACAGGAGAGCCCGCACAAATCATCCAGCCAGCAGCAAGCGTTCACTTACCGGTGATTGACCTGCAAGGGTTGCCCCAGGAACGACGCATAGAGCAAGCGCGTCACCTGATCCGCCAGGAAGCCCAACGCGCCTGTGACCTGATACGCGGGCCTCTCTTGCGTATCTCCCTGGTGCGCCTGGAGCCAGAAGAGCATGTGCTCTTGCTGACCTTGCACCACATTATCACCGATGGCTGGTCCAATAGTGTGTTCGTACGTGAACTGACAAGCCTCTACCGGGCCTATTGTGCAGGAGAGCCCTCTCCTCTCGCCTCTCTCTCCATTCAATACGCTGACTATGCGCTCTGGCAACGGCAATGGTTGCAAGGGCAGGTGTTAGAGATCCAACTGGACTACTGGCACCAGCAACTGGCAGGCAACGAGCCGTTGGCTCTGCCCACCGATCATCCCCGTCCAGCCGTGCAGAGCTATCAAGGGGCAACACAGGAGTGGCAGATACCACCAGAGCTGACAGAGAGGTTGCGTACGTTGAGCCAGCAGCAGCATGTGACGCTGTTTATGACGCTGCTGGCGAGCTTCCAGATCTTGCTGCTCCGCTACAGCGGGCAGCGTGATATCAGTGTGGGCACCCCGATTGCCAATCGTCGGCACGCCGAGATCGAAGAGGTGATCGGCTTCTTTGTCAATACGCTGGTCTTGCGCACGGATCTCGCGGGCAATCCGAGCTTTGTCGAGGTATTACAGCGGGTGCGCGAGGTGTGTCTGGAAGCCTATGCCCATCAGGATGTCCCCTTCGAGCAGGTAGTCGAAGCACTACAACCAGAGCGCGATCTGAGCCGCACCCCGCTCTTTCAGGTCATGTTCGTGCTGCAAAACGCGCCGCAAGCGGAGCAGACCGAAGTAGCCGGGGTCCAGTTACGCCCGCTCAACGCCGAGAGCATCACCAGTAAATTTGATCTGACGCTAGCCATCGCGGAGACGCCGCAAGGGCTCTCTTGCTCGCTGGAGTACAGCACCGCTCTCTTTGAGAGCGAAACGATTGGTCGCATGCTCTCGCATTGGCAAAATCTACTAGAAGGAGTGTTGAGCAGTCCGCACCTGCCGATTGGTGAGCTGCCATTGCTGTCTGGCGAGGAACAAGATCGGATCCTGAGCCAGTGGAACGCCACACAACGAGCGTATCCACAAGCGATGTGCATCCATCAGCTCTTTGCGTTGCAGGCAGCCCAAACACCCGACGCGGTCGCCGTGGTCTTTGAAGACGAGCAGATTACCTATGCGGTCCTGGATGAACGTTCTACGCAACTGATGCACTCCTTACATGCCGCCGGTGTCACTATCGATAGTCCAGTTGGGGTCTATCTTGAGCGCTCGTGCGATCAGCTGATCACGTTTCTCGCTATTCTCAAAGCAGAGGGGGCGTATGTGCCGCTGGACCCGTCCTATCCAGCGGAGCGACTGGCCTTCATATTGGCTGACACCGGGGCGCAATTTGTGGTCTCTCGATCAGCCCTGGCTGCGCATCTGCCTGAACAGCATATCCATATTCTTTGTCTTGATCACTGCGCTGATGAACAGAGCGCTTCCATCCCATTGCCAGCGCCCGGCAGTGGAAGGTCTCCTGCACAACTGGCCTATATTATGTATACCTCTGGCTCGACGGGCCAGCCAAAGGGGATTGCGATTCCGCATATGGCCGTGGTCCGCCTGCTGTTCAATAGCAACTATATCGCGTTGGGCACACAGGATTGTGTGGGCTGGGCAGCCGATGCAGCGTTTGATGCAGCCACTTTCGAGATCTGGGGGGCGTTGTTACATGGGGGACGTCTGGTCATTATCGCTCGCGAGGAAGTGCTAGACCCACATCCCTTTACCCGGCTTTTATATCAGCAGAGGATTACGACGCTCTTTTTGACGACCGCTTTGTTCAATCAGCTGGCGCAAGCAGTGCCACATGCCTTTGCGCATATGAAACAGTTACTTTTTGGAGGGGAGGCTGTAGATGTGCAATGGGTGGCCACCGTGCTAAAGCATGGAGCGCCTCAACGTTTGTTGCACGTCTATGGTCCGACTGAGAGTACGACATTTGCCACCTGGTATCCTATCCATCAGGTGGCAAAGCATGCGGTAACGCTACCGATAGGGACCCCGTTGTCGAATACGACGTGCTATATTCTGGATCAATCTCTCCATCCAGTCCCCATCGGGGTCGCGGGCGAGCTGTATCTTGGTGGTGATGGGCTGGCACGGGGGTATTGGCGACAGCCTGCCCTGACAGCAGAGCGGTTTGTGCCAGATCCATGGAGTCTGCGACCAGGAGCGAGGCTCTATCGGACGGGCGATCTGGCACGCTTTTTGCCTGATGGGAGTATCGAGTATGTGGGGCGCGTGGATCGACAGGTGAAGATCAGGGGGTATCGCATCGAGCTGGGAGAGATTGAGGCGGCGATAAGGAGTCATCCGGCAGTGCTCGATGCAGTGGTCCTGGCGCGTGAAGATCTGCGAGGAGATCGCAGCGGTGCCAGATATCTCGCTGCCTATGTGGTAGCAACAGAGAAGCATTCAGTTCAAGCGATGCGTGAGTTCCTCCGCGAAAAATTGCCTGCCTATATGATACCCGCATTCTTTGTGCCGCTGGATGTTCTTCCTCTGAACGCAAATGGGAAGGTCGATCGGCGCGCGCTCCCAGACCCTGAGCGTAGCAGAGAGAACAGCGAGACAGCGTTTGTCGCGCCCCGCACGCGACTGGAAACGGTCCTGACCACAGTCTGGTCGCAAGTGCTGGGCGTGGAACAGGTAGGGATTCACGACAATTTCTTTGCTATGGGTGGCGACTCCATTTTAAGTATTCAGGTGGTCAGGCGCGCTAAGCAAGCTGGCTTGCACATAACCCCCAGGCACATATTTCAATACCAGTCGATAGCCCAGTTAGCAACCGTCGTCACGCCCGCAGGCGTCTCGCAGGCACAGCAGAGCCTGGTCACCGGGCCGGTTCCTCTCACCCCGATCCAGCACTGGTTCTTTGACCGTCACCTCCCTGTCCCTCACCACTTTCATCAGGGGCTCGTGCTGCAAACGCAACAAGCGCTGCTCCCGACCTGGGTGGAGCAGGCACTGCGACACCTGCTGCTTCATCACGATGCCTTACGCCTGCGCTTTGTCCATAATGTCGAGGCGGAGAACTGGCAGGCAGAACTGGCAGGCCCACCGAGCCATCCTTTCTTCTACTACATTGATCTTGCAGCGCTCCCTGCTGCCACGCAACGGGAGACAATGGCAACATTGATCGAAGAAGCGCAGACCAGCATCGATCTGGCTTCCGGTCAACTCCTGCGCGCCCTCTTCTTTGTCTGTGGGGGAGAGTCTGCGGATCACCTGTTTTTACTGATTCACCATCTGGCCGTGGATAGTGTTTCCTGGCGCATCCTGGCGGAAGATCTGGAAACCCTATGCAGGCAACAGGCTCAGCAAATCCCTCTGCATTTAGAAGATAAGACGACATCCTGGCAGCAATGGGCCCAACAATTGCATCACTATGCGCAAACACCAGCCATCCAGAACACCTCTGATTACTGGCTCGCGCCGCGCCGTCGCACGGTCCCGCCTCTGCCTGAAGATCTGCCTGGTGGCATCAATACGATAGTGAGCAGTGAGGTGATCAGTGTTTCGCTGTCTGCCGAGCAGACGCAAGCGCTTTTGCGGGATGTGCCTCCGGTCTACCATACCCAGATCAATGAAGTATTATTAACGGCGTTAGTGCAGGCATTTGCGCTCTGGACAGGGCAATCGCGTTTGCTACTCGATCTGGAAGGGCATGGTCGAGAAGAGATCGCGGACGAGACGATAGATCTTTCGCGTACCGTCGGGTGGTTCACTACTATCTACCCGCTACTACTCGAGATTGAGCCGCAAATGGAGCCGGGAACGGCCCTCAAAGCAGTCAAAGAGCAGATGCGTCAGATCCCCCACCGGGGTTTCAGTTATGGGCTGCGGCGTTACCTGAGCAACGATCCTGCTTACCACGTAGACGACGCCAATATTCCTCGGGCGCAGGTGCTCTTTAACAATTTCGGGCAAATGGAAGCCACAGCGTATGAGCATACCATGTTCCTTCCAGCACCTATTTCGGCAGGATCACTGCATAGTGAGCAAGAGCCACGCAGCCACCTGCTCGATATTACAGGACAGATTGTGGGTGGGACGTTGCGTGTTGCCTGGCGGTATAGCCGACATATTCATCGACGCGAGACAATTCAGCAGCTCGCACAGTCGTTCATTGCGAACCTGCAAACGCTGATTGCCCATTGCCAGGCTCGTGACGTATCGGAGCATACCCCCTCCGATTTTCCGCTGGCTGCCCTCAATCAACTGCAACTCGATACCCTGACCCGGCAGCTTGTCCTATCCAGCCAGGACCGTGTACAGCCACAGATCGAGGATATCTATCCGCTGTCTCCGATGCAGGCGGGGTTGTTATTCCACAGTCTCTATGCACCTGCATCGCCGGTCTATTGTGTCTATCTCAACTGGACGCTGCAAGGCTCCTTCCATGCGGAAGCCTGGCAGTGGGCCTGGCAGCAGGTTGTCAATCGGCATCCTATCTTGCGGACCGCATTTATCTGGCAAGGCCTGGACGAGCCTGTACAGGTCGTCTGTACACAGGTAACCGTTCCCTGGCGCATCTATGATTGGCGTGCTTTCTCGGATCAGGAGCGTCGCCAGCAGATAGAAGCGCTCCGTCAGCAGGAGGAACATACCGGCTTTGACTTACAGGTGGCACCGCTGGTACGGCTCTCACTGATCCGCCTGGAAGAAGACAGGTATGAAATACATTTTGCCATGCACCACCTGTTGCTCGATGGCTGGTCGCAAGCCCTGATTATAGGCGAAGTCCAGGCTTACTATCAGGCCTTCAGTCAGGGGAAAACGCTCGCATTGCCCTCTGCGCGACCGTACCGTGATTATATTGCCTGGTTGCAGCAACAGAATATGACACAGGCGGAACTGTTCTGGCAGCGCTATCTACAGGGTTTTACGGAGCCAACGCGACTGGCCATTGACCGGCAACCATATGGAAATCGCAGTCAGGCCAATCGCATTGTAGCAGTAACGCAGCGCATCTTACCGCAAGAGATAACGGTTGCTCTTCAGGATATAGGCAAGCAGTACCGACTGACACTGAATACCATACTCCAGGGCGTATGGGCGCTCCTGCTCTCACGCTATAGCGGCGAAACAGATGTGCTCTTTGGGGCAACGGTGGCAGGTCGACCAACCGACCTCAGCGGGATAGAAACGATGGTTGGCCTCTTCATCAATACGTTGCCAGTACGCGTACGTATAGAACACGAATCGTCGCTGGTCTCCTGGCTCGCTCAACTCCAGGAGCAACAGGCGGAAGTGCGTCACTATGAATATACGCCGCTCGTCGCTATCCAACAATGGAGTGAACTGGCTAACAAGCAAACGCTTTTCGAGAGCTTGCTACTGTTCCAAAATTATCCCCTTGATCCAATGAGCGAGGAAGCAGAGAGCGAGATAAGCATCCAGGGGCAGCGCTCTGTTGAGTATACCAACTATCCACTGACCCTGAAAGGTGCCGTGACGGATACGTTCATCCTTCAACTCGCTTATGAGCAAAACCGCTTTGATACGCTGACGATTGAGCGCCTGATGGATCAGCTGCAACTGGTGCTGGAGACCATTGCCCGGCAGCCACGCCAACGGCTGGCCGATATTCCCGCACTGACGTCTGCGGAACGCGATACTATGCTGGTGCAATGGAATGCCACGCAGAGCAGTGATGCTCCTGATTGCCCGATCCAGACGCTGGTTGAGCGACAGGCAGTACGTACGCCCGATGCAGTAGCCCTGGTGTGTGAAGAAAGCTGCGTTACCTATGAGTATATGCTGATGGCGGCGCAACGTGTGGCTACATGCCTCCAATCCAGGAATCTTCCGGCGGGAGCGACAATTGGGCTGTGTGTAGAGCGCTCACTTGAGCAGGTGATAGGCATACTGGGGATTCTGCAAGCGGGAGGGGCATATGTTCCTCTTGATCCCTCTTATCCACGTGATCGCCTCGTGTTTATGCTTGAGGATAGCCAGGCGGCGGCGTTGCTAACCCAGCCCTGGTCAGGAGCGATCTTTGCAGAACTGGCAACGCCACAGCTCTGGCTCAACGAGGCCATCCATGCTGATCGTGCTCCAACTACGCCTATGCGGCAAACGAGCCCGAAACAGGTTGCCTATCTCATTTATACCTCCGGTTCTACAGGCAAGCCAAAAGGTACCATGATTCCCCACCGCGCAGTCGGCAACTTTTTCGCCAGCATGAGCAAGCGACCGGGGATGCAAGCGCAGGATCATGTGCTGGCAGTCACCTCATTCTCGTTCGACATCGCCGTGCTGGAGCTGTTATTACCATTAACCGTTGGCGCGCGGGTGCATATTGCCAGTCAGCCCGTGCTTGCCGATGGCACAGCGCTTGCTGCGCTGCTGGAAACATCAGGGGCGACGCTGGTCCAGGCAACGCCCTCCACCTGGCGCATGCTGCTGTCCGCCGACTGGAAAGGGCAGGCCGGGTTGAAAATCCTCTGTGGTGGTGAAGCGCTATCTGGCGAGTTGGCGCGGGAGTTGCGACAAGCGGGCTTGACGCTGTGGAATATGTATGGCCCGACAGAAACAACCATCTGGTCGGCGATTGAAGAGGTACGTGACGTTGAGGGGCAGGTAGCCATTGGCGGCCCGATCGAGAATACCAGGCTCTATGTATTAGATAGCATCGGCTCTCTCGTCCCACCGGGAGGAGTTGGCGAGCTCTATATTGCGGGCGAAGGAATAGCTTATGGATACTGGCAGCGCCCGGATCTGAGCGCGGAACGTTTCCTGCCCGATCCCTTTACGCAAGAGCCCGGAGGACGAATGTATCGTACAGGCGATCGCGTGCGCTGGCTGGAGAACGGCACATTGGCCTATCTGGGCCGGATGGACCAGCAGATAAAGTTGCGTGGTCACCGTATCGAACTCAATGAAATTGCCGCCGTGTTGCGGGAGCATCCGGGGGTACAGGATGCGGTGGTGGTCATGCGCGAAGAAAGCGAAGTGCATGCCTACCTGGCAGCCTATGTCGTGGCACGGACGGAAAGTAAACCGACATATCAAGAACTACAGCAGCACCTGCAAAAGCGTTTGCCTGACTATATGTTGCCAACCGTTCTTGTTGAGCTGGAGGCCCTCCCTCTGACACCAAATGGCAAGGTGGACCGTCACGCGTTGCCAGTACCGGATCTGGGTCAGCAGGATCAGAACGATGTGTATATTGCGCCAGAGACGGAACTGCAAGCGCAACTCGCGGCAATCTGGACGGAGCTTCTGGGCATCCCTCGCATCAGCATCCAGCAGAATTTCTTTGCCCTGGGGGGAAATTCGCTGTTAGCGACGCGCTTAATGGTACGTCTGCGCTCAACTTTCCCGGTCGAGGTACCTCTACAGATGCTGTTTGAGACCCCCACGATTGCCAGATTGGCGCTTGTGATTGAGCAGTTACAAGATGAGTTGATTGACCAGATGGAGAGCGAAGAACTGGAACGCCTGTTGGAGAGTCAGGAATAAGCTCTTTGCAGAGGCAAGGTTTGTTCATTGAGTATGTTGAAAATCCATTCAGAGAAAAGAGAGAAAGAAAAAATGGAACTACCAGAGCAGAATTTGCAGCAGGAGCCGTTGGTTGAGACCACCTATCTTGCCGTGGGGGAACATCTTCCTCTTGTGATTACGCCACAATCTGGGGCGCTTGATCTCGTCGCCTGGGCAGAGAGTCAGCAGTCTTTTCTTGAGACAGAGCTATCTATACATGGAGCACTCCTTTTGCGTGGCTTTGATGGGCTCTCGCCTGCGGACTTTGAGCGGTTTGCGTTAACACTTTGCGCCGATCTCTTTCACGAAAACGGCGAACATGTCCCGGCAGATGTTGGTGCAGGCAATCTCTACACGCCCGTCTTTTATGCGCCAGACAAGAAACTGCTCTGGCATACCGAAAATTCCTTTAATGTCGCCTGGCCAATGAAAATCTTCTTCTTCTGTGGACAACCGGCGGCTAAAGGGGGAGAAACACCAATTGTTGACAATAGGCGCGTCTTTGAGCACATTGCGCCCCACATCAGAGAGCCATTTCTCCAAAAAGGCATTATGTATGTGCGCACCTATGAAGAGGGACTGGGTTTGCCCTGGCAGAAGGTCTTTCGCACCGAGAAGCGAGAGGAAGTCGAGGCGTATTGTCAACAAGCCGATATCGCCTTTGAATGGAAAGATCGTGGCCGTTTGCAGACGCGTCAGGTTCGCCCGGCAGTATTGCAACATCCACAAACAGGTGAGTGGCTCTGGTGGAATCAAGCTGCCCACTGGCATCCCGCCTGCCTGGAACCGGAAGTGAGAGATGCGTTACAGATGCTTTTTGCCGAAGAGGATTTACCCAGAAATTGCTTCTATGGAGATGGCTCGGTGATCGAGGATACTGTGATGGAGGCTATTTGTGAGGCTTATCAAGCGATGGAAGTATCTTTCCCCTGGAGACAAGGCGATATTCTCCTGCTGGATAATATGCTCATGGCCCACGCTCGCAATCCCTATGAAGGTCAGCGAAAAATTTATGTCTCGATGGGTAATATGCAGACCCTGGACGATCTCCCCCCGACGAAATAGCCAAAAGAACGAGTGAATGGAGGTGAATAATTGGGTGAAAACGGGAAAAAGCGCGTTGCTTCACTGACCCCTGAACAACGCAGGCAAATTTTACAGCGACTGCAAAAAAAGCAAACAAAAGCCTCACAGATCCCGCTTCTACCACGGGGACAGGGAACGAATATCTTTCCTCTCTCGTATGCGCAACAGCGGCTCTGGTTTCAGGATCAGTTGCAGCCTGGCAATCCCGCGTACGTGATCCCTAGTATATTGCGTATTCATGGAGAGATCGATATCCACGCACTGGAACGCAGCATACGTACATTGATCCACCGCCACGAAAGTCTACGCACCACGTTTAGTGAGCGAGATGGAGAACCCGTGCAGGTCATTCATCCTGTTGGAAACTATCTCTTGCCGGTGATTGACCTGTCTCATCTGGAAGTTGCGCGTAGAGATAAGGAAGCGCAACGCCTTGCTCAGCAGGCGGCACAATGCGCCTACGATCTCGTGCGAGGGCCTTTGCTACGGACCTTGCTGCTCCATCTGAAACGAGACGAGCATATGTTTCTGGTGACGTTACACCATATTATCACCGATGAGTGGTCTGGCACGATCTTCGTCCGCGAGTTGGCAACGCTCTATCAGGCTTACCAGGTTGGAGGACCTTCTCCTCTGGCCCCTGTGCCCATTCAATATGCCGATTATGCGCTCTGGCAACGGCAATGGTTACAGGGAGAGGTGCTGGCAACACAAGTAGACTATTGGCGCAAACAGCTTGCGGGTATCTCTTTCCTGAAATTGCCCTCCGATCACCCTCGCCCTGACATGCAAACATATCGAGGAGCCGTACGCACTACATTTCTGCCAGTTGACGTGTTAACGCAATTGCAGACATTGAGCCAGCAAGAGGGCGTGACACTTTTTATGCTGCTCCTGACGGCGTTCCAGGTGCTCCTGCTGCGCTATACAGGGCAACAGGATATCAGTGTGGGGACATCAATTGCTAACCGCATGCGAGCAGACGTCGAAGGCGTAATCGGCTATTTCGCGAACGTGCTCGTCATGCGCTGTGACCTTTCAGGAGATCCCACGTTCCTCCAGCTCTTGAAACAGGTGAGTAAAGTCTGCCTACAGGCTTATGCACATCAAGATATTCCTTTTACAAAAATAGTCGAAGAGCTAGAGCCTGAGCGAGATCTGAGCCGCTCGCCGTTCTTCCAGGTGATGTTTGATCTACAAAGTATGTCACAGGAACGAGGCAATCGGGCCAGTGCAAGTGTTGAGTTTGTGTCTGTAGGACGTACCAGCAGCAAGTTTGATCTGACCCTGGCATTAACAGAGACCAGACAGGGGCTCTATGGTAAACTCGAATATAACACCGATCTCTTTGAGGAAGGCACAATTATACGTCTGCTCAATCACTGGGAAAACGTATTACACGGTGTTGTGCAAACTCCCCGGGCTCATCTCTCGGAGCTACCTTTACTCTCAATCCAGGAACGCGAACAACTTCTGGTAACATGGAATGCGACTCAGGCCGCTTATCCTGAACATCTCTGCCTTCACGACCTGTTTACGCGCCAGGTTGCCCGCACGCCTGATGCCATCGCCGTGGAGAGTGGCGCGAAGCAATTGACGTATGCGCAGTTGGATCGCTTGACCAATCAGGTCGCGCACTATTTACAGCATCTGGGGGTTGGACCAGACGTATTGGTAGGTCTTGCTCTGCCACGCTCAATAGAACTCATTATTGGCATGCTAGGCATTCTCAAAGCAGGTGGGGCGTATGTACCTCTGGACATGGCCTCGCCTGAGTTGCGTCTTGCAGCGATCGTCGAAAGTGCGCACCTCTCCATCCTCTTGACGCTGAGCCCTCTGCGTGCCCGGCTCCCCACTGTTGAACAGATGATCTGCCTGGACAGCGCCTGGAGAGTGATGATGCGTTCTCCTCAGGAAGAACCTGCTCGCACAGTGCAACCCACCAACCTGGCCTACGTCATCTACACCTCAGGTTCGACAGGTCAACCCAAGGGAGTCATGATCCCCCATCAAGGGGTTGTACATTATGTCGATTGGAGTAGTAAACACTACGCAGTGGCTGATGGCATGGGTTCAGCCATGCATTCCCCACTCTCCTTTGATCTCACCATCACCAGCCTGTTTCCTGCACTGGCAGTGGGTCGCCGCGTCATTCTGACGCCTGAGGAGCCAGGCATTGAAGCTCTCAGCGCTCTATTAGCGCAAAAACCGGATTTAAGCGTGCTCAAGCTGACTCCGGCACACCTTAATCTGCTGACGCAAACGCTGCCCCTGGAGAGATTTCCGACTGCCGCACGCGCGCTCATCATCGGAGGAGAGGCCTTGCATGCAGACAGTGTACAGGTATGGCGTCAGCATGCTGCTGCGACACGCTTGATCAACGAATATGGTCCGACGGAGACCGTGGTGGGCTGCTGTATTTATGAAATCGCAGCCGGGGAGGAACTTGCAGACGCAGTGCCCATTGGGCGTCCGCTCCCTAATACCCAGATCTATCTCCTGGACGCACACATGCAATTGGTACCCATCGGGGTGCCAGGAGAGCTGTATATTGGAGGAATTGGCCTGGGACGAGGATATCTTCACCGGCCTGATCTCACAGCAGAGCGTTTTGTTGCCAACCCTTTTAGCCGCGAACCAGGAGCACGTCTCTACAAAACAGGCGATCTGGCTCGCTATCGCGCCGAGGATGGAATACTGGAATATCTGGGGCGCATTGATACCCAGGTCAAACTGCGTGGATACCGTATCGAGTTAGCAGAGATCGAGGCCGTACTCAGGCAACATCCTCAGGTAGCGGATAGTGTGGTACGTTTGCAAGAGACCGGGCCTGCCGCCCCACGTTTGATTGGCTATGTGGTAGCGCGAACCCAACTGTCCTCAGAGGAACTGGATGAGATAGCGCGAAAATATCTTCCTGACTATATGATACCAGCGCAATTTATCATCATCGATGCCTTGCCGCTGACCGCGAATGGGAAGGTGGACCATCGACGCTTGCCCAGACCAGAACTGGTTCCCAGAAGCGAAGCGAGTATGCAAAATGAATCCCCTGGCCCAATTGAAGAAATACTGCTCAAGCTATGGCAGAAACTACTGGCAGCGCCGCAGATAGGGATCTATGACAGCTTCTTTAAGGCGGGGGGCCATTCGCTCCTTGCAGTGCGTCTCATTGCGCAAATACGTGTCCTCTTCCAGGTCGAACTGTCAGTGCCCGCGTTTTTTGATGCGCCAACAGTGGCAGAGGTAGCAAAACATGTCAAGCAGGCTTTAGATCATAATAGAGGATTAGCACGGCCTCCTCTTGTCGCGATGGCGCGCCCTGAGGCAATACCACTTTCCTTTGCGCAGCAGCGACTCTGGTTCCTGGATCGATTACAGCCTGGGAATCATGCCTATCTCGTTTCAATGACTGAGCATTTAGGTTTTGTCAGTATTCGAGCGCTGGAGCGTAGCCTGGAAGAACTCGTGCGTCGACATGAAAGCCTGCGTACCACCTTTACCTCATATGCGGGCCAACCTGTACAACGCATTCATCCCCCTGATCGTCCGCGTCTACCGCTGATCGATCTGTGCGGATTGAGAGCAGAGCGGAAAAAGACCGAGGCATGGCGTTTGAGCACGTTGGAGGCACAGCGTCCCTGCGATTTAGAGCGTGGGCCATTGTTGCGTATCCATCTTATACGACTTGAACGTGAAGAGCACATCTTGCAACTTACCTTGCACCATATTATTACCGATGGCTGGTCTAATGAAATCCTGGTCGATGAGTTGATTACCCTCTATGGGGCTTACGTTTCTGGGCGGCCCTCACCTCTTGCCCCTTTACCGCTACAGTATGCCGATTATGCCCTCTGGCAACGACAGTGGTTGCAGGGGGAGGCTCTGGAGGCCCAGCTAGATTATTGGACACGACAACTGGGAGGTGTGCGTCCAATAAAACTCCCCACTGATTATGCCTATCCACTTGTACCCACTTCTCGTGGGGCTATCCACCACTTTACGCTTACAGAAGATCTCTCCCGGGCCCTCCTCGCCTTGAGTCACCAGGAAAATGTCACCCTGTTTATGACCCTGCTGGCGGCTTTCCAGGTCCTTTTCTATCGTTATACAGAGCAGACAGATATTGTTATCGGGACAGATAGTGCAAATCGTAATCATGTAGAGACTGAAGACATGGTTGGCTTCTTTGTGAATCTCCTGGCCTTACGAGTTGATTTAAGTGGCAAGCCTTCATTTAAGGAAGTGCTCAAGCGTGTTCGCGCGGTCGTGCTAGCAGCCTATACGCACGGCGAGACGCCCTTTGAACTGCTGGTTGAGAAACTGGCTCCCGACCATTATCTGGTGCATATGCCTCTTGTCCAGGTCTTGTTTGTGATGCAAAATCTCCCCGTGAAAGCGCAAAAAATCACGGATGTCGTCGTGCAGGCAAAACCTGAAGCTGCTGGTCAAGCACAATCCCAACCTGCGACGGATAGAGAGACGGCGGCCAAGTTTGATCTGGCATTGTTCATGCAAGAACATTCGGGCAAGCTTATGGGGGCCTTGAACTATCGTCTTGATCTGTTCCGGGAAAATACTATCGCCCTATTCGTTAGTCGTTTTATTGCCTTGCTCCAAAGTAGTGTCAGTCAGCCAGATGAATCCATCGATCTGCTGGACATCCGCTCAGAGGCTGAAAACGAACAACAGAAGCAGGAAGAGCAAAAACGCCGCAAAGAGTTGCAAATAAGCCATGACGCATGGCTTGATTTCTCTGCGATGAATTTTACTGGACAGGAGAATAACCTGTAGTTCTATTTCGTACAAAGATCTAGCGCATAGATGTAGATTTTGGAGATAATGGTGAATGTACGTGGCCAGAATAGCCTTACCACGTACATTCACCATTCTATCTTCGCCGTAGAAAAACGCGAGAGCAGGCATGTGGAGCCGCAAGTAGTCTCTCTCTAGAAGGTTATCTCTGCTCAAGAACAGGTGCACTCAGCTGCTGGTGAGAGAATTGCTGAGCATATAAACTCGCGTATAACCCATGAAGAGCCAGTAATTCCTGATGGGTGCCTCGTTCTACAATACGTCCTTTGTCCAGGACTAAAATCATATCAGCAGACAGAATGGTGGAGAGACGGTGTGCAATTGCAATGGTAGTACGATTCTTCATTAAGGACTCTAACGCCGTCTGAACCAGGCGCTCGGAATGGGTATCAAGTGAGCTGGTCGCCTCGTCTAATATGAGGATGCGTGGATCTTTGAGAATAACGCGAGCAATCGCCAGGCGTTGTTTCTCTCCCCCCGAGAGTCTATAGCCGCGCTCACCCACAAGCGTGTCATACCCTTCCTCGAGCCCCATGATGACCTCATGAATAGCAGCCGCTTTTGCTGCGGCTATCATTTCCGCTTCTGTGGCATCCAGGCGTGCATAGAGCAGATTTTCACGCACAGAGGCATGAAATAAGAACGTCTCCTGCGTCACAACGCCAATGAGAGCACTGAGAGACGCGAGTTTCACGTCTTTAATATTCTGTCCATCAATCTCTACCGCGCCCTCATCAACGTCATAGAGGCGAGGAATAAGATACGTAATCGTTGTCTTACCAGCTCCACTGGGACCAATGAGCGCCACCAGTTGTCCAGGTTTCAAGGAAAAGGAGATGTTCTCCAGCGTCACCATGCCTTGCGGGCTCGGGAAGGCCTGATCCATGATCGTCCTCTCGCTCTCCCGCAAGTCGCCAGATACAACATCCCTCCGCGCGGCTTTTGCGTTATCGCTTGCTACCGAAGTATGGTTCGCTTCCTGTCCGTTCTGACTCGTTCGTTTCTCAAAGAGGAGGGAATTCTCTCGTTTGTATGAAAAGGTCACATTGCGCAACGTCACCTCACCCCGCACCTGCTCCGGTATGAGTTCCTGTGCATGTGGACTATCTTGAATTTCCACGGGAAGATCGAGGTATTCAAAAATGCGATCAAAGAGCGCCAGTGCCCCCTGAATGTTAATCTGTAACGGGAACAATGAACTAAATATAGTAAATAATCTGTTCTGGAGCGTGGTAAAAGCAACGATGCCGCCAATGGTAATTCCGACCGATTGATTAGATGAGTAAATAATCTGCCAGCCTGCGACGATATAGATGATCGCAGGAGCAAAGATAAAGAACGTCGTGAAGAGAAACATAATCCAGCGACCAATCATTTGCTGGCGAATGCCAAGGTCGGTCAGCTTTTTATTTTCTTCCTTAAAGCGGTGCTGCATATACTGCTGGCGTCCCAGCGTTTTAATCAGCAAGATGCCACTTACGGAAAGCGTCTCCTGCATCGTTGCCGTCATTGACGCCAGGGTTTGTTGTACCAATGCACTCAGACGTCGTCGTACTTTTCCGGCTTTATACGTAAGCCCCAGGAAAAGGGGGAGCAGGATAATGGAGATGAGCGTCAGAAATGGGCTGATGTAGAGCATCGCCGCGATAGTAATGATCGCATTAAAGATCTGTGTGATTGCGGTCACAAAGGTATCCGTAACTGCTGTCTGTGCCCCTTGCACATCATTAGAGAGACGTGATTGGATCTCGCCAGTACGTGTAGAGGTGAAGAAGCTAAAAGGGAGGAGCTGAATTTTGCTATAGAGCCGGTCCCGGAAGTCACGCATGATATTCTGGCCGATGATATTCGTCAAGTAGGTTTGCGCAATCCCAAGCAGTCCCCCAACCACCGCCGCTCCCAATCCGATGGCAGCATAGAGAAAGAGATGCTCAATATTGTGCTTGAGGATTGCATCATCCAGGATTGCACGAATGACGAGAGGGGTAACCATACTTAACAATGTTGTGAGAATGATGATCAGTATATCGAGCACCATTTTCACGCGGTATGGTCCAACCATCTGGAAAACACGCCTGACCGTATGCAGATCACTTTGCTTCTTTTGTGCTTCCTGACCTCTAGTAAAAATCGATAAACGCTTCATTACTTATCCCTTAATAATGTGGCACTCGACCAGGACTTTGACTTGAAAATCTCATGTCTCTCTCGTCTTCTTTCACCTCGGTTTTCACAGAATAATACCTTCATGGATAGCGCAAAAGAGCCTGACACAGAGAGACTCTCATGAGGAGTGTACCTGAACCGGGCCTGAGCATGCTATTGTTACTGCTCGATTTCACACGGAAGCAGTTCCCTACAGCTGTTCCCGGATCCTCAGGGCATGTGGGAAGAGTAGTCTGGCTTCCTCACACTATCTCGCGTTCTGCAAATAGACAAGCACGAAAGCACAAGCAACAATTTATGCAACAGAGAAAGAGGCATTACTACCGGAATAAATCGGGCAATAAGGCTCGTATTCTGATGCCCAGGTTGACTATACTCTCTAATAAGAGACAGATCTGTCCACTGAAAAGATTGCACAGCCGCTTGCTAAGTGGGTCTTCGCAGAAGCAATCAGAAAAAGTCAACGAGAAATGTATGCAGTAGTTGAGTAGTAAAAGTATAAGGAACAGTTCTATGGATGATCTGGTACGACGCCTTGCGGAAGGAAATCATCAGGTAGTAGTTGGAGGTCCCCAACCTACGCTGGAAGAATTCAAAAACCGTGTTGAGGATATGGGATACGTCTTTATCAAATTTACTGAGACACGTGGGGGGACCGACCTGGGTGTCAGAGTAGATAAGAGCGCGACACATCTCAGTCAAGCTTCTTTCGATCAGGCAACTGGGCTTGCCCATGTCGAAGGCACATTGACACTGAATTATGTAAAAGTGCGTTGTGTCGCCGATATTGATCTGGCAACGCTCCGAGGGACAGGACACCTTGTTGCCCTGGAAGAGGTACATCCCTGAGCGTTCAGTCGTAGAGGCCGATAACAGGGCTGAGTTGAAAAAACTGTTCAGAGTAAAAACTGCAATGAGGGGAACAATGCGAACTATAAACAATCGTCCGCAAGCAACTGCTGGTCAAAGTTCCTATACAGTAGCCGACTTTTCTGGAGCAGCTTTTCACATCCAGAACGCCAGAAAGCTCTGGTCTATTAGTAGCCAACCTGCGTTTACTGAGACCGCACCTCTTGCATATCTGTCGAGCGAATTGGACAATATGGACGCCGCAGTACAAACGGATTATTTGCACCTTGCGTCGTTGTTCAACAACCTTCCTCTGGATAGATATTTGCAAGAAGGAGCTACGTTCAGATATAGACGATTTGGTCGATTCAAACAAGATTCAAGCAATCCTTATAACTCGCCTGAGCCACTCCCACATCTCGCATTCTTTCAAAGCACTGACCTTAATCCATATGCAGGTGGAATCCAACGAACGTTCGAGCCTATGGAGCAAGAAATGGTTGACAACCCGTATCTGCGAGATTTATTAATCAATCTTTTTTGCCTTATTCCGACGCATGAACGCACAAAATTCCGCTTTTGGGATGTAGGATTGCACCCAACACGCGTCATTGGGAAAGCGACAGAAGCAGGCTATGGAGCACCTGAGGGATTGCACCAGGACGGCCACTATTTTTCTGCCACAGTACTGATAAGTCGTAAAAACGTGTCCGGTGGAGAGTCAATCTTTGCGGATATGCAAAAAGTGATTTTCTGGCAACAGGCATTGCTCAATCCCAGTGATATCGTCCTCTGGCGTGATGCGCATTGCTGGCACGATGTGACAGAGATTATACCGGTTGACATGTCACAAGCAGCAAATCGGGATATGATAGGATTTACCTGGAATCCACTGAGAGAGCAGTGAGACGGAAAATTTCAGTGTCAGAGTTGGAAGAAAAGAAGATGGATCAACAGACAAAGAAAGCGTATAGCCTGCTTTCTCTCAGGCGCAATTATCAGCGTCCCCATACACACTACGCTCGACTCAGAATGCACGACAGCATCTATTATGATACGACCAGCCTCTGCTGGTTAGTCACTGGTCACACGCCAGCGATGATGATACTGGATGATCCACGCTTCAGCGCACAATTGGGAGCAGAATCAACTTCATCAATCACCACGCTCAATAAGCAAATGCTTTTCATGGACGGTGACAGGCATACACAAATACAATATGCCATGCTCCGTCCACTGGCCGAAATGGCCAAAAAGATCCCTGACGAGATTCGCGCATTTGCTCATGCTCTCTTAGTAGAAAAACAACAGGCCGGTGAAATGGATCTGGTCGGCGATTTTGCCTCAAAAATTTCCCTCTTCGCGATTGCCTGTATTCTGGGCATTCCAGGGGATGATTGGCAACAACTTACACAACTTGAGCGCTGGTCAGATACCTTTGGTGATTTCACGAGCGGTTATTTCCATGGGAATATGCAGGATATCCAGAATCTCGAAACATACTTCAGCCAGTTACTTGTTGCCAAAAGACACGCATCTGACGATGGCCTCTTGAGTACGCTCGCCACAGATCAGCAGGCATTTCCTGACGAGGGGGAGTTGGTCGCAAATTGTATGATGATTTTTGCCGCAGGACGATTGACGAGTAAAAAAGTTTTCAGTAATGGTATCCCTCTTCTCCTACAGAATTGGGATACTATGCGCAAAGAATATCGAGCGCACCCGGATACATTTCCCAAATTACTGAGTGAAGAGCTTTTACGCATGGTCACACCCACGCGGTATCTTATGCGCCAGGCAACGGAAGATGTTGATCTTTCGCCAAAATTCCAGGGACAACACCTGATCCATAAAGGTGATCGTATCCTGATTTTTCTGGAAGCGGCCAATCGAGATCCTGCCCTTTTTAAAGATCCCGACATGCTTTTTCCCCAGCGTCGTCCAAATAAACATCTGGCCTTTGGCTTTGGCAGTCATCAATGTCCGGGCGCTCTTCTCGCACGAATTGAGCTTCAATCAACACTAGAAGAGCTTTTACAGCTCTCAAAATTGTGCTTGAAGCCCGGCCATATGCCACATTGGAACCCGAATCCGAATCTAGGAGGTTACAGCTCTTACCAGGTTCTTTTTCGCTTTTAAAACTGTTCGTTCATCTCAAAAAGAAGAGCTGGCTCTCTAGCGACGGATCTGAAATGGGGTCGTGTCGTACGAATGCCTGGAGTAAAGTTATGGATAGTGACCAGAGACATACTGTGCTAGATTTACTGGTAAATGACTATCGTAAAGACAAAAATGCGAGAAAAGATCTAGATTATGATCTTGTCACTTATATTAAGTACGAATATGCTACACGGGCTGATGAAACAAAGAAACTGCTAGAACTTGATCAGGTACAGAGAATCTTGCTTCGCTTCGATATAACGATGGGACGTTCTCTCGATATTGGATGCGCAACCGGTCGATATCCATTCTGGTTGGCCAGTCGAGGTTTTAAGGCCACTGGCTATGATATTTCTGAGGAGGCAATCAATATCTGTCAAAAGCGCAGTGTCAATAGTCCACTGAGCACACAGCCCATGTTTAAGTTAAAGGATATTACCAGGTCAGAAGTCCCCAGCGATTATTTCACGCTTGTCACTTCAATGATGGGTACGTTCAATCATATTGAACCAAACGATCGTTTAAAATTCCTTACAAGAGCCTATCAAGCTCTTGCTCAGGGCGGGCTCATCATACTTTCCACCTGGAATCCGACATGTCCATATCCTGGCTTTCTCAATTTCTATGTTCGGGAAGAAAGAGAGAAAATTATCAAATGTGCTTTATTACCTGAAGAACTCCTCTCGCTTTTAAAAACTGTAGGACTCATAAATATACATGTAGAGCACTTTTGTTTTCTTCCAGATATCTGTTATGATGCATGGTCTCCAGAAATCACCGAAGAACAAATAATAGATGTGGACAAAAAGCTTTCTTTAACGCTGCATAACCGTAATAGCCAGATGTATGTCATCTTCGGACAGAAACTATGAGGCCTGTGAGCAGGCTTCTTGACACGCGTTGTGCCAATCACCAGGGCTACGGCACTGCTGCCTTCCCCAGGCCGTCACCAGATTCCAGGTCGCTGCGAAGTCGGGTTGCTGCATTTCGTAGAGCATCCGCTGGCAGAGTTCCTCTGCTGCTTCCTGCCTCATCACCTTCGCTGAGCAATTGCTAACGAAGCAGGAGCAGGCTGTCCTCCTCTTGAGCAACCCATCGCTCTTTGCTGAAAGGCAGGAAGCGTGACAGGGGGCCTACTAGATCTGCTCGAGAATCTGCGTCATGAGCTGTGCAAATGTACTATCTTGCAGGAAGGTGGTGACCGGGATAACCACGTTCAGATCTGATCCAATGCGGTTTTTTAATTCGACAGCCATCAGAGAGTCGATACCTAGCCGGTTGATCTGCTGATGCGTTTCAAGGCTGAGCGAAGTATGACCGAGCACTCTAGCAATCTGATCATTGAGATACAACGCGAGCCTCGGCTTATGCTGTGCCCTATCCAGATTGATCAACATCTCACTCGTCAGCCATACCCCGGCCCTGTTCTCTTCTCTTACGCCAGGCTCTTCGAGCAGATAAGTGAAGAGCGAGGACCGGGTCAGGTTTGGGTAGAATTGACTCCACATAGGCAGATTGAGCGACATCGCACCAACCTGTGCTGGGCTCTGATACAGCAAATGCTCCAGGATCGTTAGCCCCTCTTTGGGTTTCATATTGGCGAAACCACGTGCATTCAGGCGCTCAGCACGGTTCTCCTTCACAGCCTGGCCGATCTCACTCCAACGCCCCCAGTTAATACAGAGGGCTGGATAGCCATGTTGTATGCGATAGGAGGCCAGTATATCCATGAATGCATTCGCCGCCGCGTAGTTCCCTTGACCTGGGGAACCGATCAGCGATGCAGCCGACGAAAACAGGACGAAATAGTCTAACGGGTCATCTAGCGTCAGACGATGGAGATTCCATGCTCCATCTACCTTAGGAAACATCACATCGAGAAAGCGCTCGCGGCTCATTTGCAGCAAGATGCTGTCATCCAGTATAACTGCGGAGTGGAAAACGCCACGTAATGGGGGCATCTCACGCCTGATCCGGGTCAGTACGTTCTCCAGATGATCTTCCCGTGCAACATCTCCCTTCAACACACGGACACAGGCTCCCGTCTTGCGCATGGCTTGCAGCGTAGCTTCGGCATCTTCAGGAACTCCCCGACGTCCCATAAGTACGAGATAGCGTACCCCCTGTTCGATCATCCACTGAGCGGTTCGTAAGCCTACGCCGCTCAATCCTCCTGTAATCAAGTAGGTACCATCTGCACGGAAGAGAGGCTGCGCTTGCTCCTGTTCGTCCGGTACAGTATAGCGAGCAAGTCTGGCAGCGTAGCGTCTGTCACCACGCAAGGCAATCTCGTCCTCTTCTTCGTCAGACCAAATTTCCTTGAAAAGTGCGCTCAGGCACTCATCTGAAGGAGTTGCATCAAGATCTATTAAGGTGCTGTGCAGATTCTGGTGCTCATAGACGACTACACGTCCCAGCCCCCACAGCGGAGCCTGGAACAGTCCAGTCGTTCGATCGTGTTCTTCGATGACATGGACACCGCTCGTTACCAGCCAGAGGTGGCAGGATAACTCTTGTTTTGCCTCTGCGATTGCCTGGATTAAGTGCAGAATCCCGATACTGACCAGATCCTGGCTTGCATGCACTAATTGCCGTCTGCTATTGTTTACAACTGGTGCCAGCATGCCCCACAGATAAATGACCCCGATCGCTTGCTCACCGCTCTGACCATACAGTTCTTTGAGGAGCTGATTGAACTCCTCGGGGGCTTCCACCGACAATTCATACTGCTGTTCCCCAATCAGCTTGTAGGACTGACCAACTGTCACTATGGTACAGTCTGCACCATTGGCTCGCAGGTGTTCCGCCAGTTTTTGCCCAATTGGACCCTCACTAAAGATCAGCCAGTTTTTGCGCAACATCCTTTTCTCATACCATTCATTACGGGTCTGTTGCACCCACTCGATGGTGTACAGAAGCTGCTTCAGACGCTGGCGCATGAAATCTGGTGTCTCGCCATCCAGCGATTGCAGACGGCAACCGAGCACTTCTAACAGCACCTGTCCTTGCTCGTCAAGCAGGATGATATCGCCCTCAATAGTGCTCTGGCCGTTGCTGCTTGCCTCTGTTCGAAGGATCGCATGTGACCATAGCTTCGCGCCAGGTTCTGGTCGCTGGTGAAACTTCATCCGTTTGACTGCCACCGGCACATAGACCTCCTCACCCTCCTCCGGGAGAAATGGCGTGATACCCTGCAAGAAAGAGTCTATCAACGCCGGATGGATCTGGTAGCCAGATGAGTTGCTCGTCACGCCTGCTGGAATGGTAAGGTGTGACATCACCTCACCTGGACGTCGCCAGACATGCGTCACTCCTCGAAAAAGTGGACCATGCTGGATACCGCGAGCGCGCAAACCCTGGTAGTAGAGCTCGGCCTCCATTGCCAGTGCCCACTCGCGCTGTACCTGCTCAGGTGCTGGATGGATAATCGTCTCTTGTACAGGAGGCTCCTCCTCACACTGCACCTTCGCCGTGGCGTGAAGCGTCCATACTGTCTCCTCCCGTTTGTCCTGCCCGGCCTGCGCGCTGAAGAAGCGCATACTCATCGTTTTTGCGTCTGTCTCAGGCATCAGGATCACTTGCAACGTCTGCGTCGTTCCCCTGGGGAAGAAGAGGGCTTTTTTGAGTTCAAGGTTCTCTATACTAAAGCGCGACGGTCCAAATACCTCGGTCGCAGCTGCCAGGGAGAGCTCAATGTACGCTGCGCAGGGAAACACCGGCACATCTTGTACACAGTGCTCGTTCAGGTAAGGGAAGAGTTCACTATTCAGATCGGCGGTCCAGATGAATGTCATGGGATGCAAGGCCAATTGCAAGCGTGTACCTAATAGGGGATGCTGCATACTGCCGTCACGTCGCGTTGAGAGGACCCGTTGAGGATAATCAAGAGCAGCGTTCCAATAGCGTTGGCGTTGCCAGGCATAGGTAGGGACAGAAACATGACGCCCCCCATCGAGATAGAGCCGGGACCAATCTGGTTCGCATCCATGAATGTAGAGATTGCCAAGCGTTGCCAGTAGCACCGCTCGCCCCTCCTCGTTGCGTCGCATTGATGCAAAGACCTGTCCAGATCTTTTGCTCAGTTCGATGGTCTGCCTGATTGGACCAAGCAAAATTGGATGCGGGCTCATCTCCATGAATAGCGCAAAATCGTCTTCCAACGTTCGCTGGATCGCGGTGAGGAAGAGCACTGGCTCGCGTAGATTGTCGACCCAGTAATGAGCCATAAGTTCGCATCCGCCGATAAGATGACCATAAACAGTTGAATAAATCGGAATCGTCGCCTTACGTGGTTGTATACGCTCCATACATCTGAGCAAGTCATCGCGTAGCGAGTCCACCTGTGGACTATGTGAAGCAACATCCACATTTATGAGACGGCCAAATACGCCCTCACGGGAAAGGGTATCCAGAATTTCGGTGAGCGCCTCAGGATCGCCGGAGAGGACCGTTGAATGCTCACTGTTGCTTACCGCGACAGAAACCCGCCCCTCGTAATCAGTCACGATTGCCCTTGCCTGATCAAGCGAGAGGTCTACTGCTGCCATTGCTCCCTTACCGCTCACACGGCGAAGCAACTTACTACGGGTGCAGATGATCCAGGCTGCGTCATCCAGACTGAGGGCTCCAGCGATATGGGCCGCAGCTACCTCGCCCATCGAGTGACCCACGACGGCATCTGGTTCGATACCCCAGGAGCGCCAGAGGGTAGCCAGGGCTACTTCGATTGCGAAAAGCATTGGCTGTATCACATCGATGTCCTTCATACGCGTATGCTCCTCATCGGCCTGCAACAAGTCAAGCAACGACCAGTCAACATATGCGCTTATCACCTGTGCACACTCTTTGATGGCTGCACGAAAAACCGGTTCCTGCTCCAGCAAATCGCGGCCCATACCCACCCACTGTGAACCCTGACCAGGGAAAACCCAGACGATTTTCTGCTGCTTATTGGCAGTTTTCTGCCCTCTGATCAGCCCCAAAGCAGACTCGCCACGCAGGAAAGTTTCTAATGTGCGGTGAGTATCCTGCCGTGAGTCGCTGACAATAGCCAGCCGATAGGTATGATGCGTCCGGTTCAGACTGGCAGTGTAACAGATATCACGCAGTGCCTGATCAGCGTACGCATCGTCCTCCAGGTGTTGCAGATAACTACGCGCCAGGTCTTTCAGTGCGACAGGAGTCTGTGCTGACAGGGGCAGGAGGTGGGTTGTGGGTCGGACTCCGTCCTCCAACGCTCCCGTACCCGAGAAGAGCGGTTCCGGTGCCTCCTCCAGCACGATGTGAGCGTTGGTTCCGGCGATGCCAAAGCTGCTGACGCCCGCCAGGCGTGGAGCATCGCCCCTCAGCCAGGGTGTCAACCGGGTAGGAACCATCAAAGCGTACTCTTGCCAGGGGATTGCCGGGTTGGGCTGATGGAAATGCAGATTGGGTGGGATCATCTCATGTTTAAGGCAAAGTGCAACCTTCATCAATCCAGCGAGTCCGGAAGCCCCCTCAGTGTGACCAATATTAGTCTTGACAGAGCCAACGATCAATGGGCGATCTGCTGGTCGCCCCTTACAGAGGACGCCTCCCAAAGCCTTCATCTCAACCGGATCACCTACGCTGGTTCCCGTACCATGAGCTTCGACATAGTGCACGTTCAACGGATCCACACAGGCATCTCTGTACGCTTGTCGCAACCCCGCTTGTTGCCCCTCCTCACTGGGAGCCATGAATAACTCACAGTGTCCATCATTGTTACTGGCGCCCCCACGAATGACGGCATAGATCGGATCACCATCGGCAAGGGCGCGTGAAAGCGGCTTCAGCACCACGACGCCCACCCCTTCGCTGCGCACATAACCATCTGCCCCCGCGTCAAATGCTTTACAGTGTCCATCCGGTGCCATCATTCTTCCTTGTGAAAATCCGATGGTGTGGTCGGGATTGAGGATAATATTCACGCCTCCTGCCAGTGCCATCGTGCATGAGCCAGTACGCAGGCTCTGACACGCGAGATGCACCGCAACCAGCGAGGATGAGCAGGCGGCATCCAATGCCACACTTACGCCTCGTAATCCCAGAGCGTAGGAAATACGACCGGCCGCTCCACTACGTGCACTCCCCGCTGTACTATAAACATCGAGATCGGCAGGATTATGAAACTGTCGATCCCAGTAATCGCCGGTTATAATCCCGATGAAGACACTGGCAATTTCATCCGTGAGTTTTTCCGGGACCAGGCCTGCATCTTCCATTGCCTCCCATGCAACTTCGAGCAGCAACCGATGCTGCGGATCCATGCGCGAGGCTTCGCGCGGCGAAAGGCCAAAAAAAGCAGCATCAAACTGATCAATCTGGTCTAAGAAGCCCCCTTTGCGACTCATCACCTTGCCAGGAGTAGCTGGATGGGAGTCGTAAAAGGCACTGACATCATACCTGTCAGCCGGAACCTCTTTCGTCGCATCGATGCCATTACACATAAGCTGCCAGAAGGCGCGGAGATTTGGGGCACCGGGAAAACGACAGCCCATACCAATGATCGCAATTGCTTCCATATTTCCTCCAGTTGTTGTTCTTCATCTTATAGAGAAGTTGAATCCCCATGCTGATATGTTTGCTATACTCTACAGATACTCTGAAAATTTGCGTTGATTTCTTATTCAGCTCCCCAACACCACATCTGTTCTATCCGCGAAGCCCAGATGTTGTTGATCCATAGGCTCCATTCAGTTTGCAAGCAGCGTCGGGAAACGTCATGTCAACATAATGTCTGCTCTTCTGAGCAACAGCTATTTCACTTTAGGAGGAAACGCTTGCACAACATCTCCTCTGTGTATAGAAGACTGCCCTCTGGATACGTCAGAAGATGTTCTAGAAACAGTTCGTCCGGAAGGTATCTGCGTAGGTAACGGAATGTTGCCGAATGTTTTGCCCTGGAGTGCCGCGATTAAAGGATCAATCGGAGTGGACGCAAGGGGTAAGGTCGGCGTCTGCTGGCTCCGCTCAGCGAGTTTAATACAGTCGATATAGTAGTCCACCACCTGATCAATATGGGTGAGTTTTACCTCGGCCTTTGCTGCATGTTGATAACGTACAAGCAAGTTATTTAATGCTTTCGAGATCTGCCAGAGTACGCTATCTTGCGATAGCGGTGCACGAGCTTGCAAATGGCCGTTCGCCACCGCTATATGGGTTTGCAAGATTTGCTGTATGCCTACCTCAAGCTCACATTTCTGTTCGGCAATCCCCTGTTGTAGTTGAGCAATGAGTTCGGCACGATCGGCACGCTTAATAGCTTTTACCATTGTGGAAGTCAGTATGTAAGCAACACCAGCCACAAGGAACAACGTGCCCACTGGTCGTGCGATGATAATGAGGAAACGCTCATGTAGATCCTTGTCGAGAATTGCGGTATGGGGTATATAGACTAATGTACCAACGATCGCGATGGTACTCATTGCAGCAACGAGGAAGATGCTACGCATTGGCAATAAGGAAACCGCCAGGAGTTCCACAATTACGTACATACCATATCCCTGCAATGTCGTTTCGTCAAATGGGACAGTCGTGAAGAGAGCTATCGTGAGTATCAGGAAACCCGCGAGATTGACAAGGAGTCCCGCTGCAAATGTATGTCCTGCCCTATTAAGTATCAATGAGACGATAGACATAGAAGCCAGCCCCACATCCAGCCAGAAGTAGGCGTGGCCGGGTGCAAAGAAGCAGGCCGGAAGCAATGCGACAACCATGACCGTAAAGAAAAACAAAACGTTACTGGCCAGTTGCGATTGACGCACTGCTTCGCGATGAGCAAAGTCCGCAGTCGACGGAGCCTCCGGAACGGCAGTAAGCGCATTCCAGAACTGGATCAGATGGTTTCCCTGACCTGATTTAGGCTCGGCCCCTTTAGAAATAGGCCGACGATCTCGAGGTGATGGAGTATAAGAGGCTATAGTATCTGTCATCGCTTGAAAGAACCTCCCTGATAACTATCAATAGAGTGTTCAGACACAACTTCAGTGGAAGCTCTACAGTAAGAAGCGGGAAAGACATTCCGTTTGTATTTGATGCCTCTCTGCTTTTCCTCTGCGTAACCTCATGATTCACCAAAGTTGTATATAAACCAATAAAAGTTGTGTATAAACCAATATAGGTTCCGGGAGCCAGATGCTTGTTAGCGGTTTCGGCATAGTTATGGCACAAAGTATCCTCTTTACTTGAAAGAAGCATAATGCCGAGAAAGACGAATATATCTATCCCCCCATTTTCCTGATACCAATGTGCGTTCTCATGGACAATGTTGTACTGTATCTAAGAGGAATGAGGCCATGCTCTATTCTCCATCTGAATGTACATGGTATGATACGGATGCTCGCTGTGGGCTTGCCTGTGCGTCGTTCACAGGAACTCCTTGATGTGCATAGAATCACCATAGTAAGCTGGGATGTTGGAGAGTTGTCAAACGCTGTGTTGCTCCACAAGAAGAACAAACAGGGCTTTTCATGCAGTGCTTTTTCCTCCCTACCAACCCTATATCCACAAAATTGGTATTTCACTTGCTAATCACTATAGCACATAAAATGCTTTCTGCATAGTCTTTAAACGCTAGTAGTACTATTTAGCCATTTTATATGTTTTTCGTGTTTCTCCCGACATATACTTTTATCTATTTCCCAATAATATACTACATCTTTATATGGATAAAATCAGGTAAAAATATCTCCTGCCTGTGGCACTGGCTTCGAACATGCAGTGATGAATCCTTCCAGTGTTACACCATTGAAGCATGCATATGCTCTACAAGAGGATGCTACAAAATCTGGGTTTACTCATGCTTTGGATGCATTTACATAAATTTTGTTATATACATGCATAAAATGTATCATACATGAGAAGATGTGTCAACCAGGAATCACCCATTGCTTCCAACATATTGCCGGAAAAGAGAAGGAGGTCGACGCGAATTGCGGCGCATGATGGGGGCAATGTGTTGGAACCAATGGCACAAAGCGCCGTTCCTCCCGGCAACATTCCCTGAGCAGGAAGCGATGCTGGCACGTGTGTTCCAGGCACGTTGGCAATGCGTGATGAAAATTGTGAAAGTGCGACACATCCTACACAAAGGTGGAGGTGATCGGGATCTTGATCCTACACTGACCTCTGTATCAGGCTACAGAGTAGTGTGAGGCAGGACGTGTGGATCTTTTTGGTGACGCGCTACAAAAATGCTACACATCCTACATAACCTACACTAACGCGTTACCAGGTTTTTTCTCAAAATGCTACACATCCTACATCGACGCGCTACCAGGTTTTTTCTCAAAATGCTACACATCCTACATAACCTACACCATGCCGATTTCACTGACACTCTCCCCTACACCAGCACTGCACGTGTCCCAATGTCGATGTTGCACTGTCCCTCTCTCAGGCGACATCGTGAGTGTGAGTATCGGGTGGAAGGGAGTGTTTGCTCCTCCTGGTATGTATATTCGGCGCATGGTGAGATTTCTGAAGAGTTTTTGCGAGATTCTTTTTTGGGGAATGAATGTGTTGGAGTTCATGAGACATGCCGCACTGTCACGGAGATAAAGAGGACCTCCCATCAAGTCCGTAGTACGCTGTCAAAGGTCATGGCACTTCTGTGGCACGCGAAACTGTGGAAGGGCGACACGCCTCGTCTGCGGAGCGAACGGGATCGAGCGAGTTCCCGGACGCCATTCCGTGCCTCCATGGCGTCCCTACTGGCCTGGGGAGCCTTTTCGAGGGTTGCCCAAACGGGTGCAATGAGATTTGACTGAGTACTACTGGCCTGGGGAGCGGTTCGAACGGGTGCCATGACGTTTGACCGGGTATAGACGTTATCTACGTGACATTGCAGACAAGCCGCGCCGCTACAAGGGTGGGGGTCGATGGGCAGCGGAGACAGGCTTATTGACGTGACATTGCTATCAGGGCAAATATTTCTCCGGCACGCTCCCATCCCGACAAAATCTGTCCCCACCTGTCAGCAGGCAGGGACATCTGAATCAGTTTATTTATTTCCAAGATGCGCTTCTACGGCAATGGGATGAAGGACCTGCTCTCCGGCGCGCAAATAGGTCTCCCGGCACATATTCATAATGACACATACGTGCACGGGCATGATCTCGACCCTGTCACCAACGTTCAGCGGGTTTGTTTCCGCAACTTCGCATACGCCATGTTCTTCGGATAATCTGACAATGCGAAGATCCGGATAGGCAGAGACGAGCCCGTAACCGAAACGCTCATCGCGCGTCGGCGTCAGCGTCTTGGAGCCAGCATCAAGCACCAGCCGATCAGGAGCTGGGCGGCTCACAACCGTCGCAATGACCGTCGCCGCAATGTCGGACATATTGCATCGGTGCAATTCCTCCGTGCGAAGATCATTAAAGATATATGTCCCCGCACGAATTTCCGTCAAACCTGGCACGTGTAGCGCATCCTGGCTCGTTATGGTCGACCCTGCACTAATCACCGAGATCGCGAAGCCTGCGGCTTTCAATGCCTGCGCAGTCTCAAGCATGATGCCTGTCTCTCTCTGCGAAATATCTCGTATGACTGCTTCATCGGTCGTATTGTGAGCGTGACCGGCATGTGTCATGATCCCAACCAGATTCAGTTTCGCATACTGACGGGAATACTGCGCAAGCTCCACAGCCCGTTCGGGTGACAGAACGCCGCAACGGTTCATGCCAGTATCCACTTCGATCATGAAATCTAACGTCCGGTCGAAGATAGATATCGCCTCTGCCAGCGTATCAATGGCGATTTCACTATCCACCGTCAATCGCAAATAGGCGTCCGAGGTTGCAAGCAATGCTTGCAACCTCGCAATTTTCGTTTTCCCAATCAGCGGATACGCGATATAAATGCTATGAATACCGTTGCGCGCCATCGCTTCCGCCTCACTCAATTTGGCAACGGTAATACCGACGGCTCCAAGCGCGATTTGTTTTCTGGCCCAATACACGCTTTTGTGGGTTTTGATATGCGGACGCAGGGCGACACCATGCCGATCAGCCAGCGCTTGCATTCGTTGCAAATTTGCTGTCGCTATCGCCTCATCAATAACCACCGAGGGAGTATCCAACTCATCAATATACATGCGCTATCTCCTTTTCTTGCTCCATCTCTTCCAATCTACAGTTAAGATGAGAAAGGAGAACGAAGGTTGAGCACGATGAGTCTGGATTCCGTCATTTCTTCGATTGCATATTTGACGCCCTCTCTGCCCATCCCGCTTTGTTTCACGCCGCCATACGGCATCTGGTCAATACGATAGTTCGACGTATCATTAATAATGACGCCTCCAACCTCCAGTTTCTTTGCCGCATAGAACGCCACGTCAAGATCGCGGGTAAAGACGCCCGCTTGCAGGCCATAGATGCTGTCATTCGCCTGAGTAATCGCGTCCCCCAGTTCCCTATAAGGAATAAGGTTCATGAGAGGGGCAAATACTTCTCTACAGACAACAAACATGTCAGGCGTCACGTTTTCAAGCACAGTCGGCTGAAACCATGGTCCCTCATGAGTGCCACCAACGACGATTTTGGCTCCTTGCTGAACCGCATCTCGCACCCAATCACCGGCTCGTTCTGCGGCACTCGCACTGATCATCGGCCCGATATCGGTATCTTCAGAAAGCGGATCGCCAACGACGATCTTGCGAATTTCAGCGGACAATGCTTCTTTAAATTGGGCATAGACAGCCTCATGTACATACACCCGTTGCACGGAAATGCAGAGTTGCCCTGAGTACATATTGCCAGCTTTTGCGATGAGTCGGCTTGCGAGCGCAAGATCTGCATCTTTATGCACAATGACCGCCGAGTTCGAGCCAAGCTCAAGCATCGTTTTCCTGAGACCGGCCTTCTGGTGAATCCTCGCGCCAACAGCGGCGCTGCCAGTAAAAGAGTATGCATTGATAAGCTGATTATCGAGCAGCCATTCTCCAACCACCTCGCCACGCCCTTGCACCATGTTAATCGCGCCAGCGGGAAACCCTGCCTTTTGTATCGATTTCATGAGCCGAATAGCGCTTAGTGGCGTGATTTCGGGGGGCTTTACCACAACGCCGTTGCCAGCCGCCAGCCCGGTTGGAACTTTGTGGTTCATCTGATTCAGCGGAGCATTAAAAGGCGCAATCGCACAAATGACACCGAGCGGCACGCGGATCGTCATGCCCAGCCGGTTCTCAGAGCCAGGAGTTCCGGAGAGTGGAATTTCCTCACCGTGAATTCGCCTGGCTTCTTCGCTTGCTAAGCGGAATGTTTGCGATGCTCGCCATGCTTCTACGCGAGCATCTTTGATCGGTTTTCCCGATTCAGCAACGATAAGTCTCGCGTAGATTTCGCTATTTTCCGCGATCTCTTGTGAGACCTTCTGTAGCAGTTCATAACGTTGAAATGGGGTGAGTGAATCACCTTTATCGAACCAATGACGTACCGATTTCACCGCGGTTGCGGTCATCTCTTCGGAAGCCTCGTTCAAGACGGCCAGCACCTCTCCCGAAGAAGGAGCTACGACGGGAAACGACGGTCCATCCCCTTTCACCCATTCGTTATTGATCAAATTTCCCGACAATGCATCTAAGTCTTCACCAGCTAGCGCATTTTGCACTTCGTTTCGCAGCATTGTAAATCGCAACTTTCTATCTATTATTTATCCTCAAGAAACACCGTTTTCCCAATTTTATCGAGATGATGTGGATTTCTTCTTCCCATCGTGTAAATGATAGCAAATCCGATGAGCGCAAAAAGCAGCGTTAACCACGGCATGGCCGCGAGCGGCATTCCAGGATACGGATACAAGCTGGTAACGATCGGGAAGATATAAAAGATAAGCGTGACAAACGGGACCAGACCATGTTTGAACCATGAGAATCTTCCCGTCATGCGAGCAAATCGCCACAAAGCAATGCACACCATCAAGTACACGGGCATAACGCCCAGGCTTGACCAGAATCCCAGGTATCCAAATGCCCCCGTGACCCCCGGTCCCCAGGCCAGACCTGCAACGAGTGTCACCACGATAGAAAAGAGCGAGTAGACAACAATGGCATTCTTAGGTGTATGATGCTTGCTCAACCGGGCCAGCGCATTTGGCAATGCACCTTCACGACCCATCGCGAAGAGGACGCGGAAGTTGGCCGTGTGCGCAGCGATAAGTACAGCAACGAGGGCACTGACTCCGGCAAGATCAACCGCTATCTGGTACCCATGTCCTAAGTATCTATTAGCGATATCGCTGAGAGGAGCGGCGCTATGGACGAAATCTTGAATATGCGATGGACCATAACCGACAATAATCGCATAGGTCGTAATGGCAAAGTAAATTCCAGTGAGCGCGACGGAAAGGATCAAAGCAATCGGCACATTCCGCCTCGGATTTTTCGTTTCCTCCGAGATGGTAATGGAGGACTCAAAACCGAAGAAGGCAAACAGAATGAAAACGAATGAGAGACCAATCCCGCTAAAACCATGTAATGGATTGGCAGGTGTAAAAGAGCTGAAGTGTTGTCCTTGCGCTCCCCCTTTTACAAGCACCCAGACTACGAGGAAACCAACAATCAATACTTCGAGACAAACAAAGAGAAGATCCGCTTTCATAGATCGGCTTACGCTCCGATAAGCGAGCCAGCTCACGAAAACGATCACCAGAACCGATAAAATCTCCCAGGGAATCCTTACCTGAAAAATAGTATACACGACATCTGATGAAAAGGAGCCAAAGAGAGCCGCGTTCAGCGGACCCTGTAACCCATACGCGATGAGTAAGAGCCAGCCCGACATAAAGCCTGCACGCGGTCCAATACCTTTACTGTTGAATGTATAGAACGTTCCTGCCGCCGGGGTTTCATGCGCGAACATGGCTAAAACCCATGCCATAAGCAATACGCCCAGGGTCCCGACGATAAATGCAAATGGAGATGCTAATCCTGCTTGCGATGCGATGAGGGTACTGATAAACATAACACCGGTTGTCGGCGAAACAAATGCCAGTGACATGCCAAACGCGCCTGCAAGTCCAACAGCATTTTTCTCAAGCTTTTCATCAGAAGCAACAGATTTCGCTGATGCGCTGTCGTCAATTTCTAAAATCCTCTGATAATCTCGCTCCAATACTTTCATCCTCCATTGTTTTGTAGTGGTGGTAATGAACTTGACGGTATTGTTTTGTAGTGGTGGTAATGAACTTGACGGTATTGTCTCGTAGAGAGAGTGTCGTACCTTATTTGGCGGTAAAGCCGCCATCTACCATTACAGCCGAAGCGACCATAAATGAAGCCATGTCAGACGCCAGGAATACTGCGGGATGGGCAATCTCCATCGGATCGGCAACTCTGCCGATAGGTGCCCAGGCATTGTTCTCTTCTTCCCTCTGCTTCGGATCGGGGCTCGTTTCCACCTCTTGCTGTAAAAGAGGGGTATTGGTTACTCCTGGACAGACAGAATTCACGCGAATATTGTATTGAATAAGATCCAAAGCCATCGATTTAGTCAGCATCACAACCCCTGCTTTGGAAGCATCATAGATTGGATTTGCAGGATCAGCGGCGAACGCCATTTCTGAGCCTGTCGTGACAATGGCACCACCGCCCGCTTTCATCAATTCGGGGATTGCGTATTTGCAAATGTAGATCATACCTTTGAGATTAATGTCCACAACCCGATCCACGTCCTCTGGTTCTACATCCTTTACGCTCGCAATCAAGGGAACTCCAGCATTGGGGAACAGGAGTTGCAATTTCCCGTACTGTGCGACGGCAGTATCTACGGCACGTTTGCAATCTGCTGGTTTGGAGACATCTCCAACGACGCCTGTTACTTCGTAGTGCTCTACCCTCAGTTTGGCAATGGTTGCTTCCAACGCCGTTGCGTCATAATCCATCATCACCACACGTGCCCCTTCTTGCGCACATAATGTGGCAATGGCTTCACCTATCCCTTTGGCCCCACCAGTCACAAGCGCTACTCGCCCTTCGATTCCATATCTACCCATGAATAACAGCCTCCAAATGTGTAATATGCAACACGTCTGTTGCTTCCAGCGAAACAAAAAAAAGCACGCTAATACACAAACTGAGACCCCCCTGGTCTCATGTCCTGTTGACATCATGTATCAGGTACTTTATCTCACATCATTGAGTAAAAAAATCAACACGTACTGATTTTCTTTATCACTATGTCATCGTAGCCACAGGTGATTCTACCAGTACAATGTGCTTCCCACACCTTGCTTCAGCGCAATCTCCAGAGCCAGTTCTGCCGTTGTCAGGTCTTGCAAAGCAATGCCCGTCGAATCGAAGACGGTAATTTGCTCTTCGCGCTGCCTTCCAGCATGATTTCCCAGCAGCACATCGCCAATCTCAGTCGCGACCCTGTCCGGATTTCGTTGTAATTCGCCGATCGTTCGCGCTTGCCGAAGATCATCAGTAAATATCTCAGCGACACTCAAGACCGATTCGTCCAGCTCGGATTTGCCTTTTGTATCCGCCCCCATGGCATTGATATGCACTCCTGGCTTGAGATCCTCTCTCAGCAGAAGAGGATGAATGGCCGGTGTTGCGGTCACGATGATGTCTGCACCTTCAATAGTCTCTCTCACACTCTTGCAGACACTCACTTCCACCCGGCCCTGAAATTGCGCCGTATATTCGACCACCGAACGTCCAGTCAACCCAAAACAGCGCACATGCCTCACGTCAGGCCGGACTTTCAGGATGCCCTCCGTCTGGATTTTCCCCTGAACTCCGGTTCCAATCACCGCCAACACTTGCGCATCCTGTTTCGCCAGACATCTCGCAGCAACTGCACCAGCTGCGCCCGTACGAATCGTCGTAATATAATTTCCATCCATAAAGGCTCTCGGTTTGCCTGTTTCCGGATCTATCAGGACAACCGTCGCTTGATGCGCTTCCTCATTGCGCTCCCGATTCCTCTTCCAATAGCCCGCAGCCTTTAATCCCAAAACATTCCCTTGCTCCAAATAGCCGGCTTTGACACCAAATACGGCTTCCGCTGAAAGCTTCTCTCGAATGATGGGATACGTCTGCCCCGTCTTTGATGAATGCGCAACATATGCCTGCTGGACCGCCTCCATCGTCGCTTCAAATGTGAGCACACGACGCAGGTCAGATGTAGAAAGACATAAAATTTCTGGCATAATTTCACACCCTACAATTATAATGCTGTACAATCAGCTTTCAGTAGATGCGACAAGCGCTGTTCCTGAGTGCTTTTTACAACATATTTAGTTTACCTTAATAGATCGTTAATAATCTTATTTGTATTATAAGGTAACGATAACCGAATGTCAATAAATTTTTATGCTATTGGGATATTTTTTTATCTGCCATTTACCTCTTTATTCTGCCAAAAAGCAAAAATGGAGCCCTCTCCACAAAAGAGTCTCCACCCTGACCTGAGCCATCTCAGTATTTATGCCAGTAATACGCTATCTTCTCAACAATCTCAGGCCGTTTCTCCTGGCGATTTCAATTCGTCGAGATATCCATAAATCGTTACTTTGGAGATGTTCAAGGATATTGCAAGCTCGTCAATGGCTCCTTTGATCAGAAACAGACCTTTTTCGTTTAAAAACGAAACAATTTTCAGCTTGTCGTGCTTGGTCATCTCGTTCACCGATACCGGATATTCTTCGACTGCATACCGGATGAGGTTCGTCACGACATCCCATACGCTGTCGACAATTTCCTTCTCTTCGCGCAGACTTTCCGCCTCGTCCATCGAAACGAACTCTTCAACGAACATTTTTGATTTCAACAAATCATCAACGTCAAAGTTAATGCAAAATGCCCCTACGACCATATCATTGTCATCACGGATCAGCGCCGTCGATGATTTTATCACTCTACCATCGTCAGCGATCGTTTTGTAATTGCTCAAGTGATCGTCATTAAATTTGCTGGAGCTTAACACTTTGGGAAACAGATGATGGAATGATTGACCAATTTTGCGTCCTGTGACGTGCCCGTTTTTCGTGTATACGACCGATGCCTGGGGTCGCGTTAAATCATGCAACACGACTTCACAGCGTTTTCCAAATGTCTCTGCAATGGCATCTGCGATCGGGATCATTTTTTTTAAATCTTTGTCGCTCATAGGCATCTTCTCTATCCTCCATAAATGTATTATGGATTCATTTCAGAATCCATAATCACTCTATTTTCTCTGATCATACTGCACAATCAGATGACGGAAGGAGCCCGGCAAGCGAGGACGCGTTCATCTGCACGGATCATTATCTACCACGCTAAATAAGAAAAAAATGCTTACCTGGCTCCTTCCATAAACGATGCCTTTTCCTTCGCAAGAAGCATTATTTGAGAACCGTCGTTCTCTTCGATCCGCAAGTTGACAATACCAACCAATTCTATAAATTATCCGAATTATACAAATCAGCTCCTTGCCCTGTCAAGAGACATTGAAGCAGCCTTTTTTGTGATTTAGCGCCCCCCCCATCCAAAGCGAGAGGTTTGATTATACTGTGAGAATCGTTCCAAAGCAGAGATTTTTGGCTTTGGCTTGACGGCCCTGGCTTCCTGCAATAATGCTGTGGCGAAGTCGTTGGCAACGTCAAACGGCATTATGCCAACTACATAGTCTCTCAGGCTACCGTAAATACTACCTTAAATCCCTCCGGAGGGCGTGCAAAATACTCCAGGCCATACAAACGGGGACGGCAAGGAATTGCAAGAGCGGATTATGCGTCGCGCGGCAGAGTTGCGTCAGGAGTGGACAACAGCAAGTATATTAAGAGTGGCTCATCCTCACAAAAAGTGAGCCACGATCCTCTTGATGTTTACAACATAGAGCATAAAGGAGATATGAGTCTTCTCCGAGCCCCAAAACGAGCCATGCTTCTCCACTATTATTGTATCACCTCCTGTCTACTGACACACTGCCTTTTTGGACGGTTTTTTTTGGCGTCCTTTCCCCTATACTCAGGTGGAAACAAAGTGAAGAGAGGTTATGGTGGTAAGCGAGCAATCTGCGTTCTATTAAAGGAGGGAACATATGAGTTCCTTTGTCCCTGGTTTTCGGGATATTGACAGAACAAAACTCATGGTTGTTGGAGGGAAAGGCGCGAACCTGGGGGAACTTTCCAGGATTGAAGGCATACACGTACCGGATGGCTTTTGTCTTTCTACTGAAGCCTTTCAAAGAAGCATTGGGGAAACGTCGTCGATTCACGAATTACTTGATCAGTTATCGCTTCTCAAGGTGGAAGACCGGGATAAAATCGCTGAACTGAGCGGTGAGATTCGCAGCGTCATCGAAGGGATAGCCATCCCGGCTGACATTCAGGAAGAGATTGCCCGCCACCTTTCCAGACTTGATGAAAAAAATGCCTATGCGGTGCGTTCCAGTGCTACGGCGGAGGATCTGCCAACGGCATCCTTTGCAGGCCAGCAGGATACGTATCTGAACATTATCGGCAAAGAGGCGATCCTGAAGCACATCAGCAAGTGCTGGGCGTCGCTCTTTACGGACCGTGCGGTGATTTACCGGATGCAGAACGGCTTCGACCACCGTAAAGTCCTCCTGTCTGTGATTGTTCAGAAGATGGTCTTCCCGCAGGTGGCAGGAATTTTGTTTACCGCCGATCCCGTCACTTCTAACCGAAAGCGGCTCTCAATCGATGCCAGTTTCGGACTTGGTGAGGCCATGGTCTCCGGCCTGGTCTCTGCCGATTGTTATAAAGTACAGGGAGAGGAAATCGTCGATAAGATGATCGCGAGCAAAAAATTGGCTATCTATGGACGAAAAGAAGGCGGAACAGAGGCACAGCAGATCGCTCCTGATCAGCAAAAGACGCAAACACTTACCGAACCACAAATTTTACGACTTGCACGTATAGGTAGACAGATCGAAGCGCATTTTGGTTGCCCACAAGATATCGAATGGTGTCTGGTTGATGATACATTTTTTATTGTTCAGAGTCGGCCAATTACTACTTTATTCCCGATCCCTGAAGCGAATGATGAAGAAAATCACGTTTACATCTCTGTCGGCCATCAACAAATGATGACCGATCCCATAAAACCACTGGGATTGTCTTTATGGCAGTTAACAACTGCCCGACCCATGTGTACAGCGGGTGGAAGGTTGTTTGTTGATGTGACACCTATGCTGGCTTCACCTGACAGCAGGAATACGCTCATAAATACCCTGGGACAATCCGATCCGCTCATCAAAGACGTACTCACGACCATCGTAGAGCGAGAAGATTTTATAAAATTGTTACCGGATGATAAGAACGAGCAGAGTCCCGGTAAAAGCAATAAAGTGATATCGACTTCGGGCTTTCGTACACAAATCGAAAACGATCCGACAATCGTTGCTGATTTGATCAAGAGAAATCAAGCATCGATAGAAGAGTTAAAACATACTATCCAAACGAAATCAGGAGCGGATCTATTTGAGTTTATCCTGGAAGATATCCAGGAATTAAAGAAGATATTATTTGACCCACGAAGTTCGCGTGTGTTCATGGCTGCTATGGATGCCTCATCATGGCTCAATGAAAAAATGATGGAGTGGTTAGGTGAGAAAAACGTAGCAGACACGCTTTCTCAATCTGTACCAAACAATATCACTTCGGAGATGGGTCTGGCGCTATTGGATGTCGCAGATGTGATTCGCCCTTATCCAGAGGTCATTGAGTATTTACAACAGGTAAAAGATGAGAACTTTCTGGCTGAACTGGTTCAGTTTGCGGGTGGACAGGAAGCACAAGACGCTATCTCTGCCTATCTCAACAAATACGGCATGCGATGTACCGGGGAAATCGATATTACGAGGCCTCGTTGGAGTGAAAAACCAATTGTCCTTGTTCCCATGATTCTCAGTCACATCAAAAACTTTGCACCAGGTGAAAGCAAACGGAAATTTGCGCAGGGGCGACAGGAAGCCTGGAAGAAAGAACAAGAGTTATTAGATCGATTGAGGCAATTACCGGATGGCGAAGAAAAAGTCAGCGAGACAGAAAGCATGATCAGCCTGACCCGGAATTTCATCGGTTATCGTGAATATCCAAAATACGGCATGATTAATCGCTACTTCGTGTATAAGCAGGCTTTACTGAAAGAAGCTGAACAACTCGTAGCAGCTGGCGTTCTTTCTGAAAAAGAAGATATCTACTCTCTCACGTTTGCAGAACTTCGCGAAGTCGTACGCACACATACACTGGATTACCAGATCGTCAGCAAACGAAAGGACGAGTACAAATTCTATGCAAAACTCACGCCCCCACGTGTTATCACGTCTGATGGTGAAATCATTGCAGGTGAGTACAAACGAGAAAATCTCCCAGCCGAAGCTCTTGTCGGCCTCCCTGTTTCTTCCGGAGTGATAGAGGGACGAGCACGTGTCATCTTCAACATGGAAGATGCAGATCTAGAAGATGGAGATATATTAGTCACCGCCTTTACTGACCCTAGCTGGACACCATTGTTTGTATCCATAAAAGGCCTGGTCACCGAAGTTGGTGGACAGATGACCCATGGCGCAGTGATCGCACGTGAATATGGTTTACCGGCCGTAGTAAACGTAGGAAACGCCACCAGACTGATCAATGACGGACAGAGAATCCGCGTGAATGGAACGGAAGGCTATGTAGAAATCCTATAAAGTGGGGAAAGGGAATGTCGCTGAAGCAACAGGGGTGCCCCTGTCGCTTCAGCAATCGCATCATGCACAACCTATCCACCCATGAGAAAGGGGAACTGAATACGTTCCTGTGTCTTAATCCAACTCGACGACTGGCAGGCCGTGAACGCCGAGAATGGTGGAGATTTCGCTGCCATGATGGATGTCATGTTCGAGCACACCCCAGATGATCTGCTGGCACGAAACGGCGGGTCTCACTTCTCCAGAACGAGCCGCCGCATCCAACCACATCCGAGCGAATGGCTGGAGCGCAGGCTCGACCAGTTTCGCGTGACGCACACGTTCCGCCTGATCTAGAGGCGGGAAGACCTCGAAAAGAGCAGCAGGGGTCAGGCGGGCAAGCGTCTGCTCGATCATCTGCCAGGTCTTCTCAAGTCCGGCAACCAGTTCTGCCGCCGTGTGGAATGGATCCACGTCCCCCTCACAGACGCCGAGAGCCCATAATTCGAGGGAAGTCAGATCGTCGCTCCCCTCGCCCATCCGTACGTGGAACCACCAGGCGCGATTGGCGACAATATGCGTCACATACATGCCAATTGACCAGTGTTGCGGCGTGTTGCGCAAAACAAGCTGCTCTGCGGTAAGGGGCGCGATGGCCGCGACAAGACGCTGATTGTAGATCCTCCAACCCGCGTAGAAGGGGAGGAGTGAAAGCTGATGTTCTGTCATAAGAGGTATTCCTTGCTTTTTTCTGAGAGAAAAAACTGCACGCTTCTCCATATCTCTGAGCACCATCAAATGCTTGCGTTCTCACTATCCGCCGTCTCGCTTTGGCAAAGCCAGAAAGGCCGTCGGAACTGAACGCTCATGCCTGATGAGAGACATGCGATAGATGGAAGCAAGAATGGTTACGTCTGTTTCAGTGTTTGAACAGAAAACAGGATGGAGTTAGCAGTACACTGGCATAGATGTCAGAACCTCCAAAAAAAACAAGTGACTACTTCACCACTATACCGGGAGAGAGATAATCCTGTCAAGGATGGGTTGGCGATATGCAGAATCGCAGCATAAATGTGTTATAGTACTGGTAAAGCAATCTCCCCACTTGATTGTAGAGTAGAAGCGCCTTGTGGAGTCGAAACGTTGGCTCTCTGGCGCTGTATTTGGAGATAGCAAAGGCAAAAACGACATTTGGAAAGCGAGTTCGTAGAACCTATGGACCCATATTGGCCTCACCACGCCCCTGCAAAAAGCCCTTTTCATTTTCCTACTTTACCCGCTGGTGCCAACGCACATATCGCTCTTGCAGGCATTCAGCCAGATTCCGGTCTGAAAATCATACAAGATATCATTGCCTCTGCCACAAAATCGTTGTGGATAGAAATGTATCTCTTCGACAATGACCATGTGGCGCAGATGCTCCTCAGGCAGAAGGCCACCCATCCCGGCCTGGATCTGCGTCTCCTGTATCATCAACCCATCTTGCCACCCAGCCTTGATCCCACCGACACCCAACGTCTTCCTGCCTGGGCCATCCGCAATAAGGCACTTCGTACCGATGGCCAGCCCGTCTCTGTCCATCACGCTAAATTCATACTTGTCGATGCTGACATTCCTGGGAAGGCGAAAGCGTATATCATGACCGCCAATTTTACGGCGCAGGCTCTTGGTGGCAACCGGGCGGGCTACGCCAATCGCGAATACATCATCTGTGATACTGATCCCAATGATATTGCGCTACTCAAAGCAATCTTCTTAGCAGATCAAGCCGGTCATCGGCTGCCCACAATCCCCGATGCGTCCAATCTGATTGTCTCTGATATAAACGCGCTTTCCCTATTGCCGTTGTTATTGCGGACTGCCAAACAGAGCCTTGCGATCCAGATGGAATACCTCAACGACCCTCCTGGCGACGGTGCACTCAATCTGAAACAGATCGTTTTGCATGCTGCGAAGAACGGAGTTGCCGTGCAGTTGATGTTACCTCCGCTTTCACCTCAACCGCAAGGTGCGCCATCGGCCGATAACAACGAAACCTATCGCATCTTAGCCCCTGCGGTCGCGGTCAATGTCACACCGCCCTATTTTATGCATGCGAAAATGATTATTGCTGATCGACGGCTCGCATTTGTCGGTTCACAAAACCTCAGCCACCAATCTCTCCACTACAGCCGTGAAGTTGGTATCATGATCTCAAACAAAAGCGTCGTATCGAGCCTCCTTGCGACCTTCAACGCCGATTGGAAGCATACTCACGCAGCAAAAACCCATCGTCCATAACAGAATGAGGTTTGTCACTTTTTTGCGTTCCAGCAGAATAACGGGGACGGTACGTGTGACCTTCGCGGCAAGCTCAGCGAGAGCGGGTTGCACGGAATGCCTCCCCAGGCAGCGACCGATGACGCCTGCGATCTCGCACACCAGCACCCCTCCGTCAGCAACTCCAACCGGCAGGCGCCTTCTCAAGCACCTGCCAGAACAGATGGGCCGCATCAGCCCGCTCCAGGGTCAGATCCGCTCAGGGACAGACTGGAGCGGGCAACAGGCCCCGGTGAGTCGCTCGGAAACGGCCCAGAGGCGGCGCGCCAGATCGGCGTCCTGCGCGGAGGCGGAGCGTCCGATGAGCACGGGAGGGCCGCCGCGCATGTGTGCAAAATGGCGGGGCCCGGTGAAGCTGTTACCAGGGATGTCGCCGACAGCGGCGTACAGGACAGGCAACGCGCCGCTGTCGGCGTCCTGAGCCAGCTGGTAAAAAGCGCGAGGAGCGAGCAGATTTTAAGGTGAAGACCGAGCAATCAGCGCGAAGCGTGAGCTGCTCAACTATTGATAACATGAGAAGCTGCCTCTGAACAGGTTTATTCATCTCGATTGTTGTAAATTCGAGCAATCAGCGCAAAATACATCCAGGTAACATCTTCTTGCTGTCAGAGCACCATGAAGTAGCCGTCATCGGAGAGGATGTGCCGGGGCCAGTCCTGGTGCTGGGAACGAAGATCTCTGATTTTTTCGACGAACGCCGGGTCCTGGTTGTCACCCCGATACACGGACATGTCTTTGGCCAGCCAGGCTGGGAGCGCCGCGAAGCGGTGCGACGTTTGTGTCTGGAGATACCACGTGATATGGACGACCACGCCGCTCTCCTCGTACCAAGCCGTGGTCTCGATTCCTGGAGCTACCCGCTGGTAGTAGATGTGCTGGATGGCATGCCGCCCGGCGTGTGGACCCTTTTTCAGGGTGTATTCGATGATGTCAGGCCCGACAATGACAGGTTCGAAGACCCAGCCATCGGCCTGGTGCCAGCGCAGGCGGGCACCGAGAATGCTGGTGAGCATGCTGATCAACTCCTCTTGAGATGCGTGTAAATCATTTTACTTTGTGGGAGAAAATTGGATAATTCAGTGGGCGGTAAAATGGGTAGAAGTCGATGGGAGATGATAGCAATCATGAGGTGAATGATCTCTCATGGCTCTACAGGCTCTTTTCTGATGCTAGCTTGCTTACCCATTTCATTGTCCAATTTTTTAACAATCCGCCCATTTAATTATCACATTTACAAGATGCGACCATGAACTTTTACACATCTCCTCCTATCTTCAGGATACCTCTCTTCTCAATTGATAATCTTTGATGAACAGAGAGGCACCAGCCTGTAACTCCCAACATGAAAGCTGAAACCTTTTGACGATCAAGGCTGTAAATTTACAAGTATCGAAGAGTGTGAGCCGCTTCTGGAGCCATATTTCCAGATAGCAATAGTTGAGCAGCTCACGCTTCGCGCTGATTGCTCACTCTTCGCCTCAAAACCTGCTCGCTCCTCGCGCTTATTACCACCAGCAACCGGAGCGCGGCCGTGGAGAGATAGGACGGGCGGCGACCAGCGGAGGTGTAGATGTTCGTTGCAACGAAGCCGGGATGCGCCGCTGTCGCCAGCACGCCCGACCCTGCGGCGCTCAGCCGATGCTGCAACTCCGCCGTGAACAGCAGGTTCGCCAGTTTCGATTGCGCGTAGGCGGCAGACGACTGGTAGGGCTTGCGCTCCCAGTTGAGGTCGTCAATGTCGAAGTGGGCGAACCGCTCAGCCTGCGAGGCGACGGTCACGACCCGGCCGGTGATATGCTCGAGGAGCAGGTTCGTCAGGGCGAAGTGGCCAAGATGGTTGGTGCCAAACTTCATCTCGAATCCATCGGCGGTGCGGGCCAGAGACAACGGCGACACGCCTGCGTTGTTGATCAGCAAGTCGATCCCTCCAGCCCAACCAGCAGCGAACGCCCGCACGGAGTCCAGGCTGGCAAGGTCAAGCTCGCGGACCTCAGTCACGCCAGTTGTGGCCGTCGCAACTACCCTGCCCTTTTCGATGTTGCGCACGGCGAACACGACACGCGCGCCGACGGCCGCCAGCGCACGCGCCACAGCCAGCCCGATGCCACTGCTGGCACCGGTCACGATCACTGTCTTGTCCGTCATATCAGGAATGTCAGCAACACTGAAAGTACTCATGAGAAATTCCTCCAATAAATGTAGCGTTAGGGTTTCGGTGGTGAGACTGCCCCATGTTCTAATCTTTCGGCAACAGATTGTTGCGAAGGCATCAACCTGTTACAATAGAAAGTGTAGCCCGGACGATACCACCGGGCAAGCATCAATGCTTGTCTCTTGTTACATATGCAACACTGAGGAAAACATGTCGCACGAAGCATAGACCGACTTGCGCATTTGGCGCACCCAAATGAGTCCTGCTGATAAAGAGAAAATCGCACATGGGAATGCTGAAAAAGTCCTCAACCTTGCGCGCAAATAATGCAAGCGAAACGAGATGATGACATTCATCTCAGCGCTTTCGTGTATGGTATAATGAGAATATGGAGCAGTGCTCCGATACTATCATATGGAACCGTGTTCCGTTTGCCAGGCTATTGTGAGAGAGAGGAAATAAAGCGATGACGACCATCGACGAGGGAGCGGAGGGACAAGCGGCCCAGCAGAGACCCGTCCGGCAGAAGCGGGCCGACGCTCTGCGCAATGAGCAGGCGTTGCTCGCCGCCGCCGCCACCGTGTTCGTCACATCTGGAGTCGAGGCACCGGTGCGTGACATCGCGGCGGCAGCTGGCGTCGGGATGGGAACGATTTACCGCCACTTCCCAACGCGAGCAGATCTCGTGGTTGCCGTGTACCGCCATCAGGTCGAGGCTTGTGCCGAGGCTGGTCCGGTCCTGCTGGCCAATGCTGGCTCGCCACATGCTGCACTCGGTCAGTGGATCAGCCTCTTCGTTGATTTCCTGGTCACGAAGCATGGACTCGCCGCGGTCCTGCAACCCAACAACATCGGCTTCGACGCGCTCCATACCTACTTCCTTGACCGCCTCGTGCCCGTCTGCGCTCAGTTACTCGCCGCCGCCGCTGAAGCGGGCGAGATCAGCGCCGATATTGATGCCCTCGAACTAATGTATGGCATCGGCAACCTCTGCGTTGGCGCTGACAAGGACCCGCGTTACAATGCCCGCCGCATGGTCAAGCTGCTCATCGCGGGACTCCTCCAATCGCGCTCGACCTGATACTCCTGCTCCAGCCCTTCACGACTCAGTCGCTGACCCATCTGGCGCAAGCTCTCAGTCGCTTCGCGCATGATATGGTCCTGGCCAGGACTGGTCTACCGACGGCGGAATTCTGCGCTGAGCGCCGACGTACCGATGTTCCACATATTGTCGGCAATGTTGATCGTGACTCCCGGGGGAACTATCTGGTCGATGCGGTCCAGCACGTCGCTCGACAGGTCGATCCCGTCGGCAGCAAGGTAGGTGTCCAGGTGTTCCATGGTACGCGGGCCGATGATCGTGGAGGTAACCGCGGGATGGCGGATGACGAATGCGACTGCCATCTGGATAAGCGTCATCCCGGCCTCGTCGGCGAGCGCGCCGAGCGCGTCGGCGGCGGCGAACTTGGCGGCATTGGCCGGGTTGGTGGCGTCATAAGCCTCGGAACGCAGGGCGCGAGCGGCGGAGCCCGGTCTGCTGACCTCCTGACCCTTGCGATATTTGCCCGACAGCCAACCCCCGGCCAGCGGACTGTAGGCCAACACGCCCATGCCGTAGCGCAGGCAGGTCGGCAGCAGGTCGTATTCGATCGCGCGGGTCAGGAGCGAGTAGGGAGGCTGCTCGGTACGAAACCGCTCGTGGCCACGGCGATCAGCGGTCCACTGGGCCTCGACGATCTGAGAGGCGGGAACCTTCGACGCGCCGAAGGAGCGAATCTTGCCCGCATGGACGAGGTCAGATAAGGCACCGAGGGTCTCGTCGATATCGGTGTTGGGATCGGGAACACCCACCTGATAGAGGTCGATCCAGTCGGTCTGTAACCGACGCAGCGAGCCTTCGACCCCCTCCGTGATCCACCGCCGCGACGCTCCGCGATGGTTGGGATCCTTGTCGAAAGGAGGGCCGAACTTGACAGCGAGCACCACGCTCGCGCGCCGTCCGCCCGCCAGCGCCTTGCCCAGGATCTCTTCTGACTCCCCGGCGGAGTAGCCATCAGCGGTGTCGATGAAATTGATCCCGGCGTCTAGCGCCTTGTGGATGATCCGGATCGACTCGTCGTGATCGGTGTTGCCCAAGGCCCCGAACATCATCGCGCCGAGGCACAGCTGGCTGACCCTGATGCCGGTGCGGCCAAGAGTACGGTATTGCATGACAGTATTCCTCCATCGTGTAATAATAAAGCGGATCAATGCTCCGCTTTATTATACGGAACACTGTTCCGCTTGTCAAGCGATTGTTTGAGGGGACTGGTAGGCTGTATGCGTTTCACAGAAGATAACAGTGATAGTAAAATGCAACCAATCTGCATACAAAGAAAATCTAAAGGTGTATGCGATTAGCGAAATGATCCGCATACATTTTCAAGAAACGTTAGAGAATGATCAATCCTCTTACACCGCGTGCCATTTTTTGCCGACGATGTTCGTCGACAACTCTTTTGTTGACACTAATCTCTAAGCCGTGAACTGCAAGAGATTGCGAGACGCCTTTCGCCTTCTTCGGTTCGTATCCGTGTGCCTCGCACCACTTTGCATAGGAGATCATGACGTCGCCGTTGGCTACCCATGCCCCTTCCACTCTTTTACCACATGCTGCTAGCCACAATCCAACCGTGTCTTGTTCTGATTGCTGTACCTGTGGAAGATGGTAGACCGTTTTAAGCGTACGAGGCTCTTGCCTTTCAGATTGATACCACTGCTCCAGCAGTTGCTCCAGTTTACGCTGCGTATCGGTTCCCTCCAACGGGGTATACACGGTGACTTTGAGATCTGGCGCGTCAAAAACCTGAAAGGTAAGGCGTTCAAACTGGAGATGGCCCACCTGTGGATGGTTGAGCGTTTTTCGCCATTCTTGTCCACCAAGGACTTCATGATCAGGCCACCAGGCGCGAAATTCAGGACTGGCAAGCATGAGATCATGGATCAACTCCGTCAATTGAACATCTCCAGGATAACGACCACAACTGCTCCGGAATTGTGCTAAAAGCTGTCGTGCATCTTCCTCCCAATTGACGATGTATTGCCGAGACAGGGGATTGGTGAAGACGTCCCAGATCGTATTGCGTTCGCGGGCGGTCTTTTTGCGATAATCGCCAAAGATCACGCATCCGGCATCGTTCCAGGCCAGGATATCCCATCGCCTGCCTGACACAAAGGCTGGACGCGTGCCAAACTGATCCAGGAAATGTTGTAATGCTGGACTCACGGTCTCGGTTTCCGGCAAAAGCGCTGGAGGGGCCTGTTGCTGGGCTAAGAAGAAGAGATGGGTTCTTTCATTCGCATCCAGGCGCAACGTCTGCACCAGGCGCTCTAAGACCTGCGTGGAAGGCGTAATCGAACGTGCCTGCTCTAACCAGGTGTACCAATCCACGCTCACCCCCACCATCTGTGCCACTTCCGCTCGTCTGAGTCCAGGCGTTTTGCGCCTGGTACCTCTCGGCAGTCCCACCTCTTCAGGCATAAGCCTTGCCCTGCGCGTACGCAGAAAGTCTCCAAGCTCCTGTAAACGATATGCTTGCTGGTGCCGCTGACTGACCATGCCAACCTCTTTCATCCTGGTAGTCTCCAAAGAGCAACGCTTGAAACAGAGAAGTGGAATTCCTATGATCATTGCTCATCTTGTTCTAGGATCCCCTTCAGTATACCATAGGTACGCAGGTGAAATGCCTGCAAACAGTCAAGTGATATGCACTGACCTAAAACATTCTCATCCGGAGTACAAAAAATGCACACAGAAAACCAGATTACGTCAAACACTAAGATCGCGATCGTCACCGGCGGTAGCCGCGGCATTGGCCGCAGTACCGTTGAGAGCCTTGCAAGACGCGGCGTCGATACAATCTTCACCTATCACAGCCATGGCGCGGACGCAGAGGCAGTCGTTGCTACGGTGAAGGATGCAGGAGCGAAAGCCCTTGCGTTGCAACTGGATGCTGGCAACATCGCTTCGTTCGATGCCTTTGTCGAGCGCGTGAAAGACGCTCTCGCTCAGCTTGGAGCCGAGCGTTTCGACTTTCTGGTCAACAACGCTGGAAACCAACACCACAACATGCCGTTAGAGACGACTACCGAGGAAGAACTGGACAGTATCTACCGTGTCCATTTCAAAGGCGTCTTCTTCCTGACACAGAAGCTTCTTCCTCTCATCAATGACTGGGGACGTATCGTCAACATATCTACGGCCCGGACTCGCATAAGCGGGCCCAGAGGCGCCGCCTATGCGTCGATGAAGGGAGCTCTTGAGGTACTGTCCAGGCATATGGCGTCAGAGTTGGCACCGCGCAGGATTGCCGTCAATGTTGTTGCACCGGGTGCCGTTGCTACCGATTTCAGCGGAGGCATCGTCCGCGATAATCCTGCCGTGAACAAAATGGTGGCCGAAGCGACGGCACTGGGCCGGGCAGGTGTTCCCGACGACATCGGTCCAATGATTGCCTCGCTGCTCTCCGAAGAAAACCGTTGGGTCAATGCGCAGCGCATCGAGGTTGCGGGAGGCGTGGCAATTTAGCCATCCGTAAGAAACCTCGCCACGACGTATTGGACAGCGACCCGTTGGATTTGTTAGATCAACACAGCTTTTTCAAATTGCCCAACCCGCTCTCCAGGCCGATAAGCTGATGCCAAAACCCGATTTTTGCGCTCATGATCAGGGCCGGTCTCTGTCCATAAGGCCATGGCGAGGTTTCTCCGTATAGACATCCGGGATCGCTTGATCCTCAGCCAACTTGTGCAATCAAGCACCAGTGATACTCCTTTGGCGGCGTCGAGGGAACCGACTTTTCCACATGAACACGGGTGAGTTCGGGACTTGCTTCGCGTAGCGTTATCGTATTTACCAAAATGCTTTAAGCTGATGTATAGATTTCCTCAGGGGTGTACTTCAACCTCGGTTGCAACTTCGGCAGCGACGGGGGTTGCGCGGCGTGGCAGAACTGCCAGGAGGATAGAGACAATGGCCAGGGCGATGATGAGGACACCACCCAGGTAAGGAACGGGATGTCCAGCCTGACTATAAAGCCAGCCGCCGAGCAGAGGTCCAATGATCATGGCCAGCGATTGCATAGATTGACTGGCCCCACCAACGACTCCTTGTTGAGCCGCGCTGGCTTTCGCGGAGAGCAGACCACGCAGAGCATTCTCGACCAATCCACCCGCACCGGCAAAGAGGACACCGCCCACAAACAGAAAGATCGGCGAGGAGTTCCAGGCAACAACGGCCAGCAGCACATAGCTGAGTCCAACCAGAACCAGCGAGCCAATCCCCAGCCGAACACTGCCCAACCTGGGCAGCAAAAAACCCACCAGAACACCCTGGACCAGAATATCCACGACCCCGATCGTCGAAGAGGCCAGACCGGCATCGGTCGCGTTCCAGCCCAGGCTATCCTTTAAAAGAATGGTCAGATTGGCCATCAGATGCGCGAAGGGGAAGTAGTAGAAGAAAAAGGCTAATAGAAGCCAGCGAAGCGTGGCGATGCGGAAAAGCGAGCCAAGCTGCTTAAAGGGATTCAGATCGCTTATTTTAATAGAGGTCACGCGATGCTGTTTTTGCAGGCTCTCAGGCAGGAAGAAGATTCCCCAGAGCATGGAAAGCAGGCAGACAAGAGAGGCCGCAAGAAAGGGAATGCTATAGTTGATGGCTGCCAGCAAACCACCGACGCTGGGACCAATGATAAAGCCCAGACCTGCGACGCCTCCTGCGATCCCAAAGTATTTGCCACGCTCCTCCGGTTCGGTAATATCCGCAACATAAGCAAAGAGGACGCTAAAGTTTCCACCCGTCAGACCATCGATGATGCGTCCCAGGAAAAGCATCCAGAGCGCATCTCCCAGGCCAAAGAAGAGGTAGCCCACGGCTGAACCAAACAGGCAGATGAAGAGGATAGGACGACGACCAAAGCGATCGCTAAGTTTCCCCAGGACGGGCGAGGCCAGAAGCTGGCAGATGCCATAAATGGAGATCATCCAGGAGACCGTAATAGCCAGGTTCGCGGGATTACTCAGGTGTTGCAGAGTCATAAAAGGGGCAACGGGATTAGCGATGCTCAGGCCCATAGTATCCAGAAAGGCCACAATCATCAAAAAAACAATGGTTTTGCCACCAGTCGCGGGCGTCTTGCCGCTGGTTGGCTGTTCAGGTAAAACTGCACTCATGCATAGTTCTCCAATCAATTTTACAGTGTTATCTATTTGTTCTGTCCTGATACTACTGGAGAGATGGATGAGTCTGCATCGTCTATGTGCATGATTGGGCGGTTGATTTTTTGCGCTGACAAAAGGATGCTTCTGGTTCAGAGGAGTTCGAGCTGACTGGCCCGGGAACTGGCGGCCACGCGATTATTGACATTCAGCTTACGATAAATGCTCTGGATCTGAGTACGTACGGTATTGACCGAGACAATCAGTTCCCGCGCTATCTCGGCGTTGGAATTGCCAGCCGCCAGCAGACGAAGCACTTTCTGCTCCTGCGGACTGAGCGGTTCGCTGAGCATGTTTGAGACGGACGGCGTAGTTTCCTGGTCAAAAGCCTCCAGCAGAACGTGAGCACGGGCCTGGAGATTTCTTCCCCTCAGAGCAGGAAGCTGGCGATGCAGGATATGAAAAAATTCCGCGCCTTCATCGAGAAAGAGACGTAGGTAGCCCTCATTGAGACTGGCGTAGAGGAGATCGGTAAGTTGAGCGCGGACCTGCTCCTGCCGACCCTGGCGGGCGTAGACCTGGACGAGCAAGACCTGAACTTCGCGAGCAAAGGCGAGATGCCTGCTCTGGATGGCTGCCGCGTGGAACTGCTCAAGTTGCGCAAGAGCTGAGGCCGCCTGACCTTGCAACAGGAGCAGGCGAGCATATAAAAGCTGTTCGCGCCATTGTTGCAATCTGGGCAAGGTCACTGCGCTCTCCGCGTGACTGGCAAACCAGCTTGCCACAGCCGTAAGCTGTCCAGTAGCCAACTGGATACGGGCCAGCGTCGCCTGCATCTGCCGCACAAGCTGGAAAGCCTGAGGAGTGGCTGGAGTAGCATGGCGAGCCAGCCAGGAGGTGAGCCGCTGATGAGCATGCTCAGACGCACCGCGAGCATGCTCAAGCAGTGCCAGACGCCGTGTGGCCGCCTCCAGAAATTCCACCTGCTGCTGACGCTCGCCAATAGCCAGCACCTCGCGAGCAGCCTTTTCAGCTTCATCCAGATGATTCCACTCATAGGCAAGTTGAGCCAGACAAATCTGCATATGCGCAATATCATCGTCATCTTCCTGTGCGCGGGCCTCGATCAAAATCTGGCGCATCTGCTCAGCGGCATGGTGCAATTCGCCATACTCAAGACTGACTCCGCTCAGCATACCTCTGGTGGCACGAGCATAGATACTATTGCCTTGCTGCTGGCTCAGGGAGAGAGACTCCTGAAAGTATGTCCGGGCCTGATCCAGATTCCCCTCAAGCACCTCTCCGGTGCCAACAACGGTCAGGCTCAGGCTGCGCCAGACACGGACTTCGGGCGGAAGCCATGCCAGCGCTTGCCTGGCCCAGGTCACAGCCTGGAGCAGTTTGCCTTCATTATTGGCCAGCAGGGCGCGAAAAGCAAAGACAGAGGCCAGACGAGCCGTATTGTTCGCATCGCGCCAATGCTCCTCGGCAAGCTGGAGCAAACGCTGAAGCCGAGCATACCCTGCTGGATCAGGTGGACTGCCCATTAAAATAAAGAGGAGAAGCATGGCGTAGTGCAGACAAAGTTCCGGGCGACTCTCCACTTCCTCTGTCGGCAGACGCTCCAGCCAGAGCTGCATGCTATAGAGTTCCGGGAGCGTGGCGGCATTATTCTGTTCTCTAAAAAGGACAAGACGCTCAATCAATCCGGCAGCACGTGGAAAATTCAGCGCCGCCAGAGCCATTTCTATGGCTTCGCCAGGCAAATCATGTTCCTCATACCAGATACTAGCCAGCGAGGCCAGCCGGAGTAGTTCTGGCCGACCCAGATGTCGCTCCGCCTCCTCTTGCATAGCGCGAGCAAAAAGAGTCTGATAGCGCGTCCACTCACCTTTACGATCCAGCGGGATCAAAAAGCGATCACTCTTGCGCAAGATCGTCAGCAATTGCTCACTATCCTCACGCCCGGTCACAGTCTGGCAGAGCGAGGCATTCAGGCGCGGGAAGAGGCAGGTCTGCCAGAGAAAGGTCTGCTGCTCCGCGGAGAGCGTATGCACTACTTCGCTCAAGAAATATTCACGCACGCCCCAGTGGCTCCCCCCAAAGGTCGCGAGCATGGCTTCTATCTCCTCTTCACGGGTAAATTCAGCGATTTCTCTGGCCAGCAAACGGAGACCCGCTGGCCAGGCATCCAGGCGCTCCTCAATCTGGCGGAGCATCTTCTGTGAGAGTGGGAAAGAGAGTTCTTGCGCAAAAAAGGCGCGGATCTCTTCCAGGGTAAAACCAAGATGGGGAGGAGAAATATCCAGGATTTCATTATGCGCGTGCAGGCGGACCAGCGAAAAAGGCGGATCACCACGGACCAGCAGGAGCAAATGGCAGGAGGCGGGCAAATGCTCCAGGAAAAAGCTCAGACTGGCCACAGCCTGGGGAGAAGTCAATACATGGAGATCATCCAGGACGAGCAGGCAGGGAGATTGCAGACGACTTAACTCATTCAACAAAGCTACCAGCATTCTCTCCAGAGGCTTAAAAGGTGGCAGGCGATGGGCCAGCAAGAGTTCCAGCGCCTCCTGACCGAGGTCATCCCGGAAAGTCTGGCAAGCAGCGATAAGATAGCGCCAGAAGCGAATGGGATCGTTATCACCTTCATCCAGCGTCACATAGGCCACACAGGGAAATCCCGCTGAGCCACTCCTGGCCGCGATCCACTGGCTCACCAACGTTGTTTTGCCATAACCCGCTGGAGTACTGATACGAGTCAATTTATACTCCAGACCCTTATCAAGCAGTTCCCAGAGATGTGGACGCGGCAACAGTGAAGATTGCGCACGCGGCAACTGCAACTTCGACATCAGAAGCGGCTCAAATTGCAGAGGAGTCGGAAGAACAGCGGAGACCTCACGCAGTTCCGCCTCAGGTGTCAGACCAACCGCAGGTGCAGGAACGGACTGACCACGCTGACGCAGTCCGGCGTGAGTCGCCATCTGCTCCGGGGACAGAGACTGCGCGAACTGCTGAGCAATCTCCTCCAGGAGAGCAATTTTTATCTGCGCGCTCCGTCCCAGATAGCGCTTCACCATAGTCCCGGCCTGACGCTGATAGACATACCAGTAGCCCTCCGGGCCACGACCACGCGCCTCCTTCAGAAGGTTGAGCGCACCAGAGCGACCACGAAAGGAGCATGAACGATGTTCCTGTAACCATATTTGCCATTCAGCGCTGGTCTCATCCAGCAGAAAAGTAGCGCCCGTCTCTGCATCTGTCAGCAGATAAGCGGCCTCTTCAGGCAACCAGTTCAAACTATACTGCGCCCTCTTTGGCATAAAACCAGACCAGGCCTCCTTATGTTGCTCCCCAACATCCAGATATCTCCGCCAAATATGTGAATCCTGAAAAATTATGTTGCTCCCCAACGCCCATCATGGATGATTATAAAACGCAACCTTGCAAGAAGCAAGTACGTTAAAAGCTGGTCCCAGCTAGAGAAGTTGCTCTGTGGCCATACTATTTACCGCTGTTCAATATGATCGATCAAAGCTAACACGCCACGTATCGCCTGCTGCATCTGCTCAGGATCTTGCGAGGCGCGGGCCAGCACATAGCCACCCTGGACGATGGCCATGATGGTCGCGGCCAGTTCGGGCAGGTTGAGATCCTCACGCAGCGTCCCCTCCTGTGTCAAGGAGAGGACCGCTGAATCTCCTCATAGCGCGATATTCTGATGGCGATTGTCACCGGCATATCAGGAGACGAGCGGCCCAAATTGAATACGGAGCGAGGTGAAAGGTTATCCTGACTAATAAGATGAAAAGAATGCGAGAATGCGGGTTCTACGACACATAGATATATCCCCCACGCAAAAGAAAGGTTGTCTCGATGGCCAACAAAATCTCTTCAAGCAAGAAACAGAGTCCTTGCTCCACCATCATTTCCTCCAGGTCAAGGTTTTGCTGCTTGAGCTTTTTTCTGGCGCAAACTATCGCTGAACCTCATGAAAGGTCGTTCAATGAGCGCGAAGTTGCCGAAAGAGAAAGGGATAACAGCAATGACGATCCAGGCTACGCCAAGGCAAAAAAGCCTGAGTAGACCCCAACCAGATAAAGCGCTCGCTTCCGCATCTAGAAAGGGATACAACAGTGGCCTGTGCCAGATGTACATACTGAAGGATATTAATCCGATCCAACGGAAAGGCGACCACTCAAAGAGACGTTTGACAAAAGATCCACTGAAGAGGACTGCAAGCATCAAGCCCCCATACCCCAACGCGAAGCCAAATTCACTAAAAGTCCATATGACCGTACCATTAGAAATACATGCGATGATAGGATTACTGCTGGCTGGCAGAGAAGTTCGTGTAGACCACAACGCGATGATATACAGCCAAAGTATACTGCCGACCAGCAACCAGGGGCTGATGCGACATAAAACAGTCTTCCATGTTTCTTGTACTCCACTGTAATGTGCCATAGTATAGCAGACAGCAACAACCATACCAGCCCCAAAGTCTTCCAGAAACTTGCCGTGTGGTCCCCGGCCTCCAACGCCATAGAGGAGAGCTACGATCGCTTTGAATAGCGTGGGGGGAAGTCCAAGCGTCATCCCGGTATGTATAGTGGTCACAAAGTAGCCACCAAACCGAGAGGCGATTCCCCATAGAATGACGCCCCCTACGCAACTGATGAGCATCCAGACACGCCGCTGTAGCGAGCCACGCTGCACCAGAGGTCGCATGGCCAGAGCGAGCCAGGGTAATAGCATATAAAACTGCCACTCAACCGCAAGTGTCCAGAAAGGGGTGTTAATTCGCTGATACGTACTCGTAGTAGAATCCATGAGGAAAGTCAGAAAAAGCGCGAGATCCTTGAAATGATCTGGACGTAAATACTTCTGGTTTGTCAGGATGATGAGCAGAAAAAGCGATAGATAGTAGGCAGGCATGATTCGCAATGCTCTGCGCACATAGAATTGTTTGACAGAAGGCCAGGCATGATCAAACAAAAGCGATCTGATGTACGGAAGAAAAAGGAGGAAGCCCGAAAGCGCCAGGAAAAGCGTCACGCCTGAACTACCTGTAGAAATAGTGGCACCTACATATGGACCTACCCAGGGGAGCCTGTTCACATGCAAATGAAAGTCTAGATGATAAAAGACGACAATGAGAATGGCAATAGCGCGTACACTATCCAGGACTGCGATGTTGCTTTTTGGCTTATTGCCTTCTAAAATTGCGGTGATGCTCCTATGTATTCGATGCAAAAAGTTCTGGGATTCAGAAGGGATATGCTGTATCTCTTGCACATCGTTTTTCACATCGTTCTGAACTGTTCCAATTGGTGGCATAAGAGATGACCTATCCTTTATTCCTTACATATACAAACTTTTTTCGTAATGATTGATGTGTCAGAACTGAAGACAACAGAGTGGTACAAGAATGACTCTTCTGCTATGCTTACCAGAGAAGCGTTGAGAGAGGAGCAACTCATGAACTGTCCTTATTTGTGCATCAATCCAAACAACCGAGGGTAAAAAGAAAACAGTGCTGGGATACCAGACCTTCTGGTGCCAGCGGTGCAAACGAACGAAGCGGCACTCCTTTCAACTATCTTGAATATCCCACAAATATTGTACTCCTATTGAATCATGGCCTTAGCTTACCGATGAAAGGCTTCTCAACGATCAGCATGAGAATGGAGTATTGAAGGAAAAATATGAACGAACATCACGATCACCCTGTTTCGCTACAAGCGTGCTGGCTACAACTCCTCCATATACAGGAAGAACTGCTCACAACACAGACTGAAGCCATTCAGCAAGCGGCGCAGGTCTGTGCCGAATGCATTGCCTATGGAGGCGTCATTCACACCTTTGGATCAGGGCACTCACGCGCCTTCGCTGCCGAACTGGTCCATCGCGCTGGTGGTCTCGCGCCGATGAATCGCATCGATTTTGAAGATCTCGCACTGTATGGTGACTGGCCATTGCAACGTGTTCGTAGCCTGGAATGTGAGCGTGACCTGACGGCGGGAGCGGCATTACTCTCCTACCACCAGATCGAACCGCACGATGTCTTTTTGATTGCCTCGCAATCGGGGGTAAATGCCGCTGTGGTTGAATATGCTCTTCAGATAAAACAGCGCCAGCACCAGCTCATTGTCCTCACATCGCTCAAGCATACAAGGGAGACCCCTTCACGCCATCCTGGCGGTCAGAAGCTCTATGAACTTGCAGACATTGTGATCGATAATCGTACGAACTGTGGTGATACGCTGCTGGCATTCCCTTCATCTGAGGAGATCTGTTCGGCCTCGTCATTGATAGGCGTCCTGGTTGCTCAGCTTTTGAATAGCGAAATAGTCAACGTCTTGCAATCACGTGGCAAAGAGGTTCCGGCCTTTGTTTCAGACAATATTGAAGGGGGGATCGAGCGTAACCTTTCACTCCAACGGCGCTATGAAAAGCGTGTACGCTACAAAGGCTAGTAAAGGAGAGGAACTAACCCAGCACATGTATCCAGAGCACCAGAGAGAGCAGGGTCACCAGAAGCACAGGCGGCGTGATGAGGATACCAGTGCGAAAGTACTGTCCCCAACTGATCTTGACGCCTCGTCGTGCCAACACATGCAGCCAGAGCAGCGTGGCCAGCGATCCCAGCGGCGTGAATTTTGGTCCCAGATCTGCGCCAATCACGTTCGCATAGATCAGTCCCTGCATTACTTGAGCAGAGACATGAACCGGACTAATTGAGAGAGCCCCAATGAGCACGGTTGGCATATTATTCATGATCGCCGAGAGGAGCGCGACCAGCACACCCGTTCCTACCGTTCCTACCGCCAGCCCATGCTGGCTCATGCCTGCAATCACGTGCGTGAGGAGCACGGTCAGGCCTGCATTGCGTAAGCCAAAGATGACCAGATACATCCCAATGGAGAATACCACAATCTGCCAGGGAGCCGAGACGATGACCTTGCGACGCTCCACCACACGGCTTCCTTGCGCCGCAATGAGCAGGATCAGCGCTCCCGCACCCGCAACCACCGAGACCGGGATGTGCAGCAATGCGCCCGCAAAATAGCCAACCACCACCAGCAGTAGGACGCCCCAACCAACGCGAAAGAGTCGCTGATCACGAATGGCATCCTGTGGGGTGGCTAACGCCGTAGGATCAAAGGTTCCGCTGCTTTCGCGCCAAAACAAGAGCAACACGACGAGAATACTGGCGACAATACTCACCAGATCTGGTACGAGCATCACCCGTACATAGGAAACGAAGTTGATATGAAAGAAATCCGCACTCACAATGTTGACCAGGTTACTCACCACCAGCGGCAGGCTCGCTGTATCGGCGATGAAGCCACAGGCAATCACAAAAGCGAGCGCCCGTTTGGCGTCAAACTTCAGGGCGACCACCATCTCATAGACAATGGGCGTGAGAATGAGCGCCGCGCCATCATTGGCAAAGAAAGCCGCAATCGTCGCCCCGAGCAACATAATAAATACGAGGGCACGACGACGATTCCCGCCAGCCAGACGTGCTACATGCAAGGCTGCCCAGGCGAAAAAGCCAATTTCGTCCAGAATTAACGAAATAATAATGACAGCCACAAAAGTCAGTGTGGCATCCCAGACAATCCCGATCACCGTCGGAATATCAGCGATATGGACAACACCAGTCAACAGTGCAACGATTGCGCCCCCGAGCGCAGGCCAGCCAATATTCAAGCCTTTCGGCTGCCAGATCACCAGCACTAACACCACCACAAAAATGGCAATAGCAAGACTCACGTACATACATCCATCCTTTTCCGCGTCCGATAGACACACTCCTGGTATGCCTGACGACGGCATTACAGAATACCTCCCTATGCCCGAAAGAAGAAGCGCCCCTGCAACGCCTCTTTCAGCACAGGTCTTTCCCCGCATCTCCCTCAAAGCACAAAACACAAATAGTAGCTCATCCTGTCCTTGCGTTGAGAAACAGGTCCCTTTTTATCGTCCATCGCCGATAAACGATAAAGGGGAGATAAAAAAAATACATGGGGAACCTGCACATCCAACGCACCCATTGCTCGTCCTTTCATCGTTGAACAACGATAAGGTACCCCAAAATCTGAGCCATGTCAAGGGACCTTGTTGGACCATCGATCTTCTGGCAAAATAGCTTACGGCAATATGGTTCAGATGGAATGTGTCCCATGCCACCTCAACTTCATTGGCAGACGCTCCCTGACAGAAAAGGACGCATCTTCGACGTATCATAGGGATGCAGGCTCCTCCACAACGCTCCCGGATTGCCAAGTCAAGAACATGCCCACAGACACGCCCCTTTTTTCCTGGATCACAACTTGTTCACATCTCTGTGAAACGACCTGCGCAAGTTGACAAGCAAAACTATTCCTGCTACGATGTTTATCGTAGCCTGACGATAAAGGAAATACAGACGATGAGCAAGAAAGTGATACCCGTCCTGCAACAAGATGCCACCCACAACACAGCAGATGAGCAATACCGTGAACAGCTTGCGCGTTTGTGTAAAGCGCTGGCCCATCCTGTACGTGTACAGATTTTGCGCTATCTCAGTACTTTGAACGAGGCCTGCGTCTGTGGCGATATTGTCAATACCCTGCCCTTAGCCCAATCAACAGTCAGCCAGCATTTGAAAATCCTCAAAGAGGCTGGACTCATCCAGGGTGAGATTGATGGGCCACGAACCTGCTATTATCTCAATCGCGAGATGGTCAGCCACTTTCAATCGCTCGTTGCACAACTCTAAGCGGTGCTCTTTCTGGCATTATTCCATCGCCTATCGACGATGTACGATGAAGAAGAGAAAACAATGGTACGCATCCTTGCAGTCCAAACGATGACCGTGCAGGTCTATGACCCTGCGATGTGTTGCGCCACAGGTGTCTGCGGCCCCAGCGTTGATCCACACCTGGTACAAATTGCGCAGGATCTCCAATGGTTCCAGTCACAGGGGATCAATGTACAGCGCTATAATCTCGCGCAACAGCCGGACGTTTTTGTGAACAATACCAGGGTGGCGGGTCTTCTCCAGGCCTTTGAGACTCAGGCTCTCTCTGCCGTGCTGGTGAATGACGAGATTGTGTCGTATGGACGCTATGCCTCACGTGAGGAAATTCTGGCGGCGTCGGCAAAACAACCATCGCGGCCGCTCTTGCGCTTGCCCTCGCACATGCGGGAAAGACCGTCCATCTTTCCACGACCGATCCCGCAGCCCATCTGACCTCCACGCTTGGAGGAGACGTGCCTGCCGGGTTAACCGTCCATCGCATTGATCCAGAGGCTGTTGCGCCATCCAGTACCCGATGAGCCGCCGGATCGGAAAGTGACGAGCAAATACAAATGCAAGCGTCACGGCCGGATCGCAATGCGCACCGCTCATACTCTGATAACGGAGGAGTGTCAGGAACAAGCGAATACGTTTGGAGAGTTGTAACCAGCGCTGCTCCGACGTTCCTGTACCACCTGCCCTTCCCGCAGCAGGCGGAGATTGCCCACGGCCAATGGAGAACCGGGAGGCCTGCTCTCCTTCTCAGATCCATGCTCACTTTGGCTACCATTTCACTGTTGACAGGAGTCACCCACTCTGGTATATTCATCATATCGACATATTACGATATGATGAATTGAGAGTACTATGAGTGAACTCACCGCAGATCTTCAGGAATTCTTACACGGACTGGCAAGTGAGACCCGCCAACGTATCCTCTTTCAGGTGTTTCTCGACGGCCAGGAACATACGGTGAGCCAGGTGGCGCAAGAAACAGGGCTGGGACAATCGACAGCCTCTGAGCATTTAGCCATCCTGAAACGAGCCGGTCTGCTCACCTCACGGCGTGAGGGCAAGGAAGTCTATTATCAGCCCGACAAGGATCGCTCCCTGAAACAACTGGCCTCTCTCACCGAACTCATTACGCGTTGCTGCGCGTCTTGAGCCTGAACGCGCTCCCCTTCCAGAAGAAACTTTAGTGACTATTTGCTGCTCTTTATTTCGTCAATTCGGGAAATGTAGAAATGTAAAGGAGAGAACACCTATGTTTGATACCCTCATCATTGGGGCTGGACAGGCGGGGCTTGCCGCTGGATATATGCTCCAGAAAGCCGGGCTGAATTTTGCGCTCCTGGAAGCAGGATCATCTCCCACAGGATCATGGCCTCACTATTATGAAAGTTTGACACTTTTTTCGCCTGCTCGTTTTTCGTCGCTTCCTGGACTTCCCTTTCCTGGACAACCAGAACGCTACCCACGCCGAGACGAGGTGATCGCGTATCTGCGGTCCTATGCATACCAGTTTCATCTCCCGGTGCATTTCCAGTCGCGCGTGGAACGGGTTCAGCGAGTAGGACAGCATTTTCGTGTGGAAACGACCGCAGGCACAGGCTACGAAGCCTTGAGCATCATTGCTGCCACCGGGCCATTTCAGCACCCCTACCTTCCGCAGTTCCCCGGGCAACATCTCTTCAAAGGGCAGCTTCTCCATGCATCAGTCTACCAGCGTCCAGAGCCCTTTCAGGGGAAGCGAGTCCTGGTGGTAGGGGCAGGCGAATCTGCTCTCCAGATTGCCATCGAACTTGCCACCGTGGCCCAGGTCACCATCGCGAGTCGAGCCCCACTCCATTTTCGCCCACAACGTGTGCTGGGCCGTGACATTCACTTCTGGGCCTGGCTCACGGGCCTGGATCGTTTCCCCCTCAGCACCTTTTGGGAACGACATGCGCCAACAGCCGTGATTGACACCGGACGCTATCAGCCTGCTTTCACGGAAAGAAAACTCGAGAGACGGATCGTATTTGACCGATTTACCGCAAAGGGGGTGGTCTGGGAAGATGGGAAGGAAGAACCCATAGACTGTGTGATCTTCGCGACGGGCTATCGTCACCAGCTGGGCTTTCTGGCTGATCTTGGGGCACTGAACGCAGACGGACAGGCAGTGCAAAAGATGGGCGTGAGTCTGACGACGCCAGGGCTCTACTATCTGGGGCTGGAGTTCCAGCGAACCTTTGCGTCCGCAACCTTACGAGGAGTGGGTCCTGACACACTGGCCCTCATGAAGCCTCTTCAACGCTATCTCCAGACGGCCCGTTCCTCGTAAAGAACAAAGAGCCAAGAATAAACTGAAAGGAGAACCTATCTTGCTAGAAAACTGACGAGAAAGGAAGAGCCCGGTGCGGCGGTCAAGGTTCATGCTGCCACTATTGCCGATCGCGATGGTGCCAAACTCCTTTTGGGACACTTGCGTCGATCCTTTCCTCGTCTTTCTCACCTGTTTGCCGATCAGAGGAAATACGATGCTGAAACATCGAGCGGTAGTATAACTCGGCGTTTTTTACCAGACGCGCATTCTGTACCGCGTAGAAAAACTCGTCCGCTGCGAGACGCCCATCTCGTCTCATATATTCAGCCTTGTGGCGCTGCAACTCTATGAGTTGTTCGATGACCTCACGCTCGCATGTTGGCAGAAGGCCAAATTCTGCGGCATATCCGTACGCCTGGCTATCTTCGTCAAAATGATCAAAGCAACTATAGCGATAGCGAGCGCGTCTGGCAGCCTCCGGGTCCACCTTCTCAAGATAGGAGATTACGGCTTCAATCGAGGCGTACAAGCTATAGAGATCGAGCCCGTAAAAGCCTGTTTGTTTGCTTCCTTCTGGCAATTTCTGGTTGTGTCCTCTCAGCCATTCTATAAACGCCAGCACATCGAGGTTGCGCCACATCCATATGGGAAAGCGTTTGAAACCCGACAGGGCCTCTTCTCCGGTCGCGTCGTCATCGGTACTCCTGACATAGCGATTGACCCGATATGCATCTGGCCAATCAGCCTCAACAGCAACAGCCGAGAAACCTTTTTCGCGAATCAAGCGGCTGGTAATCTGCGCGCGTGCATGGTAGAACTCGTGTGTGCCATGGGTCGCCTCACCCAGTAAGACAACACGTGCGTCTCCGATGAAGTTCATTAACATATCGTAGTCAGTATCCGCTCCTGTCAGTGGCTGCGCAACGTCGCGTACCACCTGAGTGAGAGCCAGATCCGGTGAATAGTGCATAACCATTCTCTCCTTTAAACCACTTTGCTCCGCACTGCTCTCTCTGTGATTATAAAATTTCACGTTTCATCTGCAAGCGCATTTCTACCTCCTCCAGACGGTCAGACATACTATTGATGAAGACACGATCGATCTCTCGTTGAGACTCAAGAGCAGAGATCCGTTCGTGCGCTTTCTCCAGATCGATGAGGGCCGCATGGACATCGCGCTCTACTTGCTCCAGCGGTTGTTCCATCTGCACGAGGCGATCCATCAGAAGTTGATGCGCGCTCGTGGGTCCTGACACCTCAAAGAGCCCGTGTCGTTCCTCCAGTGGCAATGAGCGATGGTGCAAATGTGCCAGGGTTTCGAGCTGCTCTCGAGTGAGGGCATGCGTCCGCTGATCTGCATGAGCGGGCAGATCGTCCTCATCGAGGCCAAGGTCATCTTGCACCCATTGACGAAAAAGTTGTGGATCGATGTCGAGCAACGCAATGCATTGGCCGAAGGTGTAGGTCGTCATTTTTCCCTCCCATGGGCAGGCAAGCACAGGCGTTCCCTGTCTTCCTTCTATCTTGTATCAGCATATGAGCCATTTTTGTTTTGCTGTGTCTGACCCTGCGTTGTGAATGAATCCAGGCAAGCTGATCTCTCGATCAAGGAGAGGATAAGCAGACAGGATCACAGCAGGATCACAGCAAACGCTCTTCTTCTCACAGGTGGCACACAGTCGGTGGGAAAGGGGAATAGTATCCTGATCCTCGCGAAAGATCAGGCCTGCTCCGAAGTTCATGAAAGCATGTGCAAAAGATGTCTCTGGATACCAGGTGCACGCATGTCTATGCTCCAATAAGCACATGTAGGGCGTTGTCTTTTGTGCTGCAATCACAGCAGGTCTGATCACGACCGAGTCAGCAGATACTGGCACCATGCACTTTTCTGTTCATTGTTAAGGGTCTCCTTTTCTCCGCTGGTCTCTGCTTCGGCGGTCTCTTTCTCGATTGTGAAAAACGACCTCAAGCCCTCTAGCGGTAGTGTGTTGGCAAGGGAAGAGGCAAGCCGCTCGTAAAACGCCAGCAGGGTTGGTTCCGCGCTCGCTGCATATCCCAGGAGCCCCCCACAAAATCAACCACCTCATACGTGCCGAAGCGCGGACGCGTAAAACGGACTCGTTGCTCAATGGCTTGAAGCAAATCTGATGTAGGGAGAAGCAACTCTCTGCCAAAAAAGTGTCCCATGATGCGTTTATCTCACGAGAGAGTCCATGTGCTCTCATGTCTCTTCTCTCGCGTATCATTCGCCTTGCAGATTCATGTCTACGGCTCTTTTGCTCATGAAGCGTTCCTACTATCTCGCTGCTTTTCCGGCTACGGCCTCCTGGATGGAGCAAAAGGGTGAGGTCTCTCATCGCGTTGCTTTTCTCCGACATGCATATTCTTCTGAGAGGAAGACACGCGTAGAAAGAAGAAGCCTGTCCCTGTGTATCTTTCTTGAAAGGGAACTCTATGAACCTTCTGGAACGTGACCACTTTTTGGACCAGTTGTCAGCGCTCTTGTGCACAGCCACGAGCGGCCATGGGCGAACGGTGCTGATCAGCGGGGAGGCTGGCATCGGCAAAAGCACGCTGGTGGAACAATTTGTGAGCCAGCATAGCAACCAGGTAAGACGGCTTTGGGGTGCCTGCGAAGCGTTATTTACCCCGCGCCCGCTTGGGCCGCTCTACGATATTGCAACGCAGACTGGTGGCAACTTCTTTGAACTCATGGGCCGCCAGACCGAGCGGGGTGCTCTGTTCTCCGCATTGCTTGAAGAACTACAGAAGAGTTCTCTGCCCACCATTGTGGTGTTTGAAGATGTCCACTGGGCCGATGAAGCCACACTGGATCTCGTCAAGTTTCTGGGACGGCGCATCTTGCATCTCCCCGTGTTGTTTCTCGTGACGTACCGTGAGGACGAACTGAGCCGCGACCATTCCCTGCGGTCAGTGCTTGGCGATCTACCAGGCAAGGCCGTGGCACGCCTCTCTCTCTCTCCGCTTTCCGAGCAGGCGGTCACATGGCTGGCGCAGCAGGCAGGTCACTCCGCCGAAGAGCTCTTCTCCATCACTGGTGGCAATCCTTTCTTTGTCACTGAAGTGCTGGCGAGCGACACCCCTGGAGTCCCCCTGATGGTGCAAGACGCAGTATTGGCCCGCATCTCGCGCCTCTCCCCCGTTGCACGCACACTGTTGGAACTGGCATCGGTGGTGCCCGCTCGCATTGAGCGCTGGCTGCTTGATGCGATCCTGGATGTGCCAACTCAGGCATTGGAGGAATGCCTCAGCAGCGGCATGTTGTTCCTGGATCATATGACGGTGGCCTTTCGGCACGAGATCGCACGCCTGGCGGTCGAGAGCACACTTTCCCCTCTGCGCCAACAGAGCCTGCATAAAGAAGTGCTCCAGGCATTGATTACCCACAGTCCGAACCCCTCCCTGGCCGCTCGTTTGGTTCATCACGCACTTGGGGCCCACGATGAGGTACAGGTGGCTCGCTATGCGCCACTGGCGGCAAAGCAGGCGGGAGCCCAGAGGGCGCATCGCGAGGCCGCAGCCCACTACGCCACTGCGCTTCTGGAAACCTCCCAGTTTTCTCTCGAGCAGCAGGCTGAACTGCTAGAAGGACGAGCCTATGAATGTTATCTCACCAGCCAGATGGAGGAAGCGGCTCTGGCGCAGGAGCGTGCCTTGCGGCTCTGGCGGGAACTCGACAGACCAGATCGGGTTGGGCACGCACTACGCTGGATTTCTCATATTTACTGGTTTCTCGGTAAAGCAGACACAGCGAAACAGTACGGGAGAGAAGCGGTGCACGTGCTGGAAACGCTGCCACCTGGGACAGACTTAGCCATGGCCTACAGCAATCTGGCACGGTTGTTCATGATCGCCTCAAAGACGGAGGAAGCCGTTCAATGGGGAGAACAAGCCATAAAGCTGGCTGAGTCTTTGGGAGATAACGAGACGCTGGCTCATGCGTTCAACAATATGGGCTCGGCTCTACTCGATATTCAGGATGAGCGGGGATGGGCATATCTGGAGCGAAGCTTGCAAATTGCCCTGGCAGGAGGATGGGAGGCCCATAGCTCCCGTGCCTATACCAATCTGGCGGCTTGCGCTCTTGATAGCCGTAACTACTCCCTGGCTGAATCTTTCTTGCAAAAGGGTCTGGCCTATTGTATCGAACATGATCTTGATTCCTGTGGCATATTTATGAGAAGTCTGCAAGCCCATGTTCTCTTTGAGCAGGGCCACTGGGATGATGCTATAGAGGAAGCCATACGCGTACTCAGCCACTCTCGGCTCTCTATAGTAGCGAAGATTCCGGCCCTGGCGGTGCTGGGCCGGATTCGGATTCTGCGTGGAGATCCGGACGGCATGGTGAGCCTGGATGAAGCCCGTGATCTGGCTCTGGCCACCAGAGAACTCCAATGGACTGTGCCCGTGTCTGTGGCTCGCGCTGAGGCGGCATGGCTCCTGGGAAACCTGGATCAGTGTCTGGCCGAAGCACAAGTGGGCTACGACCTGGCATTGGCAGGTCGAAATCCGTGGAGGCTGGGTGAACTGAGTGCCTGGATATCGCGAGCTGGGGGCCTGACGCTGGCACTGGAACAGATAGCGACACCATTTGTGCTCCAGATCGTTGGGGATTGGCAGGGAGCAGCCACGCTGTGGGAGCAGATCGGTTGCCCCTACGAGCAAGCGCTCGCGCTCGCTGATGGCGATACCGATGCCATGCGAAACGCGCTCGCGCTCTTCGAGCAACTCGGTGCTCAGCCCGCAGTGGCTCTGATGAAGCGGCGATTACGGCAGCAGGGTATTGCAGGGATTCCCCGAGGGCCTCGCCCTTCCACTCGCGCAAATCAGGCAGGTTTGACAGCTCGGCAACTGGAGGTGTTACAATTGATGGCCGAGGGCTTTTCCAATGCCGAGATTGCCAACCAACTCTTCACCTCCCCCAAGACCGTCGAGCACCATGTCTCGGCCGTCCTGGCCAAATTGGGAGCGCATTCGCGTGTGCAGGCCATCGGGGTCGCCTCTCAGATGGAGTTATTTCCTCACAGAGGGAGATCATCAACCTAAGAGAGGGCTCCCAACCTCTCAACTACAGCCTCTTCTTCATCTTTCAGTTGCGAGAATTGCTCGTTGTACAACTGTGCGTACAACCCGCACAGTTCCAACAACTCGTGGTGTGTTCCGCATTCCACTATCTCACCCTTGTCTACTACCAGGATCACATCTGCCGCCAGGATGGTCGAGAGGCGGTGGGCGATTGCCAACGTTGTGCGCCCCTTCATCAGCGGCTCCAGCGCCGCCTGTATCAGACGCTCGGAGTGGGTATCAAGCGCGCTGGTGGCCTCGTCCAATATCAGGATGCGCGGATTTTTGAGAATGACACGGGCGAGGGCAATGCGCTGCTTCTCGCCGCCGGAGAGCTTGTAGCCCCTCTCCCCTACAATCGTATCATAGCCCTCGTTGAGTTCCAGAATGCGATCATGGATAGCTGCCGCCTTCGCTGCTGCGATCATCTCCTCCTCTGTTGCATTTCTACGTGCGTAGAGCAGATTTTCCCTGACCGAGGTGTGCAAGAGGTATGTTTCCTGCGTGACAACACCGATCAACTCGCCGAGCGAAGAGAGCGCGATGTCCTTGACGTCGTGCCCATCGATCTCTACTGCTCCGCTGTCCACATCATAGAGCCGGGGTATCAGGTATGCCAGGGTCGTCTTGCCCGCACCACTTGGACCGACCAGGGCGGCCAGTTGCCCCGGCTCGATCGTAAACGAAATATTCTTGAGTGTGGCGCGTGGTGTTTCATCCTCGTTTGTCGAAGCCACTGGCTCCGATGAGACGGAACATTTCACCTTATTGCTGCCATAGTTCGCTGTATCGAACAGCCCACTCAACAGGCGCTCGTCGCGCTTGTAGGTAAACGAAACGTTCTTGAATGCCACCTCACCGCACGACGCTTCAGGCTTGAGTTGCAGCGCTCCGCGCTTATTCTGGATCTCAATTGGTAGATCCAGATATTCAAAAATTCTATCGAAGAGCGCCAGCGCTCCCTGTATCTCTATCGGGATCGTCAGCAATTGTCCGATCGGAAAGAATAGTCGGCTCTGGAGCGTTATGAAGGCCACAATCGTACCAAAGCTCATACCAACACCCGGCGTATGAATGATCTGCCAGCCTGCAACCAAATAGACAATAGCGGGGGTAACGGAGAAAAAGGTGCCGATACACATGACGAGCCAGCGCCCGATCATCTGCTGACGTACTTCTAGATCAGTGAACTTCTGATTTTCCGTTTCAAACTGCTCCCGGGTATATTTTTGTCGCCCAAAGGTCTTTACCAGAAGAATACCACTGACTGACAGCGTCTCTTGCATCATCGCCGTCAGCGATGCCATGCTCTTCTGCGTTTCTTTGCTGGTAGCACGTCGTACATTACCAACCTTCCTGGTAATCCAGAGGAAGAGTGGTAGCAGACCAAGCGAGACAAGGGTGAGAAGAGGGCTAAGATACGCCATCGCAATGATTGTGCTCACTACTGTTGAGACATTGGTGACAATGGTGGTGGCGGTGGAGGTGACGACACCCTGCACGCCACCCACGTCGTTCGAGAGACGTGACTGGATCTCGCCCGTACGCGTCGAGGTAAAGAAACGCAGCGACATGCTTTGCAAATGCGTGTACAACCTGTTGCGGAAGTCGCGCATGACGTTCTGCCCGATCACATTGTTGAGATAGGTCTGCCCGACACCAATGATCCCTGAAACAATGGGGGTAACAAACATACAGATAACGTCAATGATGAGTAAGGTTGTATTGCCCTTCTGGATGGCGTCATCAAAGATTCGCTGAATCAAAAGAGGATTCACCAGTCCCAGGAGCGTGGTGAGTATGATCGCTATCAGGACCAGCACAACCTGAAATTTATATGGGCTGAAGGCTTGTACAACACGTCCAACGGTGCGAGCATCAGTTTTGCGCCCACGTCTTTTTTGTTCTTCAGCATACCCGGTCATGCCGTTACCCAATCCATGAAATGCCATATGGAGACTCCTAACATGTATCTTCTCAGTAATTCGGGGTAAAGTGGCCTCAGAGTGTTGACCATTGCATGGCGAATGCGCTTCTGGCCTGGCTTTGGCGAAACGATCAAATTTTCTTTCCCCGAATTACTGAGAGGATACCCTAACATTTGATTTTTCGTGTATAAGATGTTTGTCACCTAATTTGTGTCATGAAGAACCGAACCCAGGGCTGCCTGAGCCGCGAAATAGCCGCACATCCCATGTACTCCGCCCCCTGGTGGAGTCGATGAAGAGCAGAGGAAGATTTTTTTCGCCGAAGTCGTATACGGCACAGGACGAATAGTCGGGCGTGTAAAAAGCTGCCAGAGATCCTGTACACCGCCATTGATATCACCACCGATGTAGTTCGCGTTATAGCGCTCCATTGCCGCCGAATCGGTGCTATGGCGTGCCAGAATGCGGTCGCGAAAGCCGGGAGCGAAACGCTCGATTTGGGCTTCAATGCGCCCTGTCATATCAAAGGTCGAGCCATGAGGGATATGACAATATGCCCAGACGGTTTGCTTGCCGGTTGGAGCACGCGTCTCATCAAAAAGACTTTGCTGGGCCAGCAGCACAAAAGGCTTCTCAGGATGCTGGTTATGCGTGACCTGATATTCAGCCAACGCAATCTCCGGCAGCGTTCCCCCCAGATGGACTGAGGCGGCACGAAGGCATGATTCGGCCTTCCAGGGAATAGGACCATCAAGGGCATAATCAATCTTGAAGACACCAGGACCATAGCGATAGCGTAGCAGCGCACGCCTATATCCATTTGACAGGTGGTCACCAGCAATGCGCAGCAACTGGCGAGGGGTGACATCAAACAACAATGCACGAGTGGGGGGCAGAGAATCAAGCGTTTTGACTTCCACGCCAGTTACAATTTCTCCCCCAAGAGCCTGTAAATAGGCCGCAAGAGCATCGACAATCTTTTGTGAGCCTCCACGAGGAAACGGCCAGCCTACCACATGACCAACAATTCCCAGCAATATCCCGGCGGCAGCGCTGGCAGGCTGATCAAGAGAGAGCATCGAGTGCGCGGACAGCCCGGCGAAAAGAGCGCGGGCACGTTCACCTGTAAAGCGTTGCCTGGCCAGATCCTGCGCTGGTCGCAACGCCGAGAGTCCAAAACGACCAAGTGCCAAAGGGTGGCGCAAGAGCGGAGGCACACGCAACGGTCCCAGAAACGCTTGCTCGATCAGAGACCAGTTCGCAACAAATGAAGCCATCAACTGATGGTAGCTGGGGCCATCACTCCCCAGCATGTCACCTGTTGCGTCAAGAGAGCGTTCGAGCAGAACGGCACGACCATCATCAAGAGGATGTGCAAGTGGGACAGGCGGATGAATCCACTCCAGACCATAGTGTGCCAATGGTAACGTCCGAAAAAAAGGTGAGTTGAGAGCGAGGGGATGAATAGCCGAACAGAGATCATGGACAAAGCCCGGCAGGGTAAATTCCATCGAGCGGGAACCGCCGCCGATGGTTTCCTTCGCCTCGAAAACAAGGACCGTGCGGCCAGCCTGTGCCAGCGCAATAGCAGCCGCCAACCCGTTTGGCCCTGCGCCGATCACGATAGCATCATACCTATAATGTATAGCCATGATCGTACTACATCCCCCTTATATTCTTATTTGCTTTCTTCAGTTCCCAATATAAGATCGACTTTTGACACCATTCGGCAGTGCTGCTGGCACTTTGCACTCACTCTTCTCGTGGCCTTCTTTCCTACCAACCCCGCATTTGGAGGCAATAAAGGACCGCAGGATACGTAGCGAGAAAGGACCACATAAAGTCATTGAGCCCCATGATATATGCCATCATCAGGTGGAAGACGATACCACCGGCAAGCGGTATAAGCGCCAGCGGGAGTGGGAGAAAAAGCACAAGGGGAAAGGAGCACTCCCAGAGAATCACCAGCCGTGCGAGCCATTTGGAGAGTGCAGGTCTTGCCAGGAGCAGATCTCTCAATCTGGCATTTCCGTACGTGGTCGTGCCACAGATTCCGACCAGGTACGTCCCATCCCGCCATCCCGGTGCAACCGCCTTCGCAAATCCTGCCATTGCATAGGCAAGGCATGCCTGAAAGGTGAGAAACCAGAGGAAGACATTCATGGTAAGATGCGTTGTCACAATGCTCACCACCGTTAAGCCAACAAACAGGAGATCTCCCATCTGGTCAGCACCATCAGTGCCAAAAACATTACGGAATGTGAGCAACAAGGAGAGAAGAACAAGCACACAAAGAAGCCAGGGATTGAGAACGACGGTCAATGGACCAAAGAGGATGAGTACCGCAATCACCGCCCGCAGGGCGATCAGGCCTAAGACACGAGGATAGGATAGGAGCCAGTTCAGAACTCTTCCTGTAGGCCCTTTCACCGTCAGGGGCTGACGAAGTCTCCCCACCCCCCAGCTCATGAGTCCACTCTCTTGTAAAGGAAGAGGGAATACCAGGTATTCAGCACAAGAAACAACGATTGCCAGTGCTACGAGCTTTGCAGCCAAAAGGATTGCCAGTTGCTGGTTGATCACAGAAAAAAGTGTCATAGCTCATGAACTCCCGAAATGAACAGAATATCAGGTTTTTTCTCTGGAGAAGCTCCATGAGATTTCATCAGAAGAAATCGTGTGAATGCCGGTGACAATGACCGTGGGAGGAAGGAGATGTGATTGAGCAGCGTCAGGTAGGGAAGCGAGCCTTCCAGGGCTTTGTCAGAGAGAGCGATACGCGCATTGAGGACATTCACGACATCGAATAACGCTTTTCGCTCCCTTTTGCCTGGATTCCAGACAATGTTCCACCAGGATCGCTCAATCGTCGGTCGGACTTCTGTCCAGTGAGTACGACTTCCATCGTGGAACATGTCCTGGTAGAGCAGATGAAAGTCTCCTTCCGCTGGCCTGGGTGCGAAGAAGCGCCATTCAGGGATCAACCTGAACCAATCCCATTGACGGATGATTGTTTTGAGCTTCGGGATATAGACGAGTACACAAAGCAGTGCCCATATGCCGAAAAATCCACTCACCAAACCTTCACTCATAGGTATAAGCTCCTCATTATTTCATAGGTGATCAAAGCAGAGGATACGCGCATGTGTTGTGATCTGCGATAGGTATATTGAGCGAAAAGAGCGAAGAGGACAATCGCGTGAGCGTAAAACGCCCTCTTCGCTCTTTTGACGATAGCAGCAACACGTATCCTATGTGTTGAGTTCGTATGCTCCTCTGTTCTCGAGAGAGCCCATTGCAAGTAGTTACCGGCGCGTATTGAGCGGCTCGCTGCTGGAGGTTGCAGAGGCTGATCCTTCGACCTCTCTCCTCGGGTTAGTAAGGAAATCACGACGCATTTCCAGCAGCTTGCGTACGGATGCTGTAGGTCCTACTTGTTTGAGCATCTCCTCAGACATATATCGCCCTGGATCACTCGGTGCTCTTCCCCCCACCTGATTGACAACTGTTACTACTACCTCAGTAACAGTTGCTACTTCGACCCCGATTGGCGTAGCTGCAACTGCAATTACGGTGAGTGCAATTGCTATCACGTCCCCTGATCCTACATCGGTTTGAAATGGCTCTGAGGTATTAATAGCTTGATCAGCTGGAACGAGTTGGAGGGCGAGCTTTTCAGCCGGTGTGAGTGGTGGGTCGACTCGTACCACCAGGGCCTCCAGGGCAGCGTCGGAGCCTTCGGTGAACCGTTCAGCCAGAATGAGGCCTTCTGGCGCCAGGCGTGCACCACTGTAGGGAAGGAGGAGTATCCTCATATCAAGCCCTTGCAGGACACAGAGCCCTTGCGCCAGCGTCGCTCCACCATAGCGCAGATCAGCAAAGACGGGTTGTTGGATGCTGGCCTGGATGGTTTCTTCCAGAGTCCAGCGTCCGACCTTAGCAGCCGCCTGCTCGCTAACCTTGCGATACAACTGTAACAAATCTTCCCCGCCTGAGTTGAGGGCCTGACGAAGCTCGTGAAGGGCAGCAGATCCTTTCCTGGCAATGAAGACAGTTAATGTTCCAGGGACACCGAAAAAGGCATTTTGGGCCGAAGATGTTTTGTCAATAACTTCAATGGTCGTAAGGCGAACCGGACGTGCCTGTGCTTCGACAAAGTAGGCATGACTCTGACCAAATGCCATCTGCCGCTCAGTAAAGTGGGCATGACGCTGGTCGAATGCCATCTGCCGCTCAATCATGGGTTCCTGGGAGGGAGAGAGTTCCCTCCTTCTCAATTGAAGCATGGGTTCCTCCAAGTAAGTAACTTCATTCTTTTAGCAATTGCAATTGTTGCTGCATGTGATTTTGCAACATAGAGTGGCAAAATTTAGCTCGATGTGCATTACAAAATTGAAATGGGAGCTTCTCCCCATCTGAGTTGGCTTGTGAAGAGCGTTTACGCTCGGTTGGCTCCATCCTCACCTAACCTCCGCGTCTTTTGTCGTCCCACTCTGGACTTGTGCGGAGTCTGTAGTGTGCTGCTGTCTCAGCGTGGCAGCAGCAACAGGATGAGCGAAGGCCAGGCTCGTGGTGAACGTGCCGACGACCAGTGCCAGCATGACCAGGCAGGTTACCAGGTGTTTTGCGGCACTCCGTCTCTTCAGAGATGTCGCCAGAAGCGAATGTTCATAGAATCAATCCTTTCTCTTTCTTGTTCCTCTCATACAGTTTGTCCCGGTTCGCCCGAGATGTTTTCCAAAGGAAAGGATACCAGCATGGAGCCATGGTCACATCGGGAGCATTTCCTATATTGGGTGCGGAACTTCCCTATATTGGGTGCGAAACTTCCCTATGTTGGTGGTAAATGGCGTGAAACTCCTGCACGGCGCGCGAGGGCCTGCGGGTTCGCGCCAGCCTCGACTGCTACAGGTTCCTCTGCCTGCTCAATCTCAAATGTGAGTGGATACGGCGCTGGTCGAGTTGTTGTCGTTGATCCCACTCGCCATGTTCTACGCCTGGATTCTTCTTAGCGGACAGCTCAAAGCTACACCGCCTGTCAACAACTCGACCGCATCTGGGCTTCTTCGTAGACAAGTGGAGGCGTAAACTATGGCATAATTATACGTTGATCATTTCAGCGGATGCATTTTTACGACCGAGCCGAATTTCATCTCTGGCGTCTGCACGTAGGCTGAACCAACCGCCAGTTGCTCGATTCGTGAGACCTGATCCTGACCAGGGAGACTACGAATAAAACCGGCAACTTTCTTCGAATCGGGGAAATTCATGCGAAAGATCACTTTGGTTCCTGCTGTCCCCAGCACATCTGGATGAAAATCTGCCATACCCTGACTGGCAACAATCACCGCAATCCCAAACTTGCGTCCCTCACGCATGATCTTAGGCAGCGTGACATCTTTTGCCAGACGATGAGCGTCGTATTCTGTTCTCTGCTGGCAATCTGCTGACAAATCGCTTCAGCTTCGGCATTTGAATGGTTTGAGGTCTTCAAGCAAGGAAGCATACTCGTGTGCATTTGGTTGTAGACCGTCAGCCATCTGTACCAGCAACTCAAAGAGATCCAGCGTAATCTCTATCCGTGGCGTGCCAGTTTTGTGCTGTAAAACGACGATCTCGGGCAAGGTTTCGATCAGTTGCGTGTTTTGCGGCGCGGTGACAAGCAGCTCAAAATCGCTGAGTGGAAGCTGCTTGAGGATGACCAGTTGTTGCTCATCGGAAGAATTTACCTTCACGCTCATCTTTCCGGCAGGCACATCTTCAAACACTTCATCAGAACGAAGCAGACCAGGCACCAGCTCTTCCAGCTGTCAATGCTTGCCTGCCATTTTCAACCTGGAGCACGCTTTGGAAGAGCGATGCCAGCTTAGCGGCAAGCTCGGCGGAAAGAAACGAGGACCAGCGTGGCTTATCGGAGAAAAGGAGCTGATCTTCGAATTTTGGGCGTATTTTGGCAATGGAGGTATCACATGAGAAAGCCTGGTTACTCCGCTCGTTTGCTGAAACAGGGTCAGCGCACCCAGGCTTGAAAATTATGCCCCTCAGGATTTGGATGCACAACCATGCGTCGCAAAATGTGCTCTCATGGATTCCTGGTAAGCTAATGAGATCGCCTGTGGCATCGAAAGACGTCTGCCTTCCTGCCACCAGCGATCCCAATCGTGCACGTCAGCCTGCGCCTGAATGCCTGTGAGATACCAGCGATAGATAGGTTGATATCCTTTGGGAAAAGAAGAGCCAATCTGCTGAAAATGCATCTCCGCCGCGCCACAGAGATGGGCCGTCGCCTCCGGACCCGCGATATTTCCCAGGACACAGCCAAAGATCGTCAGCGTTGTCGCCAGATTATAGTGATATCCCTCCGCCTGCGCGATTTCCAGACTCTCGCGCAAAGGTGGCAGGGCCTCGCTAAGCCTTCCCTGAAAGAGGAGTAGCATACTGAGATAATTCAGTATGACGCCCAGCCCGGACAACTCTCCATCACCGCGAAAGATCGCAACGGCCTCGCGCAGCTTTGCTTCTACATGCGCAGTGTCACCACTTAGCAGCGAGATCGCCCCCAACCGTCCCAGCGTGAAAGCATAATCGCGCTGCTCACCCAGTCTCCGTTGTAGCGTCAGGCATTCCTCGAAATAGCCTATCGCCGTCCTGTGTTCCCCCTCCAGATGCCAGGCATCGCCGATCTGGAAAAGGGCCCGTTCCCGTCCAACATCATTGTGCGCACGTTCATACAATGTGAGCGCTTGCTGGGCGTAGCCGCGAGAGCGCTGATAGGACATTTCCCAGATCGCAAGGCGTGAGGCCATCAATAGACACGTCGCGTGTACGGTCAGCGGAGTCGAGTCCTTGTTGAGCGAAAGCGCTGCATCCAACCAGCGTCGTCCCTCGATGAACTGGTTGCGTGCCTCCCAATAAATGCCCAGCACCGCGCAGAACTGCTGGGCCAGTGTGCCATCTTCGTGCTCAATTGACCAGTGAAGAGCGGCATGCAGGTTCTCGTGTTCACGTGTCAGTTGGCGAACAGCCTCTGATCGCTCTTTGCTCCAGAGTTGCGGCTCAATACGTCTGGCCAGGCTGAGATAATAGAACACGTGCCGCTTGCGCGCGGCCTCATAAGCGCTGTGGTCCATCCAGCGAGTCAGCGCGTATTCGCGAATGATCTTTAAAAAAACAAAATGTGGCTCGTGCGTTGTCGCCGCTCCTGCGACTGTATGCAGAAGAAGCAGGCTTTGATTTACCAGTTCTTCAAGCGAGGTACGAAGATCTTCTTCAGACGATTCACATACATATCGGGCTGCCTCTAACGACCAGCATCCCGCAAAGACGCTGAGCTGCGTAAAGATATGCTGTAGTGGCTTGCTCAATAGATGATAGCTCCAATCGAGGGTGCGCTGCATGGTGCGCTGACGCTCGGTCGTTCCATGAAACTCCTGCCGCCACAGTGAATGAGAGGTGATCCTCTGCTCTTCTTTTTGAAGCAGGCCGTTCTGATTGCGTAATTGATCAAGCAACATCTGGGGGCTGATCAGGCGGCAACGAGCGGCCGCCAACTCGATGGCCAGGGGCAGACCGTCCAGATGGAGACAGATATGTGCAATGGCGGTCATATTCTGCTGATCCAATGTGAACGCGCTATTACCAGTAGTACATGCGCGCTCCACAAAGAGGCGTATCGCGGGATTCTGCTCAAGGCTTCCCGCATCATACAGGTGAGCAGGATCAACGATATCCAGCGGGGGAATGTGCAGCAGATGCTCGCCATACACATCCAGGACGCGCTGGCTGGTCACCAGGATTTTTACCTGTGGACAGGCACTGAGCAATCTCGCGGCCAGCGTTCTGGCCTCGATCAGGTGCTCAAAACTGTCAAGAACCAGGAGTCGCTGTCCGGAACGCAGAAATATAGAGAGACGCTCCTCCATGGATGGCCCATCTTTCGTATAGGGTCCCGTGAGGTTGAGCGTTTCCGCAATGGCGTCGGGAACCAGCTCGGCGTCTTGTAGCCCATCCAGCGAAACAAAGAAGATGCCATCGGGGAAATCGCTTGCGAGCGATGGGAGCACGGCTAAACTCAGGCGTGTTTTACCCACACCTCCCGTTCCCAGTAGCGTGAGCAGGCGCACACCTGACATGCGTAATCGTTCTATGATACGCTCCTCGAGTTCCTGACGCGAAATATAGGAAGTCAATGGTACAGGCCAGAAATGTTGGCGTATCGTTGTTTCTGATAAAATGAGAGGGCTGGCGATTTCAAGATGTTTCAGCGGCTCGGCTTCCCATTCCTGGGACGTAAAACTCTCTTTTTTTAGATCCATCAATATCAATAGCTCGATGGCCTCTTCCTGTGTAGTAATAGCATCCCAGGCGGCCAATGTCTGTATAATCTGCTTGACTTCACGATGGACCAGTTGCGCCCCGCTACGGCCATGGAGCTTACGACTCAGAACGTGAGAGTCGAGCCCCAGTATCTCTGCCAGCTCCTGTTGTTGCCTGCCTGCCCTACGTCGTGCCCCCGTGATC
>DATJHM010000140.1:0-4094 GCA_035493895.1 Ktedonobacteraceae bacterium
TTAAAGAAGGCGACAGGCAAGCATGTTACTATCTGATAAACGTATTGTGGAGGAGCTGAAGAACGGCAATCTCATCATCGAGCCCTTTAATGAGCGTCATCTGGGGACCAACTCGTACGATTGCCGCCTGGGAGAATGGTATTACCAGGGCGATATGAATGTTGAAGTGATGCACCTGGATAATCCAGAGGAGATTCGCCGCTACTGGGGCGAGCCGCGCAAAGCGACCGATGGCAAGATCGCCATCCGGCCCGGCACCACGATCCTCGCGCATACGCAGGAAGTGATCGGTGGACATAACGGCTATCTCGCCAAGATGTATTCACGCAGCACGGTTGCGCGCTCGGGACTCTCCGTCTGCCGCTGCGCTGGTGTGGGTGACGTTGGCTATATCAGTCGCTGGACGATGGAGATCAGCAATCACACGCAGACGACGATCTGGGTCCCGGTCGGCTTCCGCATTTGCCAGCTCACCTTCGAGTATGTCGGTGAGACGCTCAAAGAGTATCACGGCAAATATGGCAAGCTGGAACAGCAGTGGTCACCGGAAGATATGCTGCCCAAGCCACAGTTTGACTGGGATTACGATGTCTATCGCACGGATAAGGGAAAGTAGGGGCAGTGAGTCGGGGCTATCTCATCTCTTTTGAAGGACTGGATGGTGCAGGTAAGACAACGCAGCTTCTTCTCTTAGATCGCTGGCTGACTGAGCACCATGTTCAGTATGTGCGCACGCGGGAGCCGGGGGGAACAGCCGCTGGCGTTGAGATCAGACGCCTTCTCCTCGAGCGTCCCGAACTGGCCTTGCATCCTCTGGCCGAAGCGTTTCTTTTTCAGGCCGACCGAGCACAACATTTTGCCACCGTGATCGAGCCCGCGCTGGCTGCCGGAACGCTCGTCGTCACCGATCGCTGCCTCGATTCCAGCATTGCCTACCAGGGAGCCGGGCGCGGATTGGGCGTCGAGCTGATCGAGCAGCTTTCTCTGCTCGCCACGCAGGGAAGAGTGCCCGATCTGACTATCCTGCTCGATCTGGACCCCGAACATGTGCAATTGCGCACCAATCAGAGCCAGGATGAGAGCGGCCTGCGCTCAACCCCGGATCGTTTTGATCAAGAAGAAAAGGCGTTTCACGTTCGTCTGCGTCAGGCCTTTCTCGATCTCGCACGCAAATATCCCGCGCGCATCAAAGTTATCGATGCCTCCCAGACTCCTGAAGCCATGCATGCAGAGATTGTGCAGGCAATCGTAGCGGCGGGGTTGGTCTCTCTCTGATGTTTCTCATTCCATCGCAAGCAGACGCTTCTTGCGCTTCAGTGCCTCAAAATAGTCTGGATCAAGGGCCAGTGCCTGCTCGATAGCCGCCAATGCCTCCTCTTTGCGTCCCAGGATGCCCAGTACCCACGCTTTACCGTCCCAGGTCGCAGCATCCTGCGCATTGAGTTGGAGCGAGACGTCAAAATCGGCGAGCGCGGCATCGTAGTGCGCAAGCATCGCCTGACAGGTGCCGCGCACATAATAGGCTTCGGCATGGGCTGACAAGAGCGTCACTGCTCGTTCGGCGGCGGCCAGCGCCTCGACATAGCGAATCGCCGTCGAGAGCCGCTGGCTGTAATCGAGCCAGAACTCGCCCTGCTGCTGGCGTAGCACCTCATTCGTCTCTTTTTCCATTGTTCTCCTGTCCTTGCTGTTGTTGCCAGATTGTCACCACCTGCTGATACGCCTCCCAGGTATCGACATCGTAGGCCGGGAGGGCCGAGCCCAGTTCGATCGTCGCGACCTCCTGGCGATGCTGCGTAATTACCTGCCGTCCTCCCTCATCGCCCGTCACCTGGAGCAATTCAGGAAAGAGATCGGCGGCGAACAGGACCGGATTGCCGCGTTTCCCGTGATATATGGGCGCGACAATTGTCGCCTGTCGGGCATGTCTATCTGCGATGAGTGTATCAATAATCGTCGCCGTCAGCAAGGGCTGATCTCCAAGCAGAATGAGGGCGCTATCGATCGCCGGGAACTCCTGCTGCAATGTGCGCAGTCCTGCGAGCAGCGAGGTGCTCATCCCTTGCCGATAGACTGGATTCTCTACCTGGATAATGGCTGGATCATGCAGGTAAGGCGCAAGCTGTGTACGCACCCCATTTGCCTGATGACCCAGGACGAGCACGATCGGACGGGCCTGTGAGGCGAGCGCCGCCGCGAGCACATGCGCCAGCACCGGACGATCCCCGAGTGGCAGGAGCAGCTTATGCCGATCCTGTCCCATCCGACTGGAAGTACCAGCCGCGAGTATAATTGCAGCAGTTTGCGCAGAAGTGGACATCATGCATTTCCTCTGAAATAGTCGTGTTTGCATACTATGAATGTAGCTTAAATCGGTTCACCGACAGGCTCTCTCCTGGCCTTCTCAAATAGTATCATAGCCGCATAGATCAATAGACACGCAAATATGTAAAGTTTATTTAAATCCTTTCACCGAAAGGTAGTTCAGGGCGAAAAGAGCAATAATTTTGTGCTGAGGGGTGTTATAATGGGGGAACGGATATTTTGTTGGCCCGGATGGAAAAAACTGATGACGATGATAGGGCCCCATGTGCGATCGTGCCTGGTCAGGAGAAAGAGAAAAAATGCTAAATACGCCCCATATTGAGAACGAACAGAATGAAACCCTGGATGCCGAAACACAGGCAAAATACGTCCATCTTCAGCAAATTTTGCGCGAGATGGGGTCTGTGCTTGTGGCTTACTCTGGTGGGGTCGATAGCACACTCTTACTCAAAGTCGCGCATGACGTGCTCGGTGAGCGCGCTCTTGGTGCCCTGGCCTCCTCGCAAGCCTATGCGCCTGAAGAGACGAATGACGCTATTGCGGTCGCGAAGCAACTGGGTATTCCGCTCGTTACTCTGGAGACGCACGAACTGGAAGATGAGCGTTATGTCAAAAACGATCTGAATCGTTGTTACTTCTGCAAAACGGAATTGTTTACCAATCTGGTGCCGGTCGCGAAAGAACATGATCTGGCCCATATTGCGTATGGCATGAACAAAGATGATGAAGGTGATTTTCGTCCGGGACAGCGTGCCGCCCGCGAATTTTCTGTGCGTGGGCCGCTCAAAGAGGCTGGTATGGGCAAACGCGAGATTCGTGCCATTGCGCGCATGCTCGGGGTTCCCGTCTGGGATAAACCAGCCATGGCCTGTTTCTCATCGCGTATTGCTTATGGCAGTAAAGTAGATGTGGCTTCTCTGCAAATGATTTATCAGGCTGAGAAGTTCCTCCACGAACTGGGTTTCAATCAACTCCGTGTACGCCATCATGACAAACTGGCACGCATCGAAGTGGAGCGGTCGCAGATTGCTCTCCTCGTAGAGGAAGAGATGAGTCGCAAGGTCACGGATGGCCTGCGTAAGATTGGTTATACCTACGTCACCGTGGATCTCCTGGGTTTTCGCTCGGGGAGCATGAACGAGACCTTTTTCAAGCGCAAGAAGAAGCCTGAACAAGAGTAAAAGGGTAGTATTTTAATGGACAAAACAGAGGTACAGCAGCCAGTCAAACAGACGAAACAGGGACGTCGTGCTGAGCGTAGACTGGAGAACCAGCGTAGGGAGCAAGAACGCAGGCGGGCGGCGAAACAACGCCGCCTCCTCACAATAAGCGGTATTGTGCTGGTCGCTGTAGTCGTGATTGGCTATGGCCTGTTCGCTATACTCAATGCTAATGGTGTGATCAACAAAAATGCGAGCACCGGAACCGCTAACTCCCCGTCCTCAGCTTATACCAGTGACTCGGTTGCTCCAGTCGTTGATAATATCGCCTGTGAAACAAACGAGCAAACGATCTATCATATTCATGCTCATATCTCAATCTATATCAATGGTCAGCAGCAAGCGCTCCCTGCGAATATAGGCATCAATGATCAAAAGGGCTGTTATTATTGGCTGCATACCCACGATACTACTGGCGTTATCCATATTGAGTCTCCACAACAGGTGACATACACGCTCGGAAACTTCTTCCATATCTGGGGCCAGCAATTCTCGCAGTTGCAATATCCCATCGAACTGGATCAGACGAGCGACTGGCAGGTCTATCTG
>DATJHM010000141.1:0-12654 GCA_035493895.1 Ktedonobacteraceae bacterium
CGAGGTGGTACGAGCAGCAAACGCTATTTTCAGGTGCGTAATAAAATCCCAAAAGCTATAGGCAAGCGCACAAATTGCGGCTATAAGAAAGCAGAGACCGACAATAGCATAGACCAGACTATCAACACGATCTAAAAGGTCCCCTGAAATCTCAGCCAGACGATCCTTGCTTGTAGAGGTCTGCTCATCGGTAAGGCTCTCTTCTTTCTCGGCAGCATGATCCTGTTGATCCACAATCTTCCTTTGCAACACTATCTACAACGAGCTACGAACACACGCTAGAGAAGGACAACTAGAGCACAACCGGACTACGCCGGAGCGCGACCAGTGACAGCATTTCATAGGCCAGCGTTGCAGCAAGCAAAGCCGTCACCTGTGCCGGATCAAAGGATGGCGACACCTCCACAATATCAAAGGCGACAAACTCTATAGTGCGTAAACCGCGCAGGAGTTGCAATGCCTCCCAGCTGGTCACACCTCCCACCTCCGGCGTGCCAGTTCCCGGCGCATACGCCGGATCAACAAAATCAACGTCAAAAGAAAGAAAAGTTGGACCACGGCCCACACGCTCACGCACGATACGCGCCACCTCGCCCATAGTATGCTGGCGCATCTCAGTATTCGGCAACACAGTAAAACCGAGCTGACGTGCCGCCTCGTAATCGCCTGCATCGTATAGCGAACCGCGCATTCCCACCTGCATACAGCGTGCGGGGTCCAGCAGACCCTCTTCCATAGCGCGTCTAAACGTCGTGCCATGATTGTATGGTCGACCGAAATACATGTCCCAGGTATCACTATGGGCATCGAGATGCACCAGACCTACGGGTCCATAGCGTTTGGAGACAGCGCGTAGCTCGGCCAGCGTAATAGAATGATCGCCTCCCAGACACAGCGGGATCACCCCTGCGGCAAGAATGGGCGAGAGAGCATCTTCGATCCGCGCATAGCTATCCTCAATATAGCCAGGCACGACCGAAATATCGCCCCCATCCGTCACGGAAAGCGTGCCAAAGACATCAACCTTCAGTGCCGGATTGTAGGGGCGCAGTAACGATGAAGCATCACGGATCGCCGCCGGACCAAAACGTGCGCCAGCGCGATAGCTTCCCCCCGTATCAAACGGAATTCCCAGGATTGTGACATCGACATCCTTTGTCGTCGTCACAAATGGCAAACGAGCGAAAGTTCGTATCCCACAAAAACGTGGCGATTGGAGCCCATCAACCGGCTGATAACGAGGCATGAGTCTCTCCCTTTTTACATCGAAGAACAATTTCCGCTGACGCTATCACCTCCATTATGCAAGAAATATGATTCATAAATCAAGAAAAGATTTTTATAGATCAGATAACTATCTCTTCCATTATTCATCAAATTGTGGTCTTGTTCTACGCCTTATGAAACATAAAAGCGAGAAGCAGATGGCCCCAGGTTTGAGGCCATCTGCTTCTCGCTGTACAGCCCGGCACAAAACCAGGCGCTTGCTAGCACTCGAATCGTCTCTCATAGTTAGACAATCCAGCCATGTCCATTGCGTGATCCGCTCAGCGCTTCTGAGCCAGATAATTGATGATCAAAGAGCTTTCGCCACAAAGGAGGTGAATGAAGCGCTGATACCGCTCTGTAACTGGATACGGATACCGCAGAAGCCTGAGGTAAACGAAGTATCAGTTACCGTGGATATCCAGTTTGTCGGCTCCGTCGTCCCCGTCTGCCAGACCTTCGCCGAGAGCGTCGAGCCGACCGCATCGAAGCGAATGGTATACGAAGTACCCGCTGTGGCCGTAAAATTCTTTGTGCTTAAAGTCGTAGTTGTCCCATTTACTTTTTTCTGGATCACAAGCGTCGTTCCGCTGATATACGCCTTATACCAGTTATTGGTATCTGTCCAGCGTAGCAAAGCGCCAATATTCGCATTGCTATAGCTGCTCATAGAGCCGCTCATGAGCACATCAGCATTGCTCTCCGCAGGACCAAGCACCGCGCTGTACGGATTAGCCCCCCCGGAGACCTGACCTTTATTGCTCACAATGGAGAAGGCCGAGCTATTATTGGCATCCCCACCCCAGGTGCTTCCAGCTAAGGTTGTGCCCCAGTACGTCTGATTGGCGCGCGTGAAATTATCCTGTGCGACAACGGCACCGGATAGAGGCGTGGTAGGGGTTGGTGTCGTTGACGTTGGCGTGATACCGGGCGAGGTAGCAGTAGCAACAGGAGTAAAGGAGTCATTTGGAGCGAGAGAAGTACCGAAATTGACGCTCATACGCGACGTTGCATAAATAGGAGAGCCATTAGACCAATCAACTTCGAGATATTTTCTGGTATTTTGTAGCTCTTGCAGATGCATCACCGTTTTGCGTGTTGCGGCATCAATCACATCGCCAGAGTCGCCAACCAGGACATAGCGTCCATCGGCCGTGTAGAGAATCCAGCCCTCATGCGTGCAGTCGTAGCCACAGGGAACTTCATTGCCTACAAACGGCTGCTGCAACTTGATATCTGCGAGATGCACAGGTGGATTGGCAGGCAGACCGCTGACATCATACACATGGACATAACTATACTGTCCATCCACGATATACACCGTCTTCTCATCGGGAGAAAGAGTAATGCCATGGGCAGGGGCATTCGAGCCAGCAGGGGCAACGAAACCAGCGGGAGCAACCGTATAGAGCTTCTTACCGGTCGTAATGCTGCTTACATCGAAGCCGATAAAGCCAGTCGTCGTCGTAAAAGCCAGGGTCTCGGCGCGATTAATCGTAAAAGGGCGTACGCCACCGGACGTCAGAGGCCCAATGCGCTGAATAATCTTGTTATCCGCAGTATTCACTTCCACCAGATAATTATAGTTCAACGCTCCCATATAGACATGGGTACCGCTGGAGTTCACCAGCGTATTATGTGCGGCATACCCGGTACCGATACTAATGGTAGCCAGCACATTCCCGCTGGTAGCATCGATCTCATGCCAGGTAGCATCATAGGCAGCTTCGCCGTCAGGCATATAAATATGCTGCCCATCCGGAGTAATATCCATGGAATCGATACCGAAAGAATAGTTTTTGTTCCAGACGATTGTATCATTTAAGAGATTATAGGCCAGCAGCGAGCCCGTCCCATGACCACCACCATCGCCGCCGTAACTCACATACAACATATGCGTCTTTGCATTTGCTGAGACACCACGCACATTGGCAGTGGGCAGGCTGACCTGTTTTACCAGGCTAAAGCCGTTGTCTATATCATAGACAAACAAACTGCCATCAGGCGTGAAATATTCGTAATGTTGAACCGTGCTTGCAGCTCTGGCAAGCTCGCCTTGCATCACCACCGCCCCAAATATAGCAGCCCCCAACAAAAACACGGTCGCGATGAGAGCACTCATCAAGCGAAAGCGTCGCGTTTTGTTCACCGAATCTTTCTCCTAATTTGATCAATAGTTTTACATAAAAAGATCTATTCGTCGATAAAAATGAGGAAAAAATAACGTTTTTTGCGTTGTTTCCTGTATTTACCGCTTCTATTGTAGATAATTATACTGGGAGATCTTCTCTCCTGAGTTATGATTTCGGTTACAATATGGTTAAGATTAGATGAGAATTAGCTTAATAAGGTAGAGATTTTCGCATTATTATCCGTTTGTGCCCCTTTTCATTGCTCTTGATGGTCCATTTACAATGCGGCAAGAGCGACCTCAACCGATAAGAAAAGCGTATGGTTTGTAGAGAGTTCTCTCTTCAAGAGGAACGAGGGGAGATTCTTTTGTTATGGGAGTAGGGAAGAGTCAAAATTCAGCATACAGTAGATAGCAGTTGAGAGATTAGAAGTTTTTCATGCACAAAAAATGCGGTCTATTTCTTATTGACATGTTCCCATTCAATAGCAGATGATGTGTAGCGTCGTCGAAGAGACTTGAAGCAGGACTGCAATTCATCGCAGTCAATCTTCGAGCTGCTCATCATAGACTAAATCCGATGCTCATAGAGTCTATGACACTCGTGTGTGATACATTACCTGTATTGTTCATATGCAGGTAACGTTTGTCACTTTTATCCATAAAAACGTTATGCGCATGTTGTCAAAGGAGGAAACTAATGCCAGGCAACAGATGTGTTGTATATGTTGAGCCGGGAAAAGTAAAGGTAGAGTCTATCGACTACCCGAAGCTAGAGCTGAAAGAGCAAAACCGTAAATGTGAGCACGGCGTTATTCTACGCGTCGTCGCATCGAACATCTGCGGAAGTGATCAGCACATGGTCCGTGGTCGAACGACAGCACCTAAGGGTCAGACGCTTGGGCATGAGATTACAGGTGAAGTGGTTGAGGCTGGACGAGATGTTGAGTTCATCAAAGTCGGAGACATGGTTTCCGTACCATTTAACATTGCCTGTGGTCGTTGCCGCATGTGTAAAGAAGGCCATACCGGTGTCTGTCTGAACGTGAACCCGGCCCGTCCTGGAGCGGCCTATGGGTATGTGGACATGGGAGGCTGGATTGGCGGTCAGGCTGAATATGTCATGGTTCCTTATGCAGACTGGAATCTGCTGAAGTTCCCTGACAAAGATCAGGCCATGGAAAAGATTCTGGACCTCACCATGCTCTCGGATATTTTCCCGACTGGCTATCATGGTGCTTACACCGCTGGTGTTACAACAGGATCGACGGTTTATATCGCAGGTGCGGGCCCTGTTGGCCTCGCGGCTGCCGCTGCAAGCCAGCTACTGGGTGCAAGCGTCGTCATCGTAGGCGATATGAACAGCGATCGTCTGAAGCAGGCAAAGAGCTTTGGTTGTGAGACCGTCGACCTGCGCCAGAGTGGCGACCTTCCCGACAAGATCGCGCAGATCGTCGGTGAACCGGTCGTCGATGCGGCCGTTGACTGTGTTGGCTTTGAGGCACGTGGTCATGGTCAGGGCGCGGCTGAAGCTCCGGCCACCGTGTTGAACGACCTCATGAGCATCACTCGCGCCGCTGGAAAGCTTGGTATTCCTGGTCTTTACGTGACAGGTGATCCAGGTGCTATTGATGAGAACGCGAAACGCGGTCAGATAGGCGTACAGATCGGTCTGGGCTGGTCGAAATCGCTCAGCTTTGCCACTGGTCAGTGCCCGGTCATGAGTTACAACCGCCAGTTGATGATGGCCATCCTGAACGACAAAGTACAGATCGCCAAAGCGGTCAACGCCACCGTCATCTCGCTTGACGATGCGCCCAAGGGCTATCAAGACTTTGATAAAGGTGCGGCCAAGAAGTTCGTCATCAACCCCAACAATCTTATTAAAGTATGAACGCAAGCGGAGCTTGCATCCTGTGGTTGATGGTTTCTGGTACGCTCGCATAGAGCCGTGCCAGGAATCACCTCTGAGCATCGGTCTGATGAGAGGGACAATTTCTCTGTCCCTCTCAATGATTTCTCTCCCACTCTCCACCCACGCCTGCTTCTCTTCATCGCGCAGAACAGCACTGAAGTACCATTTCCCCACGCATCAGCGTATAATAAAAAAACATCTCACGCCTTCAGGAAAGCCCAATCGATGCGCTATCTTCACGAAGAGGGAATGTTACGATGGGACGACGCAAATTTTTACGTTATACGCGCGCAAAACATATCAATGAGCAGATCATCCAGCACTATGTACGCTCGTTTCCGCCTGCCGATCTCTATCTGCATAGAGAACGTTTTCCTCAGCTTGACGCTTCGCATCTATTTGGAAATATGCAGCCACTTGAGCTGGAGATTGGTTGTGGCAGTGCTGAACCGCTGTGCTCTCTGGCAAAATCTCATCCCGCAACAAATTACGCCGGCATTGATATTTCAGGACCATCGCTTCAGAAGGCTGCCGAAATAGCGGCCAGTCAGCACCTGGAAAATATCATCTTTTTGCATGCAGATTTCCATCAGCTCGCACCGCTCTTCGTGCCCCAGGCCATGCGCGCCGTCTATCTGCATTTCCCTGATCCACATGCCCGACCCGGCCATCAGAAGCGGCGCATTTTTCGTCCGGGTTTCCTCGATCTGATGGCTTACACGCTACAACCACAGGGTCTATTGAGCGTCATGACCGACCATGAGGGGCTATTTCTCGATATGCTGGCATTGCTGGAACATGATGCGCGCTTTGCCAGATTGCACACAGCGCGCGATTTGCGGGGATTTGAACATGAGGCCAAATCGCATTTTCAGCGCACGTGGGAGCGCCATGGCGAAACGATCTTTCGCTTCGAAGCGTATTTACTGCCTGTATAGATTCTCCGTAGAGGCGTCCATCAGGGCAGGGTCAACAGCTCAGGTGCGCCATCAGTGATTGCCAGAGAATGTTCAAATTGAGCGGAGAGAGAGCCATCGGCCGTGCGAATCGTCCAGCGATCAGGCATCAGGCGGGTGGTATAATTGCCAGCATTAATCATTGGCTCAATCGTAAACACCATGCCCTGACGAATTTTCAGGCCCGTATTGGGCTTGCCATAATGGAGCACCTGGGGATCTTCGTGCAACGAGCGGCCAATACCATGTCCAACCAACTCACGTACGACCGAGAACCCTTCCGCTTCAGCATAGGTCTGAATGGCGGCACCGATATCTCCCAGACGATTATTTGCGCGCGCCTGCTCAATGCCCAGTTCCAGAGAACGTCGGGCGACATCCATCAGATGCTCCGTCTTCGCATCTAACTCACCAACCCCGTAGGTGACACAGGAATCGCCCGCCCAACCTTTATAATTGACGCCAATATCGACGCCGATAATATCGCCCTCGCGCAACACTTCCTTCTCGCTGGGGATGCCGTGGCAGATCACGTCATTGATTGAGGCACAGATCGTAGCCGGAAAAGGAGGAACGCCGGGATGGCCATTGCGTGGGGGATGCGCACCATATCCCTTGTACAAAGGAATAGCCCCTTTACTACGAATAAAATCCTCAGCAATCTCATCTAATTCAGCCGTCGAGACACCCGGCTTGACGTACGGACGCAATATCTCAAAGGTCTGCGCAACCAGACGTCCGGACTCGCGCATCGCAACCACTTCCTGACGTGACTTCAAAATAGCAGCCATTGTTACCCTCTCTTATTACTACTACTCTATAGCGTAGCTCATACGCTCCACATGCACGCATGCATATTTTTCTCTACACAAGATTTAACCAAGCACAGCGGTATCTTGAACCTGAGTCACTTCCCATACGAGCAAATCGTTCATGGTCACCGTAAAATACTGGTTAAAATAATTCAGGAGACGGTCAAGGGTATGATAATCGATCCGCTGACTACGCCCCATGTTTAACGCAGTGAGAACGCTCAAAGAGACTTCCGTTTCATCAGCCAGACGGCGCAAACTTAAAGCAGATAACCCTTGCCGGGCACGCTCGACGTTTACGCGTGCGACCAACAAACGCAAATGGCATGAAATCGTCATCCTAACCCCTCCTGATAAAGAACAACAGTGTGATCTTCTATGAATATCCTGCTGAGAGAATAACAGATTTGTATTGGGATGTCAATACAATTAGCTGGAATATAAAGACATTTTCGTGACATAGAAACACAAAGCGCGCGATTTTTACTTTTTATCGTCACAAAAACAGTATTATATTATTTTTTCGCAACAAACATATATAAATTATCGTTACTATCTATGAAGCGCTTCAATAACAAAAAATATCAGATGTAAGATGTAGCACAAAAGCCTCCAGGAAAAGGAAAGAAGAGGAAACATACATGAACGAACATGTAAGCGATGACACGCATTTGCGCACTCCGAAAATATCGCGCCGCACTATTATTGCAGCCGGTGCGGGTCTGGTGGCAGCAGGCATCATGCCGCAAACCATCGTAGAGGCAGCGGAAATGAAGCCATTCGCCCCCCATCGGTGGAGTGGATGGGAAGATCTAGGCGGTATTATGACCTCAGGAGCAGGAGTATCCTCCTGGGCAGCCAATCGTCTTGATGTTTTTGTGCGTGGCACGGACAACGCGCTCTGGCACAAATGGTGGGACGGTTCGTCCTGGTCCGGTTGGGAGAGCCTCGGTGGTGTGCTAAGAAGCGCGCCAGCAGCGGTCTCGTGGGGCAATAATCGTATAGATGTCTTTGGTCGTGGTACGGACAACGCGCTCTGGCACAAATGGTGGGATGGTTCGTCCTGGTCCAATTGGGAGAGCCTCGGGGGCATACTCACTTCTGCGCCAGCGGCGGCCTCATGGAGTGCCAATCGCCTGGACGTCTTCGGTCGTGGCACCGATAATGCAATGTATCATAAATGGTGGAATGGTTCGTCCTGGTCCATCTGGGAGAATCTAGGGGGCGTGCTCACTTCAAGTCCTACAGCCACCTCCTGGGGCAGAAACCACATTGATTGTTTCACACGAGGCACGGATAATGCCCTCTGGCATAGGTGGTGGGATGGTCGCTGGCACAACTGGGAGAATCTCGGGGGCGTGCTGCTCTCAAGTCCTGCCGCCTCATCCTGGAGAACAGTGCGAAATAGTGCTCATGTTGACACCTTCATCCGCGGGACAAACAACGCCCTCTGGCATAAATGGTGGGACAATGGTTGGAGTAGATGGGAAAATCTCGGCGGCAATTTCAGAGATGACCCCGCCGCAGTCTCCTGGAGCCGTGATCGCATCGATGTCTTCGTGCGCGGCACCAATAATCACCTCTGGCATCGCTGGTATAGCTAGCGTCTCCGCCCCTTCATACGGCCTCTCAAGCAGAAGTTGTATGAAGGGGGAAAATAGAGATTACCTGGAATGCTCGGTTTCAAGCAAAAAGCGAGCTGATACGCCTGCGCGATCCATTGACTGCTAAGCCAGGTAATCTCTGAGCTTACGCAACGCACGCTCTTCAATCTGGCGAATACGCTCGCGGGTGACGCGCATACGATGTCCAATCTCCTCAAGAGAATAGCAGCGATTATCGAGCAAACCGAAGCGTAGCTCGATCACCTGCCGTTCACGCAGACTTAAATCGCCCAGGTGCTGGCGCAGTTTCTCGCGCATCACCTGATATTCAGGGATATCCGCAGGTACATCTCCGGACTCCAATGCGTCGTGCTTCTTCGACTCAAATCCCTGATGATGCAGATTACCATGACGTACGACGTGTAAACGCCACGCTTCCTCAGTAACCAGAGCTATCTGGTCCGCGCTTTCAAGTGGGAAAAGAAGCATACAGGCGTGAATCGTCTGACGAATGGCTCGCTCATGCAACGCTGCTATGGGTGCATACTTTAAAACCGAATCATATGCCACTCCGGCCAGAGCATTGCTCATGCTATCCTCCTTTGGCAAACATCCTGCCATGCAGTGAAGAGAGGGATAGGAGAATGTATCTCTCCTCTTATCTACTTATGCTTATCTTATAATTTTTTTCCCAGTTGTAGCAAGTAACCTACAGCAAGGAGCAAGCAAATTGAAAATATCAGATCAAGGTAGTCCTCCCACTGATCGCCGCTTCACCTTCTTCTGGCTCCGCGACCAGAACTCCGCCTTCTGCCATCGCAGGAGGTATAGTGTGTAGCGCCTTCTGATACAGCCACCAGGCAATAAAGCCATGACAGGCGAAGAGTAGACAGAAGCCATTCAAACCAATCATAGCAGCATAAAAGAAATGCCTGGGCAGCGCAGGACGATACAGCACGTACAAAAGTAGATCCACGACCAGAACTCCAAGCACAGTACCAAGCAATTCTTCAGGCGCAGGTTGCGCAGAAACATGGCGTTCAGGCGCGAAATAAATCTGCCAGAAACCCAGCACAAGCGGAAAAACAATACACATAAGAGAGGCAACAAGCAGCAGAATCTCTAAAGAGATACGAGCAAACAGTGGCATCTTTCCCCTCCACACAAACTATACCGCAACAACGTTCTTCTCTTTTCAGTATACGTATTCCTGCCAGGAGCAAGCAGAGAAACTGGACAGTTCCCGCTCGCCTTACGTCTGTTCGCTCTTCGGATAAGCAGTATCTTGAGCGAATTCGGCAGCTATCGCGATAAAATTTGGATTGATATTATACTGAATCTTAGAGATACGAGAGATACAAGACATGCTAAGAAAAGACACATTCTTATTCGTTTATAAGAGATTTTTCCATGGTAGAAAAGAACGATACAACAGATAGAAAGGAGTGCTTTGCTATGCGCAAAACATCACAACCCTGGTACTTTCCTATTCTTTTGCTTGTGGGAAGCATGATCATGGCTGGATTATCTTTCACAGGCTGTGGTGGTCCATTCGCCTCCCATACAGCCAACCAGTGTCCCAACAAACAGGATTGCCCGAGCAATAACGCAATCCCCACGGCGACCATATCGATCAATCCGACTCAATCAACCACGATTATCGAGACGCCAGTAAGCAAGATCCCCCGGGAAGCCTATATCATCCTTTCCAGCAGCTATGGCCAGGACTCAGGGCGCATCGTTCCTGGAGGCGCACATCTCCACATTCAACTCGTTCCTCATGGGAAGTTGATCAACGGGCAGACGGGCAGGACGCTCTCATTCAATCGCACCGCGAGCAAGAATGATATCGGGCTCAAGAATATTCCCCCGGGCACCTACACTATACAAATTAGCGGAACTGATAGCGATGGGGCACAATTAAATCTCTGTTTGAGTTACGACGATAGTGAACCGTCTCCCAGGCAGACACTGGCGCTACAAAATGGCCTGCTCGGGGTAGAAGGTCAGAGCGCAACACTGGTGCAATTGATGACCTGTCCGACATAAGATGTTCTTGAGAGGATTACAGGGAAACGTTCTTCGCTAAATTGAGAAAGATAAACAACGAAGAACATTTCCCTGGCGAGGATTGCGGCTATACGCGAAGACGTTTTTGTGTGCGCTCCTCGATGAGCAACAAGACAAGCAGGACGATTTCAGCTGCTTTTGTCACAGCATCAAGTGGATCAAGGCTACTATGATCGGCCATAAGGATCCACATGACAATGGTCAAAGCGGTATAGACAATGAGGATCAGGCGCACAATATGGTGAAATTGTGCGAATTGTGGCAGGTAGAGAGCTGCCACTAGCCCCAGATAGCCTAGCCCATTTAGCAAAAACCAGAGGCGCAGGTCTTCATCTGGTTCACTCGACAGGTAGAGATGAACACCGGCAGTAAACGCTGCCAGGAGTATAATCCCTACTTGAAGAACCCCAATATGTCGTGCTCGATGCGTAACCTGTTCCATAGAAGAGCCATCCTCTCTATTCGAGGCAGAAACACTTGTTTGAGCACAAAAAAGTTCGGCAAACAAAAAACTGTTAGTAGATCTCGAAATCCAGTTACAGTGAGATCTACTAACAATTATAGATAAGCCTCAAAGCAAGGAAGGATAGGAATAGTTTACCTGCGCGATTTTCTCTCGCGGCGAGAAAAAGCGCATGATCTCCCCATCAGGCTTCTCCGCGCAATTTGCTATACACGACCAGATCATGCCAGCTCCCATTGCGCCACTGCGCCTGACGCAAGATTCCATCTCTGGTAAAACCGGCTTTCTCCAATGAGCGCTGTTCAGCACGATTGGTAATATCGGTTGAGGCTTCCACCCGTTGCACTAAATAGGTGGCAAACAAATAGTCGGCAAGCAACTTCTGAGCCTGCGTACCATAGCCATGCCCGCGATAGTCAGCGTGAATGCTGAGGCCAATATTATAGGCGATACTTGCCGTATTGGGTCCATAGCGTTGCTGATGGTAACCTATATCGCCAATCACGGTGTTATCCAGCAGGGTGATAACAAACTTGCCAGAATACGCACTGAGATAGCCATCTCGTGCGTCGAAATTGGCAGCAAGAACATCGGGACGCTCCAGGCCGAAAAAATTATACTCACTTTCAAAATTCAGATCGTTGGTCCAGGCTTCAAATAAGGGAAGATCCGCGCGGCTGAGTGGGCGGAGACGAATGCTTTCACTATAAAGCATGTTTTTTTTGCACCTTTATCCTGAAAAAATCGAACAACTTGTAATTATAGTTTTTCTATAAAAGCATATTTCTCCGGGGTATGTCAAAGAGGAGCAGCATAAACCTAAATAACAATGACCATCTATACAGGGACGGCCATTGTTATTGTTCACGTCAGAGGCGAGATTGCAATTGTTGGGCCTCGAGGGCGAGCAGGGCAAATTCGTTTTGCGGTTCAGCACTGGCGAAGAGGGCAAGACCTTCACGAGCCTGTTGCTTCTGATCCAGCAATAACAGGATCTGCACGCGCGTGAGTTGACCTTTGAGACGGGTCTCGGCCTCCAGTTCTTCGAGCGCGAGCACTCGTTGAATAGTGCGCAAAGCGTGCTGCAAATGATGGGTATAGAGCTCCGGCAGGTCCTGGGCACGCTCAGCCAGGGCGATACGCATATTGCTCAGCGCAACAAGAGCCGCTCCGATACAGGGATGATTGTTGTGCATGGCGCGTCCAATGCTCAGGGAACGCAGCACACAGCTCTGTGCCTCGTCCAATTTTCCCTGTGCCTGCAATACGGCCGCCAGATAGGCGTTCCATTTGCAAAGATACTCGCGATCATTTAAGCGCTCTTGATAGCTGATGGCCCGGCGATAGAGTAAAGCCGCCTCTTCCAGATCCGGCTGATCGGGAGCTGCGGCCAGTTCGGCCTGGTTCCAGAAGATCACGCCCATAAGCGGCTCGTCG
>DATJHM010000142.1:0-7436 GCA_035493895.1 Ktedonobacteraceae bacterium
AATGTGGTGGAGCGCGTGCGCTCCACCAATTTTCGCTACAAAAATCTGAGAACCGTTACGCAGAAAAGTTGACAGAATACCAGGTACATTCAAGCGACAAACGCGGAATGTTTGCCTGTTTGGCTGCACAACGGATTCCGCGAACGTTGCTTGAATGTACTTACAGCTTATGTGGTTGGTAATTTGACACTTACCCCGTCAGGACAGACTTGCCCCTGAGTAGCAGCGGTGACACAGATAGAGACGACGGCGTTGGGGCCGCTATCAGTGAAGTCGGCGAAGAAGCTGCTGGGCAGATTGCTGAAGGCGGTCTCTCCCTCTTTCACAGTATCGGTTGTCACAAAGGGGAAGGGGATCATGATATTGGCTTTAGCATGTTTGCCCTGAAGGATCTGAGATGCCAATTCCAGGGAAACCAGCGCCAGGAAGGGGGGCTGGCCGATCGAGAGCGCTTTCAGACCCTGGCTCTTGTACTGCAACATATACTCACGATAGCCATTTTCGGCCTCGCCTGCGATGACGGTGGGCATAGGACGCTTGGCCGCCAGGATGGCCCGAATGACCCCATCCGTACCGCCCTGGCACCAGACGGCGTCAATCTTATCCAATGAGGTGAGCTGGGCGGTGGTATTGCGCTCGGCGACATCCGAGGCCCATTGCCCGGTGTATTGAGCGATGACTTTGATGTTAGGATATTTTTTGAAGACATCGGCTGCCCCCTGGTTGCGCTCCTGATCCACAGACGTTCCGGGCACGCCAGTGACCATGATCACGTTGCCTTTGCCATTGAGGGCATCCACGATGTATTGCGCGAGCTGCTGACCGAGCTTGTATTGATCAGTGTTGACCTTGAGAGCACAGGGAGCAGTCACGATACTGTCATAAGAAACAACAAGGATACCGGCATTGCAGGCCTGCTGGATCACGCCATTCAGTCCGGTCGGGGAAGCTGCGTCGATCACGATGGCATCCACATGCGACGAAATAAGATCATCCATTTGTTGCGTCTGCTTGGATACATCGTTGCCTGCGTTATAAATAGTACACTTGATGAGTGTTTTGTAGGGAGCCATCGCGCAGGCGGCTTTGAACTCATTCTCCATCTCGACACGCCAGGTATTGCCAATATACGAATTACTCAGAGCGATCGAGTAAGGGCCTGTGTGGCCTTTGCCAGTGGAGGGTGTCTGCGTGCCGGTGCGCGTAGCAACTACACTTACGAGGACGATAGCAAGAATAACTAAAACGATCACAACTCCCAGGATAGTCGCGGTGAGACGGTTGAAGCGAAGGCTCATAAAATCTCCCTTGTCCTTGTTCTGCGCACGCACGACCTCGCCCGTGCGCAGAATATCCCCTACATAGTACTTCTTTGGACTAAGTGCGAATGAGAATGACAGGATCTTCCGCTGGCTCTTTTTACCCTCATTCAGCATTCCACTCAAGCGGGACTGGTTTCAGGATCTGATCTGACCTGGAATATGCTATCCTTCCTTATCTGCCTTGTTCTAAGCTATATGAATGAAGAGGCAATAAAAATATATTAAAAATAATAACATATAAATCAGCGGCCGCATAGCTCTATTGACGTCCAACGCCCCATCCATTATGCTAATAAATGAAAAATACTGCATTACGACTCAAGCATGCATATCTCCTGGAACACGTCTATGTGTTTTCAACGTATCGAGGCATGTGCCATGTTATTTCTTTCCTTGCTGGCGTAGATCCACCATCAATTACAACTTTGAGGAGTGTGACATGAAACTGATCCAGCATGCCGAATACCAGGGCGTCTATCTCTACAATCAAGAGGCTTTTCAACGCTGTCAGGCCGCGATTGCGCAATGGAAAGAGCGCAACGATAGCATAGCTGTACCTGCCTATTCATTACAGTGGACGTATGCATCGACTCAAGTGTTTGTGCGCGCTCTTTCTCAATTATTTCATGAGTACAATCGCATCATATGGGAAGATTTCAATTACTGTCGACAATGTGGCGGACAATGCTGCGTGAGTGGTGCGTCAAATGTACGACCTTTCGATTTCATCGCCGTGGCCTTGCTTGATAAAGCGATTCCGGTGCTACAGGATAACATTACGGCGTGGGATCGCGAATGTATCTATCTCTCCAATCATAGATGCTCCTGGCCGGACGAGTGGAGGACCATCAAGTGCTGGTCATTTTATTGTCTGGGGGCAGGACCATGGCGGGCGGATGCTTCGATAAGCGAGATGCGCGGCGAAATTGCCGACAAATTACAGCGACTTATGCGCGCATCCTTACCTCCGCAATTGCGTACCTATGAAGAGGTGCAAAATATTGTTCTTGCCGACTACCTGGATGAGCCGCTCAGTTTCGCAAATGCGTTGCACAATGCTCTCGGCGAAATTTTCGTTGCTCCGTTTAGCGAACGCTATCCCGCGCTGGCAATGCCTCCGATTACGACGACGGTAGAAGATCACAACATGCTTAGTAAAGCGAGTTCCCGGCAGCGGGACATTGCGCTTCTCCCCTTATTCGATGAGAAGGTAGCGGCCTTTATCGCCGAAGCAATCGAGCAAATCTATGAGCACGAGATAGCAGTTCCTGAAGAGCTGAATATCGACGCGACACAATTTTTGGAGGATCTGGAGTCGTTGCAATGGATCATCGAGGGCCATCCCTCGCAACAATCGAAGCTCCTGAAAGAGATGTCCCTTCGCTATGCGAACGCTCCGGCCCCGGGTGACCAGGAAAAGTCTACGCTCTGGTATCGTATGCGCGATGTGATCTTTACCTTGCTCCGGTTTTAGCGCACATGATAAACTGAAGAAAAGATTTGTGCACCACAGACGGGATTTGAAGCGAAGTAAACAGATGCAGACGAGGGGATCCCCCCGTCTGCATCTGTTGCTCTAAACGTCTGGATAACGTCCGAAAGGAGATCGGAATGCCAATAAGTAGCGGCCCACAAAGCGATAGATCCAGGCAGAATGCTGTGAGTATCGAGCCATGGGGTAAAGGCGATCTGCCACTCTTGCAGAAACTACTGGGTGACCCGGCGATGATGGAGCATCTCGGTGGTCCCGAAAGCGACGAACAGCTTGTCAGGCGTCAGGCCCGCTACGAGCGGCTCGCCGAGACTGGCAATGACCGGATGTTCAAGATTATTCACGAGGCCACGGGCGAGGCGGTCGGTTCGGTCGGCTATTGGGAAAGTACCCACAACGGAGAAGCGATTTACGAGGCTGGCTGGTCGGTGCTCCCTGCGTTCCAGGGGCGCGGCATCGCGGGTGCTGCAACCAGGCTGGCGATTGCGATGGCCAGAGCAGATGGCAAACATCGCTTCCTGCATGCCTTCCCATCTGTGAACAATCCACCATCGAACGCGCTCTGCCGCAAGCTGGGCTTCACGCTGATCGAGGAATGCAAGTTCGAATATCCCAGGGGCAGCTTCATGCAGTGCAATAACTGGCGTCTTGATCTCGCCGTGGACAATTAGAGTAGCAGCGGGGTTTATGGGCGGAGAGAAATCGCGTATCGAGCGAGAAGAAGCTGGCAGAGAAACGCAATGAGATGCGATAATACAAGGGCGAGGGCTATTTGAGCGAAGGCCAGGATGTGCTGGCCTTCGCTCTCTCACAACGAAAGGCTTGTGTAACATGACAAACTGGGATGTATTGCTCAAGAGCCAGATCATCGATCTTTCCATGACGGTTTCGCCCGACACCCCCGGCACCTGGCCCACCCACATGATGCATACCACCAGAGTCTGGAATTATTATGCGCCACTCAACGAGCGACAAGGCACAGTGCCCAGCGAGGCCCCCTACCAGACGCGTTTCTGGATTATCGATGAACATTGCGGCACGCACTTCGATGCGCCCACGCACTTCATTCCGCCGCCCGATTCTCATCTGCCATGGGCAAACGAATTTGGCTTGCAGACAGGCGAAAAGGTACCTGTGCAGGATCTGGTCGGTCCGGCGGTGACCATCGATGTGACACATCTCTCCGGTCAGGGCGAGCATGGGGAGAGTCCCTGGATCACAGCGGAGCATATTCAGGCCTGGGAAACACAGCATGGCGCGATCCAGCCGGGCGAAGTAGTTTTGCTGCACACCGGTTGGGATACCTACTGGGCGGCAGGGCCTGCGGGAGATGCGTATTGCAAAACACCCCTGATTTTCAAGCAAGGACCGGGCTGGCCTGCGGTCAGCGTCGGACTTGTGCTCTACCTCCATGAACGGGGCGTGCGTTGTATTGGCGTCGATACGCCGAGCATCGGGGCCGCACACGATGGCGCGCCAGCTCACCAGGAAGGGCTGAGCCGTGGTATACGCTATATTGAGCAGCTCACCAATCTGCAACACCTGCCACCACGAGGCGCGTACTTTCTCTTTCTCCCGGTCAAAGTAGCAGGCGCTACTGGTGGACCGGGGCGAGCGATTGCGTTGCTCGCCCGCTAAGTAGGAAGAGACGTTCCATTGACTGCCTCCTCGACCTGAGAAACAGTAGGGTCAAGACAACTCAACGTGTGGAAGCTCGACGTCCAGTGATCATGATCGAGGAAGCTGCCCTTTTTCCTTTACCGGTCCGCTAATAGCGTTCCTTCTCGTTATTTAGCAGAGTAGGAAATATATTAACAGAGGGCACGCCATTAACCGTGGCACCAGCATGCGAGCCGCTCGGCGAGAATGTCCAGACGAGATGACTCGGGAAATCGAGGGTAGGCTCTGACAGCGTATCGAGAGCGGCAACGTGGGCAGGCGAAAGCTGTAGATCAAGTGCGGCCAGATTCTCATTCAGTTGCTTCAACGTGCGTGCTCCGATGATAGTGGAGGTGACACCAGGACGTCCTTGTACCCATGCCAGGGCAACCGCAGCACTCGTCGTCTCCAACTCATGGGCAATCTCACTTAACGTATCGAGCAATGCATAATCGTTCTCCGTGAGGCGTTTGATATCTGCTCTGATGTCTCCCCGGCTTTTCTCTGTCGTCCCGCTATTCTGGCGCGTATATTTGCCCGTTAACACCCCGTTGTTCAACGGACTCCACGGAGTCACGGCCAGACCAAGCTCTTGCGCCATCGGCAGCAACTCACCCTCGACGGTTCGTGCTCGCAGAGAGTATTCAAGCTGCACGGCAACGATCGGGGACCATCCGCGAAAATGCGCGATGGTCTGAGCCTGCGCAACTTTCCAGGCTGGAGTATCGGAGAAACCGATGTAGCGGATTTTGCCCGCGCTGACCAGATCATCAAGCGTCCTCATCGTCTCTTCGATCGGCGTAAAGCGATCCCAATTATGCAGCCAGTACAGGTCGATATAGTCGGTCTGCAAGCGTCTGAGCGATTGCTCACACTGCTCAATGATTGCCTTACGGCTGGCCCCGCCGCCATTCGGGTCGCCAGGATAGAGATTGAAGAAGAACTTGGTTGCCAGAACGAGATGATCTCGGCGCGCACCGCCTTTCGCCACGAAGTCACCAATGATCTTTTCAGCATGACCATCGGTGTAGATATTAGCAACATCGATGAAGTTGCCACCAAGCTCAAGATAGCGGGCAAGAAGAGTTTCGGCAGCGGATACACTGCTGCCCCAGCCCCAATCATCCCCGAACGTCATCGCCCCCAGGGCAAACGGGCTTACCCGCAAGCCAGAGGTTCCCAGCGTAATATAGGAGTTTAAAGACATCGAACATTCCTTCCTTTTATTTAAGTGAGTGAGTAATCTCTCATTTAAACATGAAAAAAATTTACGTTTTTGTCACGGCATGCCAAAAAGCGGTAAAGCCAGCGTCACGGGAGCGCTCGGCCTCCGCAGGATGTTGGAGAATAAACGTAGTCGTCATATTCATGAGTGAGATAAGTAAGGCGATACCAAATTCAGACGGCTGATCCTTGAGAGCCCCGTTGGCAAGGCATTCTTGCAGCATCGCCTCCAGCGCTTCGTATCCCTCCCTGCCCAGACGCTTGATCTGTTCATTGATGTGATCCGAAATGCTCAACAGAATCACCACCTTATATTTGTCCGGATGGTTCACGCCGAAAGCAACATACACATTCCAGAAGTGACGTGCACGCTCCTCTAAGCTCGCCTGAAAGGGATAATCGCGCATCATTTCCTCGCGCTCCCCACGCTTCAGTGCCAGATACAGGTCGTTGAACAACCTCTCTTTGGTCTCGAAGTAGGTAAACAGAGTTCCTTCTGCGACGCCTGCCACCTGAGCAATTTTGGACGTAGGAACGCTCAAGCCTTGCGCGGCAATCAGTTCAATTGCCGCGGCCAGGATCGCATTGCGTTTATCTAGACTTTTGGGTCTTGCCATACACTCTCACCAAGCGAATAATGACTGAGTACTTACCCATTATAACGTAAAGGGAGGCATTTTGCAAGGCTGAGCAATAAATTCCCTACGAAGTGAGCAAATCTGGCTTCTGTCCAGCAGAGCAACAAATTGTTGCAAAGGCATCAATTTGTTACAATAGAGAGTGTAGCCTGAGCTGGAATACCGGGCAAGCATCAATGCTTGTCTTTCGTTACGTATGCAACAAAGAGGAAAATATGTCGCACGAAGTACAAACCGACCTGCGCATTCGACGCACCCATAAATTCTTGCAAGAAGCGATGATTGAACTGATCACAGAGAAGGGATTCGATGCCATCACGGTGGGCGATATTGCCGAACGGGGCATGATCAATCGCGCCACCTTCTACCGCCATTATCAGGATAAATACGATCTGGTGGCCAGGGTCTTTGAAGAAGCCGCCAATCACCTGGTGGAGGATATGAAACCCCTCTACAAAGGCATGGATCCTGATGAGAAGATAGAAATCTGGAACCAGTTATTTGGGCATATTGCTGAACATGCCCGGCTGTACCGAGCGATGCTGGGGAAAAACGGCAGTCCATGGTTTGCCGCCAGGATGCGTGAGCACATCATCAAGCTCGTCCTTGAGAACGAAAATCGGTGGAGACAACCGATGGAACCCGGTCAACCGATCGATCCAGCCATGCCCCCTGAACTGCCTGTCATACAACTTTCACATGTTCTGATTGGCACTGTCGTCTGGTGGTTGGAGGATGAAAAACGCTATACGCCCAAACAAATGGCAGCCTGGTTTTGCCGCTTTGCGTTTTATGGCTATCTCTCTGCACGTGGGTATGAGGCTACTCCATCAGGGATGGAGTGAGGCTTATTCATGCGAAGTCTCCCATGACGCCTTCGAGGTTGGTATGACGTTTCTGCATTTCCTGCGGCGAGGCCGAGCGTTTCTCCATGAGCAACAGAACGACCGCATCCTCGAAAAGGAAGAGCGCCTGCTCGAGGAGAGACGCCATTGGCTGAATGGATCTGATCTCGGGCTCTGTCCCGAAGATCTGACCGGGCACGAGCACCGTCAGGTCCGCGAGCCTTCCCTGCTCGTTTTCGGGATGAGCAGTGATCAC
>DATJHM010000143.1:0-21570 GCA_035493895.1 Ktedonobacteraceae bacterium
CATGGAAGTGAGCCGAGGTAGGTCAGACCTGATAGACCAGCTTCCGGTGCAATACCGAGATCAAGGTATCAGTCAATGTCAATATTTGTTCAAACTGTTCGTTCTGCTGTTCCAGAGGTAGCTGCTCCTCCTGCCAGTGGGGGACCATATGTTGCTCAAGGGCGGCAACTTCGCTTCTCACAAGTTGACGCATTTGAAACCGAATGAGCGTCGGCAGGGACAATGGCAAGCCTCGCTGCTCCAGGCTTAAATAGAGTTCGACGAGGAGCACATCATCCCCGCTAAAAAATAGCTCCTCTTCTCCCTGAGCCGGAAAGAGGAGTTCCAGTTCTAGCAGTTTGTCGATATATTCAGCAGAAGTATTCGCTTGCTGCGCCAGTTCATCTCTACTCAAACGCACCTGCTGACCCATGCCGGTGATGACTGGCAGGAGCCGCTGCTTCAGTGCCAGATTCATCTGTACCTCGCCATAATGAGCACGAATCTCCAGGAGTTGTTTGATGACTTCTAGTGGCAGGTTTTGTTCTTTTAATGCCTGGATCAGGCCCAGCACGACAAGATGTTCTTGATTATAGTAGGCAACTCGGCCACGCATCATGGGAGGAGGGAAAAGCCCCTGAGTATTATAGAAGCGGATGGTTCTGCTTGGCACGCCTGTCAGCCGTGCCAGATCGTCGATACGCAGCGCTTGAGGCTGGACATCACTCTGTATCAAAGATACTCTACCTCTTGTGTTCTTCTACCGGGTGACAGGAAAGTCCATTGCATGATCATATCTGCTTGCAACCCCACACTATCACACAATGGCGCTCTTCGATTTCTGTTCTTATTCTATCATACACAGCGATGGATTCGCATTTATGGCAAGTACAACTCTTATTGGTAGAAATACTCATCGCCTGGTAGAAAAGCAAAATCAGGCAATCCAGGCGATGATACGCAAGAAAAGAGCACCTATTTCTTCGCAGTTGGTGTTGTTCGAGCTGTGGGACTCTGTTGTGGAGTTGGCGTCCCCTGAGGACTATTCAATTTTGCTTTCTCTTCTTCAATCTTTGCCTGCAATGAGCGCAGATAAGCCTGAGCTCCATCCAGGTCCGCCTGCGTAATGGTATCCAGTTGCTTGGGCAAGTGATTCACCTGATTTACCCATGCTTCGAGTACTGTTTGGATTGCAGCCAGCGTAGCATTGTCCTGATTAATACGTCCAAGCCAGTCGCGTGCCCCCTTAAAAGCGGTGAGCATCGCATTGAGCACGTTACCAGCGATCTGCGAGGAAAGTTTGACAACAGGTGAGACAAACACATCATAGGCCACCCGCGTGAGCTTCGCGGCCTCAATCGCGCCATTGAGCGAAACCCCCTCCAGGCTCTCCAGGCTTGAGATCAATTCTTTACGTGCCGCCTCTGCCCCCTGAGCCAATCCTTTATTAAATTGCTCCTGCAACTGCTGCTCAATATTCGTGCCAACGTCTCCCAGCGCTTGAGGGAGCTTTGGTCCCAGTTCGTACCCTGCAATGCCAGCGCCACCGACGGCGGCCACGCCCAGACCAAAGAGCAGCTTTCGACGCGTCACACCACCTTTTTTCTTACGTTTGCGTGGTGCAACCTCTTCCTCTTCTTCGTAGACATCATCTTCAAATTCGTCATAACCATCGTCATATTCAGGAAGAGGCGCATTGCGCGAAGCGCGCGCTGGCAGGCGCGAACGGTCTAGTCCCTGTCCAATGCGCGAAGTGAGAGGTCTGCCGCTGTAGTCAACGGGATCTTCATCATAGTCTCCCTCCGGGTCATCGGCATAGTCATACAGCTCTTCTTCGTCCTCTTCAGTCTGACCCAGATTTCTTGTCAAAGCAGCTCGTGGTTGCGAGAGATGGCCACTGCGCGAGAGCCGCCGCTCGCCATATTCTGGTGCCTCTTCTACCTCTTCATACAACTCTTCCTGGTCCTGTGGCTCATCTGTGGGACGGCTCTTACTGGCAAGAATATTCTGCCGTAAAAGCTGTCGTGTACGCCGGGGATCAGGACGCTGGATCAGAGCTTCAGTGCGGTGGTTTGTGGCTCCTCGCGAGGCCAGCGATCCGCTCTGTGTTGGCACCTCTCCCTGGCCTCCCCCCGGTTGTCTGGTGCGACTGTACAAAGGATCATACTCGTATCCATACTGGCGTCCAGGGCTCTTCCGATAACCCTTGCGTTCTGCATGATCTTTTGGCGTCTGTTCCACTCGTTCCTCCTGAGCGCTGCATCCCGCTCGCTGGACATTTTCCCGGCTTCATAGAAAGAACAATCAAGCTAGTTGTCCTTAAAGCTCATTTTACATTACTTCTGCTATTTTCGTCTAGATAATACTCAATAAGATACAGATATTCTTCTTTTCTCGCTATTGGAAACATACTCATAGGAAATAACGGCTATAGAGATTTTTTTGTTTCCCTCAACCGCTACGTAAGAGGAAATACTTCTCTGCGGCATAGAGTATACAGAAAAAGAGGCTCTCACCATTGCTCATATGACTATATGCACTCGCATTTTAACATAAAATATGCTTTTTCGCAATATTTACAATTCCAGGTACAAGACTTTGCAAAAGTCGCATTCGCCACAAAATCAGCTCACAGACGGGCTTACCATTCATGATTGCGCTCCATTTTGTGGTTGTAGCGCGCAAAACTGACCACAATACGCCTTTGCAAGCGTCACACATACAAAGGGTGGCGACCACAAGGCAACGTTTGAAAACCCCTGACACGGCAAAAAGCGATGAGCCTCATTACGGACTTGCTATGCTATAATGAGTTTCAGTGTTAGAGACGAAAGCCCAGGAGGAAGACAGAGCATGCCCGATCTTGAGGGAAAAGCAGAACAAATGCCCATTGTCGCCTGTGTGACCGTTGGAGAGCTTTTTCAAGAAAACTGTTATCTCTATGCGTGCCCACAAACTCGCGAAGCGGTCATTATCGATCCCGGTGATGAGCCCGAACGTATTTTAGAGACGATTCAGGAACTGAACCTCATCCCCCGCTATATTATCAATACGCATGGTCACCTCGACCATATTTGCGCAATTGACGCTGTCAGTGCCGTCTATCCAGTTCCTCTGGCTATCCATCCCGCTGACGTCCCTATGTATACTGATGAACGCATGGCGGCGACGTATGGGCTTCAAGCTCCACTCGTCAAAAGAAAACCAGATATCCTGCTCAATGAGGGGGACCATATCACCTTCGGCACGCTGGACCTCGAAGTTTTACACACTCCCGGTCATACCCCCGGAGGCATTTGCCTGATCAGCCGCCCCTATTGTGTCTTCAGCGGCGATACCCTCTTCAATCGCAGTATTGGGCGCACCGATCTGGATGGTGGTAACTATGACCAGATCGTCGCCTCTATACGCAATAAACTCTATACGCTTGATGGTGATCTCGTCGTTTTTCCTGGTCATGGAGAGCCCACCACGATTATAGAAGAGCAGTATGAAAATCCATTTGTAACAGTAGAGGAGTAATAGCGTGTCTGTAATATGTGTGATCGGGACGGGCTATGTGGGTCTGGTCACCGGTACCTGTCTCGCGGATATGGGAAATCAGGTCACCTGTATTGATATTGTTCCCGAAAAAATTGAACGCCTGAAACAGGGTATTCTCCCCATTTATGAGCCAGGCCTGGAAGAAATGGTCGAACGCAATGTCCAGGCTGGACGTCTCCACTTTACTACAAGCTATGCCGAGGGCATGGAGAATAGCGAATTTATATTTATTGCCGTAAATACCCCCACGGGCTCCACGCAGGGCGGGGCCGATATGCGCTATGTGGAGAGTGCCGCACGCAGTATCGCGCAGCATCTCGACCACGATGCGATTATTATCAATAAAAGCACGGTCCCGGTCGGCAGTGGCGATGTGGTCTCACGCGTTATAGGCACGAATTTGATTCATCCGAATGCTTCTTATGCCGTTGTCTCCAATCCTGAATTCCTGCGGGAAGGTTCTGCCCTGCTCGATTGTCAAAATCCCGATCGCGTGGTGTTGGGCTCATCTGATATCGAAGCGGCTCATCGCGTGGCCCGTCTCTACCTTCCCCTACGCGCCCCAATGGTCATCACCGATCTCTACACCGCTGAGATGATCAAGTACGCTTCCAACGCTTTCCTTGCAACTAAAATCTCGTTCATCAATGAGATCGCGCAAATCTGCGAACGTCTGGGCGCTGATGTCAAGGAGGTTGCGGTCGGTATGGGCTATGATAAGCGCATCGGTCACGCTTTCCTGAATGCTGGCCTGGGATACGGTGGTAGTTGCTTCCCGAAAGATGTTCGTGCGCTGGCATATATGGCCGATGAAGCTGGCTTGCATCCGCAGCTTTTGCATGCCGTTATGGATATCAATCACGATCAACGCCGTCTGGTCGTCAGCAAGCTCAGCAATATTCTGGGCTCGTTGCGCGATACGACGATCGGCGTCCTGGGTCTGGCCTTTAAGCCGAATACTGATGATATGCGCGAGGCTCCATCGATTGATATCATTCGCTGGGTAACAAGCCAGGGCGCACAGGTGCGCGTCTTTGATCCCGTTGCGCAGGAGACTGGCCGCATTGCCCTGGAACGTGAGGGAGTGCGCATGGATGCTGTGACGTTCTGTAAAGGCTCCTACGAGGTTGCGGAAAAAGTTGATGCGCTGATCGTGGTCACCGAGTGGAACGAATTCAAGTCTTTGAACATGCTCCAGATTCGTAGCTTAATGCACCGTCCTGTGCTGATTGATGCCCGCAACATCTATGAGCCCACAGAAATGAACCGCCTTGGTTTTATCTATCGTGGTATGGGACGCGGCACGCTTCCTGCGCCGTCAGTTCTCGCTTCAGGCGACACAAGCGATGCAACCACGGTGGTCGAGTTCATCGACGCGCAGGCTCCCGCTGTCATAGGAGAGAACAAATAATGGACGCTGATCAGCCACTGCTCTTTACCCCTCTTGTACGTCAGCCCGGCACGACCATGCCCGACTGGCTCTTTGGGCCTGCTGGCGTGGCTGGTCTTCCCGCGCCCCTCTCGCCCACGCGGGGCGTCAATGTCGCGGTGGGCATCGATATTATCGAAGTCGAGCGCGTGCAACGCGTCTATACGCATCATGGCGAACGTTTCCTGCAACGTGTCTATACTGAGACGGAGATTCGCCAATGTCGCGGCAAGATAGCACGCCTGGCAGGACGTTTCGCCGCCAAGGAAGCCATCAGTAAAGCGCTGGGCACGGGCCTGCACGGAGTCGCCTGGCACGAAATGGAAATAGTGCAATTGCGCAGCGGACGCCCCAGCGTCCGCCTGCATGGCAATGCGAAACTGCGCGCCGAACAGCTCGGCATCAGCGCCTTCGATATCAGTATCGCCGATCTTGCGCAATTCTCTATCGCCGTTGCGGTTGCAGTGCAGACGGATCTTCCCCAGAATGTAGAGATGGAAGAAGTATGAGAGCATTGTTACAACGTGTCTCCAGAGCCAGCGTCACCGTCGATAACCAGATCGTTGGTGCAATTGAACATGGCTTTCTGATTCTTTTGGGTATCGGTCAGCAAGATGGCGAAGCCCAGGTCAAACAACTGGTCGACAAGATTGTCAACCTGCGCATCTTCGAGGACGACGCTGGCAAGATGAACCGCTCACTCCTCGATACACACGGATCGGCCCTCGTGGTCTCTCAATTCACGCTCTACGCCGATGTGCGCAAAGGGCGTCGCCCCAGCTTTATTGCTGCGGCCCCGCCTGCCCTGGCTGAGCCGCTCGTCGAACGTTTCAAGACCGCGATCACAGCTTACGATGTCCCCGTCGCGGGCGGCGTTTTTGGCGCGGATATGAAAGTTGAGTTAATCAACGACGGACCTGTCACGATCTGGCTGGACAGCGAAGAGCTGTAAACTATTCTGCTTCTAATTGTACTACGGCGGCCATTATTCGCCTGAGCCAGTCATTGACCTGCGTTGTTGATAAGACCTCGAGCACTGCAAGCTCACCCTTCATTCCTGGAAAGTATCTACCTGCATTCCATGTCCGGGGATATGGCGGCGGGCTCAGCAGGATTGTACGGATTCCTTCAAATCGGGTAATATCAACTGGTTTTCCCTCATTCCAAATCCAGTGTTCATTCTTACGATATCCCTCTGGCAAAGTTCCATCTGGTTGCAAACCTTGCCAGTTCCACAAATTGAAAGCTCCCTCTGCGGCAGGCAAGCGGTCTACATGCCTCAATGATCCATCCTTCGCAGCAGCTGCAATTCGAGAATCAGGGCGCTTTCCCGGAAGCCATCCTTGATCAGGATTACCAATTAACGCATCAGCCAACAATGTATGTAACTGAAAATTATCTCCTACACCCCGAATACATATGCGATAACCACATTTTAATGCGGGATGTAACACAAGTATTTCTTCATTATCCAGCACCTGCAATACCTCACGTAAACAAACAATAGAGGCATTCTGATCAGGATACATTTCAATCATTGTCAGGAATTCAGTATCCTGACAGAGGACATTGCGGGCAAGCGGAAGTCGCATCAACACAGCCAGAGCAGCAGTACACATTGGCTTTACGACAAACCAGGCTTGCGCTTCAGCATACATATTCTCCAAAAGCGACTCACCATAAGCCTTGACACACGCTTCGATATCCTCTGGATCACATGTGTCAGGATTACGGCGTGCCTTATTCTGACATGCGGCCCCAAATAAAGGCGCTAGCTTCAATGCTTCTCGTATACGTTGTATGATCGCACTATATACAATTTCTGGATCTCCTCCTTGCTCAATTATTACTCCACATCCCAGGGCAATATAGGCAGCGGGCATTAGCTCTGTTTGAGCAACAAGAAGGCTCATCCGTTGCAGCGCAATGTCCAGATCCTGTTTTTTTGCCCTCTCAGCCCTTTGTGCAATTTTATACACAAAGGGCTGTACCGCAGGTGCAGTTATAGAAGAAGATTTCGCCACTTTAGTTAAATCATCTACGAGGCTGAGTAACGATCCAAACATAGCATGTCGCTCCATAACACTTAATTTCTCTGCATAACTACATATTTACGATGAAGCTGATTTATCAATCCTCTCTCCTTATTCTTTCAGTGGCCTGTCTTATAGGAAATATATTTGTACTTTTACCTCTCCTTTTTCACAAAAATATTTTGTCTCATTTTTATCACAGCAAATTTACCTCGTTTTTATTAACCTATTACAGGCAAAACATGTTATTATATAGAAGCAGGCACATCCATCAATACGCCTGACACAAGGACTGACCTACCTTCCCTGGTACAACGAAAATGTAATTTGTCGAAGGAGCAAACAGATGTCAGTTATCCCCTCTTCCACCATCGTCGGGGTGTTTAAAGACCACACAACAGCAAAACAGGCCAAGGAAGCCCTGTATAGTGCTGGCTTTGCCCAGGAGCAGTTACACCATTCCGCTTCTGGCCGTTCTGGCAATTTATTTGAGGACATTAAGAGCTTGCTCACCAGCTCTTCTGCCAGTAGTGAGAACATTGCCCTTGATCTCATCAATCTGGGATTGACCGATTACGAAGCTCAATATTATTCACATGAATATACTAATGGACGTACTCTTCTGACCGTAAATGCTGTTGGCCGCGAACACGAGGCTATCGGCGTCCTGCATCAATATGGCGCCTTCAATCCACCAATCGAATCGTCTTCCACTACCACGACAAATGCTGAACAGCACGTTGTCGCGGATAGCCAGGCAGCCGACTCCAGCAGCGAAGTCGTCGAACAGACCAGCGATTCAACCACGGACGACTCCGCAAGCATTGCCACCGATCAACCAGCACCATCTGAGGAGCCAGCTGAGGTTGCTCAGATAATCACCGAAATCCCATCATCAGCTATCGAGACCTCTGAAGTCGTTGACGAAGCTCCCGCCACCACCGATGAGGTCTCTGAAGTCGTTGCCGAGGACGAGGCTCCCGAAGCTGTTGTCGAAACCATCGAAGTCGTCGATGAAGTTCCCGCCGCTACCGACGAGGCTCCTGAAGTGGCCGATGAAGTCCCTGCGGCTACCGACGAGGCTCCTGAAGCTGTTGCCGAGACCGTTGAAGTCATCGAAGAAGTTCCTGCTACCGATGAGGCCCCCGAAGCCATTGTCGAAACTATAGAAACCATCGAAGAGGCTCCCGAAGCCGTTGCTGAAACCCCAGAAGCAGTCGACGAAGCTCCCGTCGCTACTCCTGAGACAACTGAAGCCACCGACGAAGTTCCTGTTGCAGCCGTTGAAGAGGCTCCCGAAGCCGTTGTCGAGTCCTCCGAAACGACCGAAGAGGTTCCCGCCGCTACCGACGAAGTTCCTGAAGCCGTCGTCGAGATAGTTGAAGTCGTCGAAGAGGTTCCGGCTACTGAGGAAGAGGCTCCCGAAGCCGTTGCTGAATCCTCGGAAGTTGCTGAGGAGGCTCCCGAAGCTGCTGCTGAGGAAGAGACTCCTGTCGCTGTCGTCGAGACTATCGAGGTCGTCGAAGAGGTTCCCGCTGCTGATGAGATCTTTGAAAGCGTCGAAGAGGCTCCTGAAGCTGCTGAAACCTCCGCAGTTGCTGACGAAGCTCCCATCGAGACTATCGAGGTCATCGAAGAGGTTCCCGCTGCCGAAGAAGAAACTCCCGCGGAGGCTCCTGAAGCCGCTGCCGAGCCTTCTGAAGAGGCCGAAGAGGTTCCCGCTGCTACTGATGAGGCCGAAGTAGCCGAAGAAGCTCCTGCCGAGGAAGAGGCTCCCGAAGCCGTTGCCGAAACCCCTGAAGAAGTCTCTCCTGCCGAGGAAGAGGCTCCTGAAGCCGTTGCCGAAACCCCTGAAGTTGCTTCCGAAGAAGCGGTTGCCGAAGAAGAGACTCCCGTCGTTGTCGTCGAGACCGTTGAGGTTGTCGAAGACGCAGAGGGAACGCCGGTCGCTGTCGTCGAGACCATCGAAGTCATCGAAGAAGTTCCCGCTGCCGATGAGGCTTCAGAAACCCCTGAAGAAGCTCCCGAAGAGACTCCCGAAGCTATTGCCGAAGAAGAGGCTCCTGTCGCCGTTGTCGAGGAAGAGACTCCTGTCGCCGTCGTCGAGACTGTCGAGGTCGTCGAAGATGCTGAGGGAACGCCGGTCGCTGTCGTCGAGACCGTCGAAGTCATCGAAGAAGTTCCCGCTACTGATGAAGCTTCTGAGCTGATCGAGGAAGTTGAAGCTGAGGTTGACGAGCTTGAACAACTTCTGGAGCAACTCCAGGCAGCTCAACAGCAGCTTGAAGAGGCGAAAGCACAACTTCAGGAGGCCAAAGATCACGAGGCTCACGTCCGCACTATCCGCGAGCGTGAGGAGAAACTTCAGAAGGCCAGACAGCAGTTGCAAGATATTCAGGCTGAACTTGCAACTACTCTTGCTGAACTTCGCGCGACTCAGGCCCGCATCGCTGAACTGTAATCGTTCGCAATAACCCGTACCATAACGGATACCCTTTGCGACACAGAAAGAGGGCAATCAAATTCTTTGATTGCTCTCTTTCCCCCTCTTATTCACTACACATCTCATGTATTCCTCAATTTATTTTACTATTTACATATGACTTTTTTATCAAGTATGATACGTTCGTAAGATTATTAAAAAAACGAAATAGAGCTGGTTTTTCCATAGAAAGGTGAAATGCTATGGCCTGGAATTCAGAGCAAGCCCAGGTTGGTCGTGTACGACCACTGCCAACACCACGCAATCCTGTGCAATTTTTACCTCTTTTCTATGTACAGTCTATCCTCAGGCCGTCCGCACGTCTATTTGCCCACATTGCTGAATATGCTCGCTGGAAACTGGTCTGGATACAGCTTCTGGTCATCGTATTGATTCCTGTGGTCGTGGGGCTATTGCGCATTCTTTTTCACGATACTTCGACTGGCGTCACCGCTCAATCGAATATCTTCCTCAGTTCTCTAAGCGTCATTACCGCCAGCGCTTCCTTCATTGCTTTTATTGTGAAAATCATCGCTATTCCTGTTTTTTTCTTCGCAGGCACCGCTCTCCAATTTCTGGTTGCAAAGCTCTTGCGTGGCCGAGGCAGCTATGTCTCCCACTGCTTCTCTATCCAGACATACCAGATTCCACTGGCGATTATTGGCGGCCTAATTACGCTGGCGTTTATCCTGCTCCATTTCTCTACGCTGTTCTTCTCCCCTCTGATAAGCATCGCGCTGTTCGTGTATGGCATATTCATCAATATCGCGGTGGTGATGGGCGTCCACAATATTAATCGGGAAAAAGCGATCGCGACGGTGCTGGTTCCTTATGTTGTCAGTACGCTGGCCATTTGTGGTATTCTCGCTATTATTGCAAAGTCGATCGCGGGCACCATTAATTCCATCAACTGACGTTCATTTCCAGGAGACTGCACAACCGCTCCACCAACCTCTTTGCCATCTCCAGCTTATACTCGAGAATAGCGATTTTTGTTGACAGCCTACAAAATCGCTATTGCCAGTATCACTCAACATAAGCATGCAGCATGTTTTACCCTTTTAGCTTTTCGTATTGGAAATATATGTATAATATATTCATATCAACAAAATAAATAGCCTCGCATCTGCATTTCCTGAAAAAAGGTGAGACTACTTCCTGAGGAGAGAGAAAAGCATGGCTGATCTTTCAGGATGGCAACTGGGTAACTATCGCTTATTACGCTTAATTGGCTCTGGTGGATTCGCGGAAGTCTACCTTGGTGAACATATCTATCTGAATACAATCGCTGCTGTCAAGGTCCTACAAACGCAGTTAGTGAGCAATGAAGACAGGGATGCGTTTTGCAATGAGGCTCGCACTATTGCCCATCTGACGCATCAGCATATCTTACGGGTGCTCGATTTTGATGTTGAACATAATATCCCTTTTCTTGTGACAGAATATGCTCCACATGGAACGTTGCGCGAACGCCATCCTAAGCATGTGCATGTACCTTTACGCCATATCATCAATTATGTGACACAGATCGCCTGTGCCCTGCAATATGCTCACGATCATCGCGTAGTTCATCGTGATGTGAAGCCGGAAAATATTTTGCTTGGCACAGATGGTACTATTTTGCTGAGTGACTTTGGCATTGCGATTATTATGCAGAGCACTTCAGCCCGGTTGCCTGAGAAACTCCTGGGTACTGGCGCGTATATGGCTCCAGAGCAATTTCGCGGCATGGTGTCTCCTGCCAGCGATCAGTATGCACTGGCGATCATGACCTATGAATGGCTCTGCGGCGAACGACCCTTCCAGGGCTCGTTTGCTGATCTTTATGAACAGCACCTGAAGATCCCTGCCCCGTCTCTCAGAGGAAAACTTTCAACCGTTCCTCTGGCCCTGGAAGCGGTGTTGCTGCGCGCTCTGGAAAAGCAGCCTGAGGCCCGTTTCTCTTCTATTTCCGAATTCGCACACGCTCTCGCGCAAACGCTCTATCAGACCAATAAGTATGCTCCTCTTATGCAAGAAACAATGCCCACAATTTCCCATACACCCGACGCACTGGAAACGCTGCCATCTCCCGGAGACGCCTCTTCTGTACTCACAGAGACCCGTACTTCTTATGTCAATCCACAGCAACAGGAAACGCCACCAACTCAGCTAGAGACGCTACCTCCTACAACACCAGCGGCGCAGTTCCCGACAGGCGTGGCACAATCCACCGAGCCTGCTAGCACGGCCAGGCCTGCACGTTCGATCAGCTCGCTTCTACCAACGCAACCTGTACCACAAAAAAAGCATTCGCGCCGTGTAATACTGGGTAGCATACTGGCAGTTATCGGCGTAGGCGCGGCCTCAGCTCTGGCTGAGCCAGCTATTGCGCGCTACTTCCAAGCCGCCGCTCCTACCGCTTATACCTATCATGGGCATAAAGAAACGGTCTGGTCGGTAAGCTGGTCTCCTGATAGTAAACGGATCGCTTCCGCGAGCGCAGATCAGACGGTCCAGGTCTGGGATGCCCTGACGGGCTTACATATGCTCCCTTTTCGCGGCCATACCGCGACAGTCAGAGCCGTCGCCTGGTCTCCCTCTGGAAACTATCTGGCCTCTGGCGCGGACGATCACACGGTCTACGTCTGGCACCCCGATTCTCTTGTACGTTATGTCACGTATCGTGGTCATAGCAAGAGTATTACGGCCCTCGCCTGGTCTCCTGATAACCAGCGTATTGCATCCGCAAGCTCGGATCGAACCGTCCAGATCTGGAATGTGCTGCCCGGCAAGACCTCAATGCTCAACACTCATGCGCCCATCACCTATACGGGACACACGGCTTCTGTGACCAGCGTTGCCTGGTCTTCTGACAGCAAATATCTTGCCTCAGCCAGTGATGATACGACGGTCCAGGTCTGGCATGCCAGTGATGGGAAGAAACTGTTCACCTATGGGGGACACACCGGGACAGTTTATGCCCTGGCGTGGTCGCCTGATAGCCAGTTGCTCGCCTCAGGCAGCGCCGACATGACAGTCCAGGTCTGGCATGCTCTTAGTGGCGTGCATATCTCTACCTATACTGGCCATACCAGAGCTATTCGTGCCCTGGCGTGGTCTCCCGAGGGGCAACGCATCGTCTCAGCCAGTGAGAAGGTAGATCCCGCTGCTCAAACCACGCCCGCCCCCCTTGTCCAGATCTGGGATGCCTCTACAGGAAAACATCTCTATTTCTATAAAGGCCACACAAATTCTGTAACAAATGTCGCATGGTCAGAGAATAGCCGCTACATTGCCAGTGCAGGGTTCGACACGACGGTTCAAGTCTGGCAGCCTCTCTAGCATTTTTACGCCCTGGGAATAAGGTGCCGCTTCTTCTTGTTGACACTATCGAAGGGCTGGGCCTATACTACGAGTGATTAGAGGGCCTGTTACAAAAAAAGGTAGGACTCCTTAACCGGTAGCATTCGTCATAGCTTAATAGAGAGCATTGGCTTTATTTTTTTGCTTGTTTACGTATTTACTTACTTACGGAGAGGAAAGGATTGTTGTAGTGTTCGTTGATAGCCATGCTCATGTTGATACCTCGCGCTTTGCTGAAGATCGTGAAGCAACGTTACAGGCGGCATTCGCTGGAGGCGTGACGCGTATAGTTGACCCCGGATGTGATCTTCCCTCAAGCGTGGCTGCTCTGGCGCTGGCCAGGGCTCATCCAGGCTTTGTCTATGCCGGAGTTGGTGTACATCCCCATGATGCAACTACCTATTCCGCTGAAGTTCGCACTCAGCTACGTTCGCTTGCAGATGAACCAGAGGTTGTGGCTATTGGCGAGTTTGGGCTCGACTATTTTCGTATGCTCACGCCTCGCGATATACAACGTGAAGTCTTTTGCGCTCATCTGGCACTGGCGCGTGAGTGCAATCTGCCATGCATCATTCACGTTCGCGATGCCCACGATGATGTTATGGAACTTCTACGCGCTCATGGTCGTGACCTGCGTGGAGTTTTTCACTGCTTTTCGGGTGATGTCGCGCAGGCAGAAGAATGCCTGGCTTTTGAGGGGTTTGTGCTCTCTTTCGCTGGCCCCTTAACAAAGCAGGGCAATGCGCTGCCAGATGTCGCTCGTATGGTTCCTCTCGATCGTGTCCTGGTCGAGACGGACAGCCCCTACCTGGTTCCTAAACCACTCCGTGCCAGGCGTAACGAGCCGCTCTTCGTCAAACACGTCGCCGAAAAATTAGCCGAGATTCGCGGCATGCCACTGGAGGAGATCGCGCAGATCACTTCCGCCAATGCTACGCGTTTATTCGGTTTAGGAGAGAAAAATGAAGCTCTTTAATACCCTCACGCAATCTCTTGAAACGCTTATTCCTTTTGACGATACAGTACGAATTTATGTCTGCGGCGTTACGCCTTATGATACCACCCACCTGGGCCATGCTTTCACCTATGTCTCTTTCGATACGCTCATTCGCTATTTAGAGTTCCGAGGCCAGAAAGTACGCTATGTGCAGAACGTCACGGATATCGATGATGATGTTCTGCGCAAAGCCCGCGAACTAGGTATGGCCTGGGATGAATTGGGAAGGCGCGAGACGGAACGCTTTTTACGCGATATGGATGCCCTGAATGTACGTAGACCCGATGTCTACGCACGCGCCACGGACGAAATTCCCAATATTATTCGCATCATCCAACGGCTTATCGATCTGGGTTATGCCTATGTGAGCGAGAATTGCGTCTTTTATGATGTGCCTCGTGATCCGGACTTCGGGCAGATGGCCAAAGCGATCGGGCTGGCAGATTATAACGCGATGCTGCAAGTGGCCAATGAGCGCGGCAATTTCCCCGATGATGCGCGGAAGAGAGATCCGCTCGATTTTGTGCTCTGGCAGGCTCAGGCTCCCGGTGAACCGGCCTGGGGAAGCCCCTGGGGACCAGGTCGTCCTGGCTGGCATATTGAGTGTACGGCAATGGCAACCCATCATCTCGCAGAGCAAATCGATATTCATGGTGGTGGCGCTGATCTGGCCTTCCCTCACCATACCTGCGAAATTGCCCAATCTGAACATTATACTGGCAAATCTCCTTTCTCACGCATCTGGGCTCATACAGGCATGGTCTATCAAGATGGGGAAAAGATGAGTAAATCGCTCGGCAATCTTACGCTGGTCAGCAATCTTTTGAAAACCTATTCTGCCGATACTATTCGTGTGGTTTTGCAACAACACCATTATCGTCAGGCGTGGGAATGTTTCCCGGCTGATCTACAAGCCGCAGCAACCGTCGTCGAGCATTTTCAGCAGGTCCGCACCCTCGTCGGTCGCGAGACCAGCAATGAAACGAGCGAGTTGACCAATCGCTTCCAGGCAGCCCTGGAAGATGATCTCGATACGCCCAAAGCCATTCGTCTGCTTGATGAGACAGCCAAGGCTATTATCTCACAGCCAGACCCCAGACTCGGCTCCGAACTGCTACGCCTGACCGGTGCGCTCGGCCTCTGCGTCTAATTCAATACACTCCCGTAGAAGGCGCTGTTCATCAGCGCCAAATTATCGGCTCAACACGACTTCACGAGAGAGACAACCCTGCATCTATTCCCTTGTAGAAGCGCGGCTTGTCTGCGCCCTGGGCATCGGCGCAGACAAGCCACGTTCATACGCATTCAGTGAGCCACCTCTCATCTCAAAGGCGAGAGAGAGGGATCGAGCGAGTTCGCAGGCACAGTTCCGTTCCCACTCCACAGTTCCCTGAGCAGGAAGCGATACCGGTACGTGTGTTCCAGGCACATTGGCAATGCGTGATGAAAATTGTAAAAGTGCTACACATCCTACACAAAGGTGGATGTGATCGGGCTCTTGATCCTACACTGACCCCTACATCAGGCTACAAAGCAGTGTGAGGTAGGAAGTTTGGATCTTTTTGGTGATGCGCTACAAAAAAGCTACACATGCTACAGAAGCTACACTGACACGCTACTACGTTTTTTCCAAAAAAGCTACACAGGCTACAGAAGCTACACACCTGCCGATTGCAGCGAGATCTTCTCCTGACACGCTCCCCTACACCAGCACTCCACGAGTCCCCATGTCGATGTTGCACTGTCCCTCTTTCAGGCGACATCGTGAGTGTGTGTGCCGGGCGGAAGGGAGTGTTTGCTCCTCCTAATAGGTATATTCGACGCATGGTGAGATTTCTGAAGCGTTTCTGCGAGATTCTTTTTTAGAGAATGAATGTGTTGGAGTTCATGAGACAAGCGGCGACTCTACGGAATTGAGAGGAGATTCTCCTTATTTCCATGACATTGATGAGATGGGGCGGGGCTACGTCTGGAGAGCGAAGGGAATCGAGCGAGTTCGCAGGCACAGTTCCGTTCTCACTCCACCGTGCCACTACTGGGCTTGTATCGCTAACTTCATACGTATGGGAACGCGGCCCCAGAAAGTACCTCCTTCCCCCAATCATCACAAAGGTGTCGTTGATTTTGTCAAGACAGGCATTGCCGAGATGCCTCTGAGAGAATCTCCAATTTCCAATGAGGGAGGCTTACTTTATGATTTCTCTACGCTTTCTGGTGACGCGTGTGCTCCTGGGCGCTCTCTGCGTTTGCTTACTTGCGAGCTGCCGATTGCCCTGGAAACATACGCAAACCAACTCCCAGCTGGCAAATCTGCCGACGCCAACAACACAACAACTCCTGACAGCCCTGCAAAAAAACTTTCGTACGGTGAAGTCGTTTCATGTTCTCTTACAGGTACAAAATGCCGGTACCACTGATTCCGATCAAATTCAGATTCGTAACGCGAATGGCGATGTGATGATGCCTGATAAGGTAAAAGCCCAGGCTACGGTCATTCTTTCCGGCCAATCTGTGAGCGTCGATCTGATCAGCATTGGTTCCGAGCAATATATTACTGATCCGATTACGGGACAATGGCGTCAGGTCCAAGGTCTGCTTGATCCACGCACCCTCACCAATCCTGATACCGGTATTATCTCGCTTATCGCCAAGGTGCATAACGTCAGCAAGCCTACCTCTGATACGGTCAATACGGTTCCCTGCTGGCGCATTCAGGGCCAGCTTGCGGCACAGGATCTGGCCTTTTTAACGGGTGGCAGTATGCCTGCGGGTACGCAACTCCAGACCAGCGCCTGCATCGGCAAAGGGGATAATCTCCCTTATCTCGTGACGGTAACCGGTCAGGCTACACCCACTGACACGGCCCAGACAGTGCGCAGCTTCTTATTATCCAACTACAACAAAACTGTTACGATCACTGCGCCCCAGATCTAACCAATGATAGAGAGAGACTATTGGCAGACCATGAAGACAACTTTTACGATTTCGCGCACTTACTCAATAATCGTATTTTTGCCGTTATTGGGGGGAAAATGTATACGCTAGAAGATGATGAAGAGACTTCTTCACGCCTACAAAAACAGGGCTATATAGCCGACGAGGCTCAGACGGCTGGCACATTCGGCGCGCCACCCGCTGAGGATATAGCACCGCCCGCATTATCTGTGCCAGTTATGCCGCATATACCCACATCGCCACTACCAGAGTCGCCGCCTGCGATCCAGCCTGTGACGACACTATCTGCACCCATGAGCCCCGATCCAAAGAACCGCCGCCTGGCTCTGGCGGCGCTAACCATTGCCTGTATCGCCGTCTTTTTTACGTCGCTCGATCAAACGGTGGTGGTCACAGCGCTACCACAAATCATTGCCGATTTGCAGATTCCCATTACCCAGCTCGATCATGCTGCCTGGATTGTGAGTGCGTATCTGCTCGGTTTTGTGGTTGCCATGCCCCTGATGGGGCGCGTCTCTGATATGTACGGTCGACGCCGCATCTTCCTGCTCTGTCTCAGTATCTTCGGCCTCGGCTCTATCTTCTGCGGCCTCGCTCCGATTCTTGGGCAGGCGATCGATATTAGCTTCCTCTCGGCTCTCCATATCGATACCTCTTCCCCGGGACTGGTCTGGCTGATCGCCGCACGCCTCTTCCAGGCCATAGGCGGTGGCGCACTCGTGCCGATTGCGATGGCGCTGGCGGGCGACTTCTATGGGCATGAGCGACGCGGCCTCGCACTGGGCATTATCGGAGCGATGACGGAGGCGGGCGGCGCGCTCGGTCCACTCTACGGTGCGATAATCGTTGAACGGCTGGGCTGGCAAGCAATCTTCTATCTCAACGTGCCAATTGTGCTGGCGCTTTTTGTTGCTGGCTGGTTCTTTATTCCCAGAGGGAAACGTCTGCACGAGCGCATCGACTGGTCGGGGGCAGGCTTACTTGCGGTTGCGCTCACCTGCCTCAGCCTGGGATTAGCGCAACAGGGATCAACGCTCTCTCCAAGCACGCCAGGTAGTGCGGCTCCGGAGAATAATCCGCTTATCCTGGGACTGGCGCTGGTTTTCCTGGCGGCTTTTGTGTTCCGCGAAATCAAAGCACGCTGGCCGGTCGTTGAGCTTGCCCTCTTCAAACGTCTGACCTTTAGCGCTTCCGCCCTGGTGAGCATGTTTGTGGGCGCGGCCCTGATTATTGCGATGGCCGATATTCCGATCTTTGTCGATACGGTGATGCAGGGCAAAGTGCTGGATAGCGGTCTGGCGCTACTGCGCATGACAGCGATGATCCCTCTCGGCGCACTCCTCGGCGGGTGGCTCTGCGCACGCATTACGTGCCGCTTTACGGGCATTCTCGGACTGCTCTTTACGGCGGCTGGCTTCTTTTTAATGAGCCGCTGGCCGATTCAGGTGAGCGGGTTGCAGATGACGATCAGTACGATTACGGCGGGCTTCGGCTTTGGGCTGGTAATCGCACCCATCAGCACCACCGCCATCAATTCGGCACGCGCCAGGCAGGCGGGCATGAGTTCCTCGATTGTCACGGCGCTTCGCATGATCGGCATGATTCTGGGGCTGGCAGCTCTCACGTCATGGGCTCTGGCCTACTTTAAAAATCTGGCCCGTGCCTATCCCGCGCTCCATGCCAATCCCAGCATGGCCCAGTTCGCCGCCTGGTCCAAAGGCTACGCACAACATTTGATCCAATCGGCCCATACGGTCTATTGTGCGGTCTTCTTCTTCTCAATGATACTCTGCCTGATTGCGATAATACCAGCCTTCTTTCTCTGGGGACGTCAGGCTGTCGCAATTGAACCAATCGAGGAGGTTGAGCCAGAAGCTGAGACACTCGTTGATCTGGCAGCCGCCACCACCGGTCCAATACCGCTGCCGGAGATGATACGCCCCCGCAAGTCGCGCCGTCGCCGCGTGCTCATTGTAAGCCTATGTCTGCTTCTGCTCCTCATCGGCGGCATTGCCACGTACGAACTCACGCCCGATGATGAGGATAGCGGCGACACAACCAACCAGATTACTGCGCCTGCGACGACACCTGGTTCGTTGACCACCGACGACACGCCGGTCAGTAGTGGTCCTCGCCAGATTCAACTGGCCCTGGATGGGGGGGCCCTGACTTCGATTTTTGTGCAACAGCTCCAGATGCAGCCCGGCACGTTGAGCAACCTCACGGTTACACCACTACCGAATGATGGTCTCGCGATAACCCTGGAACTGCATATTGATAGCAATGGCATTCATCGAGTGATGCCGATTGAGTTAGACGGGACGCCTGGTGTGGATCAGCAGCAGAACCTGCAACTGCACATCTACCAGTTAAAGCGCGATGGTATTCCTGCCAGTCCCCAGACAGCATCAGGCATGCAAACAGCGATCAATCAGCTCTTCAGCAATACGGTAATGCCAGCATTGCGCGGACAACTCAAGGGCGTCAAGCTCGTCTCGGTGCATACCAGCACTGCGCTTCCCTGTAGCAAAGGAGCAATCATGCTGGTTATCCAGGTCGTAGCGCCCCCCATTCAAGGAGTGGCAGCGCAGGCCAAGCCACTCGCTCTCTGTTTCAAGGGTCCGATTGACATCAACAAATTGCTGGCGAATTAGCATGAAAAGAGCACCATTTATGATATGGCAGAAAACAACAAACATACGGCGCGCCATACACATCGCAGGTACGTTGCTGCTAACGACTGTCCTCATCAGTCTGATAGGGACAACGATGCCTGCGCATGCCGCAACCGGGGATAATGCGCAACTGCTGCAACGTTCGGCGTCTGGAACTCTCGCGACCAACAGCTCGATTGCCGCGAACTTTTATCTTCCCACATCGACGTTGCGCCCCATTTTTCAGAGTCGCATCAACCAACAGGTGCCCGTGGCCGTCAATGGCGCAATCAATACACTGCTCGCAAAATTGCCTGCATCGAGTCAGAGCTGGGCGGATCAGATGGCAAAGATGCTTATCCAGCCCACAGCCAGCCTGACCGGTTTAACCACGCAAAAGGATGGACTGGCGACCAGCCTGCGTATCAGTCTCTATCCCGGTGATCCTCACCCTATTAACGCCAGCATGCTGGTCTCATTTGGCATCAAAGGCAATTCCACCATCCAGGTCAGTGCACAGGCAATGAAGAACAGTCCATCGCTGGTCAATGGTCCGCTTGCCACATTTGATATGCCGGTTGGACATCTGACCTCTATCGAGACGACCCCCAGTTGTGGGGACTCGGCCCTGGCAGTGGGCATGCAAGTTCCGGTTGCGCTCAACATGGAGCAGAGTACAGCAACACCGCAGCCATCCAGTAGCGCCAGCCAGCAGACATCTTTGATGCACAACACCAGTGAGCAGACATCCCTGACACAGCAGGCTCCCGGTGGCAATTCGACGGCCTATGTAGAGATTCCAGCCAGTGCGCTGGCTACGCTGGCCTCAAATGTGGGCACCATACCGTTAAGCAATAACATGTCTGCCCGCAACATTCAGGTTGCCGTCGAGGGTGATCATCTGGTGGTCACCTCTGACATCCATCTCGGCTCGCTCCAGGTTGGTCAGGCCACGACCCTGATCACCCCGACTGCGAGCGATGGGAGCCTCGCAGTCCATGTCACGCAGACCACGCTCAGCGTCCTGATCGTCTCATTTCAGTACAACAACTATAACCAGCAGATCGAGCAACTGATCAATAGCAAGCTCAGCGGAGCGCTCGCAGGCACATTTACGGTCAACTCCGCCGCCATCGGCGCGAATAGCCAGATCCCATGTGCGGACAATGACAGCCTGATTATCAGCGGCACAACCGGTCTCATCGCGTAATATATTGATGCATTTCGTCACAGGAGCCGTCTCGTGTATTTTTGAATGAAAAGCAAAAGATGGCTCCTGTTTATGTGATGAGAATCTTGATCCTGGATGGGCAGGCATAAAGCCCTGCCAATACGCATCAACCGAAGAATGGTGCGGTTTGACCTCCTGTCTCAATCGATGGCGGAACGGGTTCGTGGAAGGGCAAGGTGGTCGGTTGGGTTCGTGTGGGATGGTATAAAACACATCCCCTACCTGTTATCGAGGCCAAGAGGGCCGGTGGGGAAACGCAGATCCCGCGTGACGTGATTGACCTTTTCGGCTTTCCATTGCAGGTAGGGGATGTGTTTTCTACCATCCCACGCAACCCCATCGACCTACGCGGCTATCCGTTGACCCACATCATGGCATCTGAACCATTCTTCGGTTGATGCGTATTGGGCAGGCATAAAGCCCGGTCCCTACCTCTGCCTTTCTTCGAAGGGAGGTGTTGCTAATTTTTTGACGCGCTACAAGAATTTTTTTTGAAAAAGCTACACAACCTACACAAATGCCGATATGATGGGAATCTCACCCCTACATGCCCCCTACCAGTCCTACACTTCCCCCGCTATCGATGCTACACTGTCTCTCCAGCAGGTGGCATCATTGTGAGAACCGGGTGGGAGGATATTATTACCTCTTCTCTTCTATCTATTCGGCAGATGGTGAAACTTCTGAAGGGTCTCTTCGAGATTCGCTCGTCTGCATGATTTGTTAGAGCCAATGCATGTAACCAATTGCAGCTATTTGCAATTTTCAGCCATTTTTCTATCACGAAGGAAGAACGATTGTTCTTGTCTGTCATGGAGGCATCATCGACGGCTCATTTATCTCCCAGCGACGATGCCCTTGAGATGATCAAGGGACGCTCGGATCAATCGCGACAGATCTTGCGCGTCGGGTTCGTTGACCC
>DATJHM010000144.1:0-5781 GCA_035493895.1 Ktedonobacteraceae bacterium
ATTTGCATAGACCTGAAGGCAATAACTTCGAAAACGATAGCCAGAATAACCAGAACCCAGGCGATGAGCGTACACAAGGATTGTATGAACAGAGCATTCAGGGAATCAGACAAAACGCTACTCTGCACCGTATTTAAGGCATTCCCCAGCGACAGAAAACGTATCATGAGCCCCCATGATGTCGGAGGTAGGCCGCCGAAGACGCAGAGCAGAATAATGATCAGCAGAATCGGCAGCCAGCCCAGCAGCAGGCGACGCTTAGCCTCAGAAGGCAGATCGTTAAACAGATCAAGCAATGCGCCCATCATACACCTCGTAGCTGTTTCGTCTCTTTAGTTGCGGCCACAGTTTCCGCAGGTACTCTCACGCCTCTAGCACGTCCGCCTGTTAAGGTCTGATTGTAGTTTCTTTCAAGATCGATGGCGGCCTGCTGAGCCTGAGTCAAAGCTGAGGCCATGGTCGTATTGGCCATCTTTGCCTCCATGGGTGACGCCAGGACCTCCATTTGTGACCAGCTTTTGGTAGCAAATAGACCCTCACCGCGCCGGGCACCGAGCAAAAAGCTTTTTTGACCTGGGCTCAGGTGGAAGGTATGCACCACCGAGTCGATCGTACTGGAGTCCTGCTTCATCAAAAATTTCATCGTGGCCATAGCCAGGATCGTCTTGCCTTCGTCGGAACTCAGGAAGTCATCCGAATTCTGCGTGGTACACCACAAGCCACCGCCATACTTACGAATACGTCTTGATAACTCTTCCAGGAATTTTGCGCCCTGCGCGAACTGCATCAGGAGCCAGGCCTCATCAATCAGAATAATGGTGTTAGGCTGTGGTATATTGGACTGTCGAGCCTGGCGAATCTTGGTCCACAGGAAATCGGCGATCAGGAACAGGCCAATGGGTTTGAGGGTATCATTCAACTCGCGAATATTAAAATCTATGAAGCGATTATTCAGCACCACATGCGTGCGCATCGGGAAGAGATGGAGATAGCGCTCCAGGCGCTCGCTCAATCCATAGGTATCCTTTCCGACCCCGAAGCGATCATCACCGCGCAATGCGCTCGACATAATGACAAAAAACTCCTGCATATTGGGGGGCACCTGCCCATGAGTGGCAGGGTCCATAGTAATACCCCGATTCTCATAGGTTTTGATGATGCATTTATAAAGGAACGCTTTTTCCTTTTGCGGCAATGCCCCCTCGTCGGAGAGCAGTAGTTCTAGCAGCGTAATCAGATTGAGCAACTTTTCGCGGAAGAAATTGATCTCGCCTTTCTCTCCTGCGGTAGGGGCACTATCTACGCCGCCATAGAGCTCAAATGGATTGACCTGTAACGAGTCCGTAGACAGCCGTACATATTGACCACTGACCATTTCGCACATATTGTTATATTCAGCTTCAGGATCAATGACATAGACGTTACTGCTCGGCAACAAACGGCTGGTAACCGTTTTCAAGAAGAAGCTTTTACCGGCACCAGATTTGGCAAAGACGACAAGGTTCGCATTTTCCAGTACCTGACTATTGAAAGGATTCAGGATCACCAGGCCGCCATTAGGATGTGCCCCAAACATCACCCCATTATCCATACTGATATCGCTATTGGTAAAGGGGTAGAAAGTAGCCGCCGAGTTGGTACCAAATAAGCGACCGCGCCCCAACTGGTTATTGGCGTCGGGCAAACAACTCATCAAACCGGCGTGATGCTGCCAGTGTACAGGGAGAGCGCGAAAATCGAGGCTGCGAATGACGCCAGCGATACGGTCGCTGCGCTCGCCCAACTCACGTCGATCGCGTCCGCGCACCTGGACGAACGTGGAGATATTAAATACACGCTCATTACCACGGGCAATATTCTCACGCAATTTTTCTACATCCCCCAACGCAATCGTGGTCGATGGATCGGCAGTCCTGCCCTGGCGTTGCGAGACCATGGCCGCGCCACGAAACTCAACCGCTTTCTGGCTCAAGCGAGCGCTGACCTGTTCCGGTTGCAGTGGCGTAACATGGATACTAAAATCGATATTCGGCTCATCGATCTGGATAATATTATCCAGCCAGCCTGGATAGGAGCTGCGTGGATAGCTATTGATAGACAGCGTCCTGACATACTCGTGGCTCGACTCGCCATCTATGCGCAGATGTGTCGGATAGATCTGGATACCACTGGGAGTAATCAGATCGGGCAAATTGACAAAAACAGGGAGCTTTTCTTTCTCTTTTTGTTGCTTCTTTTTCTTCTTTTCCTCACGCTTAGACAGGCTCGGTTGCTGAGCGATAGAGAGGTTGCTATCAACCGTAGTGGCCTCCTCTTGATAATCATCCAGCACCGACACAAGAGGGCCTCCATGGCTCCCCTCGACCATCCCCTCCGTGATGGGGCGCTGACGCGCCTCCCATGGCATATAACAGCTCTGATAGAGCTGAATAATCTCCAGCGTTGTTAAACGCTTGCCCGTCAAGCCCATGCGCTCCAACTGGCGTTGCATCTCATCAATACGCAATTTTAATTGCAACTGGGCATTGATCAGCGCCTCGGTCTTATTAGTAGTCGTCTGACGATCCGCAGTCACAATCACATAAAATTCACGCTTCACCAGGGCCCGCCTGGAAGCAAGCGCGCTGACGAAAGAAGCATGATCCTGCGCAATGGGGGCCAGCGCGCCATCCACAGCGCGCAAAGATTTCAGATAGCTGTCCAGGTTATGCGGACGGTTGCGGATCAAGATCTGCACAGGAAAGGAGATACCATTCAAGAAGCCTTTAAAGCCCTCAATCACCCCTTCCTGTTCATCCTCTGACAATAGAGAAAAGTTGATCGCATTCACTTGCAGAATGCCACGAAACTCCGGAGTCTTGCGACCAAAATCCACGCATGCGACATCCCCTACGACATCGCGTAATCTGATAAAGGCATTCACAATACTGACCGGGCCGCTTAAGAGCATGGAAGGTGTTTTCGGCGCAATATTCGTCATACAGATATCACTCCACTCCTAAGAATCCTAAACTTCATCTCAGAATTCTAAAATTTATCTCATCAATCATCTTCGTCTTCTTCGTCACTGCGACTGCTCACGATCTTATCCATACTATCGATATAGCTCTGTTCATCAATCTGGACACTTTCTTCTACAGGTGTATAAATATACACCTTAGGGATGAGCACATAGAAAAGCCAGACAATGGCCCATTCCTCCAGCGGACGGGTGGCGACTTTCACAAAAGCGATCAGTAGCGCAATCACCACCACGAGCAAAGCGACCAGGCCCTTTACCAGATTCACCACCACAAGGGGGCCATGGACCACATTTCCCAAATCCACCCATGAGCTAAAGGCCACAGCCGCCCCCACAGCGATCAATAACAGCTCTCGCCCCGTGCGATTAAAGATAATCGTCGGTTGCTCATTCAAAAATGTCGGAAATTCCTCTTTTTTCATAGAAGAGCTCCTCTTCTTATAAGAAGATTTTTATTTATACTGGCTATTTCAATGAAAATTCAAAAATATCGCATAGAACATGTAAAATTTTCGGCATTATTCTCTGTTGTTGGCTGCTGGCAGGACGAATTGCGTCCTGCCAGCACAGACATCATTAACCACAAACCATCGTATTCACAGCAGGACCGGCAACCTGGGCCAATCCGACAATGACTAAACCAACGACGGCACAGGCAATGGCCTGGTTCGATTGCGCCACCTTTCGTTCATTCCCAAAGGCAGTAGCACGCATCAACCCACCAACGATAATGCCGATAACACAGACAGCGACACCCAGGCCAGTCAAAAGGCCCGTAATATTGTTAATCAAATTCATTAGCGTTGTGCTGAGGCCCGCCAGACCGCCAGCTGCCGTGCTGCAAGCCCTTGCAGCAGAATTGATGTAGGTAACGCCGAAAACGACAGGAAATAACATTGCTCGATTTTCCTTTCTCCTCTCCTGAGCGAGCTCAGGGAGATATACGCTCTGTTGTGATGCTGCTCGATTTTGCCCGCGCCGGATAGCCAGCAGGGCAACCCTTGTGGTTGCCTGTGCCATAGACGGGTGAGGCCAAACCCCACAGCATTGCGCTTAAAAGTGCCTGAGCAACCTCAAGGGTTGCGCCCTACGGGAACATCAGAGACATTGATCCCAAGCACAGCATCAATATATTTTTGCGTGTGGTGATCCGGCTGCCATTGGTTGAGACAGTTAAGCCAGCCCTGCGCCTGGCAGCTGTTCACGGCCTTATCGACAAGTTCAGGTCCCGCGTTATATGCGGCCAGCGCCATAGTATAAGCCTGAAGTTCGCTCTGGGAACCCTGTACCGCTTTATTTTGCCGATAGTGTGCATAGAGTGCTGACATCTCATAGGCAGCAGCAGGTAACGCCTCCTCAGGTTTTGTGGGATCTACCCCCTTTCCCGACGGCAAACTACCGGGCATCTGCGCACAATTTGCCGCGTTATTGACAAAATTGATCACACAACGAGGCACTTGCCTCGCGAGAGACGGAGACAATTGTGCGATACCAATCGCACCAGTCGGGCTGACCAGCACATGCCCGGCACTATTGGTAGTCTGGAAACCACTCTGGCAGATTTGTTGGAGCAAGTATTTTGCTGGAGTACCATAATGCACCGCGGCTTGCATCGCCAGCGCCTCCCAGTGCTGTTGCAGCGGCGTTGACTGCTGCTGCAAGCAGGGAGCGATCTCCTGCTGGCGAATAAAGCCTTGCAACGTATAACCAGGCCAGGAATCGATCGTCCCGTTGGCATGCCAGGTCAGCCGGTCAAAAAGATCGGCAGCTTCTGTTTGCACAACGGTAATAGAGCCATCATGACCATGTGCCGGGGGCTGAACGTCGACAACCAGGGCCAGATGTCCGGCCTTCCCTCCCGACCAGGCCACCATATCACCGGGCGCGGGAGTCTGCTGGCGCACAGCGCTGGCCGGGATCTCCTGCCAGCCCGGTTTCCCTTGATAGAGTGTCCAGAATTGGTTGGCATTGCCGATATATGGGAGTTCATCATCAATGACAGCGAAGATCGCCGCCACAAACTCCACGCATTGCAGATTGCCACTTTGCGCATCGGCACATAATGAGCCATGAGCATTCTGACAGGCACGCTTCCAGTAAGCAATAGCAGGACGCAACGTCGGGTCATCTGCGTAATATTCATTTTCCAGCGCGCCATAGATGCTATGAGACAGTGCAATAGCCTGCGCCGCGAGATACTGACCATGCGTGGCAAAACCTTGCTGCTTCATGCCAGCAACCCAGGTAGGAGTATCTACCGATACAGGCGCAACCCACGTCTTATGAGTGGAGGCTGGCGGAGGAAGCGCCCTCATCCTGGCCCAGAAAACGAGCACAAAGATCAAGGGCAGCAACAGTAGCACCCCGTTCCGCAAGATACCTACCCATTGTTCCCTGGACACGGTCGTCCGCAGCTCATCATAGCAGAAGCGCACTATACCCCATGTTCTAGACAGCATGTAAACCTCAAATCGCTGGCCTTTCTACAACATCATGCCTGTTACATGAAAGCAAGATACGGGCCCGTAACAACACCAGCAGCCGATGAACCTATTTGTGAGACCAGACCAGTCGCATTTGATCTGAAGAGACTCGGCACACGCAACATTAACGTAATAGTGCCATACTTAATAAGCTCTGTAACCAGTGGGTCCACTTGCACGACACTGAGCAAAACTAAACCAAGACACAAGACCACCACCTGGGCAACTTGCGAGGCCACCAGCGAGAGAAACCCCATAATCCACTCTCGCGTAAAA
>DATJHM010000145.1:0-10777 GCA_035493895.1 Ktedonobacteraceae bacterium
TCTTCGAGATCGTGTTTCCAGCGCTCTTCAGCATCGCGATGCAGCAGCGAACTGTCGAGCAGTGCGAGTTCATGGGCTGCTTCCGGGCCACGAATGGGCAGCGCTTCGCGAGCTGGACCCACAATGCAGAAATCGATCGGATTAAGAGAACGCTGCGTCTCTTGATCAAAGGTGCGTAGCGACTCCACTTCATCGCCAAAGAATTCGATACGGACCGGACGCGTGAACGTCGGGGGGAAGAGATCGACGATACCGCCGCGATGACTGAACTGCCCGGGCTCTTCCACTTCGGCCACCGGTTGATAGCCAAGGTTATAGAGCTGTTCGAGAATCGTGCCCAGATCAACTTCCTGACCGGGTTCCAGCTTGAAAAGTGAGGTAGATAATTCTTGTGGAGGAATTACGGGCTGCGTCAGGGCATGGCCCGAGCAGCATACAATGGGCGTGCGTTCGCGCTCGACCATGGCAATCAGGGTTTGCATACGCTGCTGAACCGTCAGGGCATCGCCGATCAAGCGCTCATAGGGCAATGCATCGCGATCGGGCAGAAAAAAGATATCACTGGGATTAGGAAGAAACAACTTGAGTGTATCTGTCAATTGATGGGCCTGAGCCTCATCGCTGGCTACGATCAAGAGAGGTTGTTTCAGCGTTGCTGCAAGCGTCGCAATCACATAAGGGCGTGCCGCCTCTGTAATCCCGGTCAGTGCAGGCATCCCCTGAGCACGTTGTAGCTGCTCAATCAGGCGCTGATATTCAGGTCGTTGTGCCAGGAGCGCCAATAAACCCTTTAAAGTCACGTCATCCTCCATCGGACAAAAGAGAACCTTCCCGCTAGCAATAGCTACTGGTGGGGGCTTCCTCGTCTTTACTCACCGAATCTCTTTCTATCATATCGTACATGACCGCATGATGCAATGTTCTTGAGCTATCCATGCGACCTTGGTAATAGAAAGAGGATGGCCACCAGAGAGACATCGCGTGTTGTCAGCTTCTGGGGCCGTCCTCTCGTATTATTAGCGAACGACCAGACGTACCTGTTGTTGCTCGCTTACCTGCTCGGTCACCTCTCCAATAAGCCAGAAAGGCACCTCTTGCTGAGCAGCGAGTACCGGCCATAGGGCCGGGTCGATGGCCGCAAATAGTCCGCCAGAGGTTTGCGGATCAAAGAGAATCGCGCGATCGAGCTGATTCAGATTGTCGGCAAACTCTACGTAGGAGCCGACCGAGCGCACATTGCGTCCGGTGCCCCCCGGAATGCAATCCTCTTCTGCGTAGTGGCGGACATTGGGTAACAGTGGGAGCGATGCATTGTCGAAACGCACGCTGGTCAGGCTTTGTATCGCCATCTCCCAGGCATGTCCCAGCAAACTGAAGCCCGTGATATCGGTGACCGCATGGACGGCAGAACCGGCCTGCACGAGCAGTTCGCTGGCACGGCGATTGAGCGTCGTCATAGATTGCACGGCGACGGCCATATCGTCAGGGTGGACCAGTCCGCGCTTCTGAGCCGTGGTAATCAGACCCGTGCCCAGACGTTTGCTCAGGACGAGGAGGTCGCCGGGTTTCGCGCCGCCTTTGGTCAGAATATGCTCAGGATGCACCATGCCCGTGACCGCAAGACCATATTTGGGTTCGCGATCAGCAATAGAGTGACCACCCGCGATCACGCTGCCAGCCTGCTCAACAATATCCATACCTCCGCGTAGCACCTCGCTGAGAATCGAGGGGTCCAGATCATCGGGCCACGCTACCAGATTGATCGCCATCAGCACCTGCCCCCCCATTGCATAAACATCGCTGAGGGCATTGGCGGCAGCAATCAAGCCAAATGTATAGGGATCATCCACAACGGGCGGGAAAAAGTCAGCGGTGCTGATGATCGCCTGTTGCTCATTGACCTGATAGACGGCGGCATCATCAATAGCGCCCAGGCCGACAAGCAAAGAGGATGGGGCATTGCGTTGCCGAAGAGGGCGCAGGACCTGCGCAAGGAGATCAGCGCCGATTTTGGCCGCGCACCCTGCACAGTCGGCAAGTTCAGTGAGACGAACCTGTTGAGTACTACTCATGGGATTTGGACGGACCTTTCTATTGACACACAGATTATTTGTATACAAAAAGTTTCTCTGATTATCATCATATCTCACAAAAAACCGCATGTGTAGAGGCCGCGAGTAGCATTACCCTCCCCCCTTGTAGAGTCGCTGCTTGTCTGCAATGTCACGTAAATAAGGAGAATCTCCCATCATTTCCGTCGCGGCAGCTTTTCTCAGTAGGGACGCCATGGCGAATGGCGTCCGCCCCCACCGGCCATCTCGCCTTTCTAGAAGCTTCCCGAGCGCGTTTCCCTGGCGGGAGAAAAGATGCCATGACGCTTGACAGACCCGTGGGACGCCGTCAAACGTCATGGCACATGTTTTCTGTGGCACGCGAAACCGTGGAAAAGGCGCAACGCCACGTCTGTGGAGCCAGCGGGATCGCGCGAGTTCGCGGACGCCATGAAGCCGCAGCTTCATGGCGTCCCTACTGGCCTGGGGAGCGGTTCGAACGGGTACCACGATTTGACCGGGTACAGGCGTATCTCCGTGATATTAATGAACGCCCATCATCTTCATGCCCGCTCGTTACTGCAAAAAACAACTGGTGCTATTGCATTGGAATCGTGCGTATTTGTGTCAGGCAATCGTCATAAGCCCCTAGTTGCTTACGCAGCTCAACGCGCATTTCAACGCTTTCTGCCTGCTGTATCTCCTTCAACCTTTCCCTGTGAAGGCGTCGCACAAATGATTTGATCTCCGCAATATCATCCGTCTCATTGAGAAGAACCAGTATCTCGCTGACTGCCTCAAAATACGTATCACCGTCATCTGCATTGCGCTGACTCTTCTCCTCGAAATACGCGATCAAATCTTTTTTGCTTGTTATTTTTGGCATGATGTGTTATTCCCTCCTCGTTTCTGCCAACAGTATAGCATACGCCTATTTCGACAAGCAGGCTGTACTTTATTTCAGAACGGCGGCCTTTGTACGTGGACGTGCTTTGACAAACAACAATGTGAGCAAGCAGGCTAAAAAGAAGGTCGCGCTTGATATTGCCATTGCGACGTGCAGCCCCGAAACAAACATCGCGCTACCGCTGACCAGCGAACCGAGGAGGGCATAGCCGAGTACGCTGCCGATCTGACGGCTCATGTTCAAGACCGCAGAAGCGATCCCGGTGCGCTCCTTTGGAGCAGAAGCGACCGCCGCCGTCGTCATCGCAGGCATCGTAAAAGACATCCCAAAGCCTATCGTGATCAGCATAGGACAAAGCAGGAGATAGGGCGTCGACGTATGTATCGTCAACATCAGGAGAAAACCGCAGGCCCCCACGAACAATCCAACCAGCATCGGGAGACGAGGTCCTACATGCGCAGTGACCCGACCAGAAAGCATCGAAGTGAGCGTGACCACACCACCTTCTGGCAAGAGTGCCAGACCGGCGAGAAGAGGCGGATATTTCAATATATTCTGGAAAAAGAGATTGATCAGAAGTAATTGTCCATAAAATCCCAGGTTGATCAGCAAGCCAACACTATTTGTTGCCGAAAAGGTTGGTGAACGGAAGAGGGACAGTGGTAGCATTGGACTGTGGGCTCGTTGTTCGATGAAGAGGAAGAGCAGCATTGTGACCAGCGAGCCAGCGAAAGAGCCCAGAATGGGTAGCGATGTCCAGCCCCAGGTGTTTCCCTCGATGATTGCCAGCGTGAGCAAGCCGAGCGCAATCATCGCAGCGACCTGTGCAAATAGATCCAGACCGCGCTGTGATAAACCTGGACGTGCAGGGATGTGGCGGAACGTGAGCAAAATCGCCAGGATGCCGATGGGCAGATTGACAAAGAAGATACTACGCCAGCCCAGCAGACCTACGAGCAAACCACCCAGAACGGGACCTATAGCGGTCGCGATTCCCGCAATTCCTCCCCAGAGCCCAATCGCTCGATCTCGCTGCTTCTGGTCATGAAACATTTGATGAAGCAGAGTGAGAGAGGCGGGAACCTGTAACGCAGCCCCTATTCCTTGAATGACACGTGCACTCTGGAGCACCCACAGCGTCGGGGCCAGACCACATAGTACTGAGCTACCTGTAAAGAGCATCATCCCAAGCAAGAAAATGCGCCTGCTGCCCAGACGATCTCCTAATGCGCCCGCCGTCAGCAAGATCGCTGCAAAAACCAGCGTATAGCCGTCCAGAACCCATTGCAGATCGCTTACCATCGCTCCCAGTTGTTGTTGGATGTTCGAGGTCGCAAGCGTGACGATCGTCGCATCGAGAATGACCATAAAGTAACCTGCACAGATAGCCACCAGGCCCAATATTGGATTATTATGAGAACGCTCCTGTTGTGATGCGTATTGTGGGACATCGGCAAGAGATATTCTGCCCGTATTTACTTGTGTATCAGACACACGTAAGCTCCTTTTTGCAGAGAAACCGAGATATAAAATGTGCAATAGCACTTTCCCAGTATAGAGCGAGAATATTTCATGCGCCGTCGAAGTATTTTTTCTGTATACTAGCGAAAGATAGTATCGTGAATGGGGAATAAAATAAGAAGGAGTGAGAGACATGCCAGGAGATGTCAATATTGCGGCGATTGCTTCGCTACTTGCCGATCCAACGCGTGTGAGCGTGTTGATGGCGCTCGGTGACGGCCGGGCCTTACCAGCTGGCGAACTGGCTCAGAGAGCGCGAGTCGCATCTTCCACAGTAAGTATGCATCTATCAAAACTGGTAGAATATGGACTGCTCGACGTGAAACAGCAGGGACGCCATCGCTACTTTCGCATTGCGAACCCATCGGTAACCGAAGCTCTGGAAGCACTGGCACCGCTTGCGCCAACGTTACCAGTACGCTCACTTCGCGACGCAGACGTGGGCAATGCTCTGCGTAGAGCGCGTATGTGCTACAAACACCTGGCGGGCGCATTGGGCGTTGCCCTCTCGCAAGCACTTGTCGAGAAGCAAATTCTGGAGAGCGCGGGCGACGACTACATCCTGACCGAAACAGGTAAGGACTGGCTGTGCGAATTTGGGATCGATGCCCCCCTGTTCCAGAAGCAAAAATATCTACTGGTTCCTTCCCATATTGATTGGAGCGAGCGATACCCTCATGTCGCGGGCACGTTTGGTATGGCATTTACCGAACGTTTGCTTGATATTGGCTGGATTGCGCATATGCCCACCAGCCGGGCCATACGCGTCACTGAGGTCGGTCGTCAGAAACTGCCAGAGGTATTTGGCATCTCTCTGGATGGAGAAATGCCACATGCGCCGCTTCGTAAGATGAGCTATGCAATCTAAGAGAGAGATTATGCGGCTATTCTCGATACATAGATATTGCCATCCTGACAGGCAGAAGCTATCATTGTGCTATCTGGCGACCAGGAGATGTTGTTCGGGAGCACTGGTAAGGTGTAAGACGTACTTTTCGTGCTTGCCAGGGTGAATATGCTTACGGTTGTCGTGCTATTTGAATCGATAGTCGCGAGAAATTTTGTATCTGGCGACCACTGTGCGCTCAACTGCGAATAGATATGCATTGGCATTTGTTGCGAATTGTCGTGGCGATAGGCGATAGAACAATCTGTGGCATTGAAAGCTTCAGCGCTGGTAGTATCGACCAGGAGCCCATATCGGCCATCTGCCGACCATGCCAGAAAGCCCGGGAAAGCCGCAGAATCATGTATCGCGCAAATGGTTTTTCCTGAGCGGATATCCAGCACCTGTGCATCCTGTGTCCCTATCAGCAGAAACTTACCATCAGGCGACCAGGCAACGCTATCAAAGCTCTGGGTTGTGTAGGGTAAGGTCGTCATTTGATTGGTCGTGATATGCCATATCTGCCCGTGTGCTGAGGCAAGCGAACCAGAGTCAGGTGACCAGGCAATATTCGCTGTAGATTGGATTTTTCCGTTATAGGCCAGGGACGCGCCAGTGTTCGCATCAATGATCTCCACTCCCAGTTTGCCTGGACAACATTGCGAACCTGTATTAATCGCTATCTGTTTGTTGTTCGGGGACCAGATCATCGCGGTTGGTATTATGCCGAAGGGGTAGGACTTCTTCCAGCGTATTTGTCCTGTCTGCGCATCCCAGACAGAGACCGTTGCGCCTGTTTTTGTTGTCGCTGCGTGTGTATCGGTACTGGCAGCAATGAACTGGCTGTTCGGAGACCAGATCACAGAGTATGGGCTAAAACCAGTCTTTGCATCTGTTGGCGTGTATGTCCAGAGCGTCTGGCCCGTCCGAGCATCCCAGACTTCTAGCGTGCTTGTCGTATCTGCTGATTGCTCATCTATCGCGCCAAAAGAGAGGATCTTTTTTCCATCCGGGGACCAGAATGCGTAGGTGTTTTTTTCGGCGTGCCCGTGGTAGGTCAGAAGGAGTGTATCATTTCCTGATACATGCGTGGGTGCGGTTGTCGAAGTCTGGATCGGAATAGTAATGGTAGATCCACAAGCCGTTATCGCTAGAGGAATACAGAAGTACAGAAGCAAGATTTTTTGCTTAAATTGAGTTGCCGAATACATGTTAGCTGGACTCCTTTCCATATCTAGGGCGAACGAAGAGGTTTTTCGTAGCTAATATGGTATATGCATGTAGCACTTGTATCGTCTCATAAATGTATGAGAACTTTCTTCACTAATAGTATCTACCAGCAAGATCCGTATAATGGATGAACAGGAGATGTGATCCAAAATACATCGTTCTTGTATCAGGCATCATGCGAAGAGAATCTATACCGCCACAGGATAGGCATCAAGCGCACACCTCCAACAAATTCATCCCGCGAAACAAATCTTACCAGGACCCTTCAGAAATCTCACCATCTGCCGAATATATAGAAGAGAAGAGGCAAAAAGACCCCTCTCCCAGTTCTCACAATAACGATGTTGCCTGAGAGAGAGACAGTGCAGCATCGATAGCGGGGGAAAGTGTAGGACTGGTGCAGGGGCGTGTAGGGTCAAGATCCCGATCAAATCGGCACTCGTGTAGGATATGTAGCATTTTCGAAAAAAATCGCGTAGCACAAAAAATCTCGTAGCGTGTCACCAATTCACAACTATGGCAACCCTGTAACGGCATCGAACCCGTTCTCCGGAGATCACAGGTAGGGGTTGTGCTTCATGCCAACCCTGTAGGATCAAGATGCCGATCACATCCACCTTTGTGTAGGATGTGTAGCACTTTTACAATTTTTCAGAACGCATCACCCATTGGCCTGGGGAACACGTTCCGGCATCGATTCCCGTCGCCTTAACGCTGAGGTAGGGATCGCGCTTCATGCCGATCCGCGTCCCCCTCCGGCCATCTCGCCCTTAGGTTGATGCGTATTGATCGCGCTTTATGTCTATCCGCGTTCCTCTTACCAGGGGATCACACCTTCGTCTCCGAAAAATCCGCCGGTCGGACCATCAGCGGACAAGAGGGCGAACGTTACTGGCTGTTTTGCTCCCTGTTGCGTGGTCAGGAAGCCCTGGTGATTGTTGAGATCTGTAGCGACGTAGCCCGGGCTGACGGCATTCACTTTGATTGCTGTATTGCGCAACTCATTGGCAAAGAAGACGGTGATGGCATTGAGGGCCGTCTTCGATGAATTGTATGCCAGCAGTGGGGGCATCTTAGCATAGAACGATGTAGGATCGCTGTGCAATGTTAGGGAGCCCAGCATGCTCGACACGTTGACAATACGTCCGGCATCAGCACGCCGTAAGAGAGGGAGCATTGCTCTTGTCACAGCGAATACTCCGAACACATTGGTATCGTATTAACATACAGATGCTCTACGAAGGGCTGAGACGTAGGTAGCTTTTTTAAAGCGCATGTGCGCGTACAAGCAGAAGCGAAGGAACTTCTCTATTCCCCGGTACTTGCTCGGCACGTTTCCCTGTGGCTATTGGCTCCATCATTCGTTCAAGGGCAAAATTGGCGGCGGCAAGGGCATTGAGATACGTGCTGAGTGTGTGGTGGTGCGCTCCCACTCGACTACGTACTCCGCCTTGTTCTGACTTCCAGTTGCCTTCAGAGAAGTAGCCTCTTACAGCACGAGTGATCTGATCGTTGTCTGTTGTTATCCATCGGGCGTGGGGCAACTCAAAGCAAGGATGTGTAATGGCAAAAACCAGCCATCCGCCAGATTTGAGAATGCGGCGAGCTGTTTGGAAGACTGCCTGTAGATCGGGAATATCCATGAGTGCTAAGACTGATACGACTCCATCGAAACTGGCGTTGGGTAGAGAAGAAGCGCTCTGAGCATCATCCTGTTGATAGACAATTCCTTGTGGTTCTCGGTCTTCGTACTGGCGCGCTAATGCGAGTAAACGATCGGCGATATCGATACCTGTTACCGTTGCCCTACGTCGAGCAAGTTCACGCGCAAACCAGCCCTGACCGCACGCGAGATCACACACAATCTGGTCCTGTACATCACCAATGAGTTTCAGAAGGCAGGGAAGGACAATGTCATAGTAAAGAGGGTTCTCATGGAGATACTTGTCGTACCATTCGGCAATATCGTCATACAATGCATCGTTCATAGATGTGCCCCCTTCTTGCAAATGATTACTTTTGAAATGTCCAGTGACTTCTTGTTATGCTGTCCCAAACGTCAGGCCTAGTTGACGTAGCCACTTGCGATACGCAATCGCAGTACGATCCGAACGCAGGTGCAATTCCGCTTGCAAATCGAGCGGCAGCAATTCGGGGCGTTGTGACTCGACAATGGGCACATCTTGCCAGGTAATCGTATCTTCAAATGCGCGAATCTCCTCTTCGGGCAAATGATCGTAATCCATCGCAACATAGGTCCAGGCAATAGATTGAAGCTCAGAGACGGGCGTAACCGTAAAATACATCGCAAAACGCGGCCCGGATGAGGATTTCACAAAGCAGGCAGTGAAACAACGGAGCACATCGTAGGTATAGGTAACGTGAGCACCTTTCCCGGAACCATCGGGATCGGGCTGCCAGACGGTGATATCGCGTGCGGTCACGCCATCGAGACGTATTTCGGCCTCATAATCGTTGATTTCGGGATGCTCAGGATCGCCCAGAAAGCCCTGGTGCACAAAAGGGAAATGCGTGACATCCAGAAAATTCTCGACGGCACGAGGTCCGCTGGCATTGTAGCGATAGGGGCCGCAATGAATTTTGCGGAACGAGGCATCATCCCATTGCGCGAAAGGAGGAATATCCTGCGTCGGGGTGCCGAGACAGACCCAGATCCAGTTATAGTGTTCACGCACCAGATACGTTTTCGCACAGGCGCTGGCAGGTGGCCGCTGGTTGGGGTGAGCGGGAAAGCGAATGCACTGACCCTCTGTATTATAGGTCCAGCCATGATACGGACACTGCAACGTCTCCCCCTGGATTTTCCCGAGCGAGAGCCGTGTCCCTCGATGGACGCACAGATCACGCCACGCATGGACGGTATCGCCGACCCGCCACAATACCAGATCTTCTTCGAGCAAACGTACAGCCATTGGCTTGTCCGCTTTCAGATCAGGGGCGTAAGCGACAACATGCCAATCATTGACAAGAACAGGATCATTTAACATAACAGTTCCTTTCGTAGGAGATGCGAGCGAGAATTTCTTCCTAACTATAACCTATTTTCTCAATCCTGTCTTTTCTCTGGCAAACTGTTGTAATGCGTATATAAAGATAACATCAATTATCTCCGTAGAGGCGCTGCTTGTTTGCAATGTCACGGAGAGAAGGAGAGTCTCCGTGACATTGTGGCTTGTCTCATGAACTCCAACACATTCATTCCCCAAAAAAAGAAGCTCGCAAAAACTCTTCAGAAATCTCACCACCCGCCGAATATACCTATTAGGAGGAGCGAACACCCCCTTCCGCCCGGCACACACACTTACGATGTCGCCTGAGAGAGGGAAAGTGCACACGTGCAGTGCTGGTGTAGGGGAGCGTGTCAGGAGAAGATCTCGCTGCAATTGGCATGGTGTAGGTGATGTAGGATGTGTAGCATTTTTGGAAAAAACGTGGTAGCGTGCCAATGTAGGTGATGTAGGATGTGTAGCATTTGGGAGATTCCTGTATGGTTTCCCCTTCTCTCCGTGACATTGCTGCTTGTCTGCGCTGACGTAGACCCAGTAGTGGCACGGTGCAGTGGAACGGAACTGTGCCTGCGAACTCGAGCAACCGACCTCGCCCTTGGAGGAAAAGCGACGAAGATACTTTAAGATATCGTGATGTTCCCGATTCCCTCATTCGAAGGTATATCTCAAGAGTTGATGTCAGTTACAATGGGCTTGCCACCAGATGGGCCATACTTCATGACCCATACGGCAACTGGTTGGATCAGAGCGTAATAATAGCCTGTGCGAGCGCGGCAAGAACTGATCTGAGCGCTTGAGCAGTTTCGGGGTCCGATATCTCGCCATCGGCATTCAACTTTTTGTTGACCGATGGGATCGAGAGCTTTCCATCTTCCGGGACCTTCGTCCCCAGGGCGGTCAGTGTCAGGAGAAGCGACGCATGCGCCTTGTCTCCCCCCGTCCATAGCGGAGATGCGCTGATCGCAGCGACCGGCTTGCCCCACAGATCGCCTGAAGACACAGTCCAATCGAGCGCGTTCTTGAGCGAACCGGGGACACCAAATGCGTATTCCGGCGTGCAGATGAGCACACCATCGGCGGCCTGGATTTGCATGCGCAGATTTTTCACCGCGGGTGGCGGATTATCGCCGTCGAGATCGGGACTGAAATGAGG
>DATJHM010000146.1:0-26146 GCA_035493895.1 Ktedonobacteraceae bacterium
GCTTGTAGCGCTTTAGAGGCAAGAGACTCTGGCTGTCGTAGTATTCCGAGCAGTAGATGTTCGGTCCCGACGGAGCGATGATTCAAGAGACGTACTTCATCGATAGCAAACTGGAGAACCTGCTTCGCTTCCGGGGTAAAATCCAGCCTTGTCGATGGAGAGGTCTCTTCTGTCATTTGCGGCTGTGGTGGATTTGCCTCAGGTGTTTGTGCCTGTAACGCTACAATTGTTTCTTGCAGCTGTTGCAGATGAACCCCAAGATTGGTGAAGACTTTCGTCGCAACTCCGCCTCCCTCATGAATCAGAGCAATCAGGATGTGCTCAGTCTCAATCTGAGTCTTTTGCTGATGCAACGCTTCTTCCTGCGCCACCTCAAGCACTCTGCGAGCTTGTTCCGTAAATTTATTTGCAAACTCTTTGTCAAATTCCATTGGGGGACTCCTTTCATATGGATGACGAGATGTATGAAGGTGAATGAGCAAAAAGAAAGTGCAATCGATGTAAGATACTCAGAACTATACGATAAAAAAGGCTGTGCTGCAAATGCGATGATGTAACACAGCCACTTGACACAAATATCGTTCAGTATGAAAATGTAGGCGACACCCGCAATGCATGCTCATGTCCAGAAGGAGCAGCCTGTCACCGGGATTGGGGCCGCGTTGGGGCAGTGGGAAACGGCAGGCATACGCGAACACCGGTAGAGAGTACGTTGGTTCTAGAGAAGACAGTGTAAAAGCCCGCATATATGTTCGTATGGTTTAAATTTATCTACTAGCAATAGTGGGTAAGCATATATAAATACAGAAGACGAGTATGCAACAATTGAACAGCCATTCTGCATCGCAGAATATCACACAAGAGGCAGAGTCTATGACGATGGAACGTCCAGCTACGGAGCCAACTCTTGCGATCCATGACGCTGCACGTGCGGCGGAACAGGCCCGTTTGCGCCAGGGCGTGATGCATGTGCGCATTCGTCACTTTTACTGTACGCTGGAAGAAACTTTTGATCCGGCACTGCGCGGACAATGTTTCGTAGTAGGCACTGGTACTGGTAGACCCAATGAGCCCGGGCGGGTCATCGATGCTTCTCCTGCGGCCATGCGCCTGGGGGTGACTCCGGGTATGCCGTTGCGCCGGGTTCATCGCTTAGCGCCAAGAACGCGTTTTCTGCCCGCTTCCTACGATAACTACCAGCCGATTCTGCAAAAGTTGCGCGAACGGTATCGCGCATACTCGCGCATCGTCGAGTCTATTCCCATTGCCGATGCGTTTATCGATCTGCGTGGTTGCGACTTGCCCGCTGATTCTCCGGTTGCCCTCGCTGAACGGCTCTGTGCTGAGATCGCTGAGATGGGCCTGACGGCGTTAATCGGGGTCGCCAATGGGAAAGCGATCGCAGAACTCGCGGCTCTGATGAGTCGTCGGGATGGTCGTCAGGGCGTTCTCTATATTCCACCCGGGCGAGAAAGTTCTTTCGTGCAAACGTTGCAACTTTCGTTGCTCTTGCAGGTGCGGGCCGCCGGTATGGGCACTCCTGGTGCTTTACCTGAACTGGGTGAGACGCGTGAGTCGCCAGGAAGATCTCCGGAAATAGAAGGCAAAAGTGAGCAGGTAGATCCGGTCGCGGTGGCCGAGCTGGTTGCGCATTTGAAAGATTTTGGCATCACGACCTTCGCGCAGGTTGCGATACTCAATGAGGAAGGTCTGGTGCGCAGATTGGGTCGTCTGGGAAGCTGGGTCTATCACGTTGCCTGCGGTCAGGATATCAGCCTGGTCGTTCCCGATTCGCCGCCTCTGAGCCAGAATGCCCGTGTTCGCTTTCAGCATGCCGCCGATGCCGATGAGACCTGTGCGGCGATTCGCAAGCTCGCCAATTATCTGAGTGAACGCTTGCAGGAGCAGCGTCTGAAGGGTCAGGCAATTGCGCTGATCCTCTGGCCAAATCAGGGAATGCGCCGTCAGACCCGCAAGCTGGTCATTGGCGAGGGTGGCGAAGAGGTGGCGGTTACTGCTGCTGAAGAGACGATTGGTGGACAGATGCTGCTATCTCGCCATACCGATGAGGCTGATGTGATTGCTCATCATTGCCTGATGCTCTTCGCGCATTATCATCGCTCGATGAGCACCTATCTCCAGGTTCAGTTGCGCATCGGCGATATTATTACCGGTGCGCCAAGCTATTATCCGCCACCCGCACGGACGCGAGGCCGGGCTACCCGCAAATTGTAAGGGTGGGAAAGCAAGGAGATAGGGATCACTTCTCCTTGCTTTTTTGTTCTTGCGACTGCGATGTGCGCAACTGCTGCAATGCCTCGAGTTCCTGACGTCCTCGCTTCTCTAACTGTGTGCGCCATTCGTCCTTATAGGTGCGCATCGTCTGCACCAGCGTATGGGCAATTGCGAGGTTGCGGTACCATTTACGATCGGAAGGGACGATGTACCAGGGCGCTTCCTCTATGCTGCACTTGCTGATCGCATCCGCGTACGCTTGCTGATAATCATTCCAATAGTTACGCTCACGCCAGTCGTCGGCTGAGATTTTCCAGGCTTTGTCCTTGTCCTGAACACGTGCTTCCAGACGCCTTTCCTGCTCTTCTTTGCTGATATGCAGAAAGAACTTCAGAATGATGGTGCCATTATGAGCAAGCAGCCTTTCAAACTGCTTGATCTCTTTGTAGCGTCGGCTCCAGACGTCCTCAGATACTAAATGATGCACACGGGTTACCAGAACATCCTCATAATGCGAGCGGTTGAAAATGCCTAATTCTCCTTTGGCCGGTGTAACTTTATGTACGCGCCAGAGGAAGTCATGCCCAAGCTCTTGTGCTGTTGGTGTTTTAAACGAGTGCACTTTACAGCCCTGCGGATTGACATGTGAGAGTACATGGCGGATCGTGCCATCTTTTCCGCTGGTATCCATTCCCTGCAAAACAATCAGCATGCTATGGTGTTGAGCTGCTGAGAGAAGCTCCTGTAAATTAGAGAGTTCTTCTGAGAGATTATCGAGCTGTTTTTGGGCTTCCGCCTGTTTCTGTTCATCCGAAGGATCATAATTTTTGGTAGTAGCAGGATTGTAATCTTTGAGTTTGACGGTGCTTCCTTCCGCAATTTTCCATAGATAGTGCTCAGCCATGTTAGTCAGTCCTTCCTGTTTCTCTTTCGTTTATTGTATTCACTTCTATCATGGCTGAGAGGCAGATTTCGTTTCGCTTCAGAATAATTTGCCTCCCAGTGGAACGTTGTGAGTTGGGCTGAGCAGGACGACTCCTCCTTCTCCATCGGGTAGGCCAAGCGTCAATACCTCTGAAATAAAAGGACCAATCTGCTTGGGCGGAAAGTTTACCACGGCAACGACCAGTTTCCCGGGTAGCTCTTCTTTTGTGTAGTGGGTGGTAATCTGTGCAGACGATTTCTTCAGGCCGATTTCGGGTCCGAAGTCGATGACGAGTTTGTAAGCGGGTTTGCGTGCTTTGGGAAAATCCTCTGCCCGCACTATTTTGCCGACGCGAATGTCCACATTCTCAAAATCAGTATAGTTAATTGTTGCCATAAAAGCCTCTCCTGTGGGATAAATGCTGGTTTGTATTGTAGCACATATGCCCGCTATTACGCTTCATCTCGAAAGATGGTACTCTGCTTTCTTTGCATATCAGCCCGGTGGTGTGCTTCTCTTGTTGAGCAGAATACTACTACTACTATGCCAGGAGAGCGAAGTAAAAATCTGTTGTACCTCTGTCACGAACTTTCCAGAAGAAAGTGGCGAAAAGGTCGCTCTTTACACTGAAGGCGTACTCAATAATGACTAAGATGGGTATGACCAGGAAGAGCAGGAGAGAGTTGCCCGATAGCAACTCTCTCTGCACAGGTATGATCTCACCTCACGCCTCGTTCATGAGATCTACAAGTTGGTATCTAGAATGCAATGAAGAGTGCTTCCCACTCTCCTTGATCGCTTTTATGTGGACCATGGAACAATCCCGTATAGCCATTGCGTGTATCCGTCAGCTTGCCTTCGCCCATGATCGTCTTGCTTCCAATGACTATCGTGACGTACTTGCCTCTGTCGCTTTTCTTTATGTTGCATGCTAACGTATATCCTGTTGGCTCTACCAGCATACCTTTCATGCTTCGTTTGTCCAGGATGATGACGCCGGAGTGGATCATTCCCTTATCATGGCCATTTTTCACCAGACTACGGAAAGCCAGTGTGACCATGCTCTTCTCATCTATCGGAATGCCTGTCCATATGCCGCTGTCATCCTGTTTATGCATAGCAGCTACGCTGTCATTTTGCTTCTCTTTGTTGGCTATCTGGAACTCGCCACTATACTGCGTTTGCGCACTATTAAGCATGCCTTCGCCAGTGATAGGGCCCATATTATGCTGGTCATCTTTCTGAAATGAGACATCAAACTCACCGGTACGCTGGTTGACAAACCCTTTCACCGGCAAGTCGTTGCTGCCTGGCGCATAATAGTTCCCTGTAAATTTGCCGCTACGTGTGATCTGTAATCCCAGTCCTCCATTCAGGTACATGCCCTTATGAGGCCCTTTCGTGACCAGTCCGCTGAAGGTGTAATAAGTCGTCACTGGCTTTGTATGATCCGGCATTGGTGGCCTTGCTGCGCTTGCCGTCAATGGGAACAAGAGCAATACTGAGAATGCCAGTGCCAGGACAATGGTAAAGCTTATTCTCTTCGACATAAACCAATCCTCCTCTACATTTGTTATTGACGCGTAAAAAATCATGGAACAGGAGTAAAAAATGTTTCCTGTCCACTTTATATAGTATATATGCGCTACCACTCTTTTTATGGATATGAGCAGGATTAACATTGTGAACACAAAAAATAATGAATAAATAAAAATCTGCTGTCACTTTTCTTTGCTTCTGACTCATGTTTTGCTTACGATTCTGGCAGCATATCTAAAAGTTATTTGCACGCGAAAAGTGAAACATTTCATGGATTTATACGTTATAAAAGATGTAACACAAGATACATCCCACCTCAATGAAGAGCGTGTTCTGGGGGAACAGCTACTTTTTACCCGCTAGTTTATTCTACTATCTTTGAGGTTGCTCATGTCCGGTGATTTTGCTCCAGAAAACACTATGCCTCAATCTGTAGGGGCTGGTGAGATGCCTGCTTTAGATGCACATATGCTAAAAACTGAGGAACTACCAGTCGAGTCCACTCCAGAAATCAGCGGCGAAGTTCAAGCGGAGACTTCTTTGTCATTGCCAGGTATGGATATGGCAAGCGATGTCTCTGGCAGCGATGAACATAACCTTGAACATGAGGATGACCACCCCTCTCCTGAGCATATTGAGGAAGAGGGAACCGCCGCACTCTTCCCTGGTCTTCCTGAAGAAACGCCGTCAGTGGAAAATAGAGATATGTCTATCGAAGGATATCAGACGGCTACCGAAGAAGAGAAGAGTGTTGAAGCGCTTCCTGTGCAGACAATAGATAGCTCACAAAGCAACGTGGTGCTACAGAAAACGCAACAGGTACGGAAGCGACCTGGTTGGCGTTACAAAGTGATTGCTCTGAGCCTTATTCTCTTTTTGCTTGCCGGGATCATTGTCCCTGTAGCGATCATGATACATATTGCTCTCAACGCCTATGCGACCTACCAGCATGTGCATGATCGAGCATATAGTGGCTATCACCACTTTCTGAATTTGAAACCACTGGTTGCAACGATGGAAGCTCATCCTACCACGGCGATCAATGCTGCCAATCTTGCACAAGCCGAAAAAGAGCTGACCGCAGCACGCAGTGATTTCACGCAAGTACAAACTCTGCTGACCTATACACCTGACATGCAAACGATCACAGCATATTTTCCCCAGTATCGAATCCAGATCGCCACGGTACAGAGTGCCAGCAAAATTGGCATTGATGCTGCTACTATTGGTTTGCAATTGACAGGTCTGGGCCTGAATTTGAGTTCTCTCTTGCAGAGTCCTCTCTTGAGCAATGCCAGTACTCCTCTCATCACTGATCAGGAGCTAACGCAAATACGCTCAACTTTAGATACGATCAGACCGCTCTTGAATGATATTCAGGCCCGAAGTCATGATCTTTCTCTGACTACTTTGCCTATCAGTCAGAGCCAGATTTTGCAATTTTCCAACTATTTGAGTTTGCTCCCTCAACTCCAGTCTGCCTTAGTCCAGAGTGATGGTCTGCTTAACGCTGCTGGCTGGTTGTTAGGTGTGGATGGTCCGCGCACGCTCCTTGTTCAGCCGATGGATCGTGCAGAACTGCGTGCAACGGGAGGCTTTACCGGTCAGTATGGTGAGTTGACTATCCATCAGGGGCGTATTGAACCCTTCTCGATGCGCAATATTGCTTTGCTTGAATATAATAACGATAGTTATGCAATGGGCCGTTCGGCACCTTCTGCGTATCGCTCCTGGTGGCCATTTGCCAACTGGGGATTGCGCGACTCCAATCTCTCGGCTGATTTTCCTACCTCCGCGAAGATGGCGATTGATCTTTACAAAAAAGAGGCCGGGCGTAGCGTCGATGGGGTTGTGATGGTGACTCCTTTCGCGATCGAAGATGTCTTAAAGATTGTGGGCCCCTTGCATATAGCCACGTACAATGAGACGATTACCGCGCAAAATCTGGAGGATCGTCTGCATTATTATCAGCTTGGGCCCGGTATTGCCAAAGAAAAGACGATCACGCATCTTGCGAACGACGATGAGGCGCGCAAACAATTCACGTCGGAACTGGCTCGTGTTTTGATGGATGCGGTCCGTCACGAACCCTCTGAAACGCTACTCCAGATCGGCAAGCAGTTATTGTACGATTTGCAGACCAGGGATCTTCAGGTGTATGTGACGAATCCCCAGATTGAGGAGATGCTGGTTCAGCATGGTGATGCTGGTTTGCTTGATCGTTCAACCTCCCATGATGGTCTCTACATTGTGCAATCGAATGTGAGTGCCAGCAAGGCCTCGCAATATGTGCGCACGATTGTCCACGATTCTATCCAGCTCGATCAGCGGGGAGGGGCCACGCATTCTCTACAATTGCAGCTTATCTATCAGCAGACCGGGCCGGTGTATGGTCTGGACACGTATCGCGACTATATTCGCTTCTACGTGCCGCCGGGTTCTGTTTTACGTGCGGGGGACGGTTTTGATAGCGGGCAGGCGCTGTGTGGTGGAAATCTGTTCCCTTGTGCCGCCGACCATGTCTATCCGCAAAATGAGCTGGTGTGTCCTTCCGGTCAATATGACGCCGGGTATGCTGCTCCCATGCTGGATGATCCCTATGTTGGGCGTGATCATCCGCTCGATGTCGTTGGCAAACCAACCAATCTGCAAAGCGATGAGCCTGGAAGAGCTATGTTTGCTGGATATGTCGTCATTCCCAAAAATTGTACGGCCACTGTCACGCTTTCCTGGTACGTGCCGCCCTTGGGAAATGCGGCCTACCAGCTCCTGATTCAGCGTCAGGCTGGAACCTATCCTGAATACCATCTGACGATTACTTCCCCTGTTCCTGCGCAGTGTGCTGGGGCAACTCTGACGCGGGACGCTGTTTTGCAGGAGGATATGTTTGTTTTGCTCGGAAAGCTCATGACGGGATCAAGGGGAGTACGGGCATGTGCTACATTCTTGTTCCCATGATACTATATTCCACGTTATTGCGTAAGGTAATTTGGTGAGGGACGTAAACTAATAGCAACATTATCATTTCTGAACCGTTAGAATCCTCAGTGGCTTTTTTGAGGAGAGTAACCCAAACTGGCTAAGTCGCGAAATAAATAGACACTCATGGCCGTATAAACAGGTGTCGGAGGTGCATTGTGCCTAAACCACATAAGCCCAGGAAGCTGTTCATATCACCATTACAGGGGGAGCAGGCAAAGGCGCAGGCTTCCTCCTCGCATCCCGTGGGCGAGCAACCTGGACAGAAAGAAGCAGTGCAAGATGCTCCTACCGAAAATGCAGGCCATGACTTCTCTGGAGAAACTGCCAGCAATGATAACGCCACTTATCCTGCCAACTTGTCAGAGCAAGACACCGCTGCTTATCCTGCTGATGTGCTAGAGCAGAATACTGCTGTTTACCTTGCTGATGTGTCGGAGCAGGATACCTCTGTAGATCTGATGAGTCCTATAAGTCCTGGTCGCGCTCTTGCTCAGTCAGGATTCTCTTCTCTGGATAACATGCCTTATGAGACTGTGCCTGGAAAGTATAACGGCTCGGTCCCGTCTGTTGCATCGCAAAACGGCAATAGTATCGTACCTGGAAACAACTCCTATCGTGCCGCTCCTGTCATGCTTCTACCGGACTTATCAACGTACCGCACCGTTCCTATGAGTGCAGTAAACACAGATCAGGAGCAGGTGAGCGCAGTAAACACAGATCAGGAGCAGTCAGAAGCGTCAGAACAGCCTCCGCCGCCACGTACACAGAAACGGCGCTTCTATCACCGCACCCCAGGCTATCGCCACTTCGCTCGTCTGCGCGCCGCCACATCCTATTCGCTGAGAGCGCGTCTGCTGATGGCTTTTCTTGTCTTTTGCTTGCTTACCCCGCTCATTATTGGTACTGGTGAGGGAATTAATACCTACATTATCTATAGTCATGCTCGCAGTGGCATACAGCATTTGCTGAATATTCGCACGATCTTTCTTGGTGGAAGCAATCATGCCTCGGGGTTGCTGGATGCCAGTAAGTTGAACCAGGCTCATCAGCAATTTAGTGCCGCTCACAGCGATTTTCTGCAATTGCGCGATGACCTGAATCAGGATATGACCGTCGGTGCCCTTGCGGCTTTTCTCCCGAAGCAGATTGCCACGGCCCGAGCCCTGAGTCAGATTGGGGTCGATGTGACCGATATGGGGCAGAATCTGGTCTCCACGGCTTTAGTGCTCGCGCCCACCATTCGCAGCAATCCTCTGGCGAATAGTTCGACGAATAGTGGACCACTGATCACCCAGGCGATGTTGGACCGTCTCGATCAGTCGATTGTCTATATTCTGCCCCTCCTCAACGACGTTGCGGTTCAATCGCACAATCTTTCGCTCGATACGTTGCCGCTCAGTAGCAATCAGCGTGACGAGTTCAATCAATTGGTCCAGTTTCTGCCCACTGCGCAGGCGGATCTGACCATGGCGCATAATCTGATGGGCGCATTGGGTTGGATACTCGGTGTGGGTCAGCCCAGACACTTTCTCGTACAGACCATGGACCGTGCAGAGTTGCGACCGACTGGCGGCTTTACCGGCCAATATGGCGAATTAGATATCAATGGTGGGCGGCTGGCTCCTCTTACCCTGAAAGATATCGGCGCGCTGGAAGATTTCAATCCGAATAGTCCCGTGCAGGGAAATCTGGCCCCGTCCGCCTACCGCTCCTGGTGGCCTTTTGCCAACTGGGGATTGCGCGACTCCAATCTCTCAGCCGATTTTCCCACGTCCGCAAGAATGGCGATGAATCTGTATAAATTGGAGCTCAATCAGCAGGTAGATGGCGTCGTATATTTTTCGCCTTTCCTGATTTCGCGGATGCTCCAGGTCATCGGACCCCTGCAAATTACGAAATATCAGGATACGGTCACTGCGCAAAATCTGGAGGAGCGGTTGCATTATTATCAACTGGATAATGCCGGTATACGCAAGATAAAGCTCCTGAATCACACGCCCGATGCTCCTGATAGTGATGTGCGCAAGCTCTTTACGGCCGAAGTCGCGCGTGTTCTGATGGATCACCTGCGTCATGCGCCACCTGATGAGTTGATTACGCTCGCTGGCGAGATGTTGCACGATTTACAGACCAAAGATTTGCAGATTTATGTTGACAATCCGCAGATTCAGAACTTGCTGGCAAAATACAATTCGAGCTCGCAAATAGATACGTTTGCGAAACATGACGGCTTTATGGTCGTACAGGCCAACGTCAATGCGACCAAGGCTTCACAATATACGAATACTATTCTGCATGATACCGTGACGCTCGATGCCAATGGTGGGGCCACGCATCTCCTGCAAATTCGTCTGGTCTATAATCAGGGTGGGCCTGTCTATGGTATGGATACTTTGCGTGATTATGTGCGCGTCTATGTGCCGGAGAAGAGCAAGCTTTTGTGGGGAGACGGTTTTGAAGCGCCTGGTTTCAATGCCGCTGGCTATTATTGTGGGGCGGGCTATGGGCCCTGTCCATCCCCTGATATCTATCAAAATGGCGATCTTCTCTGCCCGACTGGTATAGATAATGCCGGGATCACGCCAGATATGCTGAACGATCCCTATTCTGTCAAAAACCATCCCTTCCGCTATGTAGGGCCGCCATCTAATACGACAAGTGATATGCCGGGCCGGGGGATGTTTGGCGGCTATATGGTTGTTCCCAAGAACTGTACGGCCACAGCTACGATCTCCTGGTACGTACCTCCCATCACCCATGGCTCTTATAGTCTGCTCGTACAGCGCCAGCCGAGCACATTGCCGGAGCTCGATATTACATTGCAGACGACGCCGGGAAGCTGCAAGCGCTATGAAAAGTCAGGCCTGCACTTTGATGGGATCGTCGGCGGCCCTGACATGACCTTCTCTTTGAAGATGAAACCTCCTTCCGCCAGTGGCAATAGTTCGTGTTATCCACAGCCTCCGGTCTGAAGTTATCTTGATACTACAATTGTCTATGCGCGTGTCGTCTATCAGCAAGTGTTGCATGTTTTATTGCTAGAAGCCGGAAAACATACAGCAACAACTCTTTGCGTATATGAAGGTGTGAGGAGTACAAAAGGCGACTTTTGAGAAGTCCTGGTAGACAATAGGCGTGAAATTGACAAAAAATCGTGTGAGACATATACTCAGTGGGAGTAAGATGTTCTCAACAAATTTTAATCTCTTATCTTTACTAGATAGTACTGAGAAGAGATTAAACACCGTACAAGGAAAGCAAGAAGATAGACTTTTTTCTTGAAACCCAACCCTATACGGTGTATACTGCTTTTGCGCTATGCGCTGTAGTATCTGTTCTATAACCGGACAACCGGAGGGGTTTTGAACCTTCCCATAAGGGGTCTCTGTTGGAAGAGAAGCCAGGATCTGTTTGCATAGCAATCGTTCAGCTAAACGATTAACGGGAAGATTGTTGAAGAGAAGTGCATATGGAACAACCAGCCGTATTAAGTATCACACGTTCAGAGAGCTCATATCGGTTTCGGCTTGATCTTCCCGATGGCCCCGCTCTAGCAGGCCAGGAGTATAGCACCGAGCTAACCGTTGATCTACGAGAAAGACAGCGTCGCTCTCTACAGGCCGCTGCTCAATCCATGCAGGCTCTTGCCTTTACGGAGATAAAGCGCCAGACGCTCAAGCTGGGTGCTGTCAATGATGCCTTATTGACTTTAGGCAGATTCCTCTTTGAAGCACTGTTACCCCCTCCTCTGCAAGAGGCTTTGCGTCGTTACGATGGGGCGCTTGTCCTTGATACCAACACGCCAGATATCCCCTGGGAGCTCATGTTCGATGTTTCTTCCAGGCCGGGGCGGTATCTTTGTAATGTGTTGAGCGTGGGCCGTCTGGCACAGGATAACGGCCGAGAGCGCGAACTACTCCAACGTAACTCTTCAGCAGAGCGGCCTACGCGCAAGCTGGGGCGGCGCGAATTGCAAGGTCTTTCTATCCTGTTCCTGGTCAATCCAACTGGTGAACGTACGGTGGCCGAAGAAGAGGTCGCGTCGTTATGCACCAATCTGCCCGAATCCGTTTCGCGCATTATTCTCTATCGCCAGCAGGCGAACCAGCTCGAAATGCGCGTGCGTATGAGTGCCGATATGCCTCAAGTCCTGCATTATGCTGGTCCGGTACCGCTTCTCTCTGGAAGCAATGAGCCACTCTTAGCCCTGGCCGGAAATTCACGCCTGGACAGTGTTGCTGCCGATCAACTTTTTCAAAACTTGCCACGCAATCCGCTAATTTTCTTGAGCTATCATGAGGATGAGCGTCAATTTCGCTCGAATAGCGGCAGTACCGGCATGCAGAGTGAGCGCGATGAGGCTATGGAGCGTCTCGCTTCTGCTTTGCTTCTGGCCGGTGCCGGTGCGGTGTTGCTGCCTCGCTGGCCTGTGCACACTGCACGTGCGCGCGAGTTTGCGGCGTTGTTTTATCAGGATGTCGCCGATGGGGTGATGCTCGGTGAAGCGTTACGCCGGGCACGGGTCTCTATGGCGCAGCACTATATTGATGATACTTCGTGGATGTCTTTTATCCTCTATGGTGATCCTACGCAGCGCCTGGTTGTTGGTTCACTTTCTGGCAAAGAACGACCTGTTGAGCCCCAATTCGAAGTGTTTGACGATAATCATCTCATCTCGCCCATTTTGCCCTCGGCCAATACACCTGATCGCCGCTTCTTGCGCGCAGTCCTGGAGCTTGCGCTGGGAGAGGCGAAGCGTATGCACAAAGATTATCTGGGGACGCCTCATCTCTTCATTGCGCTCACAAAATTGGATGGCGGTTGTACGCAAGATGCTTTGCGCAACCTTGGCTTCTCGGCAAAACAGGTTCGCGATGTCATTCGTCTGGCGCTCGGTTCAGGAAAAGCGACCAGCGATACGCCCATTTTGCCCACGCGCCGTTGTAAAGAGATCTTACAGACTGCGGAGCGCAATGCATTGAATGCCGGTTCCAATGCCGTCGATGAACGGGCGATCGCACAGGCCGTGTTGAGCGAGGGCGATGGCGTCACTCACGAACTATTGACCAAGCTTGGCATTAATCCCTCACAACTGATAGAGCTGATTATGGCAAGCAGTGCGCGCGCCTTATTGGAGCTCGTGCCATCGGCTGGTGCCAGCCCGGAGGTTGTGCCGGAGGAGCTGCCCGGTGCGTTCGGGCCAGAAGGGGGACCATTCCCCTCGAAAGGCAACAACTCGGTGCTGGAGCGTCTGGGTCGCGATCTGACCAGACAGGCCAGCACGAAACAACTGACGCCGTTGATTGGGCGTGATAAAGAGATTCGCCAACTGATGCAGACGTTGATGCTGAAGGACCGCAATAATCCGATTCTGATTGGCGAGTCGGGCGTTGGAAAAACGACGATCGTGGGAGGACTCGCCCAACGGATCATTGATGGCAAAGTACCACCAGAGCTGCGTGGCAAGCGCTTGATTGAGCTTTCGGCCAGTTCGCTTGTGGCGGGAACCAAATACCGTGGTGAGTTTGAGGAGCGACTCCTGAAGGTGCTGGAGGAAGCAGAGAATAGCGGCAATATTATTCTCTTTATCGACGAGATGCATCTGCTGATCGGCACGGGCCGCGCGGCGGATGGCAGTATTGATGCTGCGGGTATCCTCAAGCCCGCGCTGGCTGGAGGACGGTTGCGCTGCATTGGCGCTACGACGCCGCAGGAGTATCGTCTGATCGAAAAAGATGCTGCGATGGAGCGACGTTTGCGTCCGATCATTATCGAAGAGCCTTCGATTGAGGAGGCTATGGCGATCCTCCAGGGTATGCGTGAGCTCTACGAACAACACCATCATGCGGAAATCACCGAGGAAGCATTGCAGGCGTCTGTCAATCTCTCCGTCCAATATCTTCCCAATCTACGCCTGCCCGATAAAGCCTGTAGTGTACTGGACGAGGCCTGTTCGCAGGCGCGTGTCTTCTCCATTGATGCTGCGGAGGGAGATACGGTTGCGGAGACGCCGATCATTACTGCACCAATGATCGCCGAGGTGATCTCGTATCGTACGGGTATTCCTGTACGCGCTCCTGGACGCGAGGAGCGGGATCGTCTGCTCAGTCTGGACACCCGGTTGCGCGCACGGGTCATTGGACAGGATGAAGCCGTGAAGCGTGTTGCGCAGGCTATTCAAGTCTCTCGTGCTGGATTGAAGCCGCACAACCGACCGGCAGGCGTCTTTATGTTCCTGGGACCAACTGGCGTGGGAAAAACAGAGTTGGCGCGCGCACTTGCTGCGGAGGTCTTCGGCTCCGAGGATCATCTCATCCGCGTGGACATGTCAGAGTACATGGAGAAACATGCGGTCTCGCGTATGGTTGGTGCTCCTCCGGGATATGTTGGCTACGATCAAGAGGGCCAGCTCACAGGCAAGCTGCGGCGACGTCCTCATTCGGTTGTTCTGCTTGATGAGCTGGAAAAAGCGCATCCTGAAGTGTTTGACCTCTTCTTGCAGGTCTTTGATGCGGGCCGCCTGACTGATGCGCAGGGACATACCGTAGATGCGCAGCATGCCATCTGGATTATGACCTCGAATGTGGGTACGGAGATGCTAGGACGCTCCATGCCCAGTGGCTTCCATGCAGGCATTAAAGGCACCGGGCAGGAGTTACAGAAAGAACGCTTGATGGAACGTTTGAGGCAGACCTTCCGTCCGGAGTTTCTCAACCGTATCGACGATGTGATCATTTTCCATCCGTTGGATCAGGATCAGGCCCATGCGATTACGCGCCTGCAAATGAACGATCTTGCCGTGCGCTTACTGGAGCAAGGGCTGATGTTGCACGCCGAAGAGAGCGCGATTGATCTGCTCTGCAAAGAAGGCTTCAGCCAGACGCAGGGGGCAAGGCCACTGCGCCGGGCTATCGAGCGCCTGCTCACGGTGCCGCTTAGCCTGCGTATTCTGCTCGCGAATATTCCCGAAAATGGCGAGGTCTTTGTCCACGCCGTAGGTGATAAGCTAGAGATAGATATACGCGAGCCTCAACGCGAGATGGACGCTCCACCCGTATGGGATGCCGAAGTGAACGCCTGAAAACGTCTCTCGTGCAGATTAGAGACCCAGGTAGGTGCGATATTGCTTCCATGTAGCGGCAATACGGCTGCGAACCTCAGAGCCAGCGATAGGCGTGAACAGCAGCGCAAGCACCACGCCTGTGACGATGCCTGTGCGGAACAGCGTCTTTGCAATCTGATGAGAGACCCGGGTCTGTGTCGAGGCTTGCATATCTTTTGCCTGCCTGCTCGCTTTATGCAAATTCTTGCTGGCCTGTTTCGTACCCTTGTTGATCCTGTTGCTCGTTTCGTCAAGCGTAGACGCGAGGTTTTTCTGGACCTTTCCCAGATTTTTCTGCGCGTCCTTTGTGCCCTTTCTGAGCCTGGATTGGGCCGCTTGCGTATTGCTTGTCAGGGTATCGCTTGCTGTCGAGATACTGCCCTGTATTGCCTCCTGAAATTTGCTGAAACGCTTCTGTGCCATTTTTTTGGCCTTCTTAGACGGCATTGGCTTGTGTTTCAGCAGTTCCTCCGCCAGACTGAGGCCTGCGGTCATAGTCGCAGATGCCTTGTCTACCCCTGTGTGTAACTTGTCCTGAACGTTTTCATAGGTGCTCTGTGCCGCATCCAACGCTGTGGCATAGGTAGATTGAGCTACATCCTTTGCCTTTGTGTAGGATGTGGGGATAGCGTTCCTTGTGGCCGTTGTCACATCCTTTAATTTATGACTGTCTGTCCGGTATAGGGTGGAAAATTTTGCCATATCAGCCTCCATTTCATCCAGGTTTATACACGTAATGATATTTCTCAAGGGTGGTGGGTCTATCGTTCACATACACCACGTACTGGAAGTGCAGATGGTTTCATATTTATTATTTGTTAGAGTTTCTGATAGTACGATTATCTTAATAAGACTAATGATACATCCTATTTTGCTGCTCGCTTGTATATAACAATGAGTGTATATGCTATGCTTGCGCTGCTTATCGATTTTATCTTTATGTGTGGATGTAGCTATTCTCTACTTCGGAAATTTGTATTCTTGTTGATAATATGGGTGAAGAGACTGTTATGCGTAAAAAGGAGTGTGTGTGAAGAAGAAACGTTACCTGTTGTTTTTGCTGTTTCTGACAGTGTTGGTGAGCTGTACCAATAGCCTCAAGCATGAGAGCGCGCAGGCTACGCCGCAGGCCACGCCCGTCAATGCCACAACATTGCGGGCATTGGCCAGTTCCAGAGGCATCCTGATAGGTACGGCGGTTGATGCGAATGCTCTGGTACAAGATAGCAAGTATGCTGCGGTACTGGGGAGAGAGTTCAATCTTGTGACGCCTGAAAATGCCATGAAATTCGATGCGTTAGAGCCCGCTCCAGGCGTCTTTGATTTTAAGCAGGCCGATGCGATTGTTGCCTTTGCGAAGGCGCATCAGATGCAGATTCATGGCCACAATTTTGTCTGGTATCAGGCCTTACCAGATTGGATAAAGCAGGGCTCTTTTACGAAGGCGCAACTGTCATCTATTTTGCATGACTATATTACAACGGTCATGAAACACTATAAAGGTCAGGTGATGATGTGGGATGTGGTGAATGAGGCGTTAACTGATCAAGGAGCTTTTCGTTCTTCGATCTGGTACAACACGATGGGCCCTGACTTTCTTGACGAGGCTTTTCGTTGGGCGCACGAGGCCGATCCGCAGGTTCAGCTTTTTTATAACGATTACGGGGCGGAGACAGAGGGCGTGAAGTCAGATGCCATCTATGCTCTGGTCAAAGGGATGCTTGCGAGGGGCGTGCCCATTAACGGCGTCGGCTTTCAGATGCATGTGGGGCTGAACAGTGCCCCTTCAGAGCAAGCGGTCATCGCGAACATGCAGCGGTTTGCAGCACTGGGCCTCAAAGTGCAGATCTCAGAAATGGATGTTATGATCCAGGGCGATCCTCGGCCCCTTGAGCAGAAGCTACAGGCGCAGGCGCAGATCTATCAGAATATGCTCTCGGCCTGTCTCGCGGTGAGTGCCTGTGAATCTTTTACAATGTGGGGTTTTACCGATCGTTATACCTGGATACCGGCCTCAACCGGCCATCCTGATCAACCATTGATTTTTGATAGCAACTACCAGCGTAAGCCCGCTTATACTGCGCTTGTACAGACGTTGCGGCAACGCTAAACTCATCCAGCTTTCTGCTCTTTTCCATAAACACAGGTATTTTATGACAATAGCTCATAAATTATGTGTTACGAGTATACTGAGTAATAGGGGTTTATATCTATTCAAACGCATTGTGCCTGCAAGTGGAACAATGCGTGGGACTGGAATGGAAAAGATGGATAGGCTCGTGATATGGCGACTGCGCAATAGCTTATTGCGCAGTTCAGCTGGAATAAAATGGTATTCCTGGCAGCATGTGGCGATGGGTATGATCCTTTTGCTTGCAGCCGCGCTAAGTTTTTTTCGCCTGGATCAACTTGGATATGGAAATGTATATTATGCAGCAGCGGTGAAGAGTATGCTTCAGAGCTGGCATAATTACTTTTTTGTCTCGTTCGACTCCGCAAATTTTGTGTCAGTTGATAAACCTCCTATTGGCCTGTGGGTACAGACAGCGAGCGCGAAGTTGTTTGGCTTTACCGGATGGAACTTGCTCTGGCCTCAGGCCCTGGCCGGTGTGTTCTCTGTCGCTGTACTCTATATGCTGGTGAGGCGTAGTTTTGGTCCGCTTGCCGGTGTGATTGCGGCTCTGGCCCTGGCCTTGACGCCGATCAATGTGGTCACTAATCGCAATAATACGGCTGATAGCCTGCTGGTTCTGACGGTATTGCTGGCCACATGGACGATATGTCGGGCGATGGAGAGCGGGCGGTTGCGCTGGCTACTCCTCTGTGCTGTATTGATGGGCATCGGATTTAATATAAAAGCGCTTCAGGCATATCTTGTCTTGCCCGCGTTCGGGCTGGCGTATATGCTAGGAATAGCGGGCCACTGGCAGGTACGTTGTTTGCGCCTTGGCGTCGCTTTCTTGCTTCTGCTCATCGTTTCATTGTCATGGATCATTGCCGTCGATCTCGTGCCTGCGGCCAACCGTCCATATGTAGGGTCCAGCCAGACAAACTCGGAATTAGAGTTGGCCATCGGTTATAATGGCCTGATCCGTCTTCTGGGCATCGGCGGAAGTCAGAGCGCATCGGCATCTCATGCAGATACTTCATCCGCATCGCTCGGAACGCTTATCAGTACATTTATCGCCTCTGATGAAACTGGCAGTCCCGGTCCTTTGCGCCTCTTCAATCAGCAGCTAGGGTCACAGATCGGTTGGCTATTGCCGCTGGCGCTTATTGGCCTGCTGGTCGCTTGCTGGCAGACGAAAATTCGTTTTCCGCTCAACCAGAAACGGCGGGCGCTTCTGCTCTGGGGAACCTGGCTTTTGACGGTGGGCGCTTTTTTCAGTGTGGCAGGATTTTTTCATACCTACTACCTGGTCATGCTGGCTCCTGCTGTCTGCGCCCTCGTCGGGATTGGCGTGGCATCCCTCTTACAGGAATATTTGCGTACTGACTGGCGTAGCTGGCTCTTTCCCTGTGCACTTCTGATTACCGGAGGGATACAGGTGTTATTGCTTGCTCCCTATCCCGCTTATAGCAGATTTTTGTTGCCCGCGATCATTGGTCTCAGCGCACTGGCGGTTCTCCTCCTCAGTCTGGTGACGTGCGTGATACGTCTGCGCGTGCCAGTGATGTTAACTTGCGGCGTATCTCTGGGCTTGCTGGCGCTTTTTGTGTCGCCATTGCTCTGGTCTACGCTATCCGTGCTGCATGCTGGTGATATGCTCATACCAAGGGCTGGCCCGGCGTTGGCTTCATCGCAAGTAGCGACATCGGCAGCCAATTACGCTTATGATGAAGAGCGGCAGAGACTGATTCAGTATCTTCTACTCCACGAAGGGAAGACCCGCTTTTTGCTGGCGACGCTGGATTCTTTGACGGCCGCACCCATTATCCTTGCAACCGATAAGCCAGTGATGGCACTGGGAGGCTTTTTAGGCATCGACCCGATTGTGACGCCGGAAAAGCTCTCTGTACTAGTGGCGGGCGGAGAGGTGCGCTACTTCTTGCTTCCCTATTTTCAAGTTTCGCAATTACCTGTGCAGATCCGCCAGGCTCTGGCGCAAAAAGACTTTGCCAGATTCGGGATTGCGAGCAGTCTGGTTGCGCTATTAAGCTGGGTCAATACAAATTGTCAGCTCGTCCCGGATGAGCTCTGGCGCGTCCAGTCCGAGCAGGCTTCGACTACCAACCAGGGGCAGTTCTCGTTTGGTGGCGTCTCGGAAAAACTGTATAGTTGTGCGAAGCATCATCGCCGCTGACGGCTTGTCTATTGGGCTTGAGAAAGCTTCCAGCACTCTCTGGCAATTTCCCAATCCTCTTCAGTGTGAATGAGTAAAACACGCACGGCTGAGGTGGACGTGGAAATTTCCTGATCGGCGGGTGATTGCTGGTTTTTTGCTTCGTCAAGCTCTAGATGCAGAAAACCGAAGGCGTCACAGGCTCTGGCACGTATTTGAGGATCATTCTCACCGATGCCACCGGTAAAGGCGATGACATCGACTCCTCCCAATACCGCCAGCATCGCTCCCATGCAACTGCGCAGACGATGGACAAAGATGTCCACTGCCAGTTTTGCGCGTGCGTTTCCTTGCTGGATCGCCTCATGAAGCAGCCGCAAATCTCCCGAAACGCCCGAGATGCCGAGCAGTCCGGATTCTTTATTGAGTTGATGATCGAGCTGCTCGGCGGTATATCCTTTTTCTCGTTGCAGATAAAAAAGAATACCCGGATCAATCGAGCCAGAGCGTGTCCCCATCATCAGACCTTCCAGGGGCGTAAAACCCATGGTGGTATCGATACTATGGCCGTCCCGAATCGCGGCAAGAGAGCAACCATTCCCCAGATGACAGTTGATGATGCGCAGCTCTTGAGGATCGCGCTGTACAATATCGGCTATGCGCTGCGTGCAATATTGGTGACTGATGCCGTGGAAGCCATAGCGTTGAAGATGCTGTTCGTACCAGGCATAAGGCCCTGGATAGATCGTGCTTTCCGGGAGCAAATGACGATGAAAGGCGGTATCAAAAACGGCAATCTGAGGTGTATCGCCAAGTAACTGTTCGATGATCTTGATCCCTTCCAGGTTCGCGGGATTATGGAGTGGCGCGAACTCTGAGATCTTGCGCAAGTTCTCTATCACGGTCGGTGTGACGCGTATGCTGGTACGATATTCAGGGCCGCCGTGAACGACGCGATGTCCGACCAGTGTGATCTCTGAGGGGTGCTCAATCACTTTTGTTGGTCCCTGCCAGAGCGTTTTCAGTATCTGTTGCAGTATCTGGCCACGCTCCTGAGAAGTAATCTGTTGCTCAATCTTCTGACCATGAAGTGTGCTCACGGTAAGCGAGGCGCGATCATTCTGCCGGGTCCAATCGCCGTGAGCCGTCCATAACGGCTGTGGTGGTTCGCCCGGTAGCTTTTCATCGATCTCATAGAGGCAGCTTTTCTGGCTGCTGGAACCGGCATTTAAAACCAATATTTTCGTCATCATACTATCCTTTATCGGCTAGAGGTGATATATCTTTAGTGCCTATTTGTCCTCCGCATAAGATTGAGTATAATGCATGAAGCTCACAAAACGATCACAGCATACGAGCGCTGTTTATCGCTCTCTCGTTCCCGTAAGTACATTCAAGCAATGTTTGCGGAATCCGTTGTGCTGCCAAACAGGCAAACATTCCGCGTTTGATCCTTGAATGTACTTAGATGGTTAACGTGAGAGGCTAGGGCGCAGGCAAGCAGGGCCGCTACGAGAGATACAATATGTTACTATAGTAATTGATAAATACGCATATATCTGTTTGAATCTGAGAGAAAGTGCGTGGACAAGGTTACAGTACAATATGCCCGGGTGGGAAGCTACCGGGTGCGCTACGAAGTTGTTGGAGAGGGTGAGCCGGTGGTGCTGGTGCATGGGTTGTCGGGCTCGACGCTCTGGTGGCGCAGAAATATGGCGGCATTGGCCAGGTATCATCGTGTCTATCTTGTCGATCTGCCCGGCTTTGGGGCGATGCGATTTCCGCGTAGCCGTTTTGTGTTAGAGCAGGCAGCTTCCTGGCTTGTGGAATGGATGGAGGCTGTGGGCCTGCAAAAAGTACATCTGATCGGACATTCTATGGGTGGCCATATCTGCCTCTGGTTGGCCGCTTATCATCCTGAGATTGTGTCACGCCTCGTTCTGACGGCACCTGCTATCATTCCTCGTACGAATACGGTTTTTGGCTACTTTTTACCGTTACTGGCAGGCACACGCTACACGTCTCCCAGTTTTCTGGGCATTTTGTTATATGATGCATTGCGTGCGGGCCCACTGACGCTGTTTCAGGCTGCAAGTGATTTGATTGCCCACGATGGACGCGCCGTGATGCAACGGGTACAGGCTCCCACGCTCCTGCTATGGGGCGAGCATGATACACTGGTGCCTACAACGTTTGCTCCGCTTATACGCGAGGGAATTCCTGATGCACGCTTGCATATCCTCGAAGGGGCAGGTCATGTCTGTATGTTTGATCGTGCCCATGAGTTTAACAGGGCGGTGCTGGCATTTTTACGGGGTGAGGAAGTCTAGCGAAGCCTCAGCAGGTCTATCTGGCGAGATACTCTTATGCGCAAATAGCGGAAATTCTGGCTGAGGATGCTATATGGGACATTTGACCCATGCCATGCATACTTCCCTCTTTTAAACTTATACGTGTTATATATAAATGGCAGGATATATCGTTTCAAGATCTGAAAAACGATTTTTTGCTCAATAAATTTGTGGCGATAGGATAGGGATTTATGCTAGGGATAAAAATTGCAGGGACTGGCTGGTATCTGCCGGAACGGCGTGTGTCGAATGCCTATTTTGAGGAACGCTATGGGGTTCCTGCGCGCTGGATAGAGCGTGCGACCGGTGTACGAGAACGGCGCTATGTTGATGGCGAAACGACGGTGCAGATGGGCGTAGCGGCAGCGCGTATGGCACTGGAAGCCGCAAATTTACGGGTAGAAGATCTGGATGCTATTGTGGGAGCCTCAACAGCTCCCGCGCAGTCGATACCCTGTACGGCTGCTCTGGTGCAGCGAGAACTGGGGGCACCAGAGGGCCAGAGCGCCTGCTTTGATGTCAACGCGACCTGCCTGAGCTTCCTTTTTGCCTTGCAGAATGTGGCGCATCTGGTCGCGGCAGGCGTATATAAGCGCGTATTGATCTTTAGCAGCGAGATCGCTTCGCCTTCCCTGAATCCGGCTGAACGCGAAAGTGCGGTGCTGATGGGAGATGCAGCCGCAGCCGCAATTATTACGCGAAGTGAGGGGGGAGAGGGAAGTTGCTACTGGCATGCCCATTTTGCGACGTATAGCAGCGGCGCAGATCTGACCCGCCTTCCCGGGGGTGGCACGCTGCATCATCCAAATGATCCAGGCACAACGCCTGAGATGAACCTTTTCCATATGGAAGGGGCCGCTGTCTTCAAGCAGGCGGCACGGCTCATCGAGCCATTTTTAGAGACATTTTTTGCTTCGCTATCCTGGGAGCGACAAAACGTCGAGGCCATTGTGCCCCATCAGGCCAGCAGGCATGCAATTGAGCTATTGACGACGCGCCTGGGTTTCACCACGCAGCAGGTCATCTGGAATCTGGCCGAACGCGGCAACTGTATTGCGGCCTCTATTCCCCTGACCCTGGCCGAAGCGGTATACTGTGGACGGATCAAGCGTGGTGATCGTGTCCTGCTGGTGGGTAGCGGGGCCGGATTGACATTAGGGGCGATTGCTCTGACCTATTAAAGGGACCGTTGATGAATATTCTCGTAACGGGTGGCACGGGCTTTCTGGGACGACATCTGGTACAGGCATTGCTGGAGCACGGCCATAACATCTTCTGCATGGGACGCGATTTCACGCGTGTGCAGGAGCAACTGGCTGCGGGTGCGCAACCTGTTCATGCCGATCTGCGTGTTGCCAGCGCGGTCATTGCGGCCTGCGAACATATGGACGCCGTCTACCATGCTGGAGCATTCTCGGCACCGTGGGGACGGAGGCGTGACTTCTACGAGATCAATGTAGACGGGACGGAGGCGCTGATTGCTGGATGCCGTCGATACGGCGTGCGGCGTCTGATCTATATCTCATCGCCCAGCGTCGTTTTTGACGGTCAGGATCAGCATAATATCACTGAATCCGCAGCGTATCCGCGCCATTTTGCCTCCCTTTACTCGCGTACCAAGAAGCTTGGCGAGGATCGCATCAACGTCGTGAAAGAGCTGGAGACCGTGATTGTGCGGCCAAAAGCCATTTTTGGTCCGGGGGATCAGACCCTGTTGCCGCGTCTGCTTGAGGCGGCGAAGCAGAAACGTCTCCCGCAGATTGGCAATGGTCAGAATCTGGTCGATCTGACGTATGTTGGCAATGTGGTGCATGCGCTACTGCTGGCTCTGGAAGCGCCCGCAGCGGTTGGCAATACCTACTTCGTTACCAACGACGAACACATCCTGTTATGGCAAGTGATTCGTACGGTCCTGCGCGAAAACAGGCTGTCAACGGACTTGAGAACCATACCGCTGTCGGTTGCGCTGGCAGCCGCCGGATTGATGGAGCTACGAGCTGCCTTGACGAAGAAAGAGCCGCTCTTGACGCGCTATTCAGTACAGATTCTGGCGCGAACGCAGACCTATGATATCAGTGCTCTGAAGCGTGATCTGAACTACGCGCCCCTGATCTCAGTTGCCGAGGGCGTGGAGCGTACATTGGCCTCCTGGAAGGAGTCGTAGCATGTCGCAATCTGTGCCTGAACTGACATGTCATATGCTGGACACGGGCTATTGTGTGGTCTGGGAGCAGCATATGATCCAGGGTGGTCGTCGCCAGCGTGTCCACTGTCATGCGCTGGTGGCATTATTGCAGCATCCTGAGCATGGCTGGTTGCTCTGGGATACCGGGTATGCTCCACACATGTTATCGGCAACACAGCATCTGCCCTACTCGCTCTATCGCCGCGCCACGCCGCTGGTGCTGAATCCGAAACTGGCGGTTGCCGCACAACTGGCGCGCTGGAATATTGGCCCACACGATATTCGTCGTGTGATCATCTCGCACTTCCACGCCGACCATATCGCCGGATTGCGCGATTTTCCCGAGGCCGAACTGATCGCACTGGAGAGTGCCTATGCGGATGTTGCTGCGAGGAAAGGGATCAATGCCCTGCGCCGTGGCTTCATTCCTACGCTTCTGCCCGACGATTTTCGCGAACGGGCCACGCTTCTCCCGCCCTTCACTGGTTCTGTGCTTTCGACGCTGGGCGCAACGTATGATCTCTTTAACGATGGCTCGCTGCTCTTTGTTGAGTTGCCCGGCCATGCTCACGGACAGATCGGCATGCTGGTCAATACGACACGAGGACGTATTCTGTTTGCCGCCGATGGGTGCTGGCTCACAAGATCTGTCTATGAACGTCGTCCCCCGAGCCGTATGACGCACTTTTTTATTGACGACGCTCGCGCCATGCATGCGACCATCAATCATCTTGCCGACTTTGCCCTGGCCTATCCAGACGTAACGATTGTGCCAAGCCATTGTCCCGAAGCGTTTGCTCGTGAGATGGGGCAGGAGGCGTAAACGGTTGGGCGAGATGGCCGGAGGGGGACGCGGATGGGCATGAAGCGCGATCAATACGCATCAGCCTAAGAGCCGAGAGGGCCGGTGGGGCCCGCGGGCAGGGATAAACCGCAGCCCCATTAGCGTCAAGTTAAGCCAGGGTCAAACGCGCTCAGCAAGAGGCGGGAGGTACTCAAACGCGTCGAGCGCGCCGGAATAGAACAGCCTCCACACACCGATTGCGTTATCAAACGTATCACTCGCGGTAAGGGAAATTTCCCGGTAAGCCCGTGAAGCAAGGTAGGAACCTGATCGCGGAGCACCTGAGCCACGGCGGGCAAACTATGATGAGGATCATCCCAACAGGAAAGGAGCATCAACCAATGTTGGACCACCATGGCAAGCAATTTGGCATAGACTTCACACAGGATACGCCAGGGATTGCTGGTTTGCCAGTCATCCACCAGGCCCTGCTCTTTCCAAAGTTTAAACAGCAGTTCGATCTGCCATCTGGCTCGCAGCAAGGCAAAAATCTGGACGAACGTGAGTCGGGTGGCCGGGACGTTGGTCAAGACCAGGCTCCAGTGAGCCAGTTCCATGACCAGCGGATTGAGGGGCTTATTATGACGACGCGCCGACTCACGAATGCGCTCCTGGCGCTGCATGGCGACCTCGGGAGGAACGCGCTCAGCCAGCAATCGCACGTTTTTGAGTCGTTTATCGGCTCCCACATCGACCAGCAGTTCCAGGCGCTCTCCGACCACCTGAGGCAAAACCGCCAACAAATCGAGACGTTTTTTCCCCGCCCACAACACAATCCCTGCCTTGTAACGCATCAGAAAAAACACGCCTTGCTGACTCAACTGATGCAACCATTGCAGGGTCCAATAGCCCAGATCCGCAATCCACAGGCTGCCGGCAGGCATGTGCCGTTCGCGCAGAACGCTGGCAAGTTCATGACGACGACCTTCTTGCAGATAGGGACCAAACAAGCGTCCTGCGAGCAGGTCCAAGCGCACCGTCAGTTTGAGGGCTGCCTGATTCTTGGGATCGTGGTCTTCCTTGCTCGGGCTGCCTCCACAGCCGCCCCAGACCTTTTTGAGGAAGCTGGGCAAGGTGATGGAACTGCCATCTTCGATCAAGACGGCCGTAAATTGTTGCAACAGGGGCAGGTTGATCGGACCGGCACAGACCACATACTCAACCGCACGATGCAGCAGGGCCAGCAACCAGGTGGCCGTCAATTCGGTAAAATGGCAGTCCACGTCTTGCTTGCAGAGGGTTACGCCCAACTCTCCGGCAAAACGAGCCAGCGTACTGGGACCGGCAGTTGGATGTTTCCACCAGCCCAAGACCAGCAGCCAGGCCAACTGCGAGAGTTGCATGCGGCGTTGGCGCAAACCCATGTGCCGACCCAATTCGACGGCATCCTGTTCAAAAAGCGTTCTCAAGATTCGACTTACCTGTGGTATACTCGTCATCGTTGGACTCCTGTGAAGATGAGATTGAAGATTTGTGTATCATCTCACAGATGTCCTTTTTTGTCACCTTTTTTAAACTCAGCAATGCTTAACTTGACGCCTATGGGCCGGGATAAACCACGGCCCCTACCCTCTCATCACCATACTCTTCAGAAATCTCACCACCCGCCGAATATCTATATCAGGAGCCACAAAACCCCTCTCTCCGTTCTCACGACAACGACGTCGCGTGATACAGAGGCAACGTCGCCTCGAGTGTAG
>DATJHM010000147.1:0-78032 GCA_035493895.1 Ktedonobacteraceae bacterium
AGCACGCGTGAGCCGCTGGAGCCGATGGGATGTCCAAGCGCGATCGCGCCACCATTCACATTCACCCGCGACCAATCCCAATCGAGCTCTTTCCCATTCGCCAGTGCCTGAGCTGCAAACGCTTCATTGACTTCGATCAGATTGAAATCGCTGATTTTCAGCCCCGTACGCTCCAGTAATCGATGTACGGCCCGCGTGGGCGCGGCAAAGATGTAGCGCGGCTCAATTGCTGCCGAGGCATAACCAGTAATGCGTGCCAGTTCCGTGAGGCCCAGCGCCCGCCCAAACTCTCGTTCCACGACCACGGTTGCCGAGGCTCCATCACTCAATCCCGGCGCATTGCCAGCCGTGACGGTGCCCCCCTGCTGAAATGCGGGCATGAGCCGGGCCAGCGCCTCCAGCGAAGAATCGCTGCGTATGGGCTCATCATGCTCTACCCAGAAACCCCCCTTTTTCTGCTTGATCTCGACCGGGACAATCTCGTCTTTAAATCGTCCCGAACTTGTTGCGACGGTTGCTCGCTGGTGACTTTGCAACGAAAAGCGATCCTGCTCCTCGCGCGTCACGCCAAATTTGTCGGCGATAATCTCGGCCTCATTGCCCATATGAATATCTTCAAACGCGCACCAGAGGCCATCGTGTACGACGCTATCTACTATCTTGCCGTCCCCCATACGATACCCGGTGCGCGCTTTTGGCAGCAGATAAGGCGCATTGCTCATGCTCTCCATCCCGCCAGCAACAAATGCCTGAGCATCACCTGCGCGAATGGCTTGAGCTGCCAGCATCACTGCCTTCAGACCCGATCCGCAGACCTTATTCACTGTGACCGCAGGAATATCCACGGGTAAGCCACTCTGGAGTGCCGCCTGACGCGCGGGGGCTTGCCCCAGGCCCGCTGAAACCACATTGCCCATAATCACTTCATCAATGGTCTCAGGATCGATTCCGGAGCGATTCACGGCCTCTTTTATGGCCATGGCTCCCAGTTGGGGAGCCGTAAAACTGGCGAGACTGCCTAAAAATTTGCCGGTTGGCGTCCGCGCCGCTCCAACAATTACCGGAATATGTTCTGCCATCGTGTATGCTCCTCTTCTTGCGTCACGACGCTGTGCTCTGCTCAGGAAATACAGAAACGCTTTTCTGATATTGTAGCTTCTTTTGTTGAGGAGGGTCAAATGCTCAGAACGGGTTATTGATTCAGCGTTTTCAAAAGCCTGGCAAAACTCTGTGGAAGAATTTATAGGACACAAAAGAGTCACAATCTGGTAAAATAGAGCGGGAGAGAACGAGGTCGTGTTTTACAGGATTGACACAGCACACCTCTAAGGCATACTATGTGCAGGATGGCCTGTGAGTGCTCTACAATATCGAGCATCCGGCCCGTTCTAGTCGCCACACAAGGATCATACAGCATGTCACAGACGCATGATGGAACAAACGAAACGCCTTACGAAGGCCTGGACAACGATCTAGAGCATTCATTGCTGCACGGCGTAACCCTTACGGATAACGAAATCCCGGGTGCCGCCACGCAGTCTGCTCATGACGATGAGGAGGACGATGAGGTTCCTCTCCATAGTGATGTTCAAGGTGCACTAGGACTCTTCGCAGAAGCTGTACAGGATATGGCAACTTCGACCGTAGAGCTCAGCCTGGGGAGACATTTTGCCTGCGCTGACTTTTGTAACCAGGCCGTTGAAAAAGCCGCTCAGGCGATCAGCCTGCTACGCTTTGGCCGTCGTTCCGCTTATAACCATGATCTGCAAGCTCTCGGTAAGGCTGTTGGCGCACCGGAAGCAATTCAGCTTGAAATGGCTATCCTGACGCCATTTCATCCCGAGGCCTTCTACGCCGACACTCCGCCTGAAGAAGCTGACGAAATTATCAATGCTGAGCAAGCAAGCAGCTATATGCAAAGCGCACGAAAGGTGCTGCGTTGGGCTCGCGACATTGTGCTACGCGCGTAATTGCAGCATGATCCACGATAGATGCCTGTCTAAGCAATGGTTGTCTCAATTACACATAAGCTGTAACGATAAGTTGGTTAGTTGGAGGAATATTTTATGACGCAACAGATTACCCATACGGGGCTGGACGAAGCGGTAAAACAATCCCCCCGCAAATGGGTTTATCTCTTTAGCGAGGGCAACGCCAAGATGCGTGAGCTGCTCGGGGGTAAAGGCGCGGGCGTAGCAGAGATGACAAATGCAGGTCTGCCTGTCCCTCCGGGTTTTACGATTACGACTGAAGCATGTAATGCCTATTATGACTATAAAAAGCAATTTCCTGATGGTCTGTGGGAACAGGCCAAAGCCGCTCTGAAGATCGTTGAAGAGCAGACGGGCAAAGGCTTTGGTCAGCGCCATAATCCCCTGCTTGTCTCTGTGCGCTCCGGTGCGAAATTCTCTATGCCAGGTATGATGGATACCGTTCTCAATCTTGGCATTAATGACGAGACGGTTCAGGGTCTGGTCGAGCTTACGGGCGATGAGCGCTTCGCTTATGATGCCTATCGCCGCTTCATCCAGATGTTCAGCAAAATCGTGCTCGATACCGATCCTCGCGATTTCGAGAATGTTCTGGAGACCTACAAAGAGCGCGCCCACGTTAAGACCGATGCTGAAATTCCCGCTGCTGATCTGAAGCAGCTTGTCGTCGAATTCAAACAGATTGCCGAACGCCAGTCGGGCGAGCCTTTCCCCACTGATGTCTTTGATCAGCTCCATAAGGCGATTGAGGCTGTCTTCTCTTCCTGGAACAATAAACGCGCCATTGATTATCGTAACTTCAACAAGATCTCCCACGCTCTGGGTACAGGCGTCAACGTGCAGAGTATGGTCTTCGGCAATATGGGCAGCAATAGCGGCACTGGCGTCGCTTTCACCCGCAATCCCAGTACCGGAGAAAAAGTCCTCTATGGCGAATATCTTCTCAATGCACAGGGTGAGGATGTCGTTGCCGGTATCCGCACTCCTTCGCCGATCAGTCGCCTGCAAGCGGATCTGCCCGAAGTGTTCGCTCAGTTCCAGCAGATCGCCGAGCGTCTCGAGCGCCATTATCGCGATATGCAAGATCTGGAATTTACTGTTGAGCAGGGCCGCCTCTATATGTTGCAGACCCGTTCCGCCAAGCGTAACGCTCTGGCCGCTGTCAAGGTCGCTGTTGATATGGTCGAAGAGGGCCTGATCAGCGAGGAAGAGGCTGTCAAGCGCGTCGAGCCGTCGCAGGTCTATCAGTTGCTGCTGCCCCGCTTCGATGAAGCCGAGAAGCGTAGTGCTGAGGGTAAGGGCCGCTTGCTGGCCAGAGGGCTGAATGCTTCTCCAGGTGCTGCTTACGGTAAGGCTATCTTCGATGCCGATACCGCCGAGCAATTGGGCAAAGCCGGTACGCCGGTCGTTCTGGTACGCCCTGAGACCAGCCCGGACGATGTCCACGGTATGCTCGTCGCCAAGGGTATCCTCACCGCTCGTGGTGGTGCGACCAGCCATGCCGCTGTCGTTGCTCGTGGCCTGGGTCTGCCCTGTGTCGCCGGTTGTGAGGGCATCCGTGTCAGTGAAGCCAACAAGCTGTTTCATGTTGTCGGCTCCGATCTCGTGATCAAAGAGGGCGACGATATCTCGATTGATGGCGCAACCGGCGAGGTCTTCGCGGGCCGCATCAAAACCGTCGATCCCGATTTCGACAAAGAGACCGACCTGAAGAAATTGCTCTCCTGGGCCGATAAGTTCCGCAAGCTTGGCGTCTGGGCCAATGCTGATTATCCACGCGATGCCAAACGTGCCGTTATCTTCGGCGCGCAGGGTATTGGTCTCTGCCGAACCGAGCATATGTTCATGGAGCAGGAGCGTCTGCCCATCGTGCAGCAAATGATTCTGGCTCCCACGACTGCTGAGCGCCAGGCTGCTCTCGATCAATTGCTTCCTTTCCAGCGCAGTGACTTCAAAGGTATCTTTGAGTCGATGGTTGATCCTCAGACGGGCGAGGGCTATCCGGTCGTTATCCGCCTGATCGATCCTCCTCTGCATGAGTTCCTGCCTTCCTACGAAGAGCTGCTCGTCGATGTGACCCGCCTGGAGACGCAGGGTGGTCATGAGAAGGAACTGGCTGAGAAGCGCAGCATGCTTGAGGCTGTTGGCGCAATGCGCGAGATGAACCCGATGCTCGGCCTGCGCGGTTGCCGCCTGGGTCTGCTCTTCCCGGAGATTAACGTGATGCAGACGCGTGCTATTCTCGAAGCCGCCGCGGAGCTGGCGAAAGAGGGCAAAAAGCTGCATCCGAAGATCATGATCCCGCTCGTGGGCCATGTCAACGAACTGAAAGAGGTACGCCGCCAGCTCGAAGGTGTCGCGCAAGAGATTGCCAGCGAAGTAGGCGGAGCCATCGACTACAAGTTTGGTACGATGATCGAGCTCCCACGCGCCGCCCTGACCGCCGATCAGATCGCCCCCGTCGCGGATTTCTTCAGCTTCGGTACCAACGATCTGACGCAGACCACCTTTGGTTTCAGCCGTGACGATGCCGAGGGCAAGTTCTTGCTCAAATATGTTGAAGGTCTGGAAGAGCCCGGCTCGAAGGAGAAAATTAAGATCCTTCCCGTCAATCCCTTCCAGACGCTCGATCGTGAAGGCGTCGGTCAGCTCGTCTCTATGGCCGTCACGAAGGGCCGCAAAGCCAACCCGGAGATCGAACTGGGTATCTGCGGTGAGCACGGCGGCGATCCTGATAGCATCGAGTTCTGCCACCAGGTTGGCCTGGACTATGTAAGCTGCTCGCCTTTCCGCGTTCCGGTCGCCAGACTGGCCGCTGCTCAGGCTGCCCTCAGCCAGAGCGAGAAAGATCGCTAATCTCCTTACATAAGATGAAATCAGACAACGGCCGTAAGAAATGTCTTACGGTCGTTGTTTTCTAAAGAAAGCAGGAGAATGCTCTAATGTCCAATATGATTGATCAGCACTATCTCTTGACTCAACAATATAGCACCTCTGCCAATCTCAACGCCCGTATTCAACTGCATGAGCGCTTCAGCACAAATCCCGGCAACTGGTTTCGCTGGGTCTTCGATCAGCTTCAGATTCCGACTGGTAGCCGTGTGCTTGAACTGGGAACCGGCCCTGGCATGCTCTGGGTGGAAAACCTGGACCGCATCCCGGCTGACTGGGAGATCACCCTCTCGGATTTTTCGTCTGGCATGCTCACTGATGCGCGGCAGAAGCTGGCCGAGAGCGCTGCTCGTTTCCAGTTTGCCGTGGTTGATGCGCAGGCCATCCCCTTTGCCGACAATTCCTTTGACTACGTGATTGCAAACCATATGCTCTATCATGTGCCTGATCGTGCGCGTGCCTTCGCAGAGATCCGCCGCGTCCTGGCTCCAGAGGGACGTTTCTATGCAGCCACGAATGGCGAAATGCACCTGCGCGAAATGAGGCAGCTTTGCGAGCGGACCGGGATCGCGCTCGGTGGCGTACTCAGCTCGACGGGTCCGTCCATCTTCAGCCTGCAAAATGGCGCAGAACAGATGCGGCCCTGGTTTTCGCATATCGACGTTGTACGCTGGGAAAACAGTCTCGCCGTCACCGAAGCTGAACCATTGATCGCCTTTATCCTTTCCGCCATTCCTTCACATGCAATCGACGAAGATAAAATGCAAACGCTGTGTACGCTCATCGATCAAGAATTGGCCGAGCATGGAGCCGTACATATTGCAAAAGAGACGGGTCTGTTTGTGGCCTCTGGAGAGGTTGTCTCGTAGACCTGATAGAGACATTTCGCCTCAGAAATATAGATATGAAGTTAGCTATACAAGCCCAGTAGTGGCACGGTGGAGTGGAACGGAACTGTGCCTGCGAACTCGCTCGACCCCTCTCGCTCTTGAGAGGAGCGGCGGTTCACTTCATGCGTATGGGCGGAATGTCAATGGCCCATCTCTGAAGACATGGGGTCTCCTGGCCCGGTTTTTGTGAATATTTACCTTGTATTCAGCACAGGGTAACGTTATACTAGTGGCGCGCGTTCGAAAACCGATTGAAGCATGCCAGAAATGGTTTTCTGAGTAGGAGTATGCCAGTTATGTACAACAATCCAAATCAGCCACCACAACCACCCTATGGTCAACCTCCATTCCAACAGGGAGCGCAACCACCCTATGGTCAGCCACCATTTCAGGGACAACAGCCACCTTATGGTCAGCCGCCTTATGCCGCAGATGGTATACCGCCGATTTATTCGACCCCTGCTCCACGGAAAAAATCGCATAAAAAGCTGTGGATTACGCTGGGGATTATTGCTGGCATACTCGTGCTGGGGTGCGGTGCAATTGGGACATTTGCGTTCAAGATTGGATCTCAGGTTGCCGCTCCCGTTATAGCATTGACTTCGTACTATGAGGCTTTGAAAACACAGGATTATGCACAGGCCTATACCTACCTGGACCCACAAAGTCTGACGGTCCAGGGTCAAACTGTCACGCCCACTATCTATGGCGCTGCTGAAGCGTCGGTTGATAAACAATTTGGTCCCGTTACCAGTTACAAACTTTCAAATCCGCAGATTCAGAGCGATACCGCAACCATTACTGTGAATGAAACACGCAATCAGCCACGAACGATTACCTATATATTGAAGCGCATTGGCAATGAGTGGAAAATCAGCGGCATTAATAATGGTACAGGCTTGCCAACAACTGGCGGCTAGGAGTTTCGCGCATTTTCATACTGGCCTCTCGAAGCTTTTGTGTCTATCGGGCGGAGTTTCGTACTCCGCCTCTCTTTGCAGAAGATAGGAGCTGTTGTCCTTCCAGGACCCTCTTGAGGGATTGAAAAAATATGAACGTCTATGATACTATTGCGCCCTTTTACGACGCGGAACATGCTCAATTTAGCGAGGATCTGGATATGTACCAGAACTATGCTGAGTTATGCGGCGGTCGTATCCTCGAACTTGCCTGTGGTAGCGGAAGAGTTCTTCTGCCCCTGGCTCAGGCCGGATATGAGGTTACTGGAGTCGATACTTCAGATGCTATGCTCCAGATTGCTCGTCAGACCCTGACTGCTGCCGGAGTAGCCCAACGTTGCACGCTGCTCCAACAGGATATGCGTACTCTGAAGCTGGAGCAGAAATTCCGCCTGGCTTTTGTTGCTCTGGGTTCTTTTGCCCATCTGACGACGCGTAAGATGCAACAAGAAGCCCTGGCTGCTATACGCGCTCATCTCAGCCGTGGCGCGACTTTCATTCTCGATATCAGCAACGCCGACGCGCGCTACATGGAAGAGCTGAGTGGGCAGGTTCTTCATCAGGGAACCTGGCAGCAGCAAGATGGCTCCATGCTCACGCATTTCGTTAGCCCTGCCTCCTCCACCAGCCGCCATTTACTCGAATTGACGCACTTCTATGAGCGCCACGAGCAGGGGGGACCAGTACAACGCACCGTCGTTACGACTCATCTCTACCTCTTTGAGCGTAGCGAGATAGAACTTCTCCTGGAACAGGCAGGCTTTGTGGTCAAAGATATTTACGGCAATTACGACCTTGGCTCTTATTTACTCGAGACGCCTCGGATGGTTTGCATCGCCGAGGCGAGGTAGAGCGTTTCAAGCCCGTTAATTTCAAGCCCGTTAAATGGGTAGGGTAAGAAGAGAAGTTTCGTAAGGGCCATCCAGGTCGCTACATATGAAATATACGGAACACGAAAAAGTCGCATGAGAAAAGAAGGTCGCAAGGATTACTTATGACTGAGCACCCCACTCCGCCTCTCCACAGGTGGAATCTGACGCCGGAAGAAGCCATCGCTTTGCAACATGAGCTGGCCGGAAAAATCATTACCGAAGATCGCCTGGGCGAAGTTCACGCTGTTGCGGGCGTCGATATGGCCATCAATGAAGAGCACAATACCGTGCAGGCTGCCGTTGTCCTGCTCAAATATCCCGAGATGGAGCTGATTGAGCAGCACATCTACGAAGAAACGCTGCGTATGCCCTACGTGCCCGGCCTGCTCTCATTCAGAGAAGCCCCCGCCGTCCTTGGTGCACTTAGTAAGCTACGCCACAAAGCCGATATCGTGATGGCCGATGGGCAGGGCATCGCTCATCCGCGCCGCGTGGGTATCGCCTCGCATCTCGGTCTGTGGCTGAATATTCCAACCATTGGTTGTGCAAAATCTATTCTCGTTGGTCACTACGATAAAGAGAAACTGGGCGAAGAGGCCGGAAACTGGCAGCCATTGATCTACAAAAACGAGGTGATCGGAGCCGCTGTACGCACCCGCACGCGCGTCAACCCGATGTACATCTCGCTGGGACATATGATCAGCCTGGAAACGAGCATTAAATACGTCCTGGCCTGTAGCAAGGGCTATCGCCTCCCCGAACCCACCCGTCAGGCCGACAAGCTCTCCAAAAACAACTTCTGGGTCGAACCAGAAGAGAGCGCGCAGCCCGAACTGTGGTCAGAATCGTAGATACACGGTTCGTTTCATATGTTAAACCCCGACCTTGTCAATATAAATTCATTTGCCCTACAATATAAATGGATTCCTTTCTTCTCGTGAAATGCCAGATATTTGAGCAATTGCCCCACATAAGGTGCAATACTCAAAATCTCGAACGAAACGATTATGGAAATATGAGGGGAAACATATGACCAGTTCAATTCGAGACACAGTATCTCCCGCTACTCCAGAGCCACAGTCATTGCTGGTGCGCAATGATCGAGGCCATTCCAGCTTCTCAATCACTGTCAATGGCAACGTCATGCAGGCCTATGAAGGCCAGACGATCTTGAGCGTCGCCATTGATAACGGGATTCATGATATTCCCAATTTATGTAATGATGAAAAACTAGAACCTACCTCGGCGTGCAGGATGTGTTTGGTCCACATCGAAGGCATCAGCCGACCTTTACCCTCCTGCAATACTCCCGCGCAACCCGGCATGGTCGTGACAACGGACTCCGAAGAACTTTTTCATATTCGGCGCACCAATCTGGAAATGATGCTTTCCGACCACAACGCCTATTGTCAGCCCCCCTGTCAGGTTGATTGTCCTACGCATATCGATATTCCCGGCTACCTGGAATTGATCGCGAAGGGCTCCATGAAGGAAGCGGCCCGTCTGGTCAAAGAGGTGCTTCCTTTCCCGTATATCCTGGGACTGACCTGTCCCGCCCCCTGTCAGAAGGCATGTCGCCGGGCACTGGTTGATGAAGAGATTGCTATCTGCCGTATGCATGGGCACGCCGCAGAATGGAGCTTGCTCGATCCTCCTATCCCCTATCTCAAAGATCCCGCAACGCACAAAAAAGTTGCGATCATTGGTGCTGGCCCGGCCGGTCTCACCTGTGCCTATTATCTTGCGCTTCGTGGACACTATTGTAAGATCTTCGATATGCAGCCGCAGCCAGGAGGGATGTTACGCTATGGCATTCCCGAGTATCGCCTGCCTAAGGATATGCTTGATCGTGAGATCGATCACGTCTGGCAACTGGGCGTTGATTTGCAGTGCAATGTCAAGCTTGGACGGGACTTCACGCTTGATGATTTATTTGCCCAGGGTTTTGCTGCGATCTATCTTGCCATCGGTGCCTGGACCAGTAATCCGTTAGGCGCGCCGGGAGAAGAGGCGGAGGGTGTGGTGAATGCCATTGCCTTTTTGCAGGATAAGGTTATTGGCGAGTCTGTTCCGGTGCAGACAGACGATGAAGTTGTTGTGCTCGGTGGCGGATTTACTACGTTTGACTGTACACGAACCTCGCTTCGCCTCGGGGCCAGAGTCCATACTGTCTATCGTCGCAGTCGGGCCGAAATGACGGCAACGATGGAAGAGGTTGAAGATGGCGAGGCCGAAGGCGCAAAGATCATGCTGTACGGGCAGGCCACACAGGTCATTGTCGAAGATGGCAAAGTCCATGGCCTTGAGTTTGTGCGCAATAAATTGGGCGAACCAGATGCCAGCGGTCGCCGCCGTCCCGTTCCTATTCCAGGCTCTGAATACGTTATCCCCTGTAAGACCATTATTCCGGCATATGGTCAAAAGCCGGATAGCGCGGTGCTTGATGCGCAATCCGGCGTCAGGTGGACGAAATGGAGCACGGTACAATCGCATCCTCACACTTATATGACCGATCGCCAGGGCGTTTTCGCTGGTGGTGACTGTCAGATGGGCGCAAAAACGATCATTGAGTGCGTTGGCCAGGGAAAACTGGGCGCACGCTCTATCCACGCGTATCTGCTGGGTGAGGATATGCAAGAAGTGGGGCGACGTCTGGAACTGGAAGAGCGCAAGCCGGACCTCTTTGATATCGTGCCCTACAAGCCCTATGAGCCGAAGGTCAAGATGCCGATGCTGCCATACGAGGAGCGCGTGCGTAACTTTCGCCTCATTGAACCAGGTTATCTTAAAGAGCAGGCTCAGCGTGAAGCGGCTCGTTGTCTCCAGTGCGCCTGCCCTGCCGCAGGTCAGTGCGATCTGCAAATGTACAGTATCGAGCATGGTCTCGCCGACAACCGTTTCCACGATGGGGAGCCGAGCGACTATCATGACTACGAAGTGGATCTCTCGCATAGCTTCATCTTGCGCGATCCCAATAAGTGCATCAACTGTACGCAGTGTGTGCGTGTCTGCCACGATGTCATCGGGCCAGATTGCTATGGGATGTTTGGCAAAGGCTTTGATACCATTGTCTCCACGCCATTTAACATAACGTTGCACGATACGGATTGTGTCTCCTGTGGTGCCTGTGCGCAGGTCTGCCCGACCGGCTCGTTAATGATGGCGGAACGCAATCTGGCGCGCTACGCATTTGCCCTCGATCGCTGTATCTTCTGTGGCGATTGTGTCGAGGTATGCCCGCATGGTGCTCTGGGGGAGACGCCAAATTTCGAGCTTTCGTTCTTCGATCGCTTCGGCGATGACGTCACTTTAGAAAAAGAAGATCTGGCGAATGCGCCAAACTATCTGGTACGTCAGCGCCTGCCACGCGGTAAGAAGAGCCTGCCCGTAATGAGCCCATTAGTACGCCCATTACCCGCTCGCAGCATCCGCGAATAACGTCGTATTCCCTCGTAGATGCGCTGCTTGTCTGCAATGTCACGTAAAGAAGGGGAAGCTCCCGTCAATTCCGTAGAGGCGCTGTTTGTTTGCGCCCAATACGTATCAGCCTAAAAAAGGATGAGGTATTCGAGAGGGCCGGTGGGGGACGTGGATCGGCATAAAGCCCGATCCCTACCTCTGCCATTCTTCGAGGGTAGGGAATCACATGTCCCCCGTGCCTCACGAGATCCGGTTTCGCTTAACAGAACAGGTAGGGATCGGGCTTTATGCCGATCCACGTCCCCACCGGTCTTCTCGGCCCTCGGGTTGATGCGTATCGAGCAAGGTTAATCCTTGTTCACATTTCCCTTGTTCCGTCCCGTCTGCTTTATCTTTCCGGTTCCCTGACCGTGGTAGATGGGAAGCGTAAAATAAAATGTCGTGCCCTTGTTCAATATAGTATCAAAGCCAATCGTACCGCCGTGCTGCTCAACAATTAATTTCGCAATCGAGAGACCCAGGCCATAGCCGCCCATCTTCGATTGTTCGCTATGATTGGATTGATAAAAGCGCTCAAAAACGTGCTGCCCATCCTCTGGTGGAATGCCATAGCCTGTATCGGCAACCGAGATCATCTCGAACTGCTCATCGTGCCTCCGAGCGCCGACTGTCACTGAGCCTCCGGGAGGCGTGAATTTGATCGCATTCGTGACCAGATTATTGAGTACCTGCTTGATGCGCTGCGGATCAATATAGAGCGAAGGCAAGCCATGAGGAATGTCCTGCTCAAGTGCAACTTCCGCCTTCAATGCTTGCGGCTGGAGGCCAAGCGTCACCTGCCGTACCAGACTGCGCAGCGGCACCTCCTGTTGCTTGATCTCGAACTGGCCGATATCAGAGCGCGTCATAAAAAGGATATCTTCAACAATTGAAATCAACTGCTGAACCCCTTCTTGTGTATAGCCAAGGTACACTCGTTGCTCTTCAGAAAGGGCTCCCATATGGCCCTGCAAGAGTAATTCGATAAAGCCATGCACTGAGTTCAATGGTGTGCGTAACTCATGTGAGACCATCGAAACAAAATTTGCGCGTACACGATTAGCGACCTGCAAGGCCGTGACATCGCGCGCAATAAAAACTGCTCCTTGGGCAGCATTGGTAAAGGTGTTTGGTGTTACGCTGGTCGAGACCTCGCGCGAAAAATCTGGCTTGCTGCCAATAATGAGCTCTTCATTCGGAAGAGGATGGGCCGTCTCCAGGGCATGCTTCAGTGGACAACTGGAGGTGCCGCAGAGCACCATATGATTGAGATTCTGACAACGCAAAATCTGACTGCATGCTTTTCCTGTTGCCTCGCCAGCAGAGAGACCCAGCGCTTTATCTGCCGCCGGATTCATATGCAGCACATGGTAGTGCTCATCAAGAGCAATCATCACGTCCGAGGTGGTCGCAAATATGGTGTTGAGATAGCTTTGCTGTTCAGTAGATGAGAAAGGCTGAGCAGCAGAAGCTCCATCTAACGCAGGTACACTCTCAGACACATGCTCCTCCACACCCCCTTTTTCTACCTGAGTCTGTTTTAAAGTACGCTTCCGCACCCATACCCCCTATTTTCCATGAAATTTATAGCCAACGCCCCGTACAGAAATAATATAGTGTGGTCGATCAGGGTCCACTTCTAATTTGACACGCAGGCGACGGATATAAACATCAACAATATTACTATTATTTTCGTTTTCATTCCAGACATCTGATAGCAGTTGATCCCGATTAATCACCTGACCAGGGCTACTCATTAAAACGCGCAAGACATGCATTTCGGTGGGCGTCAGCGAAATAGTAGCTCGACCAGTGATGCGCACCTTGAGTTCTGCCGGGAAGAGCTCGACCTGACTGACACGTAGACTGGAGTCGCCCACTTTCGTGTGTTTCTGGATGCGCCGCATTACTGCCTGCACGCGTGCTACGAGCTCCTGGTGATTATATGGTTTACAAATATAATCATCAGCGCCGATATTAAACCCCTGAAGCTTGTCCTCAATAGTATCCTTCGCAGTCATAAAAATAAGGGGAATTTCGTAACCTTCGGCACGCAGCCTGGCAGAAAACTCAAAACCGCTGAGATAGGGCATCGTTACATCGAGGATGAGCAAATCTGGCTCACGTTTCTGGATCATTTGCATTGCCCCACGCGGATTATCGGCGGTCTCTACTTCGTAGCCCTCTTTGCTGAGAACAAATTGAACCAGCGTATTGGCAAAGCGATCATCGTCAACGACAAGAATGTACACCGTCTTCCCCTCTTCTTGTTGCATGCTCAGGATGCTGCGCACCTTCTCTCGGCACTACAAATACGCGAAGACAATCCACCCGATAGCAGCCAAAAAGCAGGAATGAGCCAACCCCTAATTGCCTCAAAGACACAACTACCTCCGTGTTGTACTATGCAGAACCTGATACTTAGGGGGATACAATTAGTAAGCGCGAGTGTATGGTACACGTTCAATGTCGTTAATGTCAAGAGAAGGCTTTTGCTGCGCGTAATCTTTCGACGTGTATCATAAGTATCGCGACGTCGGCAGGCGTGACTCCCTCAACACGCGATGCCTGCCCGACGGTTCGTGGCTGTGTCCGTATCAGTTTCTGCCTGGCTTCCGTGCGCAGATGCGAAATTTGCATATAGTCAAGAGCTTCGGGTATGCGCATCTCTTCCAGTCGCTGCGTACGATGGACCATCTGCTCTTGCTTGCGCACGTAGATCTCATACTTGACCTGAAGCTCTACTTCCGCTGCCGTATCCTCGTCCAGTTCACGCAAGATGGATACAACCTCAACCTGCTGCTGTTCCTCTCCATCGTTGTTCGTGGTTTGAACACGCTGCGCAAGTTGTGCCACCTGGCGGTAACTGACCTCCGGGCGACGCAACAATTCCTGCCCCGAAAGCAACTGCCCGAGCGGATGAAAGCCCAGCTCCTGAGCATGGTTCTCTATCTGGCGAGACGAGGTGAAGTAGGTCTGGCCGAGCTGGGCAATGGTCTGCTGAATTGCCTCTCGCTTCTGTACTACCTGTGCATAGCGCGTCTCATCAATCAGGCCCAGGCGATACGCATGGTCGCTCAAACGCAAATCGGCGCTATCCGCACGGAGGAGCAGGCGATGCTCAGCACGCGAGGTATGCAGACGATAGGGTTCGCTCAGCGGGCGTGTGACCAGATCGTCAATGAGCACTCCGATATAGGCTTCGTGGCGACCCAGCACAAATCCGTCCATACCACGGGCTTTGAGTGCGGCATTAATTCCAGCCATAATTCCCTGGGCCGCAGCCTCTTCATAACCTGAAGTGCCGTTAATCTGGCCTGCCATAAAGAGGCCGGAGATGGCTTTCACTTCCATCGTTGGCTTCAGCTGATAGGGGGGGACAAAATCGTATTCGACGGCATATCCCACGCGCATCATCTCGGCATGCTCCAGCGCGGGGATACTGCGCAGCATTGCCAGCTGCACATCTTCTGGCAGGCTGGTATTCATGCCCTGTACATACACCTCACTCGTTCGCCAGCCCTCTGGCTCCAGAAAGATCTGGTGCGAGACTTTATCCGCGAAGCGCACGATTTTATCCTCGATGGAGGGACAATAGCGCGGCCCGATGCCCTCGATCACGCCGGTATAAAGGGGGGAGCGATGCAAATTATCGCGAATGACCTGATGGGTCTGCTCGCTCGTGCGTACCAGGTAGCAGGGAAGCTGTGGACGCCAGCCATGAAGATCTTCATCGGTAACGGGGTAGATCGGGTTGGGACGCCCGCCGGGGAGCTGCACATCTTCGCGTGCTGTGACGTCGCGTGAAAAATAAAGTGGCACGCGACTGCCCGGTTGAAGCTCGGTCTTGCTATAATCAATCGTACGTGCGTCGATACGAGGGGGGGTACCAGTCTTGAAGCGGCGTACTTCCAGACCCATTGCACGTAGCGAATCGGAGATACCCAGCGCGGGACCTTCACCGGCTCGGCCTCCTGGCTGTGTCTTTTCGCCTACGACGAGGCGACCATTAATAAAGGTGCCCGTGGTCATGATCACAGCGGCGGCTTCATATATCCAGCCACTATTGGTAGCGACGCCTGTGATCACATAACGACCATCATCGGTGGTATGACTGAGCAGGTGTGTAATCGTAGCCTGCTTTACCTCGAGATTCTCCTGGCTTTCCAGTACAAACTTCATCGCCAGACGATATGCCTGCTTATCGCATTGCGCTCGTAGCGCCTGGACCGCGGGACCTTTGCTGGTATTGAGCATCCGAATCTGAATAAAGGTTCGATCTGTATTGCGACCAATCTCGCCACCGAGGGCATCAATCTCTTTAATCAGATGGCCCTTTGCCGGACCGCCCATCGAGGGGTTGCAGGGCATCAGCGCGACGCTATCCAGATTCATCGTCAGGAGCAACGTCTTGCGGCCCATGCGTGCAGAGGCCAGTGCAGCCTCGCAACCTGCATGGCCAGCGCCCACGACAATTACATCATATACGCCCCGCAAGAGCTGCTCGGGGGGAAAGGTCTGATTCTCAGTGGCATTGTTCATCGCAATATTACCTGGTAATTCCTAGCGTGAAGGCGTGAAAGCTACAATCGTATGCGAACGAAATTTCAATTTCTCCATTTTCGTATTATGCCTTAACCACGCAAGGACGTCAACATTTTATATAAATTTCGCGTTAATTTTTGTTCTGTTGCCAACATAAAGCGTTTCGCTTGCCCCCGTTCGTCCAGTAGGGACGCCATGGAGGCACGGAATGGCGTCCGGCCAGCCAACGATCCCCCAGACTTCGCAGACGACCCCGTAAACTCGCCCGATCCCGCAGGCTTCGCAGACGTGGAGTTCCGCCCTTTCCACCGTTTTGCTTGCCCCAGAAAACATATGCAAAACAAGATAATCCCATCGCGTGCAGATAGAAAGGAGTTGCCTGGATGGGATCATCTTCCGTGATCAGGAACAAGAGCGCTCTGATCAGGAACGTGAATGCTCTTTATTTTCGAAGAGTTCAACAAAGCGATGGCTGGCGCTGGCATCAAACTCCATGCCATAGATCTCTTTAAGTTGTTGAATACGTTTGAGCGTCTCTTCCCCAAAGGGTGTTTTCTGTTCAAAGGCGTGAAGCGTCATGCCTTCAAGCAGATCACCCAGCGAAAGATCAAAATACTCAGCCAGCCCCTTGAGCACCTTAACCATACTCTTCTCCATGCGCACCCCGATCTGGACCCGCTCTACAGGAATGTTGCGTTCGATTTCTTCTGAATGTGGCATAACCTCTCCCTTACTTGCTGACATGTAACAAATTTTGCACTCGAAAAGTGAAAATACTAATTGTTACCACTGTCCCAATGTAACATTACGGCAAAGAAAAATCAAGGCATAATGGGAAAGATTCGCAAACAAGTAGGGATGCAATGGAGAGAAACGGAATTGCGTCCGGGAACTCGTGCGATTCCTCCGGCTCCACAGGCAATCCCGGCAACCGGCGAGCTTGAAAGGATTTACCTGTAGTATCTGATGGGGAGGGACTCATAAAAAAGGTCACAAACATGATTGACGAAAAGAGCTGAACATGATAGTATATGCCCACCATAGCGAAATATGGGGCGATGGCGGAATGGTAGACGCCGGGGACTTAAAATCCCCTGACCGCAAGGTCGTGAGGGTTCGACTCCCTCTCGCCCCACCCTCTCTACAAGCACTTCTAGAGCCACTCCAAACAGACTAATTTCCTAAAATCATAGGTCAGGGGACCTTATTTTTGTTGTTTTTTCTATAATCCCCTGACCCAGGAAAACAGTTCTAGGTCAGGAGACTCATTGATCCCCTGACCTCAAGAACAATCTCTTCTATTTGAGATTAAATTTGACATCGTAAAGCCTAATCATTATAATTGTGATACGAGCCTTTATGCTTTAAAGCGTAAAAAGCTATTTAAGCATCATATACATGCGCTTTGGGATAGAAGATAGGATTGGGGGAAAATGATATGCAATCATCAAAGCATTATTCACGAGCACCTCTTACTGAGGCCCTTATAGATCTCAGAGTGACCCTACCTACAGAAATCACGCTCGAAACACTTGCAAATATTCACCCTCATATCAATGATCGTTTTCCAATTATTGAAAAGATCCATGCTGGAACTATCGTGTTCCAACCTGATCAGAATACCCCGACTGCAACTTCCGAAGAAAATGGATTCCTTTTCAAAAGTCAGGATGGACTAGAAATTTTCCAGGCAACCTTACAGGGATTTACATTCAATCGACTTGCACCATATACACATTGGGAAGAGCTTCGTGATAATGCCAGATATGTATGGGGAATATATATGCATGTTTGCAAACCAACTGTCGTGACACGCATTGCCACCCGCTTTACCAATCGTTTTGAATTACCCGGCCCTATTGTAGACCTGAAAGATTACTTACAAACCTCTCCAGAAGTCGCACCGGGATTGCCTAAAACGCAATTAAGTGACTTTTTCATGCAACTACACATCCCTCAGGAAGAGTGCATGCTCATCGTTACCGAAGCTTCAGCTCCCCCTGCTAATCCAGGAACCTTTTCTATCATACTGGATTTCGATCTCTTTCGTGAACAAATATGGAAGAGCGATGATGAAGAAATATGGCATTTCCTGGAAAAATTAAGACTCCTGAAGAATAGTGCTTTTGAAGCAAATATTACCGATAAAACAAGGGGGTTAATTATTTAGTGCCACAACTGATATATGCAGACGAAAAAATATCACAGTATCCCCTTCCTAAAGGGAAAGGCACGACTAGCCAGGAGCTCTTAAAAAGAGGAAAAGAATCCTTTGCCCATTTTCGCCATTTATCTGCGAGTATACAGAACGATCATGCGTTAATGCAAACTATTGCTCAGGTTCAGAAACTACTAGCATGGGATGCTGATATAAGCGCTAACATTAAAACCGTAAGACACGCAGAAAGCTGGATTTATCAACTCTTTTCCCATATTGCGAGCTTAACATGGATTACCCCCAATGTAACACTGGGCTCTGAGGGCGAAGTGGTTCTTGAATGGTGGTACAAAGAAAAAAAACTGACAGTTTACATTTCGGATACGAATGTAGAATACGTTCAAGTTTGGGGAGCCGACATATATACAGAAATGGATGATGGCGATGCAGAGCCTATAAATACTTGTAGGCTTCTATGGATGTGGTTGAGAAGTTAATAACGTATGCAGAAGACTTTCGTTGCCGCCGAAGAAATAGTATATCGGCGTATTCAAGCTGGCAGAAACTACAAAAAACGCTTATCAGACGGAACTTTTAGGCTTAGTTCTCAAGCTTTTAGCGATCCAAACTATCGTCCGTCTGTAAACCGTGCTGAGCTGTGTAATCATGATCCAAAGTATACCCAGATCGTGGCAACAGACGGAGTTGTAAGCCTGGTAACGTATGAGGTAAGGGCTATAGACACTGTTGTACAAAATGACACTCATGGAGAGCTCATACGCAAACATAATGTCGATGTAGAACATGTACCAGAGCCAGAAAATTATTCTCATGCAGAAATATATGTGCACCCCGACATTCAAAGCAGAAAAGTCTTTCATCGGCTAATTGAAAGATTAGCACAGATGGCTAGCCAAAGACCATGGGAAATAGAATTGCAGGAAGATATCGAGCCACCCTTCTAACAAAGCGAGAGTGGCCCCACACGCTCATCTCGCATGGAGCCACTCTCTTATAGAACCAGTAGTATTATCCCCCTCACACCCCGCGTATCTTCACCAGAATCAACGTCATCGCAATACTGAATAGCGAGCCCGCGATGACCTGACCAATCGTGTGCCGATGGAGTACTACCCGCGACCAGCTCACCAGGATCACCAGCAGATACGCGGGCAGCATCACCATCCCATACAATAACGTCAACAGGGTCACCGCACCCGCCAGCGCCGAAGCGTGAATGCTAATCTTCCACTTCATCGTCGTAATCATCAGCACAATACCGCTGATAATAACCATCAGTAACAGGGTCACCAGATTTTTCGGACCATGGACCCGGTCGATCACCAGTAACCCCAGTAAACAGGAGCTCAGGCCAAAGAGAAATGGTCCCAGACGCTGCGAGCGCACACTTACATCAACATCGGTAAATTTACCAAGGCGTACGCCAACGACTATATAGAGAAGAGGACCGATGCTGACGAAGAAGATGGTGACCAGCGCGTAAAATAGATTGGCCACCTGGTTGCTACTCTTATAGAAAGACACTAGCAGCACTAAGGGCAGGGCGACCACCGCTGGCGACAAGATGTTCGAGATATGTCGTGCCACATGGACATGAGCCGGTTTGACCGATAACGATGATGGCAATGTTTCTTCGCTCTGCTCATTGAGCGCGATGTGTTGCTCGGGCATGCTACTCCTTATAGTTCTATATGTTGGGCTATGACGGGATAGCCCAGAATTTTACTGGCAACTTCGCTGAATGTCTGCGCATCTCCACTACAAAAAAGCGAAAGCTCTCCCCTATCGCGCTCTTCCTGATAAGGATGAGTCAGTCCTTCCGCTTCCAGTACGGCGTGCGTTCGTCTGGCGATTGCATTGCCGCTGTCAATCACCTGAATGTTATTTCCTACCACGCGCTCGATGGTCGGGCGCAAAGCCGGAAAATGCGTGCAGCCCAGCACAAGCACGTCGATCTCTTTACTGAGTAACGGCTGTAGTGCGTGGCGCAGTGACTCCTCAACGTGCTGCCCATCGAGCTCGCCTTGCTCCACCAGGGTGACCAGTTCAGGGCACCCTACGGCATAGACTTCAATCCCTTCGGCAAAATCGTCGATAAGCTGGTGCAGATACGCTGCTTTTGCCGCTTGATTGGTTGCGGCAACGCCAATGCGCCCTCTTCTGGTCGCTCGCGCCGCAGGCTTCACGGCGGGCACAACTCCGACAAATGGTATGTCAAAGGTGATACGTAAAGCATTGAGCGCTGCCTGTGAGGCGGTATTGCACGCTATCACGATCAGTTTGACGCCCTGTTCGATTAAAAAACGATTCGCCTGTAACGTCAAATCGATAATTTCTGCATCACTTCGCGCCCCATAGGGACAATGAAAGGTATCTCCAATATAGATGAAATCCTCTTGTGGCAATTCTTTTCTCAGAGCTGAGATGATCGTCAACCCTCCCACTCCTGAGTCAAAGACACCTATTGGAGCCCGGGCCTGGCCTCGTTTGCGTTCGTCGTCCCGAGCGTGCGCCTGGGAAGATCGCTCTGTATTTTTTATCGTCTGGCCCTCTATGTTTTTTTCTGAAGTTTCTTGTTTCATACATTGCATCAATCTAGCATTTACGCAATACTGCGAAACTCGTGTTGTTCTCCAAATACGTTGCGTAGCGTATCGCTGACCTCTCCCAGGGTTGCATACGCTTCTACTGCCTCGATGATCAGCGGCATAAGATTCTCGCTCCCTGCCGCTCCATTCGCCAATGCCTCCAGTTTTTGTTGGACCTGCGTGTTATCTCTCCGTGCTCGGAGGGCGGCCAGTTTTCGCGCCTGACGCTCTCCCACGGCTGGATCAACACGATGTGGTTCTAGATGGGTCTCTTGCTCCTGCGTGAAGCGATTCACTCCCACGACGATTGCCTGCTCGCGTTCCAGGGCAAGTTGATACTCATATGCCGCCTGTTCGATTTCGGCCTGCATAAAGCCTCGCTCAATGGCATGAACACTGCCTCCAAGCGCATCAATCTGTTTCAGGTAGTCCCAGGCACGCGCTTCGATCTCATCGGTCAAATATTCTACATAATACGAACCTGCCAGTGGATCGACGATATCGGCAACTCCGGTTTCATGTGCCAGGATCTGCTGTGTCCGTAACGCGACACGCGCTGCATCCTCTGTGGGAAGTGAGATCGCCTCGTCTTTGGCGTTTGTATGCAGGGACTGTGTGCCGCCCAATACGGCTGCCAGTGCCTGATAGGAAGTGCGCACGATGTTATTGTCTGGCTGCTGTGCCGTCAATGTTGAGCCTGCGGTCTGGGTATGGAAGCGGAGCATCAGTGAACGCGGGTCCTGCGCATGGAATCGCTCGCGCATAATCTGGGCCCACATGCGTCGTGCCGCACGAAATTTAGCCACTTCCTCGAAGAGGTTGTTGTGGCTATTAAAGAAGAACGACAACTGCCCTGCAAAACGGTCTACGTCCAGGCCAGCCTCTAACGCTGCCTCAACGTAGCTGATGGCATTCGCTAAGGTAAAAGCAATCTCCTGTACGGCGGTGGAACCAGCCTCTCGAATATGGTAGCCGCTAATACTGATCGTGTTCCAGCGGGGAATTTGCTCACTACAGTAGCGAAAGATGTCGGTGATAATGCGCATTGAATGCTGTGGAGGGTAGATATACGTTCCTCGTGCGATATACTCTTTCAGGATGTCGTTCTGGATGGTGCCGGAGAGCTTGCGTAGCTCTACTCCCTGCTTCTTAGCCACGGCAATATACAGCGCAAGCAGAATGCTGGCGGTGGCGTTGATCGTCATTGAGGTGCTGATTCGTTCAAGGGGTAAGCCTGCCAGGAGTGTTTCCATGTCTTCCAGACTGGAGATTGAGACGCCTACTTTCCCTACTTCTCCCTCTGAGAGGATATGGTCCGCATCGTAGCCCATTTGCGTTGGCAGGTCGAAGGCAACCGAGAGACCCGTTGTACCTTGCGCTAATAAGAAATGATATCGTTGGTTTGATTCCTCGGCGCTGGCAAATCCTGCGTACTGACGCATGGTCCAGAGCCGCGAACGGTACATCCCGGGATGCACTCCGCGTGTATAGGGAAATTCGCCCGGATAGCCCAGGCGAGCCTGTACATCAATGTCTGCTCGATCTTCTGCGCTTGTCAGGCTCGGAACTTCAATGTTTGAGCTCGTGACAAACTTCGCCTGACGCTCGGCTGTTTTCTCCTGGGCAGAGCGTGCAGTCGTTTTCCGCCATTCTTCGGTACTTTTGCTCACGTGTGGTTCCATTTACAGGCAAACCTCCTTTGGTACCTCAAGTGATTATAGCATATAGGGAGGAATGCTCCTTTAAATATAGCCGTTCTTGGTGAGCTAACGGTTAAGAGCAATTTAGTATACGATTAAGAGCATGTTATGATGTTGTTACGATGTCGCTTTATTCGGTCCGTTCGACCTCAATCACTACCAGTAATTCACCCTGATCGACGCTCTGGCCTTTGCTCACACGCAACTCTTTGATGGTGCCCGCGATGGGAGCCATGAGGTCGTTTTCCATTTTCATTGCCTCTAACACTACGATTGTCTGTCCCTCTTCTACCTGCGTTCCGACCTCGCATGGCAGGCCAATGACCAATCCCGGCATCGGGGCCTCGATCTGCGCCGTGCTGGCGCTACTTCCGCTGGCGGTGAGACGGCTCAGGAGGCGTGTGCGCTCATCTTCAACATTGACTTCGAAGCGCTGACCGTTCACGAAGATCTCGTAGGTCTGGCTTGCCTTCTCGCCCGCTTTTGTGATGTTTCGCGCATAGATCGTATAGGAACGGCCTTCGCTCAGCAGGCTGTATTGCCCGCCCTGGGCGCTTCCCGTCAGGCCCGCGATGTGTTGCCAGTCCAGCGTACGGCTTGTACCATTAACGGCGATTTGCACTGGCTGGCTTTCCTGGGTAATCTCTAGCTGGTAGCTTTGACCGTGCACATTGCTGCTATAAGCCATTGTTCTTTTCTCTTCTCGTTGCGTTGTAGAGAGGTAGCACTTCAGCTACTATTGTACCATTACTGGCGGATTCTAACGTTCCTCTAACACTTCTCCTACGTCACTCTAACACTCACTGTGGCATAATGACCCCAGAGAAATCATCCAGAGACCGTTTGGGGCAAAAACATGTATGCAGAGAGCAGCAAGGATCCAATTAGAACCTCCACAAATGAAACGCGTTGCTCATCGCCAGCGTCACCACGCTGTGCGAATTGTGACATCGAGTTCCCATGGTCTCCTATCGTCGTACGCGGTATAAGCTACTGTTGCACTGGATGCGCTGCTGGTGGTCCCTGTAGCTGTGATTATTCGCAGTATCGCTCGGTCAATATTGCGGGCGTTATCCACTACGACATGCACGAAAACGATGTATCAATTGCGCCTTCTCAGTCTCATGAGACGCGTGAGCAACAGTAAATATATCTTGGAAAAAGGAGTTAACGTCGTGGCAAAGATTCGTCCTATTGGCGACCGTGTGGTCGTAAAGCCTGCGGCAAAAGAAGAGGTTACGAAGAGCGGTATCGTTATTCCTGACACTGCTAAAGAGAAGCCCCAGGAGGGCACTGTAATTGCGGTCGGTAACGGTCGCTTGCTGGATAATGGTGACCGTGCAGCTGTTGACGTTCACGAGGGTGATCGTGTTCTGTTTGCCAAGTATGGCGGGACAGAGTTCAAGCTGGACGGTGAAGAGTATCTGGTCCTCAAAGAGAACGATATTCTTGCAATTGTTGGCTAGTTCCCCCTTCTCTCTACTATTTGGTTGCGTGTATGGTCTGATCCATACACAAGATAACCGGATATGTCTGAGGGATTGTTGGACTGGTGTTTATATAGGAGAGGATTCGCAGAATGGCAAAGCAGCTTATATTTGATGAAGAGGCTCGTCGTTCCCTTAAAAAAGGTATTGATATTCTTGCGGGCGCTGTAAAAACGACGCTTGGTCCTAAGGGTCGTAATGTGGCTCTGGATAAGAAGTTTGGCGCTCCTAGCGTGACGCATGATGGCGTGACTGTGGCAAAAGAGATTCAACTCGAGAATCCTTTTGAGAACATGGGCGCGCAACTCCTCAAAGAGGCCGCGACCAAGACCAATGATGTTGCTGGTGATGGCACCACGACTGCAACTGTGCTGGCTCAGGCGATTGTGAATGAGGGCTTGAAGAATCTGGCCGCCGGGGCAAATCCAATGCAGTTGAAGCTGGGTATCGATAAGGGGACTGAGGCCATCGTCGCTTATCTGCGCAAGATGTCTATCCCTGTCGAGGGCAAGAAAGAGATTGCACAGATCGCTTCTATTTCCGCTGCCGATGAGCAGATCGGTAATTTGATCGCTGAAGTGATGGATCGCGTCGGGAAAGATGGCGTCATCACGGTCGAGGAGTCTCGCGGCATCAATTTCGAGACCGATTATGTCGAAGGTATGCAGATCGATAAGGGCTACATCTCCGGTTACTTCGTGACCAATGCGGAGAAGATGGAAGCCTCTATTGAGAATCCTTACATTCTTATCACGGACAAGAAGATCAGCGCGGTCCAGGATATGCTTCCTCTGATCGAGAAGATCGTTCAGCAGGGTCGCCGCGAAATCGTGATCATTGCTGAGGATGTCGATGGCGAGGCTCTGGCGACTCTGGTCGTCAATAAGCTGCGCGGTATTCTGAATGTGCTGGCCGTCAAGGCTCCTGGCTTTGGTGATCGCCGCAAAGAGATGCTGCGCGATATCGCTGCTCTGACCGGTGGTCAGGTGATCAGCGAAGAGATGGGCCGCCGCCTGGATAGCGCGACTCTGGAAGATCTCGGCTCTGCCCGCGTCGTCACTTCTCACAAGGACGATACCACGATTATCGAGGGCTTCGGTCATCCTTCTGAAATTCAGGCCCGTGTTCGCCAGATCAAGGCTCAGATCGATGAGACCACCAGCGATTACGACCGCGAGAAGCTCCAGGAGCGCCTGGCGAAGCTGTCCGGTGGCGTTGCTGTGATCAAGGTTGGTGCTGGTACTGAGGTTGAACTGAAGTATCGCCAGACCCGCGTGGAAGATGCACTCTCTGCAACCCGCGCCGGTGTTGAAGAGGGTATCGTCGCTGGTGGTGGCGTTGCTCTGGTCAACGCTGTCGAGGCTCTGGATGGCCTGGGCCTGAGCGGCGATGCTGCTACGGGTGTCTTCATCCTGCGCCGCGCTCTCGAAGAGCCTCTGCGTCAGCTGGCCGTCAATGGTGGCCGTGATGGTTCCGTGGTGGTAGAAGGTGTTCGCCGCGCTCAAAAAGAGCAGGGCAACAAGAATATCGGCTACAACGTCGTGACGGACCAGTATGTCGACATGGTCGAGGCCGGTATCATCGATCCTGCCAAGGTGACCCGTTCTGCTCTTCAGAACGCGACCAGCATCGCGGCAATGATCCTGACCACTGAGGCCCTGATCACCGACCTGCCTGAGAAGGCCGCTCCTGCTCCTGCCGGAGCCCCCGAATACTAAGCCTGCGGAAGGTTTACGCTAGAACTGTCAGATGCGCCCCCATGCTTCAGCATGGGGGCGCATCGTATATCCCCAGGCCAGTAGGGACGCCATGGAGGCACGGAATGGCGTCCGGGAACTCGCACGATCCTTCTGCGCCTACACGATCGCGTTCGTCCGACGCCCCCGGAGCAGACAAGCAGCGAAGAATACGCATCAGCCGAAGAATGGATGAGCTATTGGAGATGGCCGGTGGGGCACGCGGGCAGGAACAAACCCATTGTGAGCCTTTGGTGACAGTAGTGGCACAGTTCCGCTGCGGCTCCACCGTGCCACTACTGATCCATTGACGAGGTGAGGGAGTTTGCTGGCAAGGGCGTAACCATGGTCCAAACCCTCGAAGAATGGCTAAGGTAGGGACCGCGCTTCATGCCGGTCCACGGCCCCCACCGGCTATCTTGAATGTACTTACCCGTTTCTTTGCCAGGTAACGCTAAAATTCGAGCCGGAGCTGTCCAGTCCCGAAGTGGAGGCGGTCGCGTTCGCCGCAATCATCTGATATTGCGATAATTGAGGATAAGTGCCAATCGGTGTATTATCTGCCTGACAGGACATATTGACGCGGCCAAAGTTTGCGAGATCGGTAATGTTGTGCTGCGAGTTTGCGTGGATCAGCGTCGGCGCTTCGGTAATACACTCTGCGACTGCGGCATTGCTGGCGCTACCTGGTCGGCTTACTGAGAACGACCAGCCTTGCTGGGCATCGTGCATCGTGAGCTGAAATTGTCCATTCTGATAGGCGACTCTGGCTGAGATTGTGTCTCCCGGCTGAACGGAGTGCGCAATCGTTTGTGCGGTTGCCGGAAATAATTCCCAATCTGCCCCATAGGACGCCTTGCCGTTCTGGCAGGAGGCCAGGGCTGCTACCTGTGCAATGGTGTTGTGCTGTGACTGGTTGCCCGTCAGGCCAGTCCAGAAGGCTACTTCCGATGTCTCCCCCGGGGAACAGGTGACGGCTGGCATATTCCAACTGCTTTCAACGCTGGAAAAATTGCTCCCTCCTGCCTGTCGTGCTACGTAGCCCGCATAGTTGCTGCTGACGGCTGCGCTGCTGGCGCGCACGGAGCCGTAGCGCTGTCCATCTGGATTGACAATGTGCTCGTGTGTGCTGGTAATGATTTCAAAGCCGAGCGTTGTCTTGTCGCCTGAAAGTCCTGCACTGGCAAGATTCCAGGTGCAGGAATAAGTTGTGCCCGTTGGCTTCGTTGCGCTACAGATGGGAATCGGAGCTTTACCTGCGACCGTTGCTGTAAATAGTACCTGTTGTATGAGACCCGGTTGGCTGAATGCCTGCATCGAAAGCACTGTTTTCTTCCCTCGCAAGAGAAAATTATTTGTGGGATATTGCCAGAGCCCTTCGGCACCCCCCTGCGGTACTGTGATGACTTTGACCTCGTAGGCCCCAGTTCCTGCGTTCGTTGCGCCGAGGGGAGTGTTAACGCCGAGGAAGAGCGTTCCTCCTTGCCGGGCTGTAAAGTGCGTCTCAGAAGGTACGCTGCTTGCCTGACCAAATAGACCAATGCTGAAGAGCAGAGCGTGGCATGGAAGAGCTGGCTCAGGCAGCATCTGCGAAGGGCATGCCTGAGATAAAGGATTTGCGGCGGCAGATTGATCCGCGCCCCGCGCCGAGGCAATCCCTATATTCTGAATGATTACTTCTTCCCCGGGGACGATTCCTATACCAGTATTCGAAGCGCTCTGTTGCACATCGAACACATTCGCCAGATCGTGTAAATGTTGCGTGATGGGCAACGAAAAAGTATGTATAGAGGCATTCGTTTTTGGAGACGCAGAGGTGGGCACGTTCCCACAACCGGCTAAAAGGGTCAGTAATACCAACAAAAGAGGCAAAATAATAAAAATACGATAAGATAGGGTATTACGACTCATGCGTCCATCCTCCACTTTTCCAGGCGAATGAGCAGCATGTTGCGCGTTTTTCCTGACATCTGCCCATAGCAATGACAATTAGGGTTTCTTTCTGACTAGTATAGCATAGATGAAAATCTATCTTTGTGCGGGAATACAAAAATACCTGCCGAATATGTTTCTCTATAAGATAGAATTTCTTCCCAATATCATATATCTGATCGAGTAGAATGTGTAGGGGGGATCGCAGGGCAATTGGTAGAGCAGATATGCTATCGAGGGCGCTATTTCGCGGGACGAGGGGGGGACATACGTGGAGGCATCTGCTAGATGCCTCCTGCGACTTTTTTCCTATTTGATGAATTGCAGTGATTGAAGTATAGGTTGCATATACTTGGTCATGGCTTCGCTGTAGTAAATCTGGGGCGTAAAATAAAAGATACTGTAGTACGATTTGTTATGTTGCGTAGATAGCATGGTCAGGTGGTATGTATCGCCGTTAGAAACCTGGAATGCTTCCTCTTGCTGTGACCATGTTGTGCCACTGATTGTCGGCTGAGCGTTGGTACTACTAATAGGTTGTATCGTACTGATGCTCAGTTGTTGGACCAGCGCTTGAAGCATATTCTGGTTGACATCATTGGGGCTCTGAAATTGACTTGATATAGTATCAGCCAGGTGCACAACCTGGAATGTCATATTCAAAGGCTGGTGAGGATGTATGTCGAGCGATGTGCTGGATGAAGTTTTGTATATCTGCTCGGCATCCCAGTTATTGGGATATTGCAGTAACATATTGAGATCGTTGTCACTAATCTTTCTGCTTGAAGTTGGCGTTGGTAGCTGATTGGCCGCTGGTGTTGCCTGAGGAGTGGGCTGCTGCTGTTGTTGTGTGGTGGGAACCGATCCCTTGCTCGTGCTGGGAGTTCCGCTGCTTATCTGGCCTCGGGCAAAAAGCGTGCCCATGGTGAGGGCCGCTCCCAGAATTGGCACAAGCAGCGCCAGACCTATCATCATCAGCACGCTGGCGGTAGAGCGTTTCGGCTGAGATGAGGCTTTAAACTCTACTACGCCCGGTTGAGCTATACTGGTGACTTTGGGTGTGAGGGTGGGAGCCGATGTCGGCCACGGCGGCGTACCAGCAGGAAGATATGAAAATGAACCTGACTGATGTTGAGATGACGCACTTGGAGTCGCGCTTGGGAAATTTTGTCCGCATTGAAAGCAATAGGTAGCTGAATCAGGAAGCTCAGCGGAGCAGCGAGAACACTTCATAGGTCACTCCCCATTAAGTTGGTATTTGGATCAAACGACAATCAAAGCGTACAACGCCACTACGCCGGTCGGTAATAGCTCGTATCACTTCAAGTGTAACTGCTTCACCAATAGCGTTAGGGATGTCCTCTACATCTAAAATACGACATTCAAAGTGACGTTCAGGATCAGCGGCATCGGCAATAATACAACGAACGTAGGGACGTTCCTCTCCTTGAAAGCTGGCTTTTAAGCCCGGCTCTTTTTCCAGGAGGATACCTGCTCTCGTCATCTCTTGCTCCCGCCTATTTTTTATGGTGCTATCATAAGGCACAACATATGGCACAATATATATATTATAATGGAACTATAGAGAAGAGTGTGCAAAATGTCAACCTCTTTGAAACTATTTACCAGAAATTGCGTACTTTGCCACTCTGCCTGGCGTTTTCGTATTATTCGCCCGCCTGTTTAGTCGCTCGCATGACCTCAGGATTAATGAGGTTAGGCGGCTGTATTCCTCGAATATGTGCTGCGATATTCCTCGCTGCCATAAGGGCCATATTCGTACGTGTTTGTTGGGAGGCGCTACCAATATGTGGCACCAGCACAACCTGTTCCATACGTAACAGCGCCTCCTCAACCAGCGGCTCACGCTCAAAGACATCCAGACCTGCCCCTGCAATTTGACCAGCTTGTAGCGCCTGTGCCAGTGCCTGTTCATCTACAACTGCGCCTCGGGCTGTATTAATCAAAATTGCGGTAGGCTTCATCAGGGCAAGTGTCTGTGCGTTGATCAGATGATGCGTCTCCGGTGTGTAGGGCGTGTGCAGACTGATAAAATCTGCCCGCTGTAGCACTTCGTTGAAGCTGGCGTAGGTGAGATGGTACTTCTCTTCCTCTTCGCGCGCAAGACGATGACGGTTATAATAGAGCACCTGCATATCGAAGCCATGCGCACGCTGCGCCATGCTCTGACCAATTCGTCCTGCTCCAATGATACCAAGCGTGCTATGATGCACTTCCGCTCCACAAAAGAGCGACGGACCCCAGCCTGTGAATTTCCCGGCTCGTAGATACCGTTCTGCCTCTCCAATACGACGGGCCGTCGCTAATAATAGCGCAAAGGCCAGATCTGCCGTTGTCTCATCGAGAATACCTGGCGTATTGGTGACGCCAATACCAAGGCGTGAAGCCGTGTTCACATCAATATTATTAAAACCAACCGCCATTGTTGCTACGAGCTTGAGGCGCGGAGTCGCGTTTGCGCAGGCTTCAAGCAGGCGCGCATCGATGGTGTCGGTGACCAGGCAATAGAGATAATCATGGCCGGGAGCGCGTTGCAGCAACTCCCCCGCAGACCAGATCAGATTGTCTTGCTGATTGGCATCGAGTGTGCCCACTTCTTCCAGAATCTCATAGGCTGCCTGGGGCACTTTTTGCGTAACAAAAATATGCGGACGTTGACTCATAAAGCCTCTGTTCTGCTCTTTCTTCTCGTGTGCTAGTGTTGCACCTGGGTCGCACTGGTCTGGCTTGTCTCGCTTGCGGATGCCTCCTCGGCGATCGACGGCTCGAACTTCTTAAAGCGTCGGCGCAATAACATGGCGAGCGCGGGCCAGCCATCCTTCCAGGGCGAAAGCTTCTTTTCCACACGCGGCGCGTAGTCGATGGGCACCTCAAAAATTTTATATCCAGCTTGCAGAATGCATGAGGTGATTTCTGGCTCGATCTCGAAGCGTCTCCCTTCCATCGGTAACGCACGCGCTATGGATGCCGGGAGCATTTTGTAGCAGGTCTCCATGTCGTGGATACGGCTCCCATAGAGCAGATTCGTGACCAGCGTCAGAAAACGGTTACCCCAGCGCGTCAAAAATTTCTGCGCCTTGAGATCACGATAACCGTAGACTGCTATTTTTTTATGTCCAGCTGCATGGGCTTCTTCATATTTACGAACCAGACGAGGAAGATCCTGGGGATCGTATTCCATATCGGCGTCCTGGATCGTGACGATATCACCTGTGACCAGACCAAAGCCTGTGCGCAGACCTACCCCCTTGCCTCGATTCCGTTCGTGGCGAATGTAATGATAGGTGCTGAATGGCTCTTTCTGGCGAAGCTCTTGCAAAATCTGCCAGGTGCGGTCGGTTGAAGCATCATCCACTACAATAACTTCTAGATCAAGTGGAACCCTGGCGAGTAATGCAAGAACCGTTGCCACTGTTTTTTCTTCATTGTAGACAGGGACAATGACGGAAATACGCATAAAATAAGACCTCGCTTCTCTGAGAGAAAGATTTTGAACAAGATTTCTTGAATACACCATACTACACGAACGAGCGAATACGCGGTATGGCAACAATTATCTATTCCCATACCTGTATAGTCCCATCCGTCAGCGCGACGATGAGTTGCCTGCGCGCAAAATGCAATGCGCTGATCTGCCAGGGATGATAGAGCTTTTGCATGATCTGCCCCGTTGCAATTGACCAGAGATCGATCACCCCTTCGTTGACCTCACTATCTTCACGGGCAATTGCCAGCCATTCCCCATCCGGCGAAATTGCCAGGCGCGAACTACTTCCCATTGTGCCGCTGCCAAATTCTGTGTAGGTCCCTGCCTGTGTGTCGCAAACCAGGATGTTGTTCCCTTTAGAAACAAACGCCAGGATGCGGGTGTCTGGCGTAATTGCATAGGGCGGCGTACAATCGGCACAGCGCCCCAATAAGATGGATGTGGTGATTTGTGGCCGCAATCGCCCGCCCAGCCGGGCCCGGCTGCTTAAATTCCAGGTACGCACGATGACCATCTCCTGCGCTTCATCTCGCACATGCGCGCAGGAGAGCGTGACCAGCGTTCTCTGATCTTGCGATAGCGCACGCAGACGAATTGCCCAGAATTGACGCTTTTCAATACTTTCTTCTGTACAGACCAGCGGCTCGTTGACGTTGTTCACTGTCTCCTGCGGCAAGGAGAGCGCGTGCGTTACAATATCGCTCCCCCGTACTCCCAGTGCTCGCGGACCACGTGTATCCTCCCGTAAAAGCGGGAGCGCCATTCGTATCGTACGCTGACCGTCTGCTTGCACATGCAGTGTGGCGTCAAGAGAATAATGGGCTGAGACTGCGCGCTCGGTCAGGCCATAGCTCCAGAGACGGGTACCGTGATAGGCGTCCCACACATGCAGGTGGAGACGTCCCCAACCAGCCAGGAGCGTGCCTGCCTCGGAGAAGCGCAATTCGCGCAACGATTCAATGGTAAACGACGGATCTGCGGCAAATTGTATCGGCTCGGCGATACTCTCTGTGTTCAGCCTCCAGATCTTCCCCACGCTATCTAATGAGCCTGCCGCAATCATGAGCCCCCCCACGGTCTGCACGCTGTTCAGCGTCGTGATCACTCCCAACGAACTCTGTAGAGAAGGACCGGCTCGCAAGGGACCCTTTGAGCTAAAGATGTTCAGGCCTGAGAATTCGATGTCTTCGTGGGGATCAAAGTCGTGTGGGCGAGGACGCATGCGGGCGCGGACTGCTCCACCACGCAGGTCGATGATGCCGCCGATAACCGTGTCATAACTCTGGCGTTTCTCGGGATCACTTAAAACTGCGTAGGCGCGATTGATGCGTTTCATCTGGGTCGCACCATCGGGACCCGCGAGATCAGGATGAAAGCGTCGCGCCAGTTGACGGTACGCTCGTTTCAGCGTATCTGTATCTGCGTCCATCGTTACGCCAAGCGTCGCGTAGTAGTTTTCGGGTGTATCCATAAGGTCGAGCCATACCACATTCGTAAAAAGATAAGTGTGCATAGGTATTGTACGACACGCAAGCACGGCGCATGCAAGTGATAGGTCAGAACTACTAACATACTCTGTTATTCGTCGCGTCTCTGTGTTCTTTATTTCTTGCCTTCCTGCTTTTGCAAAATGCTGGAGAGCGTTATCCCGAGCGTCTGTAGCGAAATCAGGCCAATGGCTCCGATCAGGATGGCACATACTGGATGGACCAGGATCGCCATCGCATTTACTTTGACTTTATTGAAGCCCAGGAGCGTTGTAAAAACGATTGCTTTTGCTCCCTCGTTGGTGCCGAGACCCGCAGGCGGCGTTGGCAGTATGGCAAACAGGGTATAGACGGCATATCCGAACGTGGCAAGGCCAAAGTTCATACTCAATTGTACGGCCTGAAAGCCTTCCCAGGCGAAAATGCCTTCGCAGGTCACTGCTAATCCGGTCAGGAAGATCGCCGGGATGAATGAGGCAGGATTGCTTGCTCCGGCCAGCAACGAATCTACAAAGCCCATTGCAAATCCTTCGATTTTTCCACCAAGCTTTTTAGGGAGTAATCTCAGGAAAAAGTTGATTAGCGCGATTGCTGCACTACGCTTCCATGCGGCCAATCCCACCACCACTACGAGGCCGATGAGTATGCCCCCAACCAGGGCGAGTATCAGCCAGAGCGAGATATTGTCCATTGGCATGCCAGGAATAAATGGCATGATCGCGATAATAAAAAGGACTGGCATCAGGTCGAGCGCTTTGTCTATGGCGACGGTTGGCAAGGACTGGCTGATCGGTACATTTGCCACGCGCTTCAATATCACGCTCTTGGCAAGCTCTCCTCCTTGCACTGGCAGCAAGAAGTTGATAAATACGCCAATCCAGTAAATACGCACGACTTTAAAGACGCTGATTTTCTCCACGCGGTTCAAGAAAATTGTCCAGCGTATCCCGCGAAATGTGAAGGCGGCTACGAATGCCAGACCCGCAAGACAGATATGCAAGATGTCCGCCGGGGTTGTCAGGCTACTTTCAATGACGGCCGTTGTCGCTTTGAAGTCAATTAAACGGCTCATCAGATAGATAATGGCGACACCTACTGCCAGCCCGATCGCTCCTCGCGCGGCTGGCGTGTTCAGAATCGCTTTCCATTTCGGCTGCGGTTTGGCACTGACGGCCGGGATTGATCCTGTAACGGCTTTTTTGATATCTATCGCTGGCATTTGGGATGATGCTGATATGGAGCGCATCACTCCACTTAACTGCATCAATTGCATGGTATTGATGTTGCTCAGATCGAAGTTATCATCTAACTGGCCATCTAATTCTCTATAATCTTCCGGTGAGAGCGTGAGGGCCGCTCTGCTTTTTCTGAGCGCTTCTGGATCGGAGAATAACGGCAATCGTTTCGTCGGTAGCTTTGCGATGTCTACTTCTGCCTGCCCGGCACTACCGAAGCTTCTCTCTCTGAATGTTGGTTCGTCAAATGATGGTGGATGGTGTTTGACTAGTCGTATCGGACGATTGGCTTGACGCGTGGGAAAATATGCTCCTGGCTTTTCTTGTTTCATGTAGTCCTCGCAAAGTCTCGCTTCGTGAAAAATAACTTATTTATAAATGTGTATTTACAATGTGTATCTATCAAGCTGAATAATCAAATGTACGCTGTTTGGTCTGCATGATTGAGCGAAATACAACTGCGATGATGAAATAGCTAACACATACATATATGACCAAAGCACTATCAATCTTACATGTCTCGATTCGGCTAAAAATCCCCTGCCCGGCTAAATTTCTCTTGAATTCTTTGTGTGGCATAGAAAAAATCGTACTTTATGATATCCAGCGATATTCAGCAAAAACTGGCTGTTGGCATGGCTGCAATAAAAATGAACCAGCAATGGAGCAATTTTTATCCTTCCATTTGATCGAGAGGAATCTCTCGCCTGTATGGTACCACGATTGAAAACAAATCGTGTGTCACACACGGTAATAAGGGAAATAAGTACCAGCCTTAGATTATTATTTCTCTCTTTTCTCGAAATAAAATTATGTAACAGCGCTTTTTAGGCGCTTTTAGCCACTACCGCATATGTCTCGGGCCTGTAGCTCTCTCTCTCCGGAATGTCGTACAATAGCCAGGGTGATACTGTGTTATGACCGGAGAGGAGAATGCTGATGAGTAATAGCGAGACGGTCCATGATGGTCATGATAAAGGCCATTCTCAATATACAAATCGTTTGATTCACGAGACGAGCCCGTATTTGTTGCAGCACGCACATAACCCTGTGGATTGGTATCCCTGGGGCGAGGAGGCGCTGACGAAGGCAAAGCAGGAAGATAAGCCGATTCTGTTGAGTATTGGCTATTCCGCCTGCCACTGGTGCCATGTGATGGCGCACGAATCGTTCGAAAATGAGCAGATTGCGGCGCTGATGAATCAGGAGTACGTCTCTATTAAGGTAGATCGTGAGGAACGCCCCGATATAGACGGCATCTATATGCAGGCGGTTCAGGCTATTACTCATCAGGGCGGCTGGCCTATGACTATGTTTCTTCTGCCTGATGGCCGTCCCTTTTACGGCGGCACCTATTTCCCCCCAAGGGACAGGCAGTATGGCGCGCAGATGATGCCCGGCTTCCCCCGCGTTTTGCTCACGATGGCGAATGCGTACCGTGAACAACATGCGGAGATTGAGGAGCAGGCGGAGAGCCTGGCAAATTTCTTGCGCCAGGGAAGCAGCGCTCCTCTAAAAGCTCGTGCCGCACGTCAGGGAACAGCCGCTCCTGCGGTGGAGACGCTTGTGCAGGCCAGCCAGAGTATTATCTCGGAGTTCGACGAGCGGCATGGCGGATTTGGCCTCGCTCCCAAATTCCCCAATACGATGTCTCTGGAGTTCTTATTGCGCATGCATCTGCATCAACAACGCGGCGAGATCTCTTCTGAGACCCATGATGCTACTAATACCGCACTGGAAGTCGTCGAGAGCTCGCTGCGTCATATGGCCGAGGGGGGTATCTACGATCAGCTCGGAGGGGGCTTTCATCGCTATTCGGTGGATGCTCACTGGCTGACTCCTCACTTTGAGAAGATGCTGTACGATAATGCTCTGCTCAGTCGGCTGTATCTTCATACATATGTGGTCACCGGGGAAGCGTTTTATCGCCGTATCGCTGAAGAGACGCTGGATTATGTGGTCCGTGAGATGCTCTCGCCCGAGGGCGGTTTCTATTCAACTCAGGATGCGGATAGCGAAGGCAAAGAGGGCAAATTCTTCGTCTGGACGCCGCGCGAGGTCGAGCAGATTTTGCCGCCTGAGATCTCTCGCACGTTTATGCGCTATTATGATGTCAGTTCCGTGGGCAACTTTGAGGGCAAGAATATTCTGCATGTCAGCCAACCGGAGCAGGAACTTGCCGATGTGGAGGATATCAGTCTGGACGTATTGCGCGCGCGCCTCAAGCAGGGCCGCGAGCTACTTTTCCAGGCCCGCGAGCAGCGTATCAAGCCGGGACGCGATGAGAAGATTCTCACTTCCTGGAATGGCCTGATGTTGCGCAGCTTTGCCGAGGCCGCCCGCTATCTCGATCGTCCTGATTATCTCCAGGTTGCGCAGCGCAATGCGACGTTTTTGCTGGCTACTATGCGTCAGAATGGTCGCCTTTTGCGTACCTATAAAGATGGTAGGGCGCATCTGAATGGCTATCTGGAAGATTACGCTTTTCTGGCTGACGGCCTGCTGGCATTGTATGAGGTGAGCTTTGATCCTCGCTGGTTCCGCGAGGCGCGTGAGCTGATGGATCAGGCGATTGCGCTCTTTGCCGATGAGCAGCACGGCGGCTTTTTTGATACGGGTAAGGATCATGAGACGCTGGTCAGTCGCCCGAAAGATATTATGGATAATGCTATTCCCGCTGGCAACAGTATTGCCGCCGAGGTTCTGTTGCGCCTGACTGCTCTGAGTGGAGAACAAAGCTATCGCCAGCGCGCTGAAGAGTATTTGCAGGGCTTGTCGACTGTGGTCCTGCAACATCCCCAGTTCTTTGCGCAGGTGATCAATGGCCTGGATTTCGTCTTATCGGCGAGCAAAGAAATTGCCTTGATTGGTGACCCGGCTGAATCCGCAACTCAGGAACTTCTCAAGGTCGTCAATGCGCGTTATCTGCCTAATAGCGTCCTGGCCTGTGCTGCCCCTGAGAATACTGTGGCGATGGAGACGGTGGCGTTGCTGGCCGATCGCCCCCTGAAAGACAATCGTGCCAGTGCATATGTCTGCCAGAATTTTGCCTGTCAAACTCCCGTAAATACAGGCGCAGAGCTGGCGGCGCTCCTGGGATAAGCGCTAATCGTTGACGTAACGCACTTCATTGGCAATCTGGTGACGGAAGAGGGTGCCACTATAGGCCAGCTTCTCTAGCGCCTGTGTGGCGGCCCGGATTTCGAGTTCGCCCACGCTCTTATCGAACGGAGCGAATTGTTCCGCGACGTCACTGGGAACGAAGACCGCGAGTGATCCCTGGTGTTCGTTCAGGTAGCGCGTAATGGCGTTTTCGTACCAGCTGACCAGATCACTACTTTGTGGCCTGTCCCGAGGAGGAACGACAATGACGACGGGACAGGGCGCAAGTTGTAGCACGCGCCGTGAAATACTGCCAATGAAAAAACGGCGCAGCTTTTGCCGCCATGACTCGCCACGACTCCCCAGCACGATCATACTGACATTCTGATCCTGTGCCACTCTGGCAATTTCTTCGGCCACAATGCCCACACGCACACAGTTCTCAATATACTCTTTTGCAATACCATGCTGCTCAAGCAACCGGCGCGCTTTCAGTAAAACCTCTTCAGCCTGACTCTTTTGCCAGGAGGGCGCGGTAATAGGCAAAAGCTGACCGATGTAAATTCCAGGGTGCACGGTACTTGCCTGCGTGGCAGGAACTACTGTGAGCAGCAGAAGCGAATAACGAGGCGAGGCCTGAAGCGAAAGTTCGCAGGCCGTAAGAAGCGCACGTTGTGTAGCAGGAGAGAGCTCCGCATCAACACCCAGCAAAATCTTTCTATACATTGCCTAATAGCCTCACAGGGGCCAGTATACCAGATTTGGATCAGTGATACCCCTGCCTGATGGCAGCAAAGAATTTCCCAGAATGGGAGAGCGCTTTTTGTGAGGGATGCTCAATCCCCTAAGCGAACGAGAAAGGTGAACTAGCTAACGTTCTGCTGGTTAGGTAACACATTGCGTTCTAGCTCTGCTAAAGGTAATCTTACTTCTATAGAGAGTATACCTGTTTTGGTCTGAAGTGGCAAGAAATAGCACATTTGCCGTATCGCGCTTTGCGACTCAATCTATTGATACATATGGCTATTTTTACCAGGCGTATCCTCACCTGGCAAATTTGTGTTTCTTGTACTAGAGAAGGGTATTTAGTGGAGGTATACGAATCAGCTTTGTAAAAGTTACAAAATGTATTGGAGCGAAACGAGACTATTACGTTTAGTAGGCTAGAGGGAAATTGTGGAACAGATCGTACCATACTCCGGCCCTGCTGAAGGGAAAAGTAGGTAAAAAGCGATGGATATTAAAATGGACAAGCCTCCTAAAGAGATGAGTTTGCGTGAGTTGAGCGAGTTGAGTTCTCTTGAACTTATTCGTTACCGCCGGAAAGAACCAAGCGATGATAAATATTGCCTGGAAATTTTCCGCAGAGCCGTGAGCGAAAGAAATCATGAGGCCTGGGCTGTCTTGTTGCGCCAGTTTAACGAAAATGTACGTTTATGGGTTAATCGCCATCCACATAAAGAATCAGCTTTACGCTATGCTGATGAGCAAAGCTATATCGATGATACCTTTGCCCGCTTCTGGCGCGCTGTCAGTGATCAGCAGCTGATCTTTTCTACTCTGGCTGCCGCACTGAACTATCTCCATCTCTGCCTGAATTGTGCTATTATGGATACATTGCGCGCCTATTCGAAGTCGCGCGAAGAGCCAATCCCGGACTATGGGCATCCTGATGAGCCCGCTTTCGAGGATACCTACCTGCAAAATGAACTCTGGGATGTGGTTCAGGGACTGTTATCCGGGGCGAAAGAGCGCCGCGTCGCCTATTTACATTTTCATTGTAATCTCAAACCTCGTGAGATTATCCGCTATTGCCCTCAGGAGTTTAGTAGCGAGGATGAGATCTATCGCTTGAAACGCAATATCATGGAGCGGATATTGAGAAATGCCGATAAGATACGCTGGAAGCTTGGGAATTAGTATATGAAAAATTCCTTGAGCTTTTACAGCAATTGAAGAAATCAGACAATTGAAAGCAATCAGAAGTAGCGATATATGCTCAATCCATCCCTCGTATGTAAGAAATCAACACCCTAAAAGTAGCCCGCATGCCGTTTATACAGCGATAATAGTTTCAAGCTGTATAATTAATACTACAGCTGCGAGGTAACAATGGTGCAAAAAAAGAGACATGAGGGAAAGTATTATGAATGAATGTTCACACCCAATGGCCCCCAATGAAGAGGAGCTCTGGAGGCATGTGCTCGATGACGATCCTTTGCCGTCGGAGAAAATAGTTCATGTGAGACAATGTTCCCTCTGTCAAACGCAAATTACTACATATACAACTGCTAACAATTTTCTGCTCAAAAAACTCTACCGGAGCGAGTGCCCGGACCCAACCAGATTAAATCTGTATTGTGCTGGCTATCTGCCCATCGATGATGTTTTTTTGATTGATGCCCATGTACGCATATGTCCTCTCTGTGCCCACGAGCTCTCGGAAATACGGCAACTGCTGGCAAATTTCGATCCCTTTCCCGAGGCTCCTGTGATGCCTCGGGAAAGGGTTGCGCGCATCTTTGCGCTATTCGTTCCCTGGCAACCTCAACTGATCTTACGCGGAGACGACTCCCCTCCCCCTTCTTCTCACTCCTGGCCCCGCCAGTATCGCGCGAATGACCTCAATATCTCTCTTCACCTGTCTCGCGCCAGCAATGGCGAGGTGCTCTTAATCGGTCTCCTGAGCTCCGCTGACCCCGGCGAGTTCCTTGAAGAACTCGAGGGCATTCTCGCAGAACTCTATATTATTCATGAGGATGAAAAGGGCGCTGCCTATGAGGTGAAGCAATTGTTGATGCATACTCAAGTCGATGATCTGGGCAATCTCGTTTTTAAAAATGTACCCCCCGGTACTTTTACGATGCATTTATATGTACCGATGGCAGAAGTGGTGATTGAGGGTCTGTCAATAGAAAATAATTGATGTATACTTTCAATAGGTCGTATCCACACAAAAACGGTGTGGGAGGAGAACATTTGCTTATCAGGGAATGATACATACTATGGACCAGAAGCTCTTGCTACAGCAGTTGCGCGACCTTTCTCTTGAGGAAGGTCGCGTCTCTATTTATCGCCACCTTGCTGAGCTGGACGATTATGCCAGTTTTGGACGCTTGCTCAAGGAGGAATCTCAGGTCGCTGAACGTGTGGACCCTTTCTTGTCGCTCAAGCTGGCGGAGTTGCTGATATTTTTTGGCGAACAGACGAAGCATAGAACGTCCCATGCTCTTGGCCTGATCGCTCGCGGCAATGTTTTACGCACGCTCGGCTCTCATCAGGCCGCTTTAGAGGCTCTGGATGAAGCGGGCCAGGAGTTTCTGGATCTGGCTGACGAAAGAGGCTGGGCACGCAGTCGCATTAGCTGGATTATTTCTGCCTCCTGGCTGGGTCGTGTCGATGAGGCTCTGCAACAGGCTGAACAGGCCCGTCAGACGCTCTTGCGCTTAGGGGAATCTTTCTGGGCCTGCGTGGTCGAGTACAATACTGCTGTGATCTATACTCAGCTGGGCAGGTATCGCGAGGCTCTCCATCTGTACGAGGATATGCTCACTCTTCTGCCCACGCTGCCAGATCAGGACGCAACGCTGATCAAACGCTATATGAGTATGACGAAGGTGAATTACGCTCGCAATCTCGCTTTTATTGGCGAGTTCCAGCTCGCTGTTCGCTATCAGTTGGAGAGCCTCCAGAGTTTTACTGAACTGCAAGAGACGCACTCTATGGCGGAAGTTGAGGTCAATCTGGCAGACCTGGAATATGTACAGGGCTATTATGGCTCGGCCCTGAGCCACTATTATCAGGGCCGCGATTTGCTTCAGCACAACGCTATCGACGATCCTCGTTTGCTGGCACATATTCATACGCATATGGCTACCTGTCTGGTAAAACTGGGGCGCGTGCGTGAGGCGTGCTTGCTTGCCGAGGAGGCCGTGGCAACCTATCGCCGCCTGGGCGCTTCTCTTGATACTGGTGAGGCGCTGAGCGAGTATGCGTATGCGCTGATTGCTTCGCGGCGCTTGCAGGAAGCTATTCAGGTGCTGGATGAGGCTGAGACTCTTTTCACGCGTGGCGGTTTCGGTCATCACGCCTCGGCTGCCAGACTCCAGCAAGCCGAGCTCCTGGTGGAGATGGGGGCCGCGGATCAGGCGTTCTCGCTGGTGAACGAGATCTATGAGTTCTTTGTTCGCAATGTTCAGCACGATCGCCTCGTTCGCGCCTATCTTGTGCAGGCCGCTGCGAGCATTCTCCAGGCACAACAGACAACCGACGCGCAAGAACGCATCCGCCTGTTTCTCCAGGCCAGCCAGATCTGTGAGCAGGCCGGGAAACAGGCCAGCAGCCATAATTTGCAGGAGCAGTTTTATCAGAGCCAGCATCTTCTCGGCAAAATTGCTCTGTTGCGCGGCGATATGCAACGCTCGACGAGATACTATACGCGCGCAATTCGCCAGATAGAACGTATGCTGATAGATCTGGCGCACGATCTTTCTCCCTCGTTTTTGCATCGCACCTGGCAGGTATACGAGGATATGATTGCGTTGAGTTTGCGTGGCACGGATGCGGCACAGGCGTTTCGCTATCTGGAGCGAGGGCGCTCTGTTGTGCTGCGTCAGTATTTGGCTATGGCATCTACGACGCAAGAACAATCTGCATTACAGGCACAAAAGGCTGAAGCTGTTGAAAAATCTGTGACGTTGCTGCGCTTACAACGTGAGCTGGAAGAGTGGCGTCGGGCGTATCGCAATTATAGTATGCAGCTTGCACGTATCGCCGCAAGCGCGGAGACGATTCTCGACCGCGAGATGATTCAGGCTGAGCTGTTACGCTGCGAGGAGCATTTGAGCGAGCTGTCCGAGCGCGTTCATATCCTCAGACAACCAGACCACGCTGCTGTGGACGGCACTCCGCAGGCAGATCATGAGCGCTTCAAACAACGCGTGCAAAAGGTGGTCCGCATTGAGGAAATACAGCAGCATGTTGCCGCGGATCAGCTGGTCCTCACCTATTTTCTGGAAAAAGAGAAGCTGACGATTTTTGTATTGTCCGCGCAGGGGCTCAATTTTTATGCGATTCCCGGCGGAACGGAGCAGCTGGAACATCTGTTGCCCTTTTTGCACGCGCATTTGCAACCTGGAGGCTGGGGTGATGCGCTACACCCGCCTTTGCAGCCAATTCGTCGTCTGCTTCATAAGCTCTATCGCCTGCTGATTGCTCCCGTTGTTGAACAATGTGCTCCCGAGGTGAAGCTCCTGACGATTGTGCCGTACGGTCCCTTGCATACGGTCCCTTTCCATGCGCTCTATACCGGCTCACACTATCTTATAGAGCGCTTTCAGCTGAATTATCTTCCTGCAACCAGTACATTGACGCGCTTCTCTGCACCGCTGACGCTCGCTGTATCTCCGTCCTCTGAGTACAAAGCCCCGCAAGTCTTTGGCTACGCCGGTCAGCAGGAGATTCTGCGCGCGTTGGAGGAAGCGCGCACGATTGCAACTCTGCTCCAGGGCGCGTGCTATCTGCAAGAGGAGGCGACGATTGCCCGGCTGATGCAGGTGGCAAAGGGTGCGCCTGTGATCCATCTGGCAACACACGGGAAGAGCCGACTCGATGCCCCCAATTTCTCTTCTGTCATTCTCGCTGATGGCCCGCTGACTGCTCTGGATGCCTTTCATCTGGATCTGCAATCCTGCCAGCTGGTAACGCTCAGCGGTTGTGAAACGGGCCTGGCTTTAAGCGGTGGCGGCGATGAGCAGCTCGGCCTGGGCCGGGCATTTCTGGCTGCCGGGGTGTCGTCGCTGGTGATGAGCTCCTGGCCCGTCGAGGATACTGCCACCAATGAGCTGATGCAATCGTTCTACCTGCAACTATTTGCCGGTGAGAGCAAGGTTCAGGCGCTCCGCAGCGCGCAATGTGCTCTCCTGGCGAGGGAGGGCACCCCCTATAACCATCCCTATTACTGGTCTGCGTTCCGTCTGGTTGGCGATGCCGGACCCCTTGAATTGCCTGAAAACCGAAAATAGCTAAAAGATGTTTCATCCACTAAAAAATGATATAGGGCTCGTTTTATAGATGGAATGGAAACCTGAGATACTTTTGTAGAGAAGCGATATAGGGAGGGAAAGTATGCCCGAAACGTATGATGCTGGTTCGTTGCCTGGTTGGCAAGATGTCGATACTTACTATTGGCTGGAAAACGAGGTCATGCTTGTTTTTCAACTGGATCTGCCCCTCGCGTCACAAAGCATTGCGGATGCTATTCGGCTCGATGACCTCAATCAGTTCTTGAATTTCTATAGCTATCGTCTGAGCCCCTTTGGCCCTGAAAAGCTTGCCCCGGTCAGCGCTCACGTCGCTCATGACCAGCAAGGCCAGTATCTTTTCCCTACGCCCGCTGGCTCGGGCACGACCGTTGTGGGCTTCTTCTCGGTCTCTCCTGTCCCGGCCCCTGTCCCTGATCCGAGCATCGTGGCTGAGTGGTGGAGTCCAAATGCTGGACAGTCGGACGCCTGCAAGGTTGCTAATCTGATCAATACTAATCTGGCGATGCTCAAGCATGAAAGCAAGATCCCGGTGATTGCTGCTGCTCCCCACTGGATTGGCAGTGCTACCCCTTGTATGGTCGGCAGTGGACCCGGGGTGCCACCCGTCCCTGTGGCCTCGGATGAGAGCAGCGCGACGACTCCAGGCCAGTGGCCGATTAATCTGCCTGCGGTAAATGCTGCTGACTCGCTCCTGACGGATAAGCGAGGCGCAGGAGTGCATGTCTTCGTCTTAGATACGATGCCTGCTCTGAGCACGCAAACGCAACCGCTCGCCGCCGCTGCTCAGCAGGCCGGAGAGCATAATCGCTTGCTGCAACGCTTAGCGAGCGAGGCACAGGAGCCTTCACTCTATCAGCTGCATTATCAGCTTTTGCCGGAAGAGGCCAGATTTTCGTCAGAGTATCAGCCCGCTGCCGGACGCGATATTCATGGGAATGCCTATGCATTCAATATGCCCGATCACGGTCTGTTTGTGAGTGGCATTATTCGCGATCTGGTGCCGGAAGCGAGCATCGAGCATATTCGTGTCTTAAATGACCTTGGTGGCGGCGATCTATGCACTCTGATTGGCACGCTCAATACGATCTCCACACGCATGGCTGTGGGGGGAGATCTCTATCAGCAGCCGGTCGTCGTTAATCTCAGTCTGGTGGTTGGTCCGGACGATGAGCTCTTGCCGCAGATATGGTATAGCTCGGACGATCTTGCTAAGATGGGCACGCAATCGGAGGTAGCCATAGAGCTTGGTCTGTTGCGCTCTGCTTTACATCTGGTGGTCCAGAATCTGGTGGCGCACGGAGCCGTCGTGGTGGCTGCGGCCGGAAATGACTCGAACTCGCCCACTGTGCCGAAGCGCATTGGCCCGCACTATCCCGCCGCCTTCCCCGAGGTCATTTCGGTCGCCGCCGTGGACAGACAGGGTAAGCCCGCACTCTATAGCAATTCGCCGCAAGCTGCGACGCTGCATAACGGCATTGCCACCTACGGAGGTGCCGCACTCACGCTGGAAGAAGTCCAGAATGGCCACCACCTGGATGCCTTGAAGGGCGTCTATACCTCTACCTCCTATCCCGCTCCAGAGGTACACACGCCCGCTCTCCCTGACTATCCCGCGCCTAATACCTACGGTTGGGCCTTCTGGTCTGGTACTTCTTTCGCCACGCCAATTGTCAGTGCCGTGGTTGCGCGCATTCTCCAGGCGCTGGCCTCCGGTGCGACTTCGACGCACTGGCAGAGCCTGCCCCCTGCGCAGAGAGCCGCAGAAGTACAGCGCCTGCTCACTACCGTCGATGGGCAACTGGAGATCTTTGGGAGCGCCCTGACTCTGCAACCCGATTTCGGCGTTACCCTCCTGAACGCCACTCAGGCATAAGAGAAGATAGAAGAATATTGATGCGCGGATAGGGATGAATCTTGATTGAGAAGAAACTAGCATTTTTATCAGGTGTGGTGGTATAAAAGAGGATGAGAGTAGTTACTTTCTCATCCTCTTTCTATAAGTAATATTGTGGAGGTGTCGTATGGAAGCAACCACTGGAACCGTTGCTGTTCAACAATCCGTCTCCCCCGCTACCACTGAACAGCTCACGCCCAAACAACTCTATAGCCGAGATCTTTTGTTTGTTTTATTGCGGGATGTGTTGCATTGGAATGATGTGACAGTTGTCGTTGTCACTATGATTATCTCCGTGTTGCTGGTTTTTTTCCCGCCTCTGATCTGGGATTTTGGTCTCAAGACCGCAGATATTGTGCGCGACCTGTTGCAAGCACTCATCGCTTTTCCTCTGTTAGCGTTTCAATGTCTCCGCTTGCCCGCTGCGATAGCAGATCTTTTTAATAGCTTGAGGGCGCGCAATATCGTAGGAGACTGCCGTGACGATCAATCGGTGACAAAAACGTATGCGCAGTTTCTACAACGTCTGGTGGCCCAGGTGGATAGTCCCTGGTGGACGGTGGGGGCCATTGTCCTGGTTGTAGCCTATGCCGTCTATCGTCTGATCAGCGTAGATCAATTTACGAGCGTCTTGCAGCCTCGTGTGCCCATGGTCGATCCAGTGGAGGTCACGCAGCAAACGCAGCAATTCATGTACCGGATAGGCTTTTTAGTGCTCTATTCTATCATGCTCTATTCCGCATTTATTGCGATTGCTCGTATGCTCGTAGCCCTCCTCAACACGAGCGCATTATTTCGCACCTTCAAAATTAATGTCAATCCTTTGCATCCCGATGGTTCTGGTGGCCTTGGCACTATCGAGCAGATGTTGGGAGTCAGCGTGGGGATTGTCACGACGATCGGTATCATCGCCTTGCTCGTCAACGCCTCTTTTCTCGCGATCCCCAAAGCCAGCACTTCTGGAATTTCGCTCTGGGAAGCGGCCATCGTCGGCCTGCTCTATCTGTCACTGGCTCCCACACTATTATTAGGCTGGCTCTTTGCCCCCCATCAGGTCATGCAAGATGCGCGCGATGCTGTCCTCCAACCGCTGGCCGATCAATTTCAAGCCACGATCAATAGCACCACCCCATCCAGTAGCGAGGATGCGGGCGAAATCAAGCGTGGAACTGATCGCATGGCGGAACTCAAACGCCGCTATGATCTTTTACAAGAAACGTTTCCCATCTGGCCCGCACAAATTCAGGTCGTGAGGCGTATGTTTGCGACCCTGAGCCTGCCCGCGATCCTGCCATTTCTTTCCCTGCTAGGCCCGGCCCTGGTCCAGCTAAGCCAATTTATCGGCGATCTCTTCTCATCGGTAAAATAAATACCCGATGCCCTGCTGGGAGAGGCGCTTCTGTCCCTCTCCCATACGCATAAAATAGGGTCAATCACGTCACGCGGGATCTGCGTTTCCCCACCGGCCCTCTTGCCCTCGATAACAGGTAGGGGATGTGTTTTATACCATCCCACGCGACCCCTTATGTTGATGCGTATTTATTGCGCTGGCGCAGGAACTATCCTATCCTCGTTCACCTGTAAAAATCTGTATAAGCGCGACAAAAATGACTGCGCCAATAAACGAGATGAAGACGCTGCCACAGAACGCAAAATGTCCCAGTTCCAACGCATTGGCGAGAATGCCGCCAATAAATGCCCCGATCAGACCAACTATGGTGTCACCGAGGCAGCCGAAACCACGACCTCGCACAAATGTGGTGGCCAGAAAGCCCGCGATCAATCCCATAAGTAGCCAGGCAATGATACTACCAGGCTGTAAAATTTGCCCAAGGTTTATGGTATGAATGGTAATCTGCATCGCTGCTACTCCTATTCAATTTATATATTTCAATATTTGTATCTTGTGGGATCTTTGATAGGATGTTGTTGTATTACTACAGGGAATAATTGCATATCATAGGTGGCTCTGTAGCGTATACGTGTAGAAAAATGAAAAGTTGAAGAATTCAGCTCACACGTTACAGCACAAAAAAAGACCAGAGAACATCTCTCTGGTCCCAGCAAACTCCCCTGGATGATCTTGTAGGGGAGGGGCTTGTCTCCTCCCCGGTTGCCGTTAGTTAGAAGGTGCGGCGAGATCCGCTCACGGCGCGCAAGATCGCGATCAGGATACAGGCACCGATAAAGGCTATCACGATGCTCCCCCAGAAGCCGAATGTGTTGTTGGGGGCAAGCAGGTTCACGATCAGCCCACCGATAAATGCCCCGATGAGGCCAACAATAAGATCTCCCAGAATACCATAGCCGCCACCCCGCATAACTGCACTGGCCAGGAAGCCTGCAATCAGGCCGACAATTAGCCAGAGAATGATATTGCCAGGGGCAAGGGTTGCTGCAAAAACCGAAATTGCGACGGCCATACCTTTTCACTCCTTTATGCGTGAAACACTCTATAATTGGGGCCGATACAGGCTTTCAGTGTACAATGGAATTCGCTCGAATGGTGTTTGTGGTTGCTTCTATCTTGTGATTATAAGCTAACAAATATTTGGTTGCATTACAAGTCATTTTATCGTTTTCCTATAAATCCTAAGAATACATTAAACTATACTAATATTATTCTAATCTATATATAGATGAGATCCCACGCTTTATACTATCCCACACGCCCATCCGCGAACCCCATCGATTATCGTCCCCGAAAAAACGATCCGTTCTCCCCCCTCCGACCCTCTCGCCCATCCGCTGTTTATCCGCGCTCATAACCGTCTTCTCTCTCATGCCTTCGTATAGAGAGATAGCTAAGGGTACCGTTTTGATACGTTTGTGATAATAATTGCGTATTATTAAAGTAGACCGTTTTCATAAATTATTCGCTGCTAGTCATTGACCATGGATGCGCACTCTGCTCATCTATGCAGATCTGGTAGAAAGTGAGATAGTGTATTGGGCAGGACCCGCCTGATTCTGGTAAGACATGGCGAAACTCTGGCAAATCGCGAATTTCGCTATCTTGGCGCACGCGATGATCTTCTCTCGGCAACTGGACGCGAACAGGCTGACCTGCTGGCCGAGGCGCTGGCAATTTTGCCTGTCTCTGCCGTCTATTCCAGCCCTTTGCAAAGGGCCTATCAGACTGCCGTGCCGATCGCACAACGCCACTCTCTCGCCGTACAGCAAGAAGCTGATCTGCGCGAGGGGAGCTTCGGCCTCTGGGAAGGGCTGACCCGCTCGGAGGTGCTTGCGAGAGGCTCCGAGGATGCGCGCCTGCTCTATGCCTGGGAACATGATCCTGTCTGCCAACCGCCAGAAGGCGAGAGTTTTGCTGAATTGCAAGTGCGCGTGCTCAGGCTGGTCAATGCGCTGCATCTGCGACATCATGGCGAGACTGTCGTACTGGTCTCTCACGTCGGTCCGATTAAAGTGCTCCTGAGCGCTGCCCTCAATGCTCCTCTCACGACGCTTTTCCAACTTTTTCTCGATCCTGCAACGATTAGCGTGGTAGATTGGCACGAGCAGAAGCCGTTAGTGCGTTTATTTAATAGCCATGCACATCTGGGATGGGCGCGTGGACGATGGATGCAACCATGAAAAGACGTTTTTGCGAGTATAACGGTATATGCAAAATGATGATCTATTCTCTAAAGATGAGTATTTTGTCTTGTGCTATGAGGAAGAACATAACCTTTTCGTAAATTTCATTGTATACTTGTTTTACTACAGAGAAATTTCCGGATGGTTCTTACAGAGGAGAACTTGATGCGGTCTAGTGTCGTTGAACCTGGTCGCGCGCCGAGGGAGGCGGGGCCAGACAAGAACATGGATTATTCGTCGCAACCTTACATACCACAAAATCAGCCTGTGCCACCCTTGCCTAAAAATGCCCGGCGTGCCCACGAACGCCGCCTGCTGCTCATCTCACCCGAAGAAGGGTGGTTGGCCCTGCTCTTCCTCGCAATCGCTTTGTATTGTGTGGTGTTCTCTATTATCGCTGCAAAGTGGGTGAATCAGAGCCAGACACTTCTCTTTACGCCTGTGGTCGGTCTCCTGGTTGGGCTGTGCATTGCCAAGATTCCCAAACTCCCACAGGCTATTTTACATTTAGCCGCCTGCCTGCTGGGCTACTGGTTCTCTGTGCTCTTGACGAGTTTGGTCGCATTTCATACGAGCTGGGTGGTGTTGTTGGCTGGACTGCGCTCTACTTTAACGGGAAATATTGCTTCGCTCAGTTCATCTGTGAGTATGATGGTCTTTTTCTTCTATTTGGCCTTCCTCTGTTTCTTCCTCGGCTACTTTGGTAGCTGGCTGGTGTACCGGGCTCGCCTCGCCTGGCTGGTCGCTCTGGTCTATTGCTCCATTATGCTGGTCAATCTCAATTATCTCAATGTGAATGATAATCATCGCTATCTCATGGTTGTGATGCTCGGTGCCCTTCTCCTGCTGGTTGCTCGCCTGAATCTGGTCTCTCAGATCTCTGCCTGGAAGATGGAAGGACTGCACACTGATCGCGCGTGGATGCACTCGATTACGCTGCGTTTTATGCGCGTGGCGACTATTATCACGCTCATTGTGATGGTGTTCAGCATTATTTTGCCCGCGCAACAACAAACTACGTCCGGTAAAGCGATCTGGAATCAGCTCAATGGCGTCTGGAATTCTGTGGCCGGGGGACGCTTATCCGCGCTCAATCCTGGCTCGCTTTCCTCTTCTGGCACGCCCTCGACAAACTTTTTTAGCGATCAGCTCACTATCTCCGGAAATGTGCATCTGCCTACAGGCGAAGTACTCTACTATAGCAGCGATATCAGCCATTATCTACAGAGCTTCGCCTATAACTCTTTTGATGGACATACCTGGAAAATAGCACCAGTCTCATTGCAAAATCAGTTTTATGCTGCCGGGCAGATTCTACCTTCACAGGATGCCGATGCCCCATATAATCGCATCGGCACGAAAGTAACCATTGAGCTGCCACCTGGCGGTACAAAAAACTATATTTTCGCTCCTTCACAGCCTGTCGATTTTGATGTTGATACGCAACTCTATTCTCTGGGTGGCATCGCTAACGCCTGGACACAGTCGACTCCTCTTGAGAAGGGGAAAAGCTATACGGTTGTTTCCAATGTGCTGGCTGCTTCGCCCGAGTCTCTACAACAAGTTCCTCTACCTCGCGCTAATATGTCTACCTGGAATGAGGATCAGGACTACCACCAGATCGCGAGCCTGGATCTACAGTTGCCCAATGATCTTTCTCCAACGGTCTATACTCTGGCCCGCCAGTGGACACAGGGGTCCACTGATACGTATACGGCTCTCCGTGATTTAGAGAGCCATCTCAGCGATACCAATGTTTTTACCTATTCAATTGATAATCCGCCTATCCCGGCTAATCAGGATGTTGTTGACTATCTGCTGAAAAATAAACGCGGCTATTGCACGTACTATGCGACTGCTATGGTGATGATGGCGCGCATCCTGAATATTCCGACGCGTATGATGAATGGCTTTAGCCGTGGACATTATGATCTGCAACGCAAGGTCTGGTTGGTCGATGGCAGCGATGCCCATAGCTGGGTCCAGGCGTATTTCCCTGGCTATGGCTGGGTCGATTTCGATCCCACTCCCGGCTATTCCCTTCATGCCAGCAGCATCACTCCCAATCCTACTCCACAGCCGACGGTCAGGCCTCTGCCCAGTCCTTCTGCGGTCGCCACTCCTCCCACGCAGGCGACTCCTCCCGTCACGAAGGCTGAGCCGAATACGAGCAGTCAGCAGCATACCGGGGCACCGCTGAACTCATTCAATGAGATGATCCTTATCTGGCTCTCGGTGCTGATTCTACTCTGTTCGTTTTTCGTCTTTCTTGCGGCATTGCTGGCGCGCTGGTGGCGAAATTTGTACGCCAATAGTACTTTTGTGACGGGCACGTTCTGGCGCTTCTGCCGCATCGCAAGCTGGGTCGGTCTGGCTCCGAAAGGCTGGCAGACTCCCTATGAATATAGCCGTATGTTGCGCCAGCAATTGCCGCAGGGCTCTATGCCTTTCCAGCATTTAACTGAGCTGTTTGTACGCGATCGTTGGGGACCTCCTCAGGCTGCGCCTCGTCCGCAGGAAGAGGCTCACATTCAGCAGTGCTGGCCTGCCTTGCGCACCGAGTTACTGCTGCGTGTCTTCCGCAGGCGCAAAAAATAGCTTTGCGCCCGCCAAAGCCTCTTGATGTCTATGCACGAATGCTTCGATGCACGTTACCATAAGAGTTTTTTCTCGTCGTCTTAAATGGGGACTCCAAAGGCGATCTCCTGGTTTGTTGTGGATGGATTGTGGGGAGGATAGGAGACATGTTACCTGAGCCGTTAGTTGTGTGCACGTATGGATGGGGGCGGTTATTACGGCTCTATCACGATCAGATCGATATAGACGGCAATTTTTATGCCCTGACTACGATTACGTATGTCCAACCGTACTATCGTCATATCTTAGGAATCTCATCGGTCCGGCTCGAGATCCATTTTCAAGAGGGCATACAAATATTGCGTGGTATGCCTCTTCTGCCGGATACACAAGTGCTGGTCGAGTATCTGACACGCTGGGCCGTGGCGAATGCGCAACGCAATGAGAAGTTGCGCTTGATGAGCAAAAGTGGTACGCTCAGAGAAACTCCTTTGCCGGGACAGGAACACTCAACTGTTCCTGCTTTCGCTATCCAGCAAATCACGACGTTTAAAGATCAGCCTCAGGCCAGTGGTCTCTCGGCTCTGGAAATTCCTCGCTGGATGCTCCTGCGCAAAGAACAACGCGAGCGCAGACTCAAACGCTTGCAGATCGAACGCTCTCTACGCGAACACGGATTCGATGTGGCCAGCCTCGCCAGACGCTTGCAAGAAGATCCTTTGCCTCTCGTTCCTGTGCCCATACGTCTCTTGCCGGGAGAGCATGCGCATTATTGTACAGAGTCTACGTTATGTGAAGAGCCTCTGGCCGGAACGCTGCACCATCGCTATCCGGCCAGAGATCAGGGGACGCTTCTGTTTACGAATAAACGCATCATCTATCTGGGACGTAAAAGTCAGCTGGTCATTAGTTATGCTCGCCTCATGCATGTTTCGACGCTTCAGGGGGCGCTGGCGTTTCTGGCGGAACACTGGTCAAAGCGTGAGGTCTTCGAAGTACCTCGTCCTCTGGAGGGCACGATGTATCTGGAAGCTATCCTCAAGCACTATCATGCGGGACAGCCTGCCACTGGCAGCATGCCCACGCGACCGCGAGATCCGCGAGCACACGAAGCCTATGTCGCTCCGCCCGGCACCAGCAAAATGCCGATCACGCGTCCCATCGAAGACGAGGCCACTCAGCCCCTGAAAGCTTTAAAACGGACTGGTAGCATAGGCACCGCTGAAAAAGACAATCTATAGCATGATTGTAAATCTTCAAGGATGCGGCAAAACGAAAGCGGAATTGTATGATTGATACATTTATGGCGTTATGGAACCGTGGCTCTCGTCATAGAGGGATCAAGGTGTTTTTTACGTTTTCTCTGGTTTGTATAAGTCTCTCTCTGTTCCTCGTGACTGTTATTATTCCAGGTTGGATCTTGTTTACGCAGAATGATAGCAGCATGATGACTACCAATGCCAGTAACGAATTGCTGGCAGCGGCACCGAGTACCGATGAAAGCAGTACGCCTCTGGTGCCGCAAACTCCCCTCGCGGTCAGTGCGACCAGTACGCCAGACGTGCTTTGTGTCGCACCCTCTCCCACGCCTGTCGCCTCCTCGCATAATGTCCGCGCCAGCAGATCCGCGCGAGGGGGAAGCCAGGCTCTGCCCGCCGTTCCCACTGCTGCTGTTACGACGGATGAAAACTCCCATCCGAAAGTGTTTGTTGAGCCTCATATCGTCTACTCAGGCCAACCACGTGGTGCAATATCTCATCTTCAATCCTCGATTATTGAAGCGAGCACACCAACCGCGACAGCCACCAGCACTGTAGCGGTCTCATCCGCAAAATCCGCCTTCCCCAACAAACAAGCCGCCCCCTCACCATCGGCAAGCATACCAGGTGGCGCTCATGCCCATGCCCTGTTCGTCCCCATGCAAGATGACGCAACGCAGGCGAGCAAAACGAGCCTCACCTCCGTCGCAAATTCATCGCCGATCCGCATCGCCCACCAATCCATACAAACTGCCATAAACGCATGCGTGCCCGGAGCCCAATAAACCCCCGGCACGCGCCCCCCCACCGGCCATCGCGCCCATCCGCAGAGGTAGGGATTTCGCTTGATGCCAATCCGCGTTCTCCCACCTACCCCATAACAACACCGATTCCCCCCAAAAAAATAAAATACAAAACAAATCTCCCATTACCCCTTCAGAAACTTCACCACCTGCCGAATACTTTAACTAAGGAACAGAAATGCTCCCATGCAGATCTCATCACATCCATCTTGCCACTATCGCGATGATGTAGCCCTGAGATCCCCATCATCTCCACATGTGTGTAGGAGATGTAGCCTTTTAAAAAAATTCTTGTAGCGCGTATCCCATGTTGGAAGGACATTCCACCTATCCGTTGTCACGACATCGATTCCGCTCGAAGGACATAACAGGTAGGGGCTGCGGTTTATCCCTGCCCTGTGGCGGTACCGATCTCGTTCGCGTAACGTACAACCATTTTTTCGTTTTTCATTTTTTACCACCCGAAAGGACAACTACCATGATCGATCTTTTGAACAACCAGTCTGACTCTAACGAGCAGCCCTCTGCTCCCAACAACCGTCGTCCCTTGTACCTCACCCACCATCTTACCGATCTCGGCAACGCCCGCCACTTCATCGCCCAGTTCGGCACACAGGTCCGCTACGTCCCTTCCCAGGGCTGGCTCATCTTCGACGGCACCCGCTGGCATCTCGACGACTCCGAGCAGATCCTCGCCCTCGCTTACACCTCCATTCAATCCTACTACGAAGAGGCCGAGCATCTCACCAACGATGACGATCTCCGCAAACGTCTCCTCACACACGCCGAGCGTTGCGAATCCCTTCCTCGTCTCTCTGCCCTCCTCCAACTCGCGCGCACCCTCCCCGGCATCACTGTCCCGCATACACGCTTTGATGCCGATCCCGGGCTGCTCACGGTCCTCAACGGCACCCTGGACCTGCGTACCCTGACGCTTCATCCCCACACTCCTGAGGACTACATCACCCGTCTCATCCCGATCGCCTACGATCCCCAGGCCCGTTCTCCCCTCTGGGATGCCTTCCTCGCTCGCTTCACCGATCACCATCTCCCCTTTCAGCGGTTCTTACAGCGTGCCGTTGGCTACTCGCTCTCCGGTCATACCGGCGAAGGCACCTGTTTCCTCTTCACCGGCTCCGGTCAGGAAGCCCATCAACTCTTCCTTTCCATCCTGCACACTCTCTCCGGCGATTATTCTTCCTACCTGCCTGCCTTGCGCCCGAAATACCTCACGCCCGCTCTCTCTGCGGCCCGTATCGCCACGATCCCGCCGCATGCCTTCCTCTCCTCCTACGATCCTGCCACGCTCGCCACGCTCATTGATGCCGAGCCTCTCCCCATCCCTTCGTCGTCCTCTGTTGTGACCTACCAATCCCAGGCCAAACTCTGGTTCTCTGCCCCGGACCTGCCTCTACTCCCGCCTGCTCTCTCTTACCTTCGTGCTCGCTTCACGCTCCTTCCCATCTCGCTCTCTCTGACCAGGCGCGAGGCCTCTCAACTTGCGCAACAATTGCGCGATATCCTCCCGGCCATTCTCGCCTGGGCGGTGCTGGGCTACCGGCTCTGGTCCGTTGAGGGCTTCCAGACGCCCGAAGCCGTCACGACTGCCAGTTCCTTCTACCAGGATGAGCAGGACGGCCTCTCTTCCTTCTTCGAACACTGCTGTACGACCGGCGACGATTCGCTCACGATCCGCGCCCACGAACTCTATCAAACCTACTGTCTCTGGTCCCGTACTCGCAGCCTGCCTTGCCTCTCCGAGTATGCCTTTGGCCGCCTCGTTCTCCTGCGCGGATTCCGTCGTTCGCGCCAGGCGTCCGGTCGTCTCTATCACGGCCTCGCCCTCACCGCCACGCTCTCCCAACTCCTGAATCCTCTGGAGCACCCACGATCATCTGTGTAGGAGGTGTAGCAGGTGTAGGGCATTATCGCACTATCATTGGTGCCCTTCGTGTCGCTGTGTAGGGTGTGTAGGGGTAATTCAAAAAAATACGGATTAGCGTCAAGTGAAGACATATTGTCGTGGAAAGCGAGATGGTCGATGGGGAACACAGACAGGCATTCACCCTCTCGAAGAAACAGAACAGGTAGGGGCAGGGCTTTATGCCTGCCTGGTGGCCGTGGCTGCGAAAATGCTCCCCTCCCGGCCATCTCGCTCTGACGCAAAACATGCTCATCGCGTTTTGCCTGGACCCGGATGCTCATTTTAATAACTGGTTATACTAGCAAAAGAAGTTCAATCTAGTGTGGAGATTACTATGAGGTTTTTCCTGGACATTATCGAAAGGAGATGAGGTGTAATGATCGATGCCGTCAGAGAGAAAGTGAAGAGTTTTCTGAAAGAAGCTCTCGGCAGTGATGAAGTTGCGGACGCTATAAAAATCATTGAGATCGATCATCTCAATGGGAACTGGGTGACTATCGTCGAAGTGGCTGGCAGAGATCTGAACCTGCCAGAATATCGCGTCTTCCAAAAAGAACGTTATGTTGTCAAGTTGACCAGTGATCTTGATGTGACTTCCTATAAACGCCTGGAAGAAGGTGAGATGGAAGAATAGAAGAAGCAAAAAAGTGTTTGCTTGTGCGCATCTATCGCCCTGATGCTTGTGAAAGATGGCAAGGTGCTACTAATCCTGCCATGGAGGTGCTGGATGAGATGACAGATCTCACGCACGCTGTGGAAGCTGAGCGGCAGATGTGCTCTCGTCGCTCAGGCATCCGCATAGAAAGGTTCAACCATGATGTCTCAATATGGACTCTATGCCTATGGGCTGGCAGGCAAAAGTCCTCAATCCCTGGATATTCTGGGTATTGATAAGCAAAATAAGGTCTTCTCTGTGGCGGGAAGTGAAATATCTGTGCTAGTGAGTCTGATCGATATTGATCAATTTCAGCTTCAGGTGAAGAGTCTGCTTTCCGCATTCACGAGCAGTATGGAGACTCTTCAACAGGGAACCGGCGCAATATTGCAGGCCCATGAGGATGTGATTGATGCCCTGATGCAGGATACCACCGTTGTTCCCTTGAAATTTGGTACGATCTTAAAAGATGAACATGCTGCATTAACGATGTTACAGGATGAGGAAGAAAAGTTTAAAAGCCTCCTTGCTAAATTTACTGGCAGAGTGGAATTGGGACTGAAGTTATATGCCGATAAACAAACATTGCTGAAACATGTTACTGACGTTGGACCTCAATTCAAAAATCTGGCAGAGAAACGCGAAAAATTATCCAGAGGAACTGCCTATCTGTTGGGAAGGAAAATTGAGGAGGAAGCAAAAGACCATGCCGCGGTCCAACTCGCTGAAGTCACGGAAGCGATTTTTCAGGCATTAGGAAAAGAGGCGTATGAGGCGAAAATGACTACGACGTTGCCGCAAAAAATGACGCAAAAAAATAAAGAGATGATACTCAATGCCGCTTTTTTAGTTGAAAAGGAAAATGTAGCGCATTTTTGTCACTATGGGCAAACGTTCATGGCTCAATATACATTCATGGGCTTAGACCATGAAGTATCTGGCCCGTGGCCTCCATACAACTTTACTTAAAGGACTGCATATGAAAAGTTTAGAGAGCGAAACCAGAGATCAGATCGTCCAGAAGCAACGTATTACGCTTCTTGAGCTTTTAGACAGGCTTTTAGATAAAGGGGTCATGGTGAAAGGTGAGATTCTGCTATCGGTAGCAGAGATCGATCTTGTCTATCTGAATGTAGGGCTGTTACTTTCCTCTGTGAAAACTGTCGAGAATGCCGCAAAAAGTAATCGGGGAACCGCAACGTCAATTTCTCGGCAGGCACTTTCTCAATGGGAGGAACTCTCTCTGGAAGATGAAAGAGGCGATGTCGTGTCTCCCCTCGCTTCCAAAGAAACGAGCCCCGAGGGAAGCAGCTCTGGCGAAACGATCGCCAGAACACTACCGTCCGCTATTGATCATGGGATCAAACAATGCTTTGAGCCCAGGGCTGATATTGATCCTAAAAATGTCGAAAGGGGCTTGGCAAAGCTCGTTTTAACGCTGGTTGATCTGATACGCAAGCTTATGGAGAAACAGGCTATTCGCCGCATAGAGAATGAACAGCTCGATGCGAGAGAAGCCGAAAATGTAGGTACTGCCTTTTTACTGCTCGATGAGAAGATGGAACAACTCAAAAAAGTGTTTGATTTAACAGATGAGGACTTGAATTTAGATTTAGGCCCGTTGGGTGACCTTTTATAAGCAACTTTACCAGGCTTCGAGCACGTTGCTACCACCGTTCCAGCACAAACTCACAGGCGATTATTCCTTTTCTGAGGCCTGGAAAGCTACAGAGTATGAGAGAGAGGAAAGATTGTTATGCCAGAACAAATTACGAGCCTACAAGCTACCAACATTGCCGATCTCTTAGATCGAGTTCTCGACAAGGGCGTGGTCATAGTCGGCGATATTAAGATTAATCTGGTCGATATTGAACTTCTGACGATTAAAATAAGATTACTGGTCGCTTCGGTAGATAAAGCACGCTCTATTGGGATTAACTGGTGGGAGGAAGATCCATTTTTAAAAGCTATCGAACACAAAAAAAGTAGTACGCTCTCAGATGCTCAACGCGAGTGAGCAAGACCATGCTCCCAGCAGAGATGATGGCTGATTACACTGTCAATAACACTTTAAATAGAGAGAAACTCTTCTTTATATCTATCATTTGCGAATTTGAAATATCAATATTACGAATATAATCGATAAAATAACCCTTAGCCCATCTTTTCCTTGTAACGTTTGCTGGATAATCGACGTTTCTCTTTGAGACAAGCAACAATACAGGTGAGCACTTGCCATCTACCGTTCGTTAGCACGACAGGTGGATAGGTTGGCAGTATGACCGTACTCTCGGAGATGACGTTTTTCTCTTGAGAGAAGGGCTAGCTGTTCATCTGGAAACACGCTGGTAGAGCGAACGGAGACACCCGGTTATATGGCAAGTCGGTCTCCTACACTTGCTTGGGACACTTCAAATGGAACTTTAGTAGTTGGTGAAAAGGCTATACTCGAACTAGTGAAGCTTGGGTAAAAGGGTAATGTAGGTAGAGGAAAGGTGCTATCTGCCAGCTTTCTTCCGACCTCCGTACAAACTTCACTTCCCGGAGATTGTGCCGATTACTCTAATTGTCAAGCTTTCACATCAGGTTGCATAACCTGTCTACGTGATGAGAAGTCGTTTTGCTTAAAACAAGAGGAGGAACACAATTATGGCCGTAGAAAAATCTATGGCGTCTTCAAGCCTTGTTGAGGTCATTGATCGCATCCTTGACAAAGGTATCGTAGTAGACGCCTGGGTGAGAATCTCTCTGGTAGGCATCGAGTTATTGTCAATTGAAGTCAGAGCGGTAGTCGCTTCCGTGGAAACCTACCTGAAGTATGCTGAGGCCATCGGCCTTACTGCTTCTGCTGCCGCTGCCTAACCGGTAAGATAATCTCCTTTCGGCATCTTTTCCAGCAGCCAGGTGGCTTCTCACCATCACATCTGGTGGGAAAGAAGCATTTGGGGAGGTCTCACTCCCTGGTGAAGGGCTTAACTATCCTCTTCTACCAGGGGAGATCTCACCCCCTGGCAGGGCTACGCTACTTTTTGTTCTCTTGCTCTGATGGTAGCTCGTCTCACGGTTCTTGTATGCAGCCTGTTCTCTTATCTAGGATAGATGCTCTGGGACCAATGTGAGCGTATCGAAAAGGGGTAAAAACATGGCCAGGCGTGATCAGATGAATACTTTGACTGAGGACATGAAAACTTCTCACGAGAAGCGCAAAGCAACTGTTGCCGACATCGCCAAAGATGCGCATGAAACTACTGAACGTTTCCATCAGGAACACCAGAAAAGAGCGAGTGACGTAAAGAATACTCTGGAAGCCGACAAGAAGGAACATGAACAGCGCACCCACGATCTGGAGGAAACTCTGGATACCTCCGAAAAGGAGCGCAAAGAGCAGTTCGCTGCTATGGAGGTGGAGATCAGGGAGAGCATTGGCTCCATCGGCCAGTATGTCCATAACTTGTTGTCCGGCTTTGCTGATGAGAATCAGCAAACCAGCAACATCTGGCACGGCTATGTCAAATTGGCCACAAAAAAGCCAGAGCCGAGCAAAAAGGGCAAAAAAACTGACAAGCCGGAAGAGCAAGAGTCCACACACCACAAATGATCTGTCAATGCTGGACGCGGCCTGACTGCTCACGGCGTGGGTTGCCAGACCGCGCTCTTGCTGTCAATCACGCTAGCTATTGTTTCATAAGGGAGTCACTATGCATAAAACCGAACAAGGCCTGTCTCTTAGTCCATCTGAAGGGTTCGTAGAGACACCTGCTATCCAGAAAATTGTCGATCGCTCTCTTCTCTACCTGCAAGCTGGTCTCCCCGTTCATCTGACTGGCCCTACCGGGACGGGTAAAAGTACTCTGGCTATGCATCTTGCCTCTATCCTCGATCGACCCGTCATGCTGACGTTCGGCGATGAGGAGTTCGCTACTCCCGATCTGATTGGCGATCGCATTGGCTATCACAGACGCAAACTGATTGACAATTTCATTCACTCCGTTTTGAAAACTGAAGAAGAGGTCTCAGAACGCTGGGTCGATAATCGCCTTACTACTGCCTGCCGCGAAGGCTTAACTTTCATTTACGACGAGTTTAATCGCTCAAGGCCGGAAGCTAATAATGCCCTTCTCTCTGTTCTCGAAGAGGGGGTTCTGACTTTGCCCACCTCTGAGGAGGAGGATGGCTATATTGAAGTTCATCCTAACTTCCGCGCCATTTTTACCTCCAATCCCGATGAATATGCCGGCGTTCACAAAACTCAGGATTCTCTCTTAGATCGGATGGTCACTATTCATTTAGACTATTTCGATGAGGAGACTGAACGCGCAATTGTCGTTGCCAGAACTGGTATCGCTTATGAGGATGCTGTCAAGATTATCAAGCTGCTGCGCGACTGCCGTAAGCTCCCTGAGTTCCATCATGTGTTAAGTATCCGTCCCGCAATTACTATTGGTAAGATACTCAATCAGGGCGATTTCCAACGCGATAAAGAAAATCCTCTCCTTGTTGATGTCTGCCTTGATACTTTAGTCTCACCGCGACATGACGGTAACCATCAAGGAAAAATGAAAGAGTCTGTGATTGGTCTCATTCAAAAACACTTTTAATCGCTTCGTCAAAGCTCACGCGAGTATCATCGGTGACAAAATACCGATCCTTTTTCGCTTCCGAGGTGCTCCGTCATCTCATCCTTTTTCTTTTTCCATGAACTTTGACGGACTACCAGGTGTTTCTACTACTTGCAGAAAGGGAACGATCTATGAGAGCAAAGGGGGCCAGCGATGTTAGAGGGGCCAGCGATGTCAGAGGGCTGCATAATCTGAATATGCGCGAGGGGCCGGTTACTGAAAGTAATAAACTTTTGCGCCTTTACCAGCTGTCTGTTGAAAAAGATAGTACTACTAAGAAACTTGAACGTATCAGCGGACAAAAGGCGCAAATAGAAGCAAGACTTGCTGAAATTACCGGTACTCTCAATTCTACTGTACATAAGCTCGAAGAGATGGTCAATAAAGTGTCAAGCCAGAATCAGCAGACGAAATCTCGCAATGCGCACTTTAAATACTAAGTCAGGATAAACATACCAGATAGCAGATCTGGGAAGTATCTCTTGCCCCTCCAGCTCCTCTTTACACCTGTATTGTTCAGGGCAAAGAAGAGCTACAGGACAGGAACAATTGAGGAGGAAACGGCATGCCAGAAAAAGCAGACGATCAAAAGAAAAAAGCTGATCCGTCGAAGGTGGAGATCGATCTGGGTATCGGGAAGTTCTCTTTCAGTGACATGTTTCAAGGGCTCGGCAGTCTCATTGATTTAGCCAATCGCCTGGAAAAAGAAGGGCTGAGCGAAACAAGGCAGGAACGCGAAATTACCAGTCCTTCGGGCGAGGTCAAGGCTGTCTATGGGGTTTCTGTCAGAAGAGGGGCCGGTGGCAGACCGACTGTTGAGCCATTTGGCAATGTGCGCAAGACGGCCCAGGGATCTATCGTCGAAGAAGAGAGACAGCCCCTGGTCGATATCTTTGACGAAACGGATCATATCCTGATCATTGTTGAGCTGCCAGGCGTCGAGGAGGAGCAGATCCACACTGAAGCCAAAGATGGCACGCTAACGCTCTCGGCGGCTGGACGCGAGCGCAAATATTCTAAAGTCGTGGATTTGCCCGCAGATGTTGATACCGGCACGCTGACCAGTAAATATAAAAATGGTGTCTTAGAGATAAGGATAAGCAAAAAGCAACATGGCTAGTACGATCACTATTCAACTCAAGGTAGCCGAAGCCAATCCGCGCGATGTCGGCCGGGGGATCGCGCGGGTCGATCCTGAAGTGATGGCTGAACTGGGCATTGACGCTCCTGGCGAGATTGTGAGCCTGAAAGGCAAACGCGATACGGTGGTCAAAATTATGCCGACCTTTCCAGAGCTTCGGGGACAGGGTATTGTCCAGATCGACGGTATCATTCGCGAAAATGCTCAGGTAGGCGTTGACGATCCGGTAAAACTTGCCAGAATCAGGGTCGCCGAGGCGAAAAAGGTCACACTCTCCCCTCTCATGTCTCTTGAGGGTTCGATCGCTGATTCGGCCTATCTCTCACGACAGCTTGCTGATGTCCCTGTCATCCCGGGCGATAGGGTCCAGATCACTTTTTTGGGCATCAAGAAACAGGATTTTCGCGTGACCAGCGCTCTCCCTTCTGGGCCTGTGCTGATCACACGCCAAACCTCGATTTCGGTTGCGGGCGAAGGGAAGGCCACTGAAGCACGCCTGACGTATGAAGATATTGGCGGACTTGGGGATCAGATAAAACGCATTCGGGAGATGATCGAGCTTCCACTACGCTTCCCTCACATATTTGCCCGCCTGGGCATCGATCCACCCAAAGGCGTTCTTTTGCATGGCCCTCCTGGGGCCGGGAAGACGCTTATTGCTAAGGTGATTGCCAATGAGACCGATGCTACGTTCTTCCAGGTCTCCGGCCCGGAGATTATCCACAAATTCTATGGGGAGTCCGAAGCGCATCTCCGCAGCGTCTTTGAGAAGGCCCGCAAAAATGCGCCTGCCATTTTGTTTTTGGATGAACTTGATGCGATTGCGCCAAAAAGGGAAGAATTAGGCGGGGAAAAGCAGGTTGAACGCAGGGTTGTCGCCCAGTTGCTGGCTTTAATGGATGGTATGGAGGAGCGCGGGCACGTCATCATTATTGGCGCGACCAATTTGCCCGATATCCTCGATCCCGCTCTCCGTCGCCCCGGTCGCTTCGATCGCGAAATCGTGATCCCGATCCCGGATAAATATGGTCGGCAAGAGATTCTGATGATTCACACCCGGGGCATCCCTCTTGCTGATGACGTTGATCTTGAGCGCATGGCGTTTCTCACGCATGGCTTTGTCGGTGCGGACCTTGCCGCTCTGGTGCGCGAAGCGGCGATCCATGCCATTCGCCGCATTATGCCTCAGATTGACTTTGAACGCAAAACTTTGCCGGAATCGGCTCTTCTTTCCCTTGAGATAACTATGGAGGATTTTCTCAATGCCTTACGCGAGATCGAGCCCTCCGCTATTCGTGAGGTCTTTACGGAAATTCCGGAAATAGGCTTTGCCGATGTTGGGGGCCTGGATGATATCAAGCTGCTCTTAAAGGAGACGGTGAAAGATCCTCTCTATCATCCAGAGGTCTATGCGCGGGTAAATACCAGGCCCGCGAAGGGCATTCTCCTCACTGGTGAGCCGGGCACGGGCAAGACTCTGCTGGCTAAGGCCATTGCTAAAGAAGCTGAGGTGAATTTTATCGCCATTTCGGGACCAGAGCTGCTCTCCAAATATATTGGCGAAAGCGAGCGCGGCGTTCGTGAGGTCTTTAAGAAGGCGCGACAGGCCGCTCCTTGTATTCTGTTTTTTGACGAAATTGAAACGCTGATCCCGCCACGCGGCAAGATGATGGGCGATCAGGTGAGCGAGCGGGTTGCCACTCAGTTCTTAACCGAGATGGATGGTATTGAAGAATTGAAGGGCGTACTCGTGCTGGCAAGCACTAATCGCCCCGATTTGATCGATCCCGCGATGTTGCGACCGGGCCGCTTCGATTTTGTTATCGAGCTGCCAAAGCCTGATCTGAAAACACGCGAGGAGATCTTTCGCGTCCATACTCGCGGCAAGCCGTTAGGGAAGGGGATTACGCCCGAAGGTCTGGCCCTGGAGTCCGACGCGTTGGTTGGCGCTGATATTGCCTCTATTTGCCAGAAGGCAAGTTTGCTGGCAATTCGCGAGTTCCTGGCAAGCGGAGAAGAAGATCTCAAGAAGTTGACGATTGAAAAAAGACATTTTGTGGAGGCAAGAAGAGGTGCAACAACATACCATTAACTGTGCCTTCTGTCTCGGGACCGGCAAACATCCCCATTTTATGAAGGAAATTTGCCCGGTATGCAAGGGCGTGGGTAGCCATCGGGTGAAAGGGAAGTATATGCCCTGTGGCGAGTGCCACCAGACCGGGCAAAAAAGCGGGACGGTCCTGACATGTTACATGTGTGGTGGCTTAGGTGAAATTCCTGACACACGAGACATTATGAAACAGGCGCGACAAGAGATACGCAAAGGCCGGAGGATGCTGGAGGAAGAAAAACATCCGACACGCTGAATGGAAAGATAGCTCACATACATCAGATTTCGAGCGTTTGCAATGTACTGCAAAGGGGAAACCATGAACGACGGCATATATATTTACGGCGTCATTAAAGCGAACAGCCCGCAAGAGTTTGGGGAGATTGGCATTGGTGACAACGGCAATTCCCATGTTCGGACTATCGGGTTTAAAGATATCGCGGCTGTGGTCTCCAACAGTCCGCTGATGGTCTATGACTCCCTGGCCAAAGAAAAAGTCGTGAAAGATCTGGCTGTCCACCAGCTGGTCACTGAAAAAGTGATGGAGCGCTTTGCCATCGTCCCTGTGAAATTTGGGACGATGGCGGAGACCAGCGATGAGGTCATCCACTATCTGGAAGAAGGCTATGCTTTGCTTTGCCATGAACTGAGTCAGGTGGAGGGGAAAATTGAGCTGAATGTCGCTGCCTGGTGGGAATTACCAAAAATCCTTGCGGTTATTTCTCATCAGAATGACGAGATCCGGGAAAAACAACAGAATCTCGCATCGAAAGGCGAACAGGCAGATATCTATGAGAAAGTTCTCTTTGGCCAGCTCATTGCGAAAGCCTTGCAGGAAGAAAAAGCTCGCTATCAGCAACTGATTATGCAAACTCTTGCTCAGGGCATGGAAAATGTCTGTCTGCATCATATGGCAAGCGATGAAATTATCTTCAGCGCCGCTTTTCTGCTGGAGAAGCAGCGCGAGGGTTCTTTTCACGACACCGTCCAGACGCTCAATCAAACCCTGGAAGATACGGTCAATTTTCGCGTGGTCGGCCCTCTTCCGCCATATAGTTTCTCCACGATCCTTTTTGAAAAGCTTACGCCAGAAAGCATCGAAGCAGCGAAAGAGGTCCTTGGTTTAACTGGAGAGGTAACGGATAAAACGCTCCGCGATGCTTATCTCCAGCTCGCCAAAAAATATCACCCCGACAAAAATAAGGGCGAAGAAACGCCAGAATTTCAGCAGATCCATACCGCGTACACAACCCTGAAAAGCTTCGTTGAGAACGGACCGATACGTGTAGAAGTGTACAAATGGCAGAAGGATGTTTCATGAGAAAACTGATATATGTACCAATTATCCATACGGAAGCTGATTTAGGCGGGCTCGCGGAAGATATTGTGCAACGTACAAGAGCGATTGTTGGTGCGAACAACTGGCAGAAGCATACAGAGGTTGTTCGCCTCTACTGGCAGGCGATTGCCAGCTATTGGAAGGGGAAAAACGTCGCAGGCTTTAAGATCTTTCAGGATGGTATGCCTGCTGATGGAGACGTGGGGAAAAATATTGTGAAGGAGGTCGCAAATAAAGGCAGCGTCAATTATAAAGTTGTTGAGCATTTAATGGGCAAAGGGGCAATACTCGTTAAAACTGAGGACCCGGAACTCCTGAGAGAAGAGTATCTCTTAAATAGAGAGCTGGCAAAGAGCGCATCATTCCTGGGGAGTATCACTGCTATCATGAAGTATCGCTGGCGAAAAGATAAGCTCTTAAAAGAACGCGACAAATATATCGCCACAAGAATTGCTGAGAATCTGGCCGAAGGCGAAACAGGCGTTTGTTTCCTCGGTGCCTATCATCACATATTCCCCAATTTACCGGAGGATATTCAAGTGGTTCCTCTGAAAGATCCGCAAAAAGTAAGTGAGTATTCGCAAAAATTTGCGAACGGCAAGGATGAGGAAGACGTGAATACTCTCGGTGAGTATCTGATTGCGCCCATTAACGTAACGTCAGGTGAAAATCATGAATAACGGATATGGTCACTATATCTATGGCATCCTTGCTGCCAATGAGCGACAGGAATTTGGCCCCATTGGGATTGGCGGAAGAGGCGATGTTGTATACACTCTTCCCTACCAGGGCGTCGCCGCGATTATCTCCAATTCGCCCATTATCAAATATCCGGTGACCAGGGATAATGCGATTGCCCATGCAAAAGTGCTGGAAACATTGGTAGCAAAATCCACGATTCTGCCCGTACGCTTCTGCACGATTTCTACCGATGAGGAAATTATCATCGAAAAAGTTCTGAAGGCGCGTTATCAGGAATTTCTTCATCTGCTGGCTGAAATGCAAGGAAAAATAGAACTTGGCGTGCGCGCTCGCTGGACCGATCTTGAGGCGATTTTTGCCGAATTAGTCGAAGAAAATAAGGATATTAAAGCCATAAAAGAAAGGCTGCTCTCTGAAAGCAATGTGCAAGTACAATACGCGGGGAAAATCAAATTAGGCCAGATGGTGCAAAACGCTTTGCTGGAAAAGCGCAAAAAGGAAGCTGGAGAACTGCTTGATATGTTGAGGCCGCTCAGCCTCGCCTGTAAAGAGAATCAATTTTATGGCGATATGAATCTTATCAATGCCGCTTTTCTGGTCGACAGAGAGCAGGAGCGCGCTTTTGACGAAAAAATTCAGGAGCTGGAGAAGAGCTATAATGGCCGAAAGCAGTTAAAATATACTTCCCCCGTCATACCTTACAATTTCGTCGAAGTTGTTATTAACTGGTAGGAGGCAATGATGTCATTAAGTGATCTTGCGCAGTCGTCGCTACAATTTGTTTTATTTGGCGGGAAGGGTGGCGTTGGGAAAACAACGATGGCCGCGGCAACGGCCGTAGAACTCGCCAGAACGCATAAGGTGTTAATTGTGACCACTGACCCTGCTCCGTCGCTGGCGGACAGTCTGGGTCAGGCGATTGGCAATGAACCGACACCTGTTGCGGGCATAGAGAATCTCTTTGCGATGGAGATAGACGCCAGAAAGGTTTTACTGGAATTCAAAGAGCAATATGGCAGCGAAATCTTAGATATCTTGCAGCAGGGAACGTATCTGGCCGAAGAGGAAACAGAAGAACTATTTCAGCTCGATATCCCCGGGATAGACGAAGTGATGAGCTTCAAGAAGATTATCGACTTTATGGAAAGCTCAGACTATCAGCTCTATCTTGTGGATACTGCACCAACCGGCCATACTTTGAGACTGCTGATGTTGCCGGAGCTTTTAGATCGCTGGATAAAGTTTTTAGCAACATTGCGCTGGAAATATCATGTCATGGTCGGACATTTTGCACGCGAAAGACGCACCGAGAAAGCCGATGATTTCCTGCTGGAAATGAAACGGACGGTGAAGAAAGTCAATGCCCTTTTGCAAAATGCTGAGAAAACGGAGTTTGTGGTGGTGACGCTTGCCGAGAAAATAGTAATCTCCGAAACAGAAGACTTAATCGAAAGTCTTGAGCAAATGCATATCCCCTCGCAGCATATCGTTATTAACAACGTCTTTCCGCACGATGGATGTGATTTTATCCGGCAGAGAAATGCATCTCAGGCAGAGTATATACAGGACCTGAAGGCGAAATTTTGCACACGCAATGTCACCGAAGTTATTTTGCAGCCCACCGAGATCTACGGTATCCCCAGGCTGCAAGCCCTGGGAACGCAGTTATTTTCTGAAACCAGAGAAGGGAAGTTGTGACGTATGTTTCTTCTTGACGATTTATTAATCAAATTGCCCGCAAAAGGCTTTATGTCGATCATAAAGCAGATTGCTGAAATCGCGGAAACCGAATTAACTGATGAGTCAAAGATACAGGAGGATTTACTGCTACTCCAGACCTTGTATGAGACTGATCAAATTACTGAGGAAGAGTATTATGAAAAAGAGGCCGCTCTTCTGGAACGATTGACGCTGGTCAGAGAGCAGAAGGGGGAATAGCTCCTGGCAGCGATTTGGCGGAGGAGGTGGGATTTGAACCCACGAAGGCTTGCACCTTACACGATTTCCAGTCGTGCTCACTAGACCACTATGAGACTCCTCCGGGACCAGCGGAGAGAGTGGGATTCGAACCCACGAAGGCTTGCACCTTACCGCTTTTCGAGAGCGGCACATTCGACCACTCTGACATCTCTCCGCCGTAGAGTATAACATATCTCTTACGAAGTGGCAAGCACTGAATTTCCACTTTCTCGTAACAGGCAAAAAACGCTACATGGGACAATGCTACGCTCTTCCTGGCTAAAACGAAAGCTCACTTATTTCATGATGCTCATGCAGCCAGCGCGCAAATTGCATACGCGGGTTAATCTCTATGCACTGCTGCATTTCTATGTTCTCATAAAGATGTTCACGCATATTGAGTAAGTTAATTGCCTCCTTCCAGTTGAAACCGGAGATCATCAATTGCTCCAGGCGCATCTGGTCTCGACTGAGTAATCCTTCTCTGCTCTCAATAGCGTGCGATTTCATCAATTCTGTTTGCTGTACATACTGATCATCAGCTTCGAATTGTTCTCCCATGGATGGTTGTAGAAAATTTGCCATAGGTTTTCCCCTCTTTGTACATATGAGCTACCTCTATTGGAGCTCTTTTTCTTGTGCTATTTCCCCATACTTGTTTCATCGACGGGCTTGTGCAAAACCTTAGACTCCCTTATTTTTTGTGGTTGGCCTGCGGGCTATTTCTATGAATCCTTCCATGCACATCAATGCCTGCGCGCATGGAAAGCTCGCTACGGAGCTGAGGGCTTCTGATGGGACACTTTTCAGGACTTTTGCAGTCTCTGACAGGGACCTGCGTCAATATGCAGAGGTTTTGTGGCGCTCTACACTCTATGCAGATGGAACAAATCGGAGAGTATCTCTCAATACTTGTGCCTGCTTTACACCACTATTTCGTAGCTTTTTCCATCGCTGCATCCAGCCATGTGCTATGTGGGGCGCGCTGTCTGGTGGAGAGTGAATGGTGTGCAGATGGAGGGTAGCGAGGCCATACCATCGGTTACACAGAAAAGAGGAGCAAAGGGTATGAATGTGTCGGCCATAGTTAGAGATAACTGGATCGAGTTCTCTGCCACCAGACGTCAGGATCTGCGCGACTGGCTCGTCATTGAATATACGCCACTGGTACGCTTTGTTGTTGGTCGGCTCGGCTTACCTCCAACCAGTCTACTGGACGCAGAGGATTTTGTCAGCTATGGCATGATCGGTCTGCTGAATGCGATTGATCGCTATGACCCGCTGAGAGGGGTGCGCTTCGAGGTCTTTGCTACCCCCAGAATACGTGGCGCGGTCATTGATCAGCTACGCGTTTTGAACTGGCTTCCCCGTTCTTCTGTTTCCCGCTTACGGTTGATAGAAAATACCCTATCTTCTCTACTCCACCGCCTGGGACGACCTGCAACTGACGAGGAAGTGGCGGCTGAGATGGGGGTGACTCCCGAACGCTATCGTCAGATGCTCTTTGAGGTCAGCACGACTATTCTCTCTTTAGATGCCCCGCTGAGCGCCATTATGCTGGATGACGATTATAATTCGCTTGGCTCACTTCTGGAGGATAAAAAAACGCCAACACCCGCTGATCTGGCCGAACGGAAAGAACTGGCCCGGGCACTCGCCGATGCCATTGATCGTTTGCCCGAACGTGAGCAATTACTTCTCTCTCTCTACTATACTGAAGAGTTAACCATGAAGGAGATCAGCAAGATCCTGGGCGTTTCGGAATCGCGCATCTGCCAGCTCCATATTCAGGCCATATTACGTTTGCGAGGCACTTTACAAGAATTTAGAACCGACGATGCGAAATATAAAGCACGTCAGAAGGAAAAAAGTAGAGGCAAGCAATGTAAGAAAGAGGCGAGCAGCAAAAAGAGTACGCAACCCGTTGCCAGTAGTAGGTCCCAGGCAGCGCAAAGAGTTTCCTGAAAAAAGATGCACGCTCTGTATACTGTATATAACAGGGGGACATGAGGGATAAAGCATCGCTTGTTGGTATAGGGTAGTACAGTGTATAGAAGAGGTATGTTGTAGCAGAACACATGGGGCGATCCTTCCAGGAAAAATAGGGGTGAGAGACGTTCATGAAAGGAGAAAAATGATGCATCTCCATCTGGTGAGCACTCAATGCAAGGAACAGACTGGGATGAGTATCGCGTGCGACGATGTGGAAACTCATGAGAGATCTCTGGAACCTTGTGCTCCCATACGCTGTGCACAACCGGCAGATGAACGGGAAGCTCGCCTCGCAGCTTTGTATGCCCGGGTCAAATCGGGATCTTATCAGATTGATTGTCACGCGATTGCTGAACGTGTTTTGGATAAAACAGGTCAATTCTATCTGGAACGCTCGGAACGGAAAATTGGAGAAATGAGCGAATGGGTATAAATTTTATACCCACTCTGCGCGATCTTTGCGTCTGAACATGGTAACGGCGAATAGTTGTTTACCAGGTTTTCCTTATGCGGTCACGCTGAAAGAAGCGCCATAGAGGCGTTTGTCGCAGCGCAGGGACGCTTAGGACATGCTTCTTATGAAGGGAGCTATGCATGCTTGTATTGCGACGAAAAGTTGGAGAAAGTATTGTGCTCGCTGGCGTGATCAACATCGCGGTGTTGGCCGTGGAAGGTGAGCGTGTGAAAATCGGTATCAGTGCGCCCCCTGATGTGACGATTGTACGTGAAGAACTGCTTCGTGCAGCTTCTCCCGATCAACCGAATCAACAGAGTTCGCCAGTACAGCAGAGATAACCATGAACCGGTCACCGCTCAGCATTTTCCCGAGTGGTGATCGGTCCGGTTTTTTTGGCAGGTTGTGCCAGGCTAGAGGTTGGGTGTGACTTCTACCTGCGCTTCACTGGCCGCACTGCTGACCGGTTGCTCATCGCTGATGAAGGCCTCAACCAGTTTACGCGCAATATCGTCATGGTATTGCACTGGCGGCGATTTCATCAGGTATGAGCTCGGCCCCTCCAGCGTGCCACTGATGCCACGATCGAGGGCCAGTTTTACCAGGCGCACGGCGTCGATCACCACACCGGCTGAGTTTGGCGAATCCCAGACTTCAAGTTTCAATTCCACATTCAGTGGCACATCTCCGAAGGTGCGACCCTCAAGGCGAATGTAAGCCCATTTGCGGTCCGTTAACCAGGGCACATAGTCAGAGGGGCCAATATGGACGTTCTCTTCGCCCAGATCATATTCGAGCTGGCTGGTGACCGCGTTGGTTTTACTGATCTTCTTGGATTCCAGGCGATCCCGGTCCAACATGTTGTAGAAGTCGGTATTGCCACCAACGTTGAGCTGCATGGTGCGCTCCAACTTGACGCCACGCTCACGGAAGAGCCGCGTCAGCACACGATGCACAATGGTTGCGCCAACCTGACTCTTGATGTCGTCGCCAATCATGGGCAGGCCTGCCGTTTTGAAACGCTTCTGCCAGTACTCTTCGCGGGCGATAAAGACGGGCACGCAGTTCACAAAACCGACTCCTGCCTGGAGGATCTGCTCCACATACCATTTCGTGGCGGTTTCCGAACCAACCGGCAGGTAGCTTATGACGATGTCTGTCTGGGTGTCTTTCAGGACTTGGACAATATCCGCTGTCTGACCAGGAGCCTTCGTGATAACTTTGGAAAGATATTTTCCCAGGCCATCATGCGTCATCCCTCGATATACTTTTGCATTGAGAAAGGGGACTTCGGCAAAACGATAGGTGTTGTTCTGACCTGCGAAAATTGCTTCACTCAGATCCTTTCCCACTTTTTCGGTGTCGATATCGAAGGCCGCAGAGAACTCTATATCTCTGATATGATAGCCTCCTAGATTGACGTGCATCAGCCCGGGGATGAAGTCCTCTTCCTGGGCGTCGCGATAGTATTGCACTCCTTGTACGAGTGAACTGGCGCAGTTTCCTACGCCGATGATTGCGACCCGCAATTTTTTACTGTTTGCCATACGAAGTTACTCCTGTAGCTTTTCACAATATGTCCCCTGACCTCTACGCTCTTGCTCATGCCACTGCAAGGGGGCGTACAGTTATTTCCTAATCATACTATACCCCCAATCGAGGGCTGAGTGCTATGCTCTAGCGAGCAAATTTGCGCGGATTTTATAACACTTTTGTGATGCTGATGGCTCTTCTCCCCTTGTTTTTGTGCCCACAATAGGTGCATGTGTTAGCAAGCTCATGTCGTTGGCGCAGGAAGATGCTAACAGATAAAATGTACATCTGCCAGCGAAATTGCTGTATGGATTAGCAGGAATATCCTATATACCTGTCTCATTGTTGACAGTCTCTATCAATTAAATCATATAATAAAAACGAAGATACTGTTTGGTTTTGTGATTTCTTCGCAAGGGCCGCCAGACAGGAAAAAAAAGCCGTGAAGAACTATACAAGGGAAAGAGTACAACGTACATGGCACATACCGGTTTTACCATCTGGTTTACAGGACTCTCGGGAGCTGGAAAAAGCACTCTATCAGAGGCTATCGAACAGCGTTTACGTACTATAGGACGCAATGTGGAAATCCTCGACGGTGATGTCGTACGGACGCATTTGAGCAAAGGCCTTGGCTTTAGCCGTGAGGATCGCGATACAAATATTAAGCGCATCGCTTTTGTCTGCGGTTTGCTCTCACGCAATGGGGTCATTTGTATTTCCGCTGCTATCGCTCCGTATCGTGAGGCTCGCGACTGGGCCCGCCAGGAGATTGGCAATTTTGTCGAGATTTACGTGAAATGCCCTATCGATGTCTGCCGCGAGCGCGATGTGAAGGGCCTGTACAAACTTGTTGATGAGGGCAAGATCAAGAATTTTACTGGCGTCGATGATCCTTACGAAGAGCCAGAAAATCCAGAGCTTGTTGTTGAGACCAGCAAGGAATCGATCGAAGAGAGTGTCAATCGCATCTTTGCAAAACTGGAAGAGCTTGGCTATTTAAGCGTCGAAGACGTGCAGGCCAGCGCTCAGGAAGTTCAACAAGGGGCTGTACAGGTCACGCGTTAAGTAGTAGTCGATCCAGGAGTAAAACGTAAATGACTGATGGTTTGATTGCCCCTCATGGGGGCTCGCTGATTCTTAATTATGCTGACGAGGCTGAGCGTGCTACATTGCTTGCTCAGGCAGGAAGTTTCCCTCAGGTGACAATCGGTTCCCGCCAGCTGGCCGATCTGGAGATGCTGGCAATTGGTGCTTATAGTCCTCTCCATGGTTTCCTCAATCGCGCTGATTACCTGAGCGTTGTCCGTGATATGCATCTGAGCAATGGCCTTCCCTGGTCGATCCCGATCACTCTCTCGGTCAGCACGCAACAGGCTGCCGAACTGCATGAGGGCCAGCAGATTGCTCTGGTCGATGCGCAGGGCGAGCTGAAAGCGGTCCTGACGCTTGAAGAGAAATATACCTACGATAAGCAGCTAGAGGCGCGCAGTGTCTATCGGACGGAAGAAGAGGCGCACCCCGGTGTCAAGGTGCTCTATCAGCAGGGTGAGGTTCTTCTGGGTGGACCCGTACGCGTCGTCTCCCTCCAGACGCCGAGCTTTCCTGAATACCGCCACACGCCCACTCAATCGCGCGCTCTGTTTGCGGAACGCGGTTGGAAGCGGGTTGTTGGTTTCCAGACGCGCAACCCTGTGCATCGCGCCCACGAATATATCCAGAAATGTGCGATAGAGACGGTCGATGGACTTTTTCTGCATCCTCTGGTTGGCGATACCAAAGGCGACGATATCCCTGCCGATGTCCGTATGCGCTGCTATGAAGTCCTGTTGGAGAACTACTATCCTCAGCAGCGCGTCATTCTGGGCGTGCTGCCAGCGGCAATGCGCTATGCCGGACCGCGTGAGGCGATCTTCCATGCGCTGATGCGCAAAAACTATGGCTGCTCGCACTTCATTGTCGGACGCGATCATGCTGGCGTTGGCAATTACTATGGCACCTACGATGCTCAATATATTTTCTCCGAATTTGATCCGGAGAAACTGGGCATTACGCCAATGTTTTTCGACCACACGTTCTTCTGCCGCGTCTGTGATGCGATGGCCTCGAAGAAGACCTGCCCTCATGACAGCGACCAGCATATTATGCTCAGCGGTACCAAAGTGCGCCAGATGTTGCAGGCCGGTGAAATTCCACCTCGCGAGTTCTCACGCCCTGAGGTTGCAAAAGTGTTGATTGAAGCTATGCAGCAACCTGCTTCCCGGTAAGCAGGCATAACTGAGCGGTATGGGCGGAGCATATCTCCGCTCATCCTTGCGGATTACTACAAGCCCCGGTTTTCAAATCGAGAGGTTCCTGATGCCCTCAAGGGGCGCTCCAGATATGCACGGTCGCATCTTCGCTGGCAGAGGCCAGCCGCTTCTTGTCGGGCGACCAGGCAACGCAACGCACGATGTCGCTATGCCCCTTATAGATAAAGACCTGCCGACCGCTGCTGGCGTCCCAGATATGGATGGTTGTATCGTCGCTGCCCGTGGCGACACGTTTGCGATTGGTTGACCATGACGCGGTCCGGACCGCGTCATGATGACCTGCGTAGTGCAGGATGGCCTGTGTTGCCACTTCTTCGGTGGCATCCCAGATCTCCGCCTGACCATCTTCGTAGCCCCCGATCAAATGCTTGCTATCGGGCGACCACGCCAGGGCATTAATCCAATCATCATATTCATAGTTGACCTTGTCTTCTAGCTGTAGCGTATAGCCGGAAGTGGCCGTTTCCTCCTCTTCCTCCAACATATCATCATACTCATCCACATCGCCCTCGTCATACTCCTCTTCTTCTTCGTCATACTCCTCTTCGTCATAGCTCGGATCGCTCTCTTCAATTGTGACGGAGCAGATCTGGAGATTTCCGCTCAGATCTGCGAAGGCGAGGAGATTGCCGTCGGGTGACCAGGCCAGGGAGGTGATGCTGCTGGGGGCGCGGCGCTCTGTCTGATAGCCCTCTGCAAAACTATAGACGGCGACCTTGCCATTGCTATAGCCGAAAACAAGATATTGTCCATCCGGTGACCAGGCCAGTGCGTTGATCGCGCAACTGGCGGCGCTGAAGCTTTTATACGCGACGTTTGCGGGATCGCTGGTATCCCAGATCTGCACTGTACCATCATCGCCTGCTGAGGCCAGATAGAGACCATTTGGCGACCAGGCAACTGCGTTGACAACATAGCCCGGATGCTTATAGATCGCGTATTCCTTGCCATTACTGGCATTCCAGATCCGTACCTTGCTATCGACTCCCGCCGAGGCGATGTGGCGACGATCAGGGCGCCAGGCCAGCGTGTGCACGTGATCTGTATGCCCACGATACAGGTAGAGCAGCGAGCCCGGTTTCGCAGGCGCTGGTGTGACTGGCTTTGGAGGGATAAGATTGGCTATTGCTGCATATGGCGCTGTCTGCCCTGATAGTTGCGTTGCGGGCAGATTGCAGGCCTGTTCAAGCGCTGTTGCAAAGGCGATGACTCTGGCAAAACGTTTCCCGGGCTCTTTCTCCAGCGCTTTCATAATGACATGTTCGACCAGCGTTGGCACGTTTGCAAGACGAAGGGGCGCGGGATCGGGTTGCGCATGCAAATGGCTCGCGAGCACTTCGACATTTGTGCCTGTGAATGGTGGAGCTCCACAGAGCCATTCGTAGGTCAGAGCGGCCAGGGCATACTGGTCGCTCGCCCTGGATGGGTGGGCTTTAATCTGCTCGGGTGCCATATAGTCGACGGTGCCGATAATATCCTGTGTATGCTGGGAATAGGTATTATGGGCAACGACGGCGATGCCGAAATCGCCGAGGAGGATTTCGTTGTGACGTCCAAGCAACATGTTTTCAGGTTTAATATCACGATGAATAAGCTTCTCGTCGTGTGCATATTGCAGTGCGAGCGCAACCTGCTTGATCATGGCGACGACGAGTGGGAGCGGGAGACGACTACCATGCGGATAACGACCGCGCAACGTTCCATTGGGGGCATAGTCCATTACCAGGTAAGGGAGTTTCCCTTCAACGCCAAATTCCAGCACGCGCACAATATGAGGATGAATGAGACGAGCAGCGGTTCGTGCCTCTTCATAGAAGAACTTTTCTTCCTGACGACTCAATTGTGTGAGTACTATTTTAATTGCAGCCTGCGTTTGCAAGAGAAGGTGCTCTCCCAGGTAGACTTCTGCGAAGCCTCCCGTGCCTAACAGGCGGAGTAAGCGATAATGACCAAACTGTTGCCCGATACGGCTCACCATAAGTTATACTCCTTACCCGATTAGGAGTAAATGTTTCAAAAGGGTACAGGGATGTTAAACTTGTATCTGCGTGTGTTTGATTCTAATGCTCACTCCAGGATATTGTCAAGCATGGGTAGACTATGGTCATGTATCCTGCTGTTTATTGCCAGTTTTCCAGCGCACTTTGCAACTCTTGAGGGTGGGTGAGGACCGGGAAAATGCGCAGGCCTGTTTCCTGTTGTAGCCGCTCTATGGCCTGTTTATCTTGCGGATTGGCCATGGCGACGGTCAATATATCTCGTTCGCGACCGATAGGATAACAATGCAGCTCTTGAGCCAGTTGTGGGCTGATCAGATGTTGCACTCTGGTCGCTAGCTTGTGTGGGAGCAGTGGCAGATAGGGGATGCCGAGATGGTGCGCACACAGGGAAAGCTCACCCTTCTTGTCCGCCTGGTTGAAATAGGTGTTTGATGTTGCCTTTCGTACGGTTTTCTCTGCCTGAAGGATGAAACGCTGCGTAGGCTCGTGTGCGGCCCGTAGACTTTGCTCAAATGTCGTGTAGTTGCCTGGATAGGCACTGTATCCCGTCTCTATACTCCAGGGTTGCCGCAATTCTTTGTCACTTATGTTGTGTACGGCCCAGAGGAGCGCTTCCCAGAGGCGCTCCTGCACAATGCTTGCGCCTTGCTGATTCGCGCCACACAAGAGGAAATAGCAGGTCTGATCCAGTTGCAGCACCTCGTCCGTTTTACGAACAAGCGGACGAAGCTTTTTTAGAAAGTGCTGAATGCTCCGAACCCTTCTTGCCGGTAGGGGGCCACGTCCCTCATGCTCAAATTGAAAGGTAATTGTTACCAGGCCAATCAGCTTATTTTGAGCCGCTATCTGTTGCAGATGGCAAACGGTATCCTGCATACAAGATACCGTTTCATAGAATGATGTATTCTGTGTTTGCTCTGGTAGCGGAAGAGTTGTTGCCTCCCTGCGCATTTGCCATCTCCTTATATTTTCTCTTGCTGGATATTTTTCAGGGCGTCTGACTCATCACATTCAGTAGAGAGGTGCTTATATGTGCATGTATGTATGCTGCATCGAGTCCTTACTGAATGGGTAGAGAATATATCGCCTGGTAATCATACGGTATCGTGGGTACAAAGGAGGCGGAAAAAAGGTTGTGTTCTCGTTGAGACTCTCTGATTATGGTTAAGATCGTATTATTGTCCCGGAACTCTAGCGTAGCTCGACGAGGGGAGCGTATCGCTTGAGCAAAACATGCAGAGGAGTAAGAAATGTGTCGATGTGCTGTTGCAGAATGTCGGCATGTTGTTGGAGATCGAGCAGGAGGAGAAGCATAGTCGGAGCTGGCAGGGTTGTGGTGTGGCAGGTGCGCAATATTGAGGAAAAAATAGTTTGTGCGCTACGATAGATCTCCACCAGAGCGCTATCCATCTGCATCAGATAGGACTGACCATCGCTGAGATCTGAGAAGAGATGGCTGAATGCTTGCAGCTTATGCGGCTCTGCTGTCAGATCTTGCCAGGTTTGTAGCCCCTGGACATAATATGCATGTTCATCCGTTGTGAGGGCACGTGGTAATTGCTGTTCGTACTGGCGTGCCCGCGTATAAAGTATCTGCTGATGACTTTTCTGAAGGGTGGCAGGCTTATTGGTATCAATCGCAATGAGGAGATAGGAGACCGTGATGGTGACGATCTGGCAGAGGGGCTCGATGCGTTCGAGGCGATGCCTCATCTCGCTCAGCCAGATCCAGATATGATACTGGCGCATCTGCCTGGCACGGATATCCTGTGTGTATTGGGCAGCCTCGGCCTGGGCGGAAATTTCTGCGAGTTGTGGCAAAATCTCCTGAATCAGCAGATTGAGATTATGAAAAAGATGATACAGGCTGACATCGAGCAGTTCTAGATCGTCGTCTTCAATCTGTTCAGGCCATATTCTATGCAGGGTCTGATGAAGCAGCGAGGGGGCCGTTTGTTTGCCTGTGTATTCTATTGTGTGTTCTACGTCCTGTTTGTTCTGGCTATTTTCAAGCTGTGGCTCATGCATGTTTTTCTCCCTTCCAACCACAACACATCCCTACAAAATATTATAGCCGACGTGTCTAATCGTGGTCGTGTTGAGGTTGCTCATCACGACCACATGCAAGGGGAGAAAGAAGAAGAAGCCAGCATATCAGGACTGTTGCAGCCGCTCTACCAGTTTGCTGCGTAGAGTAGTGCTATCCGCGCCCAACTGCTGAAGGATTTTGACGGCATTGCTCTCTGGGAAGCGCAGTATCGCCAGAAGCAGGTGCTCGTTTCCGATAAGTGGGCTGTTCAGGCGCAGTGCCTCGTGCCCGGCGATATCCTGCATCGCTCTCACGAGAGGCGTGAATTCGCTTGACCAGGGGTAAGCCTGCTCCTCGCGCTCTTGCAGGGCCTCAATCGCGGGATAGATTGTTGCTAATTCAATCCCCGACTCTTTGAAGACGAGTGCTGTCACACTTTGCTCATCATGAAGCAGACCAAGCAAGAGATGCTCTGTGCACATCGTTGGATAGTTCAGACGTGCTCGTTCACTGTCCGCAAATTGGAT
>DATJHM010000148.1:0-5322 GCA_035493895.1 Ktedonobacteraceae bacterium
CCGAAGGCAGAAAGTATCTCCGTGAACACATAGAGCAGGGCCAGCGCGCTCACCACTATAGTCAGCACATAGGCTATCACATTGTAGATCAGGGAGTTCGTAAAACGGCCCATCAGTCGTTTCTGGTTCACAAGATAAAGAATAGCAAAGAGAATAATCGGAAGTAAGAGGCCGTTGAGCAGGTACAGATTGAGCAAAATCTGGATCACGGGCAGGTCAGGCAACATAGCGATGACGACCCCGATGATGATGAGCAGGGTAAACAATCCCCAGAAGAAAGGGGCCTCTTTCCAGGATCGATCGACGCCACGTTCAAATCCAAACGCTTCAGCAAGCGAATAGCTCGTCGAAAGCGGCAAAACTCCCGCGGCCAGAAGTGCTGCCCCCAACAGGCCAACGGCAAATGCGCGACTGGCAAATGCTCCCAGAAACGGCGCAAGCGCCTGGGCCGCCTCAGCCGCGGAACCAATGGGCACGCCCTTGCCTCCACTATGCACAAAAAGCGTCGCCGCAGTTGATACGACAATGAAAAAGGCGATAGACACGGAGAAAATAGAGCCCAGATAGACTTCCAGCCGCTCGTATTTGTACTCGCTCATCTGTATGCCACGCTCGGCGACCGCGCTTTGCACATAGAGCTGCATGTAGGGACTGATCGTGGTTCCTACGGCTGCAATGAGCGTCAGGATATAAGCCCCTTTGAGCTGGATGGCAGGGACGAACGTTCCTGTCAGCACCTGACCCCAGTCCGGCTTGCCAAGAAAGGCGGAGAAGACGTAGGTAAAAAAGACGAAGGTCAGGATCAAAAAGACTTTCTCGACCCGTTTATATGATCCCCTCGCTACCAGCCACCAGATCAGCAGACCACCACACGGAGCGGCAATCCAGGAGGGAACATCAAACAGGGAGAGGGCCGCTACGATACCAATAAATTCTGATACAATGACGCCCCCATTGGCAAGCAAAAAAATGAACATCATCAAGACGGTAAAGCGCAGCGGAAAGTTTTCGCGAATCAGATCGGAGAGCCCTTTGCCGGTCACGGCCCCCATTCGCGCACACATCTCCTGCACTACGGCGACGCCTATCATCAAAACGGGCATCACCCAGAGCATTGTATAACCAAACTGCGATCCCATGGTGCTATAGGTGGCAATACCTCCAGGATCATTGCCCGCATTGGCGGCTATCAGGCCCGGCCCAAAAATTCCTACATAGAACAGTAAGCGCCGACCAATGCGCCGAAGCAGCGGCCGACGTGGCGGCCTTGGACGTCTGGACTGATGGGTTTGTTCGGTGGTGAGATTCTCCATCATACCTCGTCTCCCATTATTTACTCTTTATGTTCTTCCAAACGGAATATGCCTCGATCTTCTACATACGAGAAGAGTTCGGCGTAACGTCCCCAATCAATAAGCGTTTCTAACTGTGCCCAGGCTTCATCGTCGCTAAAATGCTCCTGAAGCTGATGCAGATAAACCTCTTCTGAGACGGTGTGCGCAGGCTCTCTCTCCAGATCCGCCACAATCTGCCCAAGCATGCCTATGCGCGCAAGGGCCTGCTTTCTGAAGACCAGTTTCTCTTCCAGCACTCCCGCTTCGGCAAAACGCTTCCCTGCCTCGGTCAATACCAGATCCCCCTCGTCAGTATCCACCAGTGGCAGCAGATCATCCACTTCCATTTGCAATTCCCGGCCCAATTGATAGAGATCTTCCCGTCCATCTCTGGTCGCAACCCGTTCCACCAGCCCGATCACGGAACCAATGGAGACATGCGGCAATGTCTGATAAGGGCGCGGCGGCTTGGGAGGCCGTTCTTTCCCGGTCTGCGTATCCACAGCCTCAGGATAAAAGCTAAAGGTCATATTCCAGGCCTGACTGGTGAAGATCAGCAGAATGCTGGCAAGCTCCAGGCCAATATTGGAATGAGGAAAGGCAGCAACCAGGGCCAGTACGACGGCCGGGAGGAACGAGAGAATGGGGACACTCTGCAATATATCCAGGATGGGGACCATCACGATTTCGGCCCGCCGGTTCGTTGCTGCAATATGTCCATAAGCAAGCGTAAAAATCAATGAGAGCAGGTACGCCAGCAGCATGCGTAGAAGCGAATAACCAGCATACACTGGTAGCATGAGCGGCGAAAGCTGAATCTTCACGGCGGGCGTCAGCGGGGCACCCCAGCGCGAAGCAGCCATGATCAAGAATGTTACTGCTGCAAGACCCACCAGAACAATCACTGCATCCATGAATCCAAAATGTCGAGGCGGTCGCACATCTTTCCCTCGCCCCAGAGAAACTGCGGACGAGCTTCCACTGCTTTGCAGCGGGCTGTGCTTACGCATCTGTTCAAATAAACGAATTTGTGCCATAGGCTTTTCTCCCATGCACCTGCACTTCGGCTGGCAGCATGGGGGAGCATTACAACGAGACTAGGCACGATGAATGACAGACACCATCCCCGCCAGACGGGGCATGTGCAGTATATACCGATTCTTACTGGCGGCAATCACCAGCGTCACGAAAAATCGTTGTTCAGGTCCGGCGTCCACGCCGAATCACCTCCTTTTTATTTACTCCCCACCCTCGTAGGGTCGCTGCTTGTCTGCGACCGGCTTGTCTGCGACCGGGTTGCTCTACGATAGGAGATTTTCGTCATCGCCCCCGGTCGCAGACAAGCAGCGACTCTACGGGATTGATCGGAGATTCTCCTTCTCTACGTGACATTGGGGTTGAACTGTTATGACATTTCAGAAAGAAAGAAAGAAAGGATGATCTATGGCACCCGAGGAAATCATGGGTCTTCTGGCAGGATAAAAGCAGTCACGTTCTTCGTCGAACGTTGTGGGGAAAAGAAAGGAGGAGATATAAAGGGACAGGCAAGCACGTATGACGATATCTTCCTACTTCATTCACCATCCGCCTCTACCTCAGCAGAAAGCAGGTTTTCCGGTGTGGAAGAACGACAACTTCCAGGGTCCATACCTCTCCTCCTTTGTGCATGCATATGGTCGCAGTTCTCTCGATCGAGTATGCTAAATGAAACGATCAAGGGCCTCTTTGAGCTCACGAATAGCCTCAGCGCTCTCTCCATTTTGAGCCGCTTTCGCCACGCTTTCATCAATGTGCAACTCCAGCATGGCTCTCCCAACCTGATCCAGGGCGGCACGGACCGCCGCAACCTGGGTGAGCATGTCGTCGATCTGACGGCCCTCTTCCCACAAACGTTTCAAGCTGGTGGCATGACCAGCAATACGAGACAGCCGCTTCGCGATCTTCTCACGAGCCGCACGCTCATCAACAGGCTGAGACATCGACACCGACTCTTTCTCTTCATCCACCTACCCCCCTGAGGGGATAGTGCATAACTAGCAATACTATAGCAAGCGGTGTCACACTCTGTCAAGGACGCGAAATATTTTCGTGCGATTGGCTGTTGACGATAACATACTTCTCAGGATTGGCTCTTGGCAGCAATCTTGCTCATCTGTTATGCTAAAAAAGAGCGTTCAGCCACACTGTCAACCAATAAAAGGAAAGCGAGGAGCAACGTCTATGCCCGGGAAACGCCAGATCACCACGATGTGTCCGATGAATTGTGTCCCTACCCAATGTGGTATGTCCGTTGAAGTTGAAGAGAATAAGCTTCTCTCGGTGAAGGGTGATCCCCACAACCCGGATAGTCGCGGCTTTCTCTGTATCAGGGGACAGGCAACCCACGAGATTTTCGAGAATCCCAAACGCTTGCTTCATCCATTGCGCCGCGTTGGCGAGCGCGGTGAGCAGAAGTGGGAACCATGCTCGTGGGACGATGCCTACACGATGATTGTCAATGCGATCCAGCAGACACAACCAGAACGTGTGGGATTATGGCGCGGACATGGCGCTGGGACGACTGGACCCGCCGGAAATACGCTGCTCAGTCGCTTCGGTCTCCTCGGCGGTTTTCAACAATGGATACCCGCGATTGTCTGCTGGGCGATGGGCGGCTATGGATTGGGACTCACGGGGGCGCTGAAAACGAATACGAAAGAGGATATGGCCTCTCACTCACGCACGATTCTACTCTGGGGCGCGACGCTCGCCAGCCAGCCGGATCTCGCCCCTCACCTGATCGCGGCTCGCAAACGCGGCGCGTACGTGATTCATATCGATACACGCCGCACTGAGATCTCACGCCACGCCGACGAAGTGCACTTACTCCCCCCTGGCAGCGATGCGGCGCTCGCGCTCGCGATGGCTCAGGTGATGCTGGCAGAAGGTCTCCACGATCAGCAGTTCATCGACAACTATACGCTCGGCTTTGCGCAATTTGCCGCCCATGTCCAACAATACACTCCAGAATGGGCAAGCTCGATCACGGGCATCGAACCGGAACGCATTCGCGATCTCGCTCGACGCTATGCCACGCAGAGCCCCGCCGTGATTGTGCTGGGCGGCAGTTCGATCTTTAAACATCAATATGGCTGGGAGCCTGCTCGCGCCATCTCCTGCCTGCCTGCGCTCACTGGTCAGTTCGGGATGGCCGGTGGCGGTCTGGGACAACGCCATGGCGCGTATCCAGAAAGTACCAATTATGCCGATGTCCTGGCTGATATTACGCCAGAGAAGCTGCCGGACAATACAACCATCCCCAGCCATATGACGAGCATTACCAAGGCGCTCACCGACGGCCTGCTCGATGTACTTCTCCTGTTCGGCAGCAATATGCTCTCGTCTTTTGCCGATGCAAACGAACTCGCGCGCGGACTGGCACAGGTCAAGCTTCTTGTTTCCTATGACCTCTTTATGAATGAGACTGCTCGACGTTACGCGGATCTTATCTTGCCCGCTACTGCCTGGCTGGAAGATATCGGCTTGAAACAGACGGCAACTCATATCTATCTGATGGAGCGCGCGCTCACACCCGCTGGCGAGTGCCGCAACATGATCACTATTCTGCGCGAACTTGCCGAGCGGCTCTCAATCCCCAACGTCTTTCCGTGGCAGGATGATGAAGACTATACCAATGCTCTGCTGTCTGCCCAAAAAGCGGAAAATGGCGCACCTTTAACCATCGCTGAACTACGTCGACGTGGCGGATACTGGCCGAAGAACGATCTCTCTCATGTCGCCTATCAAGGACATCTCTTCCAAACTCCGTCCCAAAAGATCGAGTTCTGGAGCGAACGCGCCCTCGAGGCCGGACTCTCCCCTCTCCCATCCTATACGGCCCCCGCAGGCAACGAGTATCCCCTCCGCTTCTGCCAGGGTCGCACGCTCACGGCCTTCCATTCCTTTTTCGATGAGGGACAGGCCCTCCCCACGCTCGCTAAGGCCAACA
>DATJHM010000149.1:0-6092 GCA_035493895.1 Ktedonobacteraceae bacterium
GTGCTGGCGTCCGTCTGAGCAGGTTTGACGTCGACAAGGCTGAGCGTGATGCCAGCTTCGGCGTCGGGTCGCGTGATATTGCGGCGCAGGATCGGCATAGCCAGTCCATGGGCGAGTAAGAGATGATGGGCGGCACGGATAGTGGTGGCGAGATCCTGCTCACCCGGAGCGTGAATCCCCTTCAGGTAGCCGAGCACGCTGGAAACCCAGGGTTCATTGAGCGTGATCCACGATTTGACGCGATCGCCTAAACGCGAGGAAAGAATATCGGCATACTCAGCGAAGGCATAGGCCGTTTCGCGTGCGCTCCAGCCACCTTGCAGATGCAACGCCTGCGGAAGATCCCAGTGATAGAGCGTCAGGGCAGGCTGGATCTGGTGTTGCAGCAAGGTATCAACCAGACGATCGTAGAAATCCAGCCCCTTCGCATTCACCGTGCCCCGTCCCTCAGGCAGAACACGCGGCCAGCTGACCGAGAAACGATAGCCACCCAGGCCCAGTTGCTGCATGAGCGCAACGTCCTGCTGGTAGCGGTGGTAGTGATCACAGGCAACATCGCCAGTATCCCCATGCTCGATCTTGCCCGGCGTATGGGAAAACGTATCCCAGATACTCAGGCCACGTCCATCTTCCTGAACAGCGCCTTCGATCTGATAGGCGGCCGTGGCAGTACCCCAGACAAAATCGGCGGGAAAGGCGTCCCTCGTCAGTGTGGCATTCTGGTCTTCAATCATGAGAAATCCCTTCATCGGTCTACATGCAGGCATCTGCGACATGCGAGCATCTTCGTCTTCTTGTACGAAGCGATTAAGCATATTTTATGACTTCATATAATACTTACTATAAATAACAAAGATATGTGCGTCAAGCCTTGACAGAGTTATTTTTTCCAATTATACTTCGAAAAGACAAAACTTAAATTGAGACTTAAAAAATCAGTTTAAGTTTGTAGATGCTGGGCAGAGAGGAATACATACTCTTATGGCGCTCAATCCGACCACGCGAGATTTGCGGCGTGCCAATCGGCGTACGATCCTGAAATCGATGTTCTTCGATGGAACAATCAGCCGACTCGACGTGAGTCAGCGTTCGGGTTTAAGCACTGGGACCGTGACCAACGTCATCAATGAGTTGCTAGCGGAGGGCATTGTCTTAGAATCGGGGTATGAAGCCTCAGAAGGCGGAAGGCGGCGCACGATCCTGACCTTGAATCCGGAATACGGCTATTTTCTGGGTGGAGAGGTTGGCGAAACAGAGATTGCCATTGAACTGTTCGATTTGACCCTACACAAGCTCAGGGATATCCGCTACCCCCTCTCAGAGAAAGAGAATAATCCTGCGCAGATTGTCCAGTATATCGTGGAAGGTGCGACCTCGCTCTTGCGAGAGAGTCAGGTGCCGCAAGACAAAATTCTGGGGATGGGTCTGGGGCTGCCCGGAATCGTCGAGTATACGGAGCATGAAGTAGTTTCGGCACCGGCCTGGGGATGGGAGCCAGTTCCCTTGAAGGCAATGCTCAGAGCCCATGTCACGTTTCCGCTCTATATAGACAATGGCGCGAAAACGATGGCATTGGCTGAGATGCAGATCAACCCGGGAGCGCCAACGGAGACGCTAGCCACGCTTCAGATTGGGACGGGCGTTGGGGCAGGTATTATTTACGAGGGCAAACTCTACCGGGGAGCGACGAATAGTGCAGGAGAATGGGGGCATATGATCATGGCCCTGGATGGGCAGCCCTGCCGCTGTGGACATCGCGGCTGCCTGGAAGCTTACGTCGGAGCGCCGGGAATCATTCATCATCTGAGTGAGTTTGATGCAAACCATCCCTTGCTCCAGATTGGGGACGAGATCGGTACGATTTTAGCGCTTATCCGGATTGCGCGCAATGGTGATCCGCTGGCAACGCAAGTTTTGCGCGATACCATCCAATACCTGGGAGCTGGAGTGGCAAATCTGCTCAACTTATTTAATCCTCGGCGCGTCATCATTGGGGGCTGGCTAGGACTACAACTGGGAGAGTTCGCCCTGCCAGAGCTGCTCCAGATAGTTGAACAGTATGCGCTGAAACAGCCCTACGAGATCGCCGAAATCGGCTTGAGTCGTTTAGGGCGCGATGGCGTCAGTATTGGTGCAGCGATGTTAGTCGTAGAAGACTTTTTCGAGAACGTTGGAGGACGCAAAAACGTCTCGACCTCAAGGACATAGCCAGATAATTTTTCATCCCGATCATCTATTTTTATGTATATACATATATCTTTTTTGCAGTCTGCCAGGCTTTATTGCGTCCCTTTTAGGAAGAGTATCACGTGTGTGTGTGGGCGAGATGGTACAGTATGTAGTGAGATGAAAGGAGATGATGCATATTCCATGTTTTCCCCGATAGTATACATGCTATACTATCCGTATCTTCACAGCTCGAAGTCGAGACATTGCAGATTATGGCCCTTACAATGAAGGAGGTTCCTGATGTCGCGTAGCACGCGTCCTATGCTATTTTTCATCTTCGCAGCGCTGTTTGCGCTCCTGTTTACCGCCTGTGGAGGCTCAACCGCAGCCACACCACCAGCCGCAAGCGGTCCAGTCAATTTGACTTATTGGTCCTGGATACCCAACATGGCGAAACAGGTTGACCTCTTCAACCAGACGCACCCCAACATTCGCGTCAAGCTACAAAACGTAGGCTCAGGCCCAGCCGAGTACAACAAGCTGTACCCGGCCATCAAAGCAAATAACGCGCCCGATCTTGCCCAGGTCGAGTTCCAGTTGCTACCTACATTTGAGACGACAGGAGGTCTACTCGACCTGTCGCCCTACGGAGCCGCCTCAGTAAAAGATCAATATCAGGGCTGGACCTGGAGCCAGGTTGCACAGGGAAGTGCAATCTATGCCATCCCCCAGGACACCGGCCCAATGGCCCTATTCTATCGAACAGACATCTTCAAAAAGTACAACATCGCCGTGCCAACCACCTGGGCTGAGTATGCAGCGGCGGCAGCCAAGTTGCATGCAGCCGATCCCAAAGAGTATATCACCGACTTCAACCCGAAACAGCCGGGACAACTTGCGGGATTAATGTGGCAGGCCGGAGCACGCTGGTTCCAGATCAGCGGACAATCCTGGAAAGTTGGCATTAACGACGCAGCCTCGCAAAAAGTCGCGACCTACTGGCAAGACCTGATAAGTAAGAAGCTCGTGAAGACCGAGCCAGACTTCGATAACGGCTGGTATCACGATCTCCAGACCGGTGCCGTGGCGACCTGGCTGTCAGGAGCATGGGGAGCAGGTATCCTCGAACAAAATGCGCCGCAGAGTAGTGGAAAATGGAAAGTTGCGCTCCTGCCCCAATGGAATGCGGGAGACCAGGCCTATGGGAACTGGGGTGGATCAACGACTGTCGTCTTCAAAAACACCCAGCACGCAAAAGAAGCAACCGAGTTTGCTGAATGGATCAGTGGAAATCCGCAGAGTGAGGAAATGGAGATCAGTGGAGGTGGAACGTACCCGGCCCTGACCTCAGCCTCGGCGAGTTCTCCGACCTTGAATAATCCTCAGCAGTTCTTTGGCGGTCAGAACATCAACGAAGTGCTCAAGCCTACCGCGGCCCATGTTGACACCAACTTCCTCTGGGGTCCGACGATGGACCAGGTCTACAATGACATGGGCGATCAGTTTGCCAACGCAGTCAATGGGAAAGGGACACTGAACGATGCACTGAACGCAGTGCAGCAAAGCACCCTTACATTCATGCAGAAGCAAGGTTTTACTGTTGCCAAGTAAGAGCATGCTTCGTTGCCTTGCGTCCTATGCTTGCACATTTCCCTGCGTTCTCTACGCATAGGTGCTCACATGCCGGGCGCTTGACAACACCATCTTCGTGTATTGTAACCCCTGCGGGCGCGCAAGGGTTACAATACACGTAAATAACCGTGTTTGCATCTGTAGAAGCGGACACAGTACAGAAAGGAAATGAATGTATGGCGCTTGAAAATACGCTGAGCAGTGTAAGCTCCATTCGCCTGTCTAAGCAGAAGCCACCTCGCCAATCTGCCCGTCTTGCAGCCACACCCTATCTTTTTGTTCTCCCCTTCGGCATTCTCTTTCTGCTGTTTTTTGTATTGCCCGTGGGTTATGCCATCTATCAGAGCCTCTTCCGTTCACAGCGCAGTGGTCTGGGACTGGGTCCAGCCACGATTGCCTTCAATGGTCTGGGCAACTACGGGGATGTGATACACGATCCCAAGTTTTACGAAGGCATCGGGCACGTCTTGCTCTATGGCGTCGTACAGGTGCCCGTGATGCTCTGCTTCGCGCTCATCCTGGCATTGCTGCTGGATTCGACCATCGTGCGCTTCAAAGCCTTCTTCCGGCTGGCATTTTTCCTCCCATATGCCATTCCAGGGATCGTTGCCGCGCTCCTGTGGGGCTATTTCTACGATCCCGAGCTCAGTCCTATCGTCGCCATCTTCAACGCACTGCACCTGAACGCGCCGAATTTCCTGGGGCCGCAAGATATCCTGTGGTCCATCGCCAATATCGCCACCTGGGCGTGGACTGGATACAACATGCTCATCATTTTCGCAGCATTGCAGGCAATTTCACCGGAGCTCTACGAGGCTGCACGCATGGATGGTGGCTCGGGCTGGCATATCGCCTGGTATATCAAAATCCCGCTGGTCGCCCCGGCCCTGATTCTGACGTGCGTCTTCTCCATCATTGGCACGGCCCAGCTCTTCAACGAGCCCGTCGTCTTAACGCCCATCTCGAATAACATCTCCACCTCGTATACCCCTAACCTCTACGCCTACTATACCGCCTTTGGCACCAACAACTATTACTATGCAGCCGCACTTGCTGTTGTGCTTGCAGTTGTTACCGCCATCCTCTCATTTGGCTTCTTACGCGTTACACAGCGACAGGCAGGAGTATAAGTATATGAGTCAGACCGCTTCTATCGCGCGCGCGCGTGTCAAAGAACAGGCAATCGTGAAGGCCAGTCACACCGGTCAGCCAATCAAGCTCAGCGGCATCATCGCCATGATCTTCCTGTTCATTTCCACCATCTACTTTATTGTGCCTTTTCTCTGGTTGCTGATCTCCTCGACCAAGAGTACCGGAGACCTGTTCGGCACATTCGGACTCTGGTTTGCGCCCAGCTTCAACCTGTTCGCCAACCTGCAACAGCTTTTCACCTATGATAATTCGGTCTATCTGCAATGGCTGTTGAACTCGCTCATCTATGCTGGCATCGGCTCCATCATCGCCATGTTCCTGTCATCGCTGGCGGGCTATGCACTTGCCAAATACGTCTTTCGCGGGCGTGACTTCATCTTCTCCTGTGTCTTAGGGGCAATTCTCGTGCCCACCACCGCACTGGCGCTGCCCCTCTACCTGCTGATGAGTAAATGGGGATTAACCAATACGTACTGGTCTGTGTTGCTGCCCAGCATTGTCAGTCCCTTCGGCGTCTACCTCTCGCGGATCTACGCCTCTGCATCGGTCCCCGATGAATTGATCGAGGCGGCGCGCATCGATGGCGCGGGAGAAATGAATATTTTCGTAACCATTGCCATGCGCCTGATGACGCCAGCGTTGGTGACGGTTCTGCTCTTCCAGTTTGTGGCGATATGGAATAACTACTTCTTGCCGCTGGTCATGCTCAGCAATGAACGGCTCTTTCCGATTACGCTTGGTTTGCAGACCTGGAATGTGACGACAGGAGGAGTCAATAAGTTTCTCTATACACAAATCGTGACTGGGGCGCTGATCTCGTCGATCCCCCTGATCATTGGCTGTATTCTGCTGCAACGCTTCTGGAAGGGTGGACTGGGCGTAGGTGGTGTGAAGAACTGATCTGAATGCGGATTGGATCGGCCTCTACGTTGGGGAGTGATGGATCAATCGTAGAGAAGGAGAATCTCCCATCAATCCCGTAGAGTCGCCGCTTGTCTGCAATGTCACGTAAATAAGCCTGTACCCGGTGCCCATCGACGAATACGCATCAACCTAAGAAGAGCTGAGACCTTCAAGAGGGCCGGTGGGGACCGCGGACCGGCATAAAGCCCGGTCCCTACCTGTGGTGTTTTGCGGCT
>DATJHM010000150.1:0-12900 GCA_035493895.1 Ktedonobacteraceae bacterium
TCAGTGGAGCAGCTCGTCGAGAAAGCCATTGCCACCTACGGTCGTATTGACATACTTTACAACAATGCGGGCATTATGCCGAACGCCGATGGCAGTATCCTCGATATCAGCGAAGAGCTCTGGGATACAGTCATGACAGTCAATCTCAAAAGCGTCTTTCTCTGTTCGAAATATGTCGTTCCGCATATGCGCAAACAGAAGCAGGGTTCAATTATCAATATTTCTTCGATGAATGCCCTGCTCGGCTGCGTGGTCGCGCAGGATGCGTATACCGCCTCAAAAGGGGGCATCCTGGCACTGACGAAATCGCTGGCCGTGCAGTATGGTGGGGAAGGGATACGCTGCAACTCGATCTGTCCCGGTCCTATTGATACAGGGCTGCTGGATCATCTCTGGACCAGCGATGCGGAGAAAATGAGACGTTTGAACCGCATCCCGGCCGGGCGTTTCGGTCTGCCTGAAGATGTCGTCAATCTGGCGCTGTATCTCGCCTCCGACGAATCCGTCTGGATGAACGGATCACAACTGAACGTCGATGGGGGCATTACCGCAAACTATTTCTAGCATTGTTTGGAAACCTGCTAACCCCTTGCAAACGTGTTATCAACGGTGAAGCTGATGGTCACCCGAGCGTGTTCAGACGGCCATCAGCTTGTCGCGTCTTATAGAATAGATACAAAAAGGAAAGGATACGACAGATGATAACACGTAAAAACATGCAGGTACTCCTCGCCAGCCGTCCAACCGGATGGGTGCAGGAGTCCAATTTTCGGATCGTAGAGACACCCGTACCCGAGCTTACGGATGGACAGGTGCTGGTCCAGAACAACTATCTCTCCCTGGACCCATATATGCGTGGGCGCATGAACGCGGGCAGATCCTATGCCGCCAGGGTCGAGCTCAACGACGTCATGGTGGGAGGGACAATCGGCACCATTGTCGAATCGAAACATCCAGATTTCCAGGTCAACGACCACGTTCTGGGCCATTTCGGCTGGCAACAATATGGTATTTCGAATGGCAAGGGGTTGACGAAGTTACCCAATACCCCGGGCGTCCCCCTGTCAGCCTATCTCGGCGTGGTTGGCATGCCCGGCCTCACTGCCTGGGTTGGCCTGATCGAGATTGGCGAACCGAAGCAGGGCGAAACGGTGGTCGTGTCGGCAGCGTCTGGGGCAGTAGGGAGCGTCGTTGGGCAACTGGCGAAGGCTCGCGGCTGTCGCGCCATCGGCATTGCAGGGGGAAAAGAGAAATGCGATTATGTGGTGAACGAGCTGGGCTTTGATATGTGCTTCGATTATAAAGCGGGCAATCTGGCAGAAGAGCTCACGAGGGTAGCACCACATGACATCGACATTTATTTCGATAACGTTGGCGGCGAAATTACGGATACCGTTTTTGAGCATCTCAGTGCGTTCTCGCGTGTGCCCCTGTGCGGCGTCGTTTCCCAATACAATGCCGAACACCCCTATAGAATGCGGAACTACGGGCTCCTCCTGACGAACCGCACGAAGGTACAGGGCTTTATTGTAGGCGAGCATGCTCAGGTTTTTCCCCAGGCAAGACAGGAGTTACAAGCGCTGGTTGCCAGCGGAAAGCTGAAGTATCGCGAAAGTATCGCCGAGGGATTAGAGAATGCACCGAAAGCGCTCATCGGGATGCTCAAGGGCGAGAATTTCGGCAAGCAACTGGTCAAACTGACGTAAAGAGAGGATTGGCAGGGAACACGAACAGGCATAAACCCATTTCGATGAAAAAAGTAGGGACACCAACAATACCGCTCGCTCCGGAGGGGATGGCGGCCTCGCGTCCCTGCTTTCGCGTGTTGCGATATCGGAACGAAGGCACCCGCTTGCCTGTCCATCCTCGCCTGCGGAGCCTGATCAGTCGCGCCGTTCCCGGACGCCATGGAGCCGCAGCGCAATGGCGTCCCTACTTTTGCTCGATATACATCAGGGAGGGCTGGCTTTTTGTTGGAACCAATTGGCATAAAGCCTGTCCTTACCAGTTGTGTTTCTTCGAGGGCGTGAATGGCGAAGTGGGCGGGGAGATGATCAGGAGATCATGCCGCCACACAGGCCACAATAGCGATGGTTTGTCTGGTCACGGCCGCAATGAGGGCAACGGATCAGCTCTACTGACTCTCGAGGCACCTCGGTGGTCGTCGTGGTACCAGTTCCGGGGACTCCTGGTCGGCTTCCATTGCGGGAGGGGGTTGCAGGCTTGTGCGGATAACGACCTTCGTAAATATCGCGATATTCGCTGCCAGCAGCCCAGGTGACGATCTCACGCGAGCGTACAATGATCAAAGGATGGCTCACGGCTGAGACCATCAAGAGCTTATAGACACGATCGAGAATGCTCACATCGACCTCTTCATAGAGATCCGCCTGCTTCAGAAACTCGCTGGGGCTCATTTGATCCTTCTGGAAGAGTGTCCCACCGGCAAACTTCATCATCAGCGTCAGCATCACCTGCGGGTCCTGCACGACCAGCATCGCCGCACGATCTGCGGTAAATTCCGACTTCCGGTCCCACTCCAGAAAGGCCGCCTCCAAAGAGCGTCCCACCAGACGACCCACGCCAAGCGTCATATCACCGATGAGCGTAAGCAACAGGCCGATACAGCGTGCCATCGTTTTATAGAGCACATGGCCGGACTTGATATGTCCCAATTCATGCGCGATGACCGCAAGCACTTCCTCTTCGTTCATCAGATCAAGCAGGCCAGTCGTGATCACGATATAGGGATGATCGTGGCCGCTTGTGTAGGCGTTGGGCACAGGATGTTGCGCGACATACAGTTCGGGTTCTTTGATATCAAGGATAGCGCAGGCTTCTTGCAGTTGAACATACAGTTGGGGACATTGTGTGCGGGAGACGCGGACCGTTTGCGCAACATTCTGGATATAGGCAACTCGTTCGGGAAATAGCTCGATAAATTTGCGAATGATGATATCGAGTCCGGGTACTCGTTGGAGAGCACCAAGCGCCGCTCGATCATAGGGATGCTGGAGCGCAGCCGCATCCAGTTCGGGGAAACGGCGGCGTGCCTTTGGCTGAGCAGACATAAAAGGCTCCTTCTTGAACCAGGATACACATTTATTGACGCATGGTTAGTATGTCCCCATGCGCCTACATCGTCTTTTGTGCATATAGCATATTTTATTTTTACGAGCGGGTTGCGGCAGAGTTGCAAGAAACAGGAATATTGGCTACTGCGCCCATAGGTAGAGCAGGCTCAAATTGAGCACAACAAGGAATGCGAATATCACGCTCAGGATATGCTGAGAGGCCGCAAAGAGGGCCAGAGCCGCTGCGCCGAAGAAGAGCACGCGCAGGATCAATAAGCCGAAACCTTTCAGACGTCGTGTTGAGCGAGGCGCACCGAATATGGCCCATACGATCACCGCGACGATGGGCGCGCCGAGACCAAGGCCGATCTTCGCAATCATCCCCTGGCCCGTCTGGAAGCCCCAATATCCCAGGGCTACCAGAACGCACAATTCCAGCAGCAGGGCCAGGGCGAGATTCAAATTTTTGCTGATAGTGAGAAACATCGTGCGAGATCCTTCTGCGGCTATTTCTTTTTCGCCAGCGTCTGTTCCAGTTCACGAATCGCACGCGCCATGACATCCTGGGGATTATTGAGCGTACGACCATGTCCGACCGAAAGCGAGGAAGGCTTGAGAGCCAACAATTTGCGCGCACTCTCCAGAGCCGTCTCTTTATGCCAGGTCGCGAACATCACCAGCGGGAAGAGCGGTTTAAATGCACCCGAAACAGCCACGCCCCCCAACGTCTGGAAGGCATCACCGACGATCAGCGCACGATTGCGGGTATCGAGAAACGCGATATGGCCGGGAGTGTGTCCAGGTGTGGCAATGACTTCGAGGGAGCCGACGCGATCGCCCTCGTGCAGCAGGAGCGTTGGTTTTGTCGTGCAAGGGGTATAGCCACCGCGCAGGGGCACCTGGGGCTCGGAAGGGTCCAGGCTGCGATCGCCCGCAAGAAAACGCGCATCTCGCGCGCCGATCCCCACCGGAACAGCGGGCAGAGCAGCATGCAGAGCATCCAGTGAGCCGACATGATCGACATGGGCATGGGTCAGCAGAATGCGTGCAATCGGCAGGCCAAGGTTTTTTGCCGCTTGTATAATTGGTTGCGCCTGCCCGCTATCGGCAGCGTCGATCAACGTAAAGCCGTCATCCTCACGAAGCAGGTAGCAATTGACGAAACCGAGATGAGTCAGTTGAAAGAAGTTTTCGTTCGCAGTGGTCACTTTCATAGTTAAGAATATCCTCCACATTAATATATTTAGCGTTCAAACTAATTATATTAGTATAATACCGTAATATGATTAGTTTGTAAAGAGGGAAAGGGGTGAATTTTGAGGAGAGGAAGAAATATGTTTGTTGAGATTCCGAAATAATGGGAAGGGGCATATTTGAAACGATATGCCCCTTCCCTGAATACAACAATCTCTCTTACTTACGCGGGTCCGTAGCTTCTGATATCGGACAGGCTGACTTTGCCACGGAAGAGGCGATAGGTGAGGGTGAAGTAGATGATGGCAAGGATAATGCCAATGCTCCACCAGATCAGCCCGACAGCCTGCCCGTAGGCAGAGGATGAGGCATTCTGAATAGTCAAACTATAAGCAGGATTGACGGCGGGCAGCACATTTGGATATAAGCCGAAGGCCGAGCTTGCCAGCAAACCGAGAATAAAAGCGCTCGAGGAGAGGAAGGCGAACAGATCATGCGGCTTCAAATTCCAATAGCCCATACCAATCAGGCCCACAAAGGCCAGAATGGGAAAAATGAAGCCCCAGGGTCGGCTGATGAAACCGGACCAGATGATAGGCTGCACAGCAAACGTTGCAATCGTGACCAGGATGGTCAGGATAATCGTGGCGATCCAGGCATTTCTTGAAGTACGGCGTGCGCGTATATTCAGATCGCCCTCGGTCTTGACCGCAATAAAGTTCGCTCCATGTACCACCAGAACAGCCAGAGCCAGCAGGCCAACCAGAATTGTATACCAATCCAGAATGCCGGGAGTCTTGCTGAACGGATTGAAATCGGTCCAGAGCGGCGCGAAAAAGACCCCCTTACTGTCCAATGGCACACCGCGCAGGACATTGCCCAGTGCCGCACCAAAGAAGAACGTCAGACAGGCACTTCCCAGGAAGAAAACGCCATCCCAGAACGAGCCCCAGAGGGGATTCTTCAGATGCGAGCGCAGTTCAATCGCAACGCCACGTAACATCAGCAGCCACAGCACAATCATCAGTGGGAGATAAAAGCCACTGAAGCTGGAGGCATAGAGTATCGGGAAGGCGAAAAACAACGTGCCACCGGCAGCAATCAGCCAGACCTCGTTTCCATCCCAGACCGGGCCAATCGAGCGCAGAATCGCCTGGCGCTCAGCGTTCGTATGAGCAATAAGCAGATGAATAGTCCCTGCCCCCAGATCGAAACCGTCGAGTAATACATACATAGTCAGCATAAACGCGACCAGAATAAACCATGTCGTCTGCATACTGTTCCCTTTCTTGTGCACTGGCGTGCATCGTGCTCCAGCAATCTTAATCGGCCAGACCCGCGATCAGATCAGGCTGCGTCTCCTCCGGCTTCTCCTCATGCGGACCTCGAGCCGCCTCAACGGACAGCAGGAGCACGTAGAGAAGGCCAAGCAAGAGATACATACCCGCAAAACCGATCAGCGTAAAGAGCACATTCCCCCCGGAGACATTAAGCGACGAGCCCTGTGCCGTCGGCAACAGACCATATACAACCCAGGGTTGGCGTCCCAGTTCAGTCGTAAACCAGCCAGCCGTATTGGCGATGAAAGGGAACGGCGTGGCAAGCATGAGAATCCAGAGCATCCAGCGTGATTGCCAGCGCGATTGGAAGAGCCATTTGCGCCAGAGCATCAGCGCAGCCAGCGCCATGATTGCAATGAAGAACGTCCCCAGCCCAACCATAATATGATAGGCATAATAGAGCATAGCGATTGCATCGGGTCGCTCATTCGCCGGGAACGAATCCAGGCCTTTTACCTCAGCAGTCCAGCGTCTGTAGGTGAGGACGCTCAGGACATTGGGCACAATAATCGGATTATCCAGCGTGCTCTGAGTCGCATTGGGCTGCCCGATAATCACAATGCCCGCGCCACTCTCAGTACGGAACAGACCTTCCATACCAGCCAGCTTTACCGGCTGGAAACGCGCGACCTGTTGTCCCTCGGCATCGCCGCTGGGGAAGAGTTGGTTCGCGCTCGCAATCAAGCCTACGATCACCCCGATCGTCACAAATATGCGGCCAAACTCCACATGGCGGCGAGACAGCACGTAGAAGGCTCCAAGGCCAGTCATGAAAAACGCGCCCGTAATCACGGCTCCACTCATCGTATGGAGATATTGCGTAAAGAACCAGGGATTGAACAGCACCGCCCAATAGTTCTGAATATGCAAGCGATCACCAGTCGGGGCCATGACATACCCGACAGGATGCTGCATCCAGGAATTCGAACAGACGATAAACGCGCCCGAGGCCCAGGTTCCCAGCCAGATCATAAACGCTGAAAACCAGTGCATTTTCTGGCCAAAGGTCTGTTCCCCGAACAGAAAAATGCCCAGAAAGGCCGATTCGAGAAAAAAAGCAAATGCGCCCTCCATCGCCAGCGTCTGAGCAATAATATCCCCGGCATAGGCCGAAAAGCGTGCCCAGTTCGTGCCAAACTGGAACTCCATCGGAATACCGGTCACGACGCCCATGATAAACGTAAGCGCGAAAATTTTGGCCCAGAAGCGTGCTGACGTGTTATACACCTCATCCTTGCGCCACATATACAATGTCTTCAAAATCAACAGGAGCAAGGCCAGCCCCATCGTCAATTGCGGAAAAAGATAGTGATAGGAGATCGTAAACGCGAACTGTACGCGTGAAAAGATCGTAGAATCGTTCATGCCTCACCTCCTTAATTACACAAACACCAATAGATCATCTTGCAACGAGACCATCGTTCGATACAGACCATCCTCAGCTATCAGTTGAGCATGAGTTCCTCGCTGGCAAACATTGCCCTGATCCATCACGAGAATCTCATCCATGTGCTCCAGCCCCACCAGACGATGCGTAATCATCAGTGTCGTGCGTCCCTGCATCAACAAATCGAGCGTCTCCAGAATAGTTCGCTCCGTATATGGGTCCAGATTGGCAGTGGCTTCGTCCAGGATCAGCAGCGGCGCATCCTTGAGCAAGGCCCGCGCGATTGCCAGACGCTGGCGTTCTCCACCCGAGAGGCGGAGCCCCTGCTCGCCAATCCAGGTAGCCAGGCCATCAGGAAGTTGCTGCACAAAATCGGCCAGGCCGACCTGCGCAATGACATCCATGAGTTCCTGCTCATTCGCATCTGGACGTGCCAGCAGAAGATTGCCACGTAGCGTCCTACTGAAGAGATAGGTATCCTGGTCGACCACACTGAAGATGGCTCGCAGATCTTGTAGCGCGTACTGCCGAATATCCTGTCCGTCCAGGCAAATAGCGCCCTGCGTGGTATCCCAGAAGCGGAGTGCCAGCTTCACCAGCGTACTCTTGCCCGAGCCGCTTGGACCCACGATCGCAACCTTCCGTCCAGGCTCCAGACAGAAAGAGACATCCTGCAAAGCATCCGCTTCGTCTGGTCCATACGAGAACGTCACGTGCTCAAATGCCAGCGTATGCCTGGATGTGGGCGTCGCGACGGGAGCCGGTAGCGGTTGCGGAGGGTCGACGATGAGCGGTTGCGTATCCAGCACAGAGAAGAGCCGCTTTGCCGCAGCTTGCGAATGGCCAAGCAGTTGCAAAGCCTGCGCAACCGGCATTACCGCTTCAAAGCTGGCCAGGATCATGAGCGCAAGGAAGGCCAGATAGACACCAGTGATATGATTTGTCGCCACCAGAGGGATCGCCGCCAGCAGGATCGTCCATAAAGCCAGATTCGTCAGCACGTCCAGAAGCGTCTGCTGGATGCCCGACACATTTGCCATGTGGCGTTGTATCGCGCCCAGGTCGGTATCCAGAGAGGCAACCTTCGCGGATTGCGCAGAAGTGCCACCACAGGCCAGCAGATCCGCCATCCCCTGCACACCGTCTACGACCGTCACCTTCAAGCCTGCCTGTGCCTCAATCTGTCTGCGTCCCATACCACGAGCCAGCCACCAGCCAAGCCCAGGGACACCAATGCCCGCCACCAGCAGGAAAATCAGCGAGATCCAGGCCAGGTGTAGCGCAAAGTTGGCAAAGACAACAAAGGTCAGGGCCGTAATCAACAACCAGATGAGCAACGGAGAAAAAAGGCGGAGATAGACATTTTGCAGTTCGTCGACATCAGAGATCAAGCGCGCCAGCACATCCCCACTGCGATAGGACTGAAGTTGCGCGGGAGAAAGGCCAGCCAGACGAGTATAGAGTCTGACGCGTAATGCCGCCAGGAGGCGAAAAGCGGCATTATGGGAAAAGAGACGCTCGGCATAGCGCGAAACCGCACGCGAGACCCCCATAAAGCGTACGATATACATTGGAAGCGTCAACGTAATCAGCAACGGTCCCAGAGCTGCCGCCGCGATCAGGTAGGCCGCGACGCTCAAGAGAGCCATATTGCTCGCAATCGTGATGCTGCCCAGGAAAATTGCCAGCACCACAAGCCAACCAAAGGGGAGCAGCAATGAGAGCAGGCGTACCAGCTGTTTCATACCGCCACCTCTTTTCGCGTGTAGGCGTGCATCAATTGATGATACGCAGAGCCGCGCTGCCGTAAAAGATCGGCAGCACTGCCAACTTCCACGAGCCGCCCCCCTTCCAGAACGGCAATCTGGTCGGCAAGAGCGATCGTATTGAGACGATGCGCAATAACCAGCACCGTGCGATTGACGAGCAGTTGTTTCAACGCCTGACGGATAAGAAGCTCACTTTGTGGATCGAGATTAGAAGTGGGCTCATCCAGGATCAGCAAAGGGGCATTTTTGAGGAAGGCACGAGCCAGCGCAATACGTTGGACCTGCCCCGCGCTCAAACGTGCGCCACGCTCTCCCAGCAGCGTCTCGTAGCCATGGGGAAGTTGCGCGATGAAATCGGCAGCCCCCGCCAGCCTGGCAGCTTCAGCAAGTTCTTCAGCGCTTGCCTGAGGACGGGCCAGCAGAATATTTTCGCGGACACTGCCATAAAAAAGGTATGGTCGTTGCGGGACAAGCGAGACCTGCTCACGCCATAGCTCCAATGGCAAGTCCGGGAGGGACAGACCATTGACCTGAATTTCGCCAGAGGAGACCTCATTGAAGCGCATCAGAAGATTCACCAGCGTGCTCTTCCCGGCACCGCTGCGGCCCACCAGAGCAGTGCAGGTTTGCGGCTTTAATGAGAGATTGATATCCTGCAAAGCAGGTTTCTCGCTTCCAGAATAGGTAAATCCAATATTTTTGATCTCTATAGTACATTCCACGTCTTGCGCCAGAGGATCGATACAATCAGCAGGCGCATGGACAGGCACAGGCGTATCGAGAATTTCACAGATGCGAGCGGATGCACTTTTGCCATCCATCGCCGCATGGCGTTGCGTCCCGAGGTCGCGCAGAGGACGATAAAACTCTGGCGCTAACAGCAGGATCAGAAAGGCTTGCTCGAAATGGATGCCATTATCAAGTAGACGAATCCCGAGCGTCACGGCTACCAGCGCGATCGCAAAAGCCGTCATAAACTCCAGCACCATACCCGAGAGAAAAGCCACGCGCAATACCTTGAGCGTCTTCTCGCGAAAATGATTGCTTACCACGATCATGCGCTGGCGCTCCCTCTCGCCAGTCCCAAACAACGTCAGCGTCGTCAGCCCCTGCACACAATCCAGAAAATGCGCACCCATACGCGAAAGAGCGCCCCATTGTCCCTGTATATGCCCCTCTGCATGGCTCCCAACCAGAATCATCAGCAGAGGAATAATCGGAGCCGTGACCAGCAATAACACCCCACTGGCCCAGTCAAAAGGGAAAATATCAATCAGCACCAGAAGCGGCACCGCCACACTCAAGACCACCTGAGGAAGATAGCGACTGAAATACGCATCGAGGCGCTCTATCCCCTCACTCACCGTCACCACCAGTTCGCCCGTTTGCTCACCTTTCGCGTAGGCCGGACCAAGATTCAACAGATGAGCAAAGACACGCCTGCGCAAGATCGACTTCACGCGGATCGCTCCCTGCTGGGCTGTGCGTTCGCGCCCCCAGAGAAAGCTGGCCCGCACCACAATTGTGGCTAACAAAAAGAGCAGTAAAGGGAAAACGTCATGCAAATTCTTGTGATCAAGAAAAACCTGAGTCACCACCTTACTTAAAAGGTTCATCTGCACAATCATCACGATTGCGCCGAGAATACCAAACATGATCGTGATACTGATTGCAGTGCGAGCATATCGAACATGCTGAAACAGTCTACTTTTCATGCACAACCTTTCAGGGTCTCTCACAGCGCCGACGCCATTTTGCCAGTCATCCGGTCATAAGGATGAGCCAGAAGAGGCAAAGGAGAATTGGGTAAGAATACGCCCCTTAGGGCTCGGCAACAGTTCAGGCTATGAGAAAGTTCTCTTATGCGCTATTTTACACGAATAATGGAAGCGAAGACAAGGATGCAGAACGAATTTTACATCACAAAACCATCACATTTAGCAGACAGTAAACCAGCACAATGCACTTATTTTCTACGTAGTGAATGATAGACAACAATTTTTTTGTCGACTCTTACATATTTTACAGATTCGTGACATATTCATGCAATTTGTTTCATATATTATTGTTATGATAATAACAACATCATTACGTAGCAACCTGACATATCTCTACAGAGAGGATATTTTATATGTTACTGGGACATTTTTTCGTACCGGGCCTGTTTTTGTTACTGGGCTTCAGTCGAATTTTCTGGTTTGCCCTATTGATCGTAGGCGTGTTGCTGCTGATTAATGCCATGCGCACGCGAGCATCTCGGCCCACCTACCCCTACTATCCGCAAGCACCACAGCCACAAATTTCAGCCATGGAATTGCTGCGCCAGCGCTACGCTCGTGGTGAGATTGATGGGGTCACATTTGATCAGATGCGTGAGAGATTAGAGGCCTCGCAGCCGATGCAACAACAGCAACAATAGAGAGCATTACTGATTTGAGACAACGATACATCAATGCATCAGCTCTTTTTGTAAAGAAGTGAGCTGATGCATTGATGTTAAGAGGTTTAAGCGACTGGTAGAGGTTTAAGCGTAGTATGCTTTCAACGTATAGCCTAGCCCAATAAGTGAGGCAGCCCCTCCGGTCACAGAAAAAAAGGTGTTATTCATTCTATCGGGCACATCCCAACGAGATCTGGCGGTTTGGTTCCTCAATTCCTGTACCATATGATTCATCTGCTCCACAGTACCTGTCAGACGATTGAGATGGCCCTCTATATTTGTCAGACGATTATTGATCTCGTTAGCTCGCCCCTCCTCTAGCAGAGATAGATGCTCGAACTGATTGTGTTGCTGCACATTATCTGAAGAATGGCTACTGGAGTCGCGGCGAGTGTTGACAGGTTCCATCTGTATATCATCATCATGTCCCTGTGACATATCCCGTGATTTTCCTGCATGCTGGCAATTATCCAGGTGTCTCTGCTGCTCGGCCAGCGCAGTTGCACTGTTTCTAAAATCATGGGGTTTTTGCCTTTCACGCTTCTCAAAAGATCCCCGTCTGCTGCTTGATACAGTCTCATGCATTTTTTGCATTTGCTGAGTCATATCAAGACCTCTCGAACTATCAATCTGTGGAGCTGTTGTAGAATCAAGTTTGCGCTCAGGAGAACTTTCACGTGATGATTTTAGCATAATCTGACTCCCTCTGACAAAAGATAAAAATATTTTTATCTTTAATCAGTATTTAAAATGCATAAATACTGGCTTTTTTAGATTTTTCACTAACAAGTATATCAGAAAGGATATCAATACATGATCAGCGGGGGCATGAACGTGCTCAAGGATCGCTCAAGGTTTTTTCTGCTGGAATTCTCTCATCGTTGCTTCGTTATGTCACATAAATAAGGCGAATCGCCCATCAATTCCGTCGTGCTCTGACTACCTTCGTTGCATCTTTTCTCAGTAGGGACGCCATGTCGAATGGCGTCCGCCCCCACCGGCCATCTCGCCTTTCTAGAAGCTTCTCGAGCGCATGTTCCTGGCGGGAGAAAAGACACCATGACGCTTGAGAGACCAGTGGGACGCCGTCAAAGGTCATGGCACACGTTTTTTGTGGCACGCGAAACTGTGGAAAGGGCGGAGCGCCACGTCTGCGGAGCCAGCGGGACCGCGCGAGTTCCCGGACGCCATTCCGTGCCTCCATGGCGTCCCTACTGGCCTGGGGAGCGGTGCCAACGGGTGCGACGTTTGACCGGATGCGACGAAATTGATCGGAGATTCCCCTTCTCTACGTGACATTGCAGATAAGCGGCGACTCTACGGGCACCGGGTACAGGCTTATTGCAGATAGACGACAAAGCGAAAATAACAAGAAGCTCGTGCTATTTCATAGCATGAGCTTCTTGTTATTTTCAACTGAACGATCATTTTTCCTCAATTTTGTCGAGACCACGAGTGACTGAAGCAGCGAGCGCGCCACAACGCGTGTGCAAGTGAAACAAGCCGTACGATCATTAGTGTTGCTTTGCTTCGCCTGTTACCAGGTGTCCACCTGCAACCTATCAACCAGATTCTCTTTCTGGGATCTTGACTCTCTTAGAGAGTGGGAGAACTTGTCTTGGGTGCGGCTTCGCGCTTAGATGCCTTCAGCGCTTATCCCTTCTTGACGTAGCTATCCAGCTCTGGCCCGGGCAGG
>DATJHM010000151.1:0-51060 GCA_035493895.1 Ktedonobacteraceae bacterium
TGCTTGTCTGCGCCAGGGCATTGTCTCCCTGGCGCAGACAAGCAGCGCCTCTACACATATTGGGCAGCGCCTCTACAAATATTGGATGGATGCACCATACCAGGATTGATGGATTATGCTTTTGCTGATCCGTCTGTGGGATTGAAACCCCCCTGATAGTGGACGAGCCAGCAACCATAATTCATGCCTCCACCTACTGCTGGCAGCGCTAACCACTGACCGGGCTGCAATTGCCCTTTGCGCTGCAACTCCACAAGCGCGGTTGCAATGCTGGCATTTGAGAGATTGCCATAGAAGCGGAAATTATCGACCAGCTTCTCCATCGTATTTTCGGGCCAGGCGTAATCGTTGACCAGCAATTCGCCAAGTCGCCGGGTGATGCGTGAATTGGCCTGGTGCGGCACGATGTGGGTGACCTCGTTATGGTCGAGCCCGGCATGGCGCAGAACGGCATCGACGCTTTCGGCCATAGCGCGTGGAGCCTCGCGAAAGACCTCTTTACCATTCATTTTCGTGTAGCCAACCATATATTGCGCAAGCAACTGAGCAAGCTCTTTGCCACGTCCCTCATTGTAGAGCTGGCGAATCTTCATGTCCACCTCGGCCATCTCTACCACGTCTTTGCGCAGTGGCGTCTGATAGAGGAGCGATTGCGCCTGACGAGCATCTGAGCCGTTAATGATAAAACTATCCTCATCGCCCAGTTCCAGAAGATAGGCGGCTGCGCCCTCTCCGAAGAGAGAACTGGTTTTCCAGTCGAGAACATTCAGAATATTCGGCAGGAGTCCCTCTGTGATAACCAGCAATACCAGTTTTGCGCTACTGGCACTGAGCACTTCAGCGCAGACCTGGAATGCTTCAGTCTGGCAAGCGCAGGCCCCCTTGAGCATAGTGGCGCGAATAGGACCCAGTCCCAGGCGATTGGCGACGAGGCCAGCAACGGTTGGAAAGCCATCGTTATCTGATGAAGAGGCACCGATCACGGTATCGATCTCCGAGGCATCGCGTCCTGCGCTGGCGAGCGCATTTCGGGCAGCCTCCACAGCCATATCGACCAGGGTCTCGTCAGGCTTTGCCTCAGGATCATCGATCAAGCCAGGGGCATCGGCTCCGGCCATTTTGCGGCAAAGTGCGAGCGTATTGGCTCGTACATGGCGGGTATGCAATCCGGTGACACGTTCCAGATCTTCAGCTTTGCGTGGGTCTCCAAGACGTGTAGAAATATAGGCGAAAAATTCGTTGGTGATAATACCTTTGGGGGTGTAGTTTCCCAGGCCTGCCAGACGCATCTTTGCTCGTGTGTAGATCTGCGGCACGATATAGGTATAAGCTGGCCACTGATCGTTCTGAGTGGCTGTCATAAAACAGTAAACCTCCCGTAGAGGATGCTTTTCAGCCAGAGATGCTTTGGAAGCCTTTGCTGCACAAGCTCGTTCACCACAATGATGATGCTACTTCTGGCTGTATGTCAATGGAAAGGATGAATTACGTTGCCGGGATCGCTACATGCGCAGCCTGTTTTGCTCACCCGGCCGGGTGACATATACATAATAGTGAGATCAGTATAGCATAACTATACAGGTTATGTATTGTTTGAGAAGGGTGATTAGGAGAAACAGAGAGGGGTAATCCCGAAAGATTATCCCTCTCTCTGTGTATTGATGTTTTCGTGCGATTTTCTATGAAGCGAAGTTTACCAGCGGCTCTCGCGACGGTCACGATTATCGCGGCGATCACGACCACCGCTGCGGCCACCGCCATAGCCGCCACCGTTGCCATAGCTACGCGACTCTTCACGTGGTGCGCGGGAAGCTTTTTGAGCCTGGAAGCAGTCGCTACAATAGACGGGGCGATCTTCTCGTGGGACGAATGGGACGGTTGTCGTGCGGCCACACGCAGCGCATACCGCCTCGTGCTGTTCGCCTCGGGGCGCTCGCTGTGTACTGCCTGACTGTCCGCCTCGGCGAGCAGAACGACAGCTCGGGCAACGTCCAGGCGTATTGGTTAATCCTTTGCTTGCATAAAATTCTTGTTCGCCTGCTGTAAACGTGAAATCATTTCCACAGTCGCGGCAGGTTAATATACGATCCTGGTAGCCCTCGTTAAACATCATGGATCCTGATTCCCCTTCTCATAGCTCGTTCCGCTCGACAACACACGATTTCCTGGCCTCTTTTTGACAACAGGCAAGCTGTGCCTTGTTGCACGTGGTAACAGGGGTGCTTTCCTGGTGGTTCTCAGGCAGTGATTTCCTGAATTCCGGGTGGCGGAACGAAACCGGGGCTTCGGATATTACTTCCCACGGGATATTTTCCCAAACCACGATTTCATTGTAACATATACTTGGCGAAATTACATCACCTTATTGACCGAAATGATAGGATATGAATGGAGATGTTTTTCCATGGTAGGAGGGACACTTGGACCCCGCTTTTGCTAATATATTACCACCTTCTCACTCTACTCTTCTGCCTCGTCAGGTACATACGATGACGGACCGTTTTTCTATGTCTAATACTTATTTGCTCGATGATCAACGCTTAGTTGTGGTCGACCCCGGTTCTGAGCTCAATGTTCGTCTGACTGAGCAGTATATCCAGCGCTTTTTACAACGTTCTCTCTCCGATATTGATCTTATTGTGCTGACTCACCTGCATACTGACCATACCGCAGGCGTACAGGCGATGCGCCGTCTTTCTCGCGCTCCGGTTGCCGCCTCGTCGGCTGTGCTGAATCTAGTTCAGCGGGGACGTGAGGGATGGGTGATGCCAAAGATTTCGCATCTGGCGGAGCAGGTGCTACCTGGCCCTCTTCATCATCTTGATCTCTTTCCCCCTCTCTATGCGGAACAGATGAAACTGGTAGATGTCTGGCTGAATGAGGCGGCTGGCCTGCCCGGTCATCCATCCTGGAATGTCCTTCTCAGTCCAGGGCATACGCCCGATAGTCTCTGCCTGTATAATCCCTCCACCTGGGAACTGCTTTGTGGTGATACGGTGATTACGATTGAGGGCGGGGCTCCTCTTCTGCGAGCTGGTTCGAACCGACGCCAGCTCGAGATGACGCTACGTACGCTACGCAATCTTCAGGTGTTTTATCTCTATCCCGGTCATGGCCGCCCCATCCTCTCACGTCGTCCTCTCAGCAATGTCGATGTGGAGTGGTGAAGATTTCTACTCTACTTGCTTTGGTACGACGGGCCGACTCGGTAGGCGCAGGGGCGTTGGTCCTACTCTGGTGATCGCAATCGGTGGCGGTGTCATGAGTGGTGGCAGTGGCGTATATTGCATGCTTTGCAGCGCGGCGTACTCCAGTGTGATGTTTCCTATCTGGATGCGATCACCATTCTTGAGCAGACGTGGGCCCTGCAATACTGCTCCATTGACGTTGGTCCCGTGCTGGCTGGTGAGATCATGGATATAATCTCCCTCGATCTGCCGCATTAGCTGGATATGCTGTTTTGCTACTGAGAGATCGTTGATGATGATGTCGCATTCGAGGCCGCGTCCTGCTGTCAGAAGCTGGCGATCAAGCAGAAAGGTCTGCCCGGCCATTGCCCCTTCTTTGACGACAAGGAGCCCATTAAGACGGAGCGAATTGATTGGCTGATAGTTCCACTTGTCTGTCTCCTGGCGAACGGTTTCGCGCTGAGGAGCACCGGGTAATGTCGGTTTTTGTGAAGTGCTCTGCTGGCCTGGAATACTGGTTCTTGGGAGACTGAACCCTTTTACGCTATCTCCCTGTAACTCTTGTACTGAACGCCAGGTGTGCAGGGCCAGAGGATCATTTGCTTCGTCTATACCCTGGCCCTGTTCTGCAAGCACGAAGGTGAAGCGGAAGGTGCCGATCTCTATGAGGTCGTTGGGCTCGATAATACTGCAATCGTTAATGCGGCTGCCATTGACGATGATGCCGTTCATACTACCGCAATCGGTAAGAAAGACGCTCCCCTGGTACCAGGCGAGCTCTGCATGGAGGCGTGAGGCCATTTCGTCGTCAACCCAGATATCGCAACGCTCATCTCTTCCCATGGTGATAATGGACCGTTTGAGCTCCAGGCGTTGACCCTGAAAGCTACCGCTGCGATATTCGAGCCAGCCCCAGGGCGTATACTCGTCAAAAACGACTGGGATCACGGCTCCGGGCTGATAACGTGGCGGTCTGAGATCGGTTGTCGGGTTTTTGCGGGGGAGGTTCTTCTGTTCCGGGATATGCGCAGCGGCGGTCGCAATGCGTGGTACGCTATACAGACAATAGCTACCAGATATACCCAGCGGCAAGAGCCAGCCCCACATAGCGATATAGAGCAGGGCAAGCGCAGTCTCGGTAGACGAGATCGTGGCGCTGTGCGGATAAAAGCGTAGATTGAACCAGAAGATGGCAGGCAGCAGGAGAAGCGCCGAGAGCACGCAGATGACGACGGTGGTGGTCAACTGGCGAGTATTCCCTCTTTTGCGCAACGTCGTATAGAGCGCATTTCCTGCAATTGCAAATATGCAGCAGGCCATGCCCCCATAGTAGCCAGCACTAAACCAGGTCGGAAAATCTACTCCACCCATCAAAATCCTCCCTAGAGCCTTGTCACAAGACCTTTTTTTGTTGGTTCAAGAGACTTCTGAGTGCTTACCGATCAATAGTTCTTTTTTTAACCAGAATATCATGTTCATGATATCATTATGTGTCATTTCGAGCAATCACATAGGACTTGTGGGTGGAGGGAGGAGGATAAGCACAGCGCCCGTTGAACCACGCAAATATTGTACAATATCAGGTATGCGTAATGAGTTTCTATCCTGGTTTAGTCGGGAGGGGCTCCTACTGAATTATGTGCTATCTCCCTCTGCGGACCCTGAGGTTGATGAGATAAAAATTACGGTCAGGGCTCCGCTGGTGGCTTTGAGTCGTGCCAGCCATGATTTCCGTGAATGCCCCGACCCGGTGGTTTTTGGTTATCCCGAAGATTGTCTGGACTTGTTGACGCTTGATGATCTTCACCAGTTTGTTTTGAACTGGTTTGAGCATGCTGTGGCGGCTGGTCTGGCGCGTTGCTTTGTGTGCAATCGTGGCCTGGAGCCGGGTGATGCCGCTCCCTGGGATGCCGTTTTTGTGTCCGACCCGCTCTATTGCTGGTTGCTGGCGCATTTTGATTGTAAACGCTATTTGAATCGTGATCTAAAAGGGCGTAATCCATTTGAGGTGTCGCCCCAACCTCCTGAATGGTTTGATCTCCCTTTGTGATTGCCTGTTTGTGCCCCTCGGAGGCCTTGATGGATAAAAATCGGATCGTCGCGACCTTTGAAGAGATCGCGCAACTCCTGGCTCTCAAAGAGAAAAGTAATGCTTTTGAAGTGCGGGCCTATGAGAATGCTGCCCGCGCCCTTGGCTCGCTTGATGGTGACATCGCTACATTGCTCCGTGATGGAAAATTGAAGGGCGTCTCCGGTATTGGTTCTACTACCTTGAAGCGTATCGAGGAGGCGGTGGCCACGGACCATATCGCTTTTTACGATGAGCTACGCGCCACGACCCCCCAGGTGAAGATAGAGATGTTACGTATCCCAGGGGTTGGCCCGAAAAAGATCAATGCCATCTATGAGCAATTCCACATCCAGAGCATTGCCGAGTTGGAGCAGATTTGTAAAGAGGATAAGGTTGCCCATCTACCCGGCTTTGGCAAGAAGACGCAGGAGAAGATTCTGGAGGGCATCGCCTTTCTCGCGCAACATGGGAGCCGTTTCTTATATCCAGTCGCGGAGCAGGAGGCATTACAGATCCTGGACGCGCTCAAGCAGCTTCCCCAGATTGTGCGTATCCAGATTGCAGGGAGCCTGCGCCGTCGCCGTGAGACGGTCAAAGATATTGATATGGTTGCCAGCGTGGCGGATTCTGCGGGTGATGAGGAACGCCGCGCGATTATGGACTTTTTTACAAGCCAGCCCTCGGTGCAGACTATTACCGGGAAGGGTGATACGAAGTCGAGCGCTGTGCTCAGTAGCGGGATTGCGATGGATCTGCGCGTGGTCAGCGATCGACAGTTCCCATATACGCTCCACCATTTTAGCGGTTCGCGCGAGCACCATATTCCCCTGCGTCGCCGTGCTTTGAGCATGAATATGACAATGAACGACTATGGTCTGTTCAAAGGGAAAGATGCTCAGGGGGAGCTGGTTCCTTGCCAGAATGAGCAGGATATCTATGCTGCTCTGGGGTTAGCCTATATTGAGCCTGAACTGCGTGAGGATATGGGCGAGATCGAGGCGGCGGCGCGTGGTAAGTTGCCTCATCTGGTTCAGGAGAGCGATCTGCGCGGCGTTCTGCATGCTCATTCAACCTGGAGTGATGGCAAAAATTCTATTCGCGAGATGGCTGAAGGCTGCATTGCACGTGGCTTCTCCTATCTTGGCATTTCAGACCATAGCAAGTTTGCGGCGTATGCGAATGGTCTCACAGAAGAGAGACTGGAACGCCAGTGGGCCGAAATCGATCAGCTCAATCAGGAATATGCTGGTCGCTTCGTTATCCTTAAAGGGACAGAGTGTGATATCCTGCGCGATGGCCGTCTCGATTATAGCGACGAGATTCTTGCGCGCTTCGATTTTGTGGTGATTTCTATTCATAGCAACTTCTCGCTGCCTCAGGAAGAACAGACACAGCGTATGCTTCGTGCTCTTGCCAATCCCTATGTTGATATTCTTGGTCATCCCACTGGACGCCTTTTGCTGGAGCGCGCTGGCTATAGTCTGGATCTTGACGCAGTAATTGATGCAGCAGCGAAGTATGGCGTGAGTATCGAGATTAACGCGCATCCCTCGCGTCTCGATTTAGACTGGCGATACGTGTATAAAGCACGGGCGAAAGGAATCAAGATTCCTGTGGACCCTGATGCTCACACGCTTGCTGGATTGGATGATATGCGTTATGGTATAGGCATTGCTCGTAAAGGGTGGTTGAGCGCAGGGGATGTGTTGAATACATTTGAAATCGACGCATTGCGCTCATTCCTCCAGGCAAAAAGAGAAAAAGCGCTCACGTCTCGTTCTCTGTCTTCATAGCTGGCATAGCCTATCGTTGGGAGTATGTATCGAGAAGATCAGAAACAGTGACAGTTGTGGAAAGGATGACCATTTTTTGATAATTGCATGATTGCAATGCTGGCGTTTTGTGACAGAGTGCTTATTGGGTACGTTAGTAAGAAGGAGAGTGATTGTTATGGCACAACGACTCGAACTGGAAGTCCAGAAACGTGAAGTATTGGGAAAAGCAACCAAACACTTACGTAAAGCTGGTCTGCTTCCTGCGAACGTTTCTGGTCACAAGGAGGCTTCTGTGGCTCTTCAGATTGATGCGGTGACATTTGATCGTTTGCGTCGTCAGCACGGGACACGAGGTGTGTTGACTTTGAAGCTACCAGGAGGCACAGAGGATGTCCTGGTTCGTCAGGTGCAGCACGATCCGATTACAGGTGCAATTATGCATGTGGATTTTGCGCGTGTCGGCCTGGGGGATCGTGTGACCGTTAAGGTGCCACTGCATTTTGTGGGCGAGGCTCCCGGCGTCAAGATCGAGGGTGGGGTCTTCCTTCATCTGGTGGATATTCTGGAAGTCGAATGTCGCGCTTCTGATATTGTGGAAGCCCTGGACGTCGATATATCCCCGCTGAAGGAGATCAATGCCGTGCTTCATGCGAAAGATGTGAAACTGCCGAGGAATTTCTCGCTTGTCATCGATCCTGAAGAGCCCATTGCGAAAATTGATCCGCCACGCGTACAAGAAGCGGCACCCGCAACAACAGAGTCTACTGCCAGCGCAGCTCCCGAAGCATCAGCTACTGAGAGCTAATATATGGAGGGAAGGGGTCGGGTTAATCTCGGCCCGGGAAGATAAGGAAAGGGCCGGGTTAATCTCGGCCCGGGGCCAGCCAATGAGGGCCAGGGGTCCTTCATTCATTCACTACATAGGGCTTCTGCAAGTCTACATTCTTGGGAGGATGACCGGTTGCTATGCGGATTATGATTGTCACTGATCAATATCCACCGATGGTTGGTGGGGTGCCAACTGTTACCAGAAGGCTGGCTGTTGATTTTGCGGAACGGGGCCATCAGGTCTGGGTGGTTGCGCCCAGCTATGGTGCACGCGATGTGCGCCTTCTAGAGCATCAGGTCCGTGTCTATCGCTTCTCTTCTTTCGAATGGCCGACGTATGAGGGATTGCGTATTCCCTTCCTGCCGTTTATGCCGGTGCGCAATCTGATTCGCAAAAGTGATCCCGATATTATTCATATTCATTCTCCTATCGTCCTGGGGAATATCGCACAGATCCTGGCGGGTGGCCTGCGCAAGCCAGTAATTGCAACCAATCATTATTTACCGATCAATATCAGTCGCTCACTCACCGCCGATCCGTTGATTGGCAAGCCCTTTAACCGCGTCACCTATTCGTATCTGGTCCATTTCTGCAATCGTTGTGAGTATGTCACTGCCCCCACGCGTACTGCGCTCAATCTCCTTTATGAGCATGGCCTCCGTGCTCCGGCTAACGTAATCTCCAATGGTATCGATCTCATGCAATTTACTCCTGGGCCGCGTGACCTCCAGGTATTGGAACGCTTTCACCTGCCTGCGGATCGCCCCTTGCTCCTGCATGTGAATCGACTCAGTGAAGAGAAACGCGTCGATGTGTTGTTGGATGCGATGGCGAAGATGCAGGTCGATGCTCATCTGGCTCTGGTCAGTACGGGACCAGCCGAGGCGGAACTGCGCGCGCAAGTCGAATATTTGCAACTTGGGAACCGTGTGAGTTTTCTTGGCTTTGTTGGCGATCAAGAACTATTGCAACTCCGGCGATCGGCCTCTCTCTTTGTCATTCCGTCGGAGGCCGATCTACAAAGTCTGGCAACGATGGAGGCGATGGCCTGTGGCTTGCCAGTGATTGCGGCGAACTCGTATGCTCTGCCGGAGCTGGTGCATCACCGGGAGAATGGTTTGCTTTTTCCGCCGGGGGATAGTGTGGCGCTGGCCGCGGCTATCGATCAGTTGCTCTCGAATGCGCCTATGTGTGCGCAAATGGGGCAGGAAAGTCTCCAGATTATCGCTCAACATAATCGGCTCAAAGTATTGGACGAGTGGGAGGCGCTTTATAATCGCCTCTCAATTGAGTTTCGCGAGGCGAAATTGCGCAAACAACGCCAGCGAGACCTCAGCAAATATTCCACTTCAGCCGTATCTCCAATGCCCAGGATTGCTCAGTCTCGTATTCGTCACCCCAAAGATCCCGACTATCGGGCGTTAAAAAAGGCTTCCCGTTTGAGAATCCGCTAGCATTCCGTTATTGAGGAAATTGGCCTGCTCAGGGATGACCTCAATGACGCAGAAAGAATTCTTCTCCGCAGACTGAGCGTGATATTTGTGCATGAATGGAAGTTGCGGGATGTGGGCCAGCGTATTGTGGCTTCCACTGGACGTCAGAAAGTACTTTTGTGTTGCGCGAAGATCGTAGGAATGCTGTATCTTCTGCTCAGTGCGCACGCTGGCCCGACCTCTAATTTGTAGTACTCGGTGAGCGGAAGCGTCCTGCTCGGCCTCGAAAAGGATATTTACGCGCGGATTGGCTCTGACATTGTGGGCCGCAAGCGTCCAACCGGCTGTACCGAGCCAGATGCGGCCGTGCAGGTAGATAAAATAGAGTGGCGTAACACACGGTCTTTCATCGCAGGAACGTGTCGCGATGCGAGCGACCATAGATCGCCGCATCACAGCGAAAATTGTAGGATCATCAGTACTCATCTTTCACCTCTCGTAGCATTTCCGTCGTCCTCGGCTGAACCTGTGGTCCATGCTCGCAAGCAAAGGCGATACATGCGCGAGGAACTACATTCCCTTTTATAAAAGAGGTACCATGCTTACCTCCCAGCATGGTCATAACAGCGAGTAACAGCCTCACAAAGGGCTCACAACGCAAAAAGAACATTTGAAAAAATCTGAGAAGAAGCACCTGTGTCTCAGATAACGCCTGTTATACGTCTGCTCTTTGCATCTGATAGACATACCTGTTAGAAGAATGTTGTTGCAATGAAATGCAAAAATGGTCATTTCATTGACAAAGATGAAAACACTTCATTATAATGTAAAAACATATCAACCTATATTGTATTTGTAACTCCTACTGGAGAGCATTTTACAACTGGTTTGATTTGTGTACGTGTAGTTTAGAAGTGTGTATGCGTGATGTTGAGAAGTATTGCTTGTAATGCTTCCATGCCAATTGCTGGTGGGCTCCTGCCGTCAATCTGGGGTTTTACCGGGAGAAGGGGGTAGCTATGTCGCATGAGGAAGAAGAGCAGCCTGAAACTTCACCTCTATCTGAGGCGGGTCGTAAGGGTGGTAGTACGGTACGTGATAAATATGGTGAGGACTACTATCAACGGATTGGTAGGAAAGGTGGGCTGGTTCTCAAAGAGCGCCGAGGTCGTGACTATTATCGCTCTATTGCTCAGAAAGGTGGTCAGGCTAACGTCAGTAAATATGGCCCGGAACATTTTTCGCAAATGGGTAAGAAGGGTGGCAATACAACGAAATCGCGTCAGGACCCCGAATTTTATAGCCGTATTGGCAAACTTGGAGGCTCCGCGAAACGTCAGAAGCGGTCTTCTGAATCCTGATGTTTTCGCTTTCTGCTGTCCTATAGGCGTGAGGAGCGTGCCTGCTTTTCCATTAAGGCATGCTTCCCACGCTGTCTTTTCCCGGTCTGTGTTTGTCCGTTCCGGCTATTTGGTTTCTACTGTGCTGTTGAGTCGGGCCAGGCCGTCAGCGATGGCGGTGCTCACACCGGTCTCCGCCGTCTCTCTTGCCACTCTCAAGGCGTTTTTGATGGCCTTTGCGTTGGAGCGTCCATGCGCGATAATGGCTGAGCCGTTGACGCCGAAGAGTGGTACTCCACCGTATTCTGCATAGTCAAGCCGTCTGAAGACTTTTCTGAGGCCTGGCAGCAGGACCGCAGCCGCTAATTTATTGATCAGCGTGCTTGTCATCTGTTCTTTCAACAGCGTAATCAGAGCATCTGCTAATCCTTCGCTGAGTTTCAGGACCACATTGCCCACGAAGCCATCGCATACGACGACGTCTGTGGCACCTGCCGGAATATCTCTCCCTTCGACATTGCCGATGAACGTAATCCCCAGTGTCTCGGCATTGCGTCGCAAAAGTTGATGCGTCTCAATAACTTGCTGGTTCCCCTTGCTCTCTTCCTCTCCGTTCGCCAGTAGCGCGACACGTGGATGAGCAGTTTTAAAGACTCTCTCCATATAAATAGCGCCCATCAGGGCGAATTGCTGGAGATATTCGGGCTTGCAATCGGTATTTGCGCCAATGTCGATTACCAGACAGGGTTTGTCTTTCGTGGGAAACACACCTCCCAGTGCCGGACGCTCGACCCCGGGGAGACGTTTCAACGTGAAGAGCGAGGCTGCCATCATCGCTCCGCTGTTCCCGGCAGAGACGGCACCCAGCGCCTGTCCATCTTTCACCAGTTGCAGCGCCAGTGTCATGGAAGCGTTTTTTTTGCGTCTCACAGCCGTTGCCGGATGCTCATCCATTTCAATATATTCATCTGTATGGATGATTGGCAAATCCAGGCCATGGACATCGTGTTTCGCGAGTTCAGCCTGGATAACCTCTTGTTTCCCTACGAGGTAGACGCCCATATTATATTCTCGGGCAGCTTGCACCGCTCCCAGAACTGTTTCTCCGGGAGCTTTGTCGCCGCCCATAACATCGAGGGCGACGCGGACCGCGTCACTCATGCGTTTCTTCCCCCTGGTTCCCCTATTGTCGCTTTGACAAGTTCCACCAGCTTGTCCAGGTCAAAAGGTTTGTAAACAATATGAACCACACCTGCTTCTCGGAACTCTTTCTCTTCGTTGACTGCTTGCAAATAAGCAGTGACAACGATAACAGGTATTGTCCGATCTACTGCCATAGTCATCAACTTGAGTTCGTCTCGCCCATCTAAATAAGGCATCATAAGATCAAGGAGGACGAGGTCCGGCTGATGTTCGCGAACTGCATCATAAAAACGCAGGCTTTGCGTGGTCATGTGGGTCTCGTAGCCTTCATCTGCCAATGCCTCGGTGAGCAGGTCGGCAATAGTAGGATCATCGTCCATTATTAATATCTTTTTTGGCATGCTTTCTTCTTCCCCTCGTCATGATCTGCACATTTTGCCAGCCATACTATGTGTTGTGTCTGGGAAAGCCTGCGCCTTCCTTCTCATCGTTGTCCAAACATAGACTCATTATAGCACTATGTTCTTTAATTTGTACGCCATCTTCCTTCTCTTTATCTCATTGCTCATCCTGGTACTACGTACGCTATTCACAAACAAGGTTCTGTCCTTCGTTCAAGGCTGCTCGCAGCACAGGCCGGGCGCGATGGAAATGGGTCTTCGCTGTGTTTTCTGGAATGCCTAACAGGTGACTGATCTCTATAAAGCTCAATCCTTCTCGATACCTCAGATTGACAACGGTACGCACTTTCGGTGGCAAATTCTGAATCGCCTGTTGTAGAATGCGCGAGAGCTCTTGATATTCCAGTTCCTCTTCTGGCGTCGGATCGGCATCGGCGATGTTCTTTAACAGTGATCCCTCTTCGTCGTCTCCCTGCTCTATTTCGGAGAAGAGAATTGGTCTCTTCCGACGCAATTCCTGGATACAACGATTCTGGGCCACCTGAAATAGCCAGCCCTTTATCTGTTGCTGATCGGTATGTAAAAGCATATTTGTATAGAGCTTCGGCAGAAAAAGATGCAACTGGAGAAAGACATGTTGCAGGATATCATACGCCAGATCATAATCTCCCAGGTGTTTCCCTATGTAGTGTATCAGCGGACTATGATATTTTTGTATGATCGCTTCAAATGCCGTGCTATCTCCTGCCAGTGTCTGGGCTATCAGTACGCTATCTGAACTCTCCTTTATGTTTGGATGAGTATAATTATGTATAATCATGTAATATATTCCTGTATATAGTAAAACCTCTATTGTTATTTATTATATATCAATTGCCTGAGGAGGGCAATAACGCGAATAGAGGTTTGATCAGATGAAACAATTTACATTGAAGGTATCGCTTTTTACTATGGTTTTGTTACGTGTTTTTGTTTTGATAGAGAGAATTTCCTACTCCTCTGCCTGCTATTATTACTGTCCTCAGGAAGTTTGTGGAGGGACGACCTGCTGGTGAGGCGCTTGCCCGGCGTATTGGTCATGTACAGGCTCATCAGGAATTGTGAAGCGCTGACTTTTAACCGATGACATTCTTGTGCGCAAGAATGCTCTCAGCTTATGATGCATTTTTTGAAAATTGTATTTTTATAAAAAATGGTATATAATTAGAAAGCTTCTTATAAATTGTTATTGAATAAAGCCTTGTATATGTACAAGTAGCATAATCATCGGTCTTTAAGAGACTCCTGCACAGCGGTTGTATTCCGCTTTTTTGTTCTCCTCGTAAGGGTTGTCTTGTCTTCGTAAGAGTTTTTTCTTGCTTTTCGCCTGATACACGCGAGTGTGTGTGGATGGGATATAGGGTGTTGGGAGGTTGGACCCTTCTTTGTATCCTCTGGTAAGTTGAAATATGTATGTAATAGAACAGTAAAGGATGTGTTGTTATGACGTCTTCCCTCTTCCTACTACTGCTTGTTATCGCGATTTTTGTGTGCGCCTTTGGATATATGGTGTATCGTAACAATGTCGAGCGGCGTGTGCGAGAAAAGAGGCGCAGCCAGTATCATGATAGAGTCTAGAGGGAGGAGCTGTGCAGGACCTACGATTTGCCAGCACAGCTTTCTTCTACTTATTTCAGCATGCCCTGTTCGATGCATGCCTCTGTCGCCAGTAAAAACATTGCGTGCGACCATGCAAGAGGGGTTACCCAGCAAGGTTTGCCTGTGTGCTGGTCTATTTGTTCTGAAAATAAATCTAAGGGCGTACGATGCTTCAGCGCCCAGTTGTAGAGATTGTATGCCTGCTCTTTTTGCCCGGAATGGATATATTGCAGCGATAACCAGAGTGTGCAGATGATCCACGGATTCCCACCACGATAGTGATCCCCTTTATAGCGAATAATGCCACCAACCGGGCTGGTCAGTTCCCGCGCAATTGTCTCCGCCGTTGCTATCATACGCGGATCGTCAGATGAAAATACCCCAAAGGGCACGCTCAGGCCAAGTATCGATGTATCAACGATCGGATCACGCAATAATGTATATGTTGTTTTCCCGGCCCTGGTAGTTGTCATAATATCGGAATCAGATACCAGTTGCTTGCTACGGAGCTGTTCAACATCGGTAGCGCTGATGCGTGTTTTGCTGCCACGCAGGAAGCATTTTTGCGCGTCATCCCAGAGGTGTTTCTCAATCGCCTGTTTGAAGCGGGTCGCTACCTCATGCCAGTGATTCGCCTCGTCTGTTGACCCCAATCTGCTGGAAAGGTGTGCAAATGCGTTGAAGGCTGCCCAGGTGCAGGCGCAGGCATACGTGCTGATCTCCTCACGTTCTTCCCATAAATCGTAGCTTACCGGTGCCAGCCCCGTTTCCACATCCAGCTCTTTTTGCATATATTCGCAGGCGCGTGCGAGCTGTGAGTACACCTGTTGCCCATAGGCGCTGTCGTCCGTCTGCTCGATATGGCGGCACATAGCCCACACGATGGCGCCGATCTCATCAAATTGGATGAGCCCCCAGGTTGGTGCTAATGCCCCGTGCATATAGTAACGTTGGTACCAGCAACCAGACGTTTCCTGTGTGCGTAAGGCCCAATCGTAGAACGCACGTGCATGCTCATGCTGTCCTGTACGGTCAAGGGTATGCGCGATGAATGCGCCATCTCTGGGCCAGCAAAATCCGTATCCTCCGCAAGACAGAAAATCGGGATCGCACTCGGGGGCCGCCAGAATACCGCCAGTCTGGCTATCGGTCAGCAGTTTGAGCGTCATGAGGGAGCGATGGTAGACGCTTTTGATTGTGGCTGAGCTTATTTGCGCGAGAGAGGGTGTATATCGTTCTTGCCACCACTGGATCGTTTCTTCGATGCGCGGCTTTGTCTGTGTCAGGCGTGTGGATAGCGCTGCCAGATCTTCAAAAGAGCTACCAAAGCAGAGAGATACCTGCGCCGTTGCTGCCTCGCCAGCTTCGATCTGTCCAAGATCATAGCGTACCCCTCCGCTGGCACGTCCAATCGCATAAGAATGACCATTGAACTGACCTCCGGTGATTTCCTGGAAGAGATCATCTGGAGCATTCATATTATTGCTGGCACTGGCAAAACCATCGACAGGTTTATCGCAGATGAGCGAGATATAGTGTTTATCGGCAAAGAATGTGAGGCTGGCGTTGTCTGGATGAAAGTAGCAGGTCTGCCCATTTCGTCGGGATGCGAAATCGAATCCTGCATAGATGACCAGTTTACAGACAAAAGTACTGTCCCCGCGGTTTGTGCACCTGATTTGCTTGATAAGTGCGTCTTTATCGTGATGCACAAAGATCTCTTGCTCGAGCTGGAGAGGGAGCGTGCGATGGGTAGAAGTGCTATGAGCGACCGCTGCGCCATCGATGTAGCTCAGCTGGTGGGCCCATTCTGTATCGGCGAGCCATACAATCTTCTCTTCTTCCGATTCGTGATCGATAATTTGCACGCCTATGAGGAACGAGCGAACATGAGGACCTGTATCCACATGTGGATAGAAAAGCTGGGCGAGCGCTCCGTTTTCATCCAGGCAAGCCAGTAATCGTCCATTGCCCAGCACGGCCGAATATAACCACGGCCCACTAGTATCGACTGCGTAAGGCTCTCCGTTTGTGGGTAGCGATATGCGTGTATGAGGAAGCGGAGAGAATGTATCTTCAGAATGTGTCAGGGATTGCTGATCATCAGGTGACATACGTATTCCTCTCTTACTGCTTGAGTATAAATCCTACATGTAGCCTATCACAGATTCACAAGATATTTTTTCGCTGCCAGGAAAATTATTAGAATTGTGGCCTGATACCTTGACAATATCCCTGCTTTTGTATTACTGTACGAAAGATATGGCAAGAATTAGTACAAATGTTTGGTAGTTGGTGACATGACGCTTACTTCTCACGAATTTTGCGATACCTGTGGGGCCGCCAATCGTCCTCAAGCCCAGTTCTGTCGCGCCTGTGGCCAACCATTGCGCGCTCCGGCTGTAACAATCACGGTGAGTAATACGCTCACCGGCCTGTTATCTCCGCAGCATATGCTGAAGCAGCGCTATGTCATTCTTGGCCCGGCCGGTCGTGGGGGCTTCGGGGCCGTCTACAAGGCGATGGATACGCAGTTTGGCGATCGTCAGGTTGCGATTAAAGAGATGAGCCAGAGCAACCTTACTCCCCTGGAGCTGGGTTCTGCCAATCATGCCTTTCATCATGAGGCGATCCTGCTCGGCAATCTGACCCACCCCAATTTGCCGCGTATCTATGAGCAGTTTGTTGATGCTGGTCGCTCGTATCTTGTCATGGATTTCATTGATGGCGAGACATTGGCGGAGCATCTGGAGCGCCTGAACGGTCAGAAGCTCTCTCTGCAACGAGTGCTGGATATTTCGCTCCAGTTATGCTCGGTACTTGAATATCTGCATGGTCGTCAGCCTCCGATCATTTTTCGGGATCTGAAACCTGCGAATGTGATGATCGATGCCAGTAATCACGTATACTTGATCGATTTTGGCATTGCACGCCAGTTTAAGCCCGGTCAGGCAAAAGATACGACCGCGCTTGGTTCCTCGGGCTATGCTGCCCCTGAGCAGTATGGTCGTTCTCAGACGACGGTACGCGCCGATCTCTACGCCCTGGGTGCAACACTGCATCAGTTGCTGACCGGCGAAGATCCTGCGGCCTCCCCTTTCCACTTCTCTCCTCTTTCTTTCGCAGATCAACCAGCCTTGCAGGGCCTTGAGACGCTGGTGATGAGTATGTTGCATGTGGAGGTCGAGCGGCGTCCGGTCAGTGCGACTTTTGTGAAACAGGAGCTACAACGCTTTTCGACGCAGTATCTCCTCGGTCAGACGCAAGCGCCATCGCCGAAGATTCCAGTTGCGTACCAGGCTCCTCAGATGGACAAGCCACTGCGTACGCCACGTCCGCCAAAGCCTCCTATTCAATCGCAGATTCGTCCCATGTCCAATATGCTCTTCGTTTGCTATGGACACACCAGCCGTATTACCTCGCTTGGCTGGTCGCCTGATGGCAAGCTGCTGGCCTCGGCGAGCTATGATAAAACAATCCACCTCTACGATGCTGCGAACGGGAAAGAGCAGAAGGTGCTGACTGGGCATCGCGATCGTGTCAACAATCTCTCCTGGTCGCCTGATAACAAATTTCTGGCTTCTGCCAGTGCTGATGGTCTGGTGACTATCTGGGATGTTGCCCGTGGCGAGTCGACTTTTTTCTATACGCACCATGCGGGCCATGTCAACGCGGTGTCATGGTCGCCTGATGGTTCAAGATTGGCCTCGGCTGGAGACGATAAAACTGTGCAGGTCTGGTCTCCCACTGATAATACCATGCTTCTCTGTTATACTGAACATCAGGGGAAGATTCTTACGCTGGCGTGGTCGCCCGATGGTCGGCGTATTGCTTCCGGGGGAGAGGATTGCCGCCTGCATATCTGGGAGCCGGAGAAAAATCAGCAGCGCCGCTCTTTCTTGAGCCGCTTTTTTTCTCAGCGCGGCCAGGAGATTCTCCGCGGCCATCAGCAGCGCATCAATAGCCTCTCCTGGTCAGGCGATGGGAAACACCTGGCGACAGCTGGCAGTGATCATGATGTGTATATCTGGGATGCGCAGACGGGGCATAAGGTCAGCCATATTACGGGCAATGGGATGAAAAACGTGGTGGTGTGGTCTCCAGACCATAAACATGTGGCGGTCGGTGGCAATGATAAGACGGTAATTATCTATAATACACTGACACGAAAAGAGTTTGCGTATCGGGGCCATGCCGGTTTTGTTTTTGCTGCTACCTGGTCGCCTGATGGCTCACGTATTGCCTCCGCCGGGGTCGATCGTACCGTCCAGGTCTGGCAGGCTGTGTAACTCTTTTGGGGATGGTGTGGAATTGTGTAACCAGAACTACAGTGTATAATCTTCGTAGGCCATTTGTAGATAGACAAACTTTGTAGCCATGCCCTTGTATCTCTCGTCGGACGGGTCTGGATGATGTTTTGCCTTGAACGGCTGGATTTCTCCTGAATCGTGTCCGGTTAGCTTACGCGTAGCGGGTGGAAATATATGCTTCCACCTTTACCCCAGAGGCCTGATAGGCGTCGTGTGCCTGTTCGTCCTGCTGGAGAGATTGAAATAAAGGGGCACGATATGGTGTATTGTGCACAATGTGGCGCGGCCAATGCCTATGATGTCGAATGCTGTTTTGCCTGTGGGCTGCCACTCTCTGCTGATGATGCTACTTCCTCTTCCCCTGCACTCCTGCATGGCCGTTATCGTTTGCTTCACCAGCTTGGTTCTGGTGGCTATGGGGCTGTTTATAAAGCTGTGGATGTGTTGGCCGGGGAGTATCCGGTTGCGTTAAAAATCATTTCTTTACGAGGTCTGAAGCCGCAGGATGTGATCGATGCGACCGATACCTTTCACCGTGAGCTGAACATCCTTTCTGAACTGCGCCATCGCTCCCTCCCCTGTCTCTACGAACATTTTACCGATAAAGATCACTGGTATCTGGTGATGGAGTTTATCGAGGGTGAGACGCTTGAGAATCTATTACTGATGCAACACGCTCCTCTCTCGCTTCTGGAGGTCTGCCATATTGGCATGCAGCTCTGTTCTGTGCTGGAGTATCTGCATACGCGCGAGCCAGCGGTGATTTTTCGCGATCTGAAGCCCGCGAATGTGATGATTACGCCGTTCAAGCAGGTCTACCTGATCGATTTTGGTACAGCGCGTCTCTTCAAGCCCGGTCGTTCTCGGGATACTATTGCCTTAGGTTCGCCCGGCTATGCCTCACCTGAGCAATATGGGACGGCTCAGACGACGCCTCGCTCAGATATCTATAGCCTGGGCGTGACGCTCTACCAGCTTCTGACGGGGATTGATCCGGCTCATGATCCCTTCAATTTCGTGCCCCTTGTCTCTGTCAATTCATCTCTGCCTGATGAGCTGTCCGTCCTGCTCTCGCGCATGCTCTCGCTTTACCCCGAAGAACGCCCGGCCAGTATGAGCGAGGTTAAAGCAGCTCTACAAGATCTTTCGGTGAAGTGCGCTCGTCGCCTGCCTCCTCTTCCCGGAACGCTCTCGCCCTTTGCTCAATCTGACCCACGATTTACACCATCTGAGCCTTTTGCTGTTGATGAGTACGCTCCCATCATCTGGTCTGACTCAGGCGAGACTGCTGGACAGGTCCAGATGCAACAACAGCCAGAAGCTCAGCCCGAAAAGCCGCTGAGCCTCACGCGCCGCATGGTAATGGTCGGACTATTCTCGCTTGCGGTTTGTGGCGCTGGTGTGCTCAGTCAGCACGCCTCTGAGGAGACGCATCATAGGCGAGATCGTCACCATCGTCATCATCCCCACTCTCGTATGAGCACGGATCTGGGTCCGACCTCTGTGACTTCATTGGCCTGGATTGCCTCTTCTGGCTTCCTCGCTTCTCGCTCTACGAATGGCACGCTCACCGTGGCAAATGCTTTTTCGGGCCAGAATATCACTTCGTTCACGGGACCTGCTCAAGAGGGGATTACTGCTTTTGCTGCCATGCACCATTCCTGTCAATCCTCTTCTTTGCTCGCGATAGGTCTGAACGGTCGCGGGGTTGCACTCTGGGACGGTATGAGCAATCTCCTGGTGCAGCAGAATAGGGGGACCAGCTTTCCTTCACCTGTTCGTGCGCTCGCCTGGTCTTTTGATGACCGACACCTCGCTGTTGCTGAAGGCAATCAGGTCCATCTTTTCTTTTACAACCCTTATACCTCTGAGTTTCTCTTGGAGCGAGATCTGGTTGGTCATGATGCGTCGGTCTCCTGTCTTGCCTGGTCTCCTGATGGTTCATTTCTGGCTTCAGGAAGTGAGGATCAGACGATACGTCTCTGGTCGATGGACGCCGGTACTTCTCAGGTCTATCTCGGCCATAGAGGGAGCATTCTTTCGCTCGATTGGTCACGATCCTATGATCCTGAGACCTTTTATGGGCTCGCCTCCTGCGCGACTGATGGTCAGATCCAGATCTGGCGCGCGCTAGATGTGGCATCTTCTGGTGCCACTATCAATAGTTCTGCTACGCTGGCTACGCTCCCTGATACGCAGGCCTTATCGGTAGCCTGGACTCCCAGTCAGCCATGGCTTACCTTTGCTGATATGGAAAATGGGGTAATGCTCTGGAATAGAGAGAATTTATCCAGCCGTGCTATCCCTTTCAGTACGTTAGCCCGTGCCGAACGCATGGTCACTGAGCCTGTTACATCGGTGGCGTGGTCTCCCGATGGCACTTTGCTTGCCAGTGGAGACGCACTGGGGGCTGTCAATCTCTGGTATCCCAAAGTGCCTTTCTGATGCAGCATTTTGTTGCTTGATAATAGTATCTTGAGAGGAGAGCTTCTCGGTGAAATTTAGTCTCGATGATGAGCAAAAAGAGATACGCGATACTGTGCGCCATTTCGCCACGCAAGAGCTGACCCCTTATGCCGAAGAGTGGGATGAGCACGAAACTTTCCCTCGTGCTATTTATACCCAGATGGCCGCGCTTGGCCTGCTCGGTCTGACGACGCCCGAAGTCTATGGTGGAAGTATGCTGAGCCGCTTAAATGGCGTTCTGGTTTATGAAGAGCTGGCAAAAGGTGAAATGGCAACGGCGGTCGGTCTCTCGGTCCACAATATGGTGACTGGCTCCCTGGCTCGCTTTGGCAATGAGGAGCAACGTTCGCGCTGGGTCCCTCGCCTCGCTTCTGGTGAACTATTGGCAGCATTCTCATTGAGCGAGGCGCATGCGGGATCGGATGCTGCCAGCTTGCAGTGTACCGCTGAACGCGTTGCGGATACCTATGTGTTGCAGGGGACAAAGCTGTGGGTCACCAATGCAGGCGAGGCCGATTTGTATCTGGTCATGGCCCGAACTTGTCCTGGATCAGGTTCAACAGGTATTTCTTGTTTTGTGGTTGAAAAGGCTACTCCCGGTTTCGTTTTCGGGAAACGTGAGCGTAAGATGGGCCTGCATTCTTCTCCCACCCGCGAACTGATCTTTTCCCAATGCGCTATTCCCGCCACGCAACGGATCGGCGAGGAAGGTCAGGGCTTGAAGATTGCTCTCTCCTCTCTGGATGGCGGGCGCGTGAATATTGGCGCGATCGCGATTGGCGTTGCTCAGGCTGCCTTTGAGGTTGCCTGTAGATATGCGGGCGAACGCCAGCAGTTTGGGAAAACCATTGGCACGTTTCAGGCCATTCAAGTGCTATTAGCCGATATGGCCATGAAGATTGAAGCTGCTCGTTTGCTGGTATATAAGGCCGCTGCTCTGCTTGATGATGGAGAAGAGCGCGCGCCAATGTTTGCGGCAATGGCGAAGTGTCTCGCCAGTGATGTCGCGATGGAAGTGACGACCAATGCTGTGCAGGTTCTTGGAGGTGCGGGCTATGTTCGCGACTACCCTGTTGAACGCTACATGCGTGATGTCAAAGTTGCGCAGATTTTTGAGGGGACAAACCAGATTCAACGCATCGTTATCGCTCGTGCTCTCCTTGCTGCCATTCCCTGATGCGAAAAAATCTCCTCTGTAGAAATACTCCAACCATGCCGATAGAAAGAGTATGACATCGTTATGGGTAATATTCCCTGGTAACACTCAGGAATAGAGTCGGCAATAGCCCAAATTGTGTCATGATGTTACCGCTTGCTGCTCCTCCCGTTACTAGAAGGTGAGTGACAGATGAAACTGCTTATATTAAATCGAGGTGCATCGGTACATCCTTGTATTGTAATGTAGGCCTGTACTGTAGGAGGACACAAGTGAAAATAATGGTGGCGGATGATGACCGCGATATGGTAGATATGCTAAGCTATTGGCTCAAAGGCCATGGTTACGATGTAGTACGGGCGTTTGACGGAGAGCAGGCTATAAAACGCTGGCGTGAAACTCTGCCAGATCTTGTGATCCTTGACATCCAGATGCCCAAACTCGATGGGTTTGAGGTGTGTCGTCAGATGCGCAGTGAAACGAATTCGATGGTGTTGATTCTCACGGCCCATGATCGTGAAGATGATGAGGTGCGCGGCCTGGAGATGGGAGCGGATGACTATCTGCGTAAACCCTTCAGCCCTCGCCAGTTGCTGGCACGTATTAAAGCCGTGATGCGTCGCTCTTCTAGCTCTCGTGGTACGACTGGTACTTCGGCAATTACGGTCGGTCCGGTCACATTGGATGCTATGCGCCATGAGGTGACAAGGGATGGTACCAAGGTTCGCCTGACTCCCACGGAGAGCCGCCTGCTCCATCTGCTGATTACGCATACCGGCCAGGTGCTGACCACCGATATGATTATTGAGCGTGTCTGGGGCTACGATGAGGCGGGCGATTCTGGTCTGGTGAAGACACATATTCGCCATTTGCGCCAGAAAGTCGAGCCTGATCCAAATAGCCCTCAATATATTATGACGGTTCCTGGCGTTGGGTATACTTTTACCGCTCCTGTCGCGATCGAGCCTTAATCTCACGATTTTGCCTGTGCTGGTACTATCCTGCGTAGTAGCGTAATTGTATACGCAGGATAGATTCCTCTTAACCTTAACTCTGGCTTCTTAACCACACTGTAACAAATTCCCTATCTCTTCTTGCTTATTTGCTGACGTATACTTATTTCAATGTACTTATTTGTATACCATAGAATCCAGACTCATCCTGTATTTGATCTCTATTTGTAAGTAGTATGTGCTGGAGGTGCTTGATTATGTCACTACATCAGAAAAGGAGGGAGACTTCAGCTCGCCTGCCAGCCGTTCGAGTTGGTCCGCTGTCTTCTTCCAGTATGCGCTGTCTCTGTACTCCTCTCTCTCCGTTGAGCCAGAGTGCTTCAGTGGTTGCTCAGGATGAGTGTGTGTCCGCGTATGAACCATTTCAATATGTACCTGCAACTTCGACACTGCGTGCGAAATTGTCCGCTGTGCTGTATGATTTGTTGCCGAAGATGCCAGCGTTGAGCATCCTCGTGCTGCATATCGCGCAAGCAGAACCACCTCCTGTCTCTTCCCTGCGTGCACCATTGAAACAGCGTCATTATGATCATGTTCCTGCTGGCCTGCGCGAGCAGATATTTGCAAATGTGCGTCGTGTCATACGCCTGAGCGATCGCCTGTGGATTGAGGATGAGGCGGGGGGCGCCCTGATTTTTCCGGATGTGGATCGCTATGGCATGGAAACTATTCTCGAACGTGTCTATCAAAGTATTTGTCTGTTGCAAGCTGAGACGGTTGTGCCTCCGCTTGTGCGCGAGACAACGTTGTTGCTTGGCTGTGGCTCGTTTCCTTCTCCGGGTTCGGCTCTTGAGCAGCTTTTGTTGTGTGCCAGCCAACCTGCCAGACGTTTGACCTTGCGCCCTGCCCTGTTTCATCAATTTGCGCATACACCGGAGGCGCTTTCTGTGGGGATGATACACGCATCGCCCGCTGATGAACCTGCTCATACGTCCCCGGAAACAGTGGCAGTTCCTTTTCTGGATCTTCCACGTGAGCTACCGCCGCGCCTGAAGCAGTTATTGCCCTATATGGTTGCATCTGAGCTTCGTTGCGCACCCGTTGGTCGAGATCATCATCGCCTGACCGTCGCGATGGCCAATCCCCATGACATGCGTACGGTCCAGCACCTGTCTGAGTTGACTGGTATGACCATCTTTCCGGTTTCGTGTGAAATTGAGGATCTCGAAATATTGCTGGCAAAAAAGTGGTAGACAGAAATGCTCATTTTTTTGTTTGTGCCTACTCTTTTGTTGGTAATGATTATCTAACCATGCGAGCACTGTCCTTAACCATTTCGCAACTAATCCTCAACGTAGAAGCGCAACAACATTGGTTACTATAATATGCGTTGAGACAAATATTTGTATCTGGCGATACAGCTATCATGTTTATTATTGTAAATGTGGGTGTGTACACCTGTTTTCTACTGCAAGGAGAAAAATAATATGGTCGTGCAGATGGTGCCTGTGCAAGATGATGTGTTGCTGACTTTTAAAGAAGCTATGAATTATTTGCGTGTAAGCCGTTCAACTCTCTATCGTCTGATGTGGTCTGGCCAATTGACCGGGCATAAGGTCGGAAGCACCTGGCGCTTCTATCGCGAGGATCTGCGCGCCTGCGTTGGTCGGGAGATCTCCGCCAGCACGCTTGCTGTACCTGCCGCCGATTAATGTTTTTGTACTTCTTATATTCTAATTTATCAATCTTTTTAGTGCACGTTTTCTGCTATCTCTGTCATGTAGATTCATTCTGCTTGCAAGTAAATAGCGCGCAATTTTCCTTTTTATCGCAAAAAAAATGCCTGCGAGAGAATGGTTCCACTTCTCGCAGGCATTTGACTTCTCCTCATTTTCTTCAGAGCTGACTGTATGAAACGATTTTCCAACTATTGCCCTCTTTGCGGAGCGTAAGCGTTACTGCGTACTGTTTTTGTTTACGTCCTACCTGTATGGTGATAGTACTTTGCGTGATATTTGCTGTATCCTGCGATGAAGCATTGGGGCTCAATGCTGGAGCTTCCGGGGTATATGAGAGCACCGGTCCGTACTGGCTATCCAGCTGGGAAGCCTGTTGAGCAAATTGTTCTTGTGTGAGCGTCTGTTGTGCCCCCGTCAGTGCGAGATAGTGGTACGCCTGAGCATAATTTTTGTTCTGCAACTCGCTATAAAAGCCACTCACCGTATTTTCAATGCCATCCACAGTTTGAAATACATTGGAGGAGACATTATAGACTGCCCAGCCACAGAGGCTGCCGCTGGCAAGTAAGGCTATGGCCATAATGGTGACAACTACCCAGACCCAGGTACGCGATCTCTTTACTGGTAGCTGTCTGGTTGATGAGCCCGGCCCCGTTATGGAAGCAGGAGCAGAGCCGACGGCTGGTAGTGGGGATGGAGTTTTGGGAGGTACATAGCTGGTAGCGGCACGTGCTGCTTCTGGTACGTAGCGGATAGGAGGGGCCTGATGCACTACTGGTGGCTCAACTGGAGACGGCATTTTTTCATAAAACGTGGGTGGTGGTGGATAAACCAGGCCTTTCAGGATATCTTCTTCTGAATAGGGCGCTGGCTTCGCCTGTACAACTTCTCCTGTCCTGCCTGGAAGAGCAGGTTGTTGTGCATTTTCTTGTTTGTCAGGTGTTACCTCTCTGGAGGAGGCATGTTCTGCCTGTGGCGCAGAAGGGTCAAGCGTGGCTCCTTCTCCTGAAACGATCTGTTGTTGGCTCTCTTCCAATGATGGTTCTGGTGTTTGCATACAGTATCTCAACTCTAACCGGGTGATAAGATGTTTGAACACTCTTTTAAAAAGCGGAAAGCTAGTGAGCGGAAAATGTCGAACTACTTTGCTCTATCGGTAAATGCTGCTGTTCTTGTCCTACTTTCTCAAATTCTAGCTCCATCTCTCGCTCAATGGCGCGTTCAGCCTCCTGACGTGAACTCTGGTAGCGGCGTGTATGCGTAACAGTACGCTGAACATAGTTTTGCATAAGCTCAGCCCGTTGCCAGGCCAGTCCTGGCATTGGACGGAGATGCAGCAATGAGAATGGTTGAAAATCACGTTCATGAAGTGCCAGTGCCAGCAATTGTGCATATTCTCCGATCGCCTGGCAGGCCATGGGCTGACGAAAAAAATCGGCGTTCGTGCTGGAGACGATGAGGGCTCCGGCGATCCGGCTGCCTCGCACAACTGGTGTTGCACAGACACTTCTTTCATGCTCATCAACTTCAAATTGCAACCGATTTTCGTTCTCGCTTTCATTCCAGATCTGCATGCGCCGCAACGTGGCAGCCATTCCCGCCAGCGAAGTGCTGCCGAGATATGCTCTACTTTCCAGGGTAAAGGGCCATGGCTCATGCCCTCTCATGGCTGCCTCTCTCAGGGCATGAATGCCATCCTCATGCTGGGGCAACAGGTGGGCATAGGTGATTGCCAGGCCTTTTCTCTCTTTATCCAGATGATAGAGTGCATGCTCAAAAAGAGCTTGCGAGACCTCCCAAAGCCGGGTACTATCATCATCGGCCATCGTAATCAGCTCAACGATACGTCGGTAAATATCTTTAGGCACTTCGCCAATTGGGTCGTCCATTGCCAGGGCTTGAAGGTTCAAGATGCCATGAAATGTGCTGTTGATGGCCTCTGTGAGCTTTCCCTGGTACGCAGGAAGCACTTCGAGCAGACGTTTCAGATGGTGAATGCGTGGTTCTGTATTGCCACTCATCCAGCGGTAAATACTGTTCTCGCTGACTGCCAGCTCTTGTGCTACACGCAAGAGCTCGCTACGATCCCGGCGCAATATCGTACTGAGCAGTTGACTAAATTCTGAAGGTTCTCTTGTCGTCGATGGTGGTTTATGCTGTTTCGTGAGCACTGCACTCTCTTGCCTGTATGGAACCGGGCCAGGAGAAGGTTTTACGGCTACCCCTTGACCTTGCTGTCCCTGTCGTGCAGACGCCTTCGTGAGCGAGAGAGAAGCAGGAATACGCATACCAGCAGGGCGTCCGCGTTTCTTCTTGGGTACTGGCCTGGTGTTCTGCCCGTTCTCCATAAAATTTTTCCTTAAACTTTGCAATGTCAAGACGCAAAACTTTTACGAAGACAGCACGATATCGACAAATATTTGCCTTCTAGTATACCATAAGAAATCGTTGCCGGAACGACACGATGCCGCGATTTTGTCCTATCCTCCCGAGATCTCTCCGATTTTGTGTGTACAGACGCTTGACTGTGTTTGTATGGCACCTTTTTCTTGCACCTATTCAGGGCAATAGGCAAGTCTTCTTTGCTTGTAGAGCCGTATGTTGTACGTTGTGAGCTGAACATCGCTCCTATTATGTCACATCAAAGTACGTTCAAACATATGAGTATGATGACCTATTTTAAACATTGTACATACGAAAGTACTACAATGTCATACAAGTATTGATTTTGCTTTGTAGCACATGTAATATGAAAATAGCATGAAGGATATGAATTGTATCCTTCAAAATGATGGCTGGAAGGATAAGGCAGTGTTATGGCAGTGAATCATGTGGTGCATGTGAATGAGTGTGGGCTTCCGCTCAATGCCATTGAATGGCTGGTAACTCATCATCAGAGTAAGGCCAATGAACGCGGGCAGATGATCCGCGATCTTCACCTCAAATCTGGGAGTCTGGTGGTTGATGCGGGGTGTGGACCCGGTTTGTGGACGCCTCTCCTTGCTCAGGCAATTAGTCCAGCGGGACAGATTATCGGCATAGATATTTCTCCCGAAGCCCTTGTGACTGCTCAACGCAGGAGCACCAATAAGTGGTATCGACGTCAAGTTCAATATAAACGCGCTTCTCTGGAGCAACTTCCTATTGAACGTGGGACGGCTGACCTCATTTTTAGTGCAAATGTCAGTCAATATCTCTCTGATCCTGTTTCGACTTTTGCCGCGATGGGCCCCTATCTCAATGATGGCGGTCGCCTGGTGATTAAAGATATAGATTTTGGAACGATGCGTTTTTACAATGTTGATGCGCAATTGCAAGAACGCGTTTTGCGCGCGCGCGCGCGCTGGGAGCTGGAGCGCGTCGATCAGGGTTATGCGTTTGAAGATAGCTGGGTAGGCTCAAAGCTAGCCGGTTACCTTCGTGCCGCAGGCTTTCAGGATGTGCAGGAGAAAACGTATCGCATTCAACGCAATTACCCTTTACCCAGAAACTTTCGCAGTTATATACAAGGCATTGCTGAATGGTTCGTTTGTGAAGGTGCGCCTCATCTCTCAAACGACGATGTAACAAATTGGCTGCATTGTTTTCTTCATAAAACTGATACTGTTCTCGATCTGGATACCTTCGTCAGTGAAGAGACAGAGTATGTGGTGTCTGGTACCTGGCAGTCTTCTTCTCTAGAACGCCATTTTGATATGCATATAGAGCATTCCTTCGCTTCTGAGCATATTCCTTCTACGCAAGAGTAACCAGTACTAAAAACTTTCTGGCATCCTCTGTTTCTATGTTTCTATCTTCAGTAAGGGCAATTAGTTGTACGCTAATTGCCCTTTTTCTTTGTTTTTCTCATGCTTTGTTTTTTCTCATCTATATGCATAAGCGATTGAAACAACTTTCGCTCTCTGACTGGGGAGCGTGCTGACCCGGAAAAGTTTCTTTTGTTCTATAGAAGGGTTCATTTGTTTTGCATGCTGAATTTATATATGTCAAACATTTTAACATCATTTGCAAAAAAGAAGATATCACTCTGTTGGATATCTTCTTTCTCTACGCAGATTGATAAATAGATAATTACACGTGCGCATTCATGACAAAGAAATGTAGCATACATACACCTCCACCCTATCCACTCTATGAAGAACAAAGTACACGAGAGAGCCGCAGCCTGACGCCATCGCGATGCGCGCGCTGCTACGAACTCACGAGCCAGGCTAGGCTTTATTGAGTTGGTCAGCGATCATGGCGATAGCTACATCTCCGACAATTGACTGAAGTTGGGTATGTAGCTGCCCCATATTCTCCATACGTGCTGTAATGAAATCATGTTGTGACGTGCCGTACGATAGACCAGAGATGCCTCGTTGGGCGGCTTCATACTCCGCGCTGATCTGTGATAACAGGCGGGCGATTTCGCTACGTTGCTCATGTGCTCCAAGCATGGGTGCCTTGTCCTTCCTACTAATGAGATTATATGGATCCACAACTTTTTTGTGTCAACTTCTCAGCAGACGATTTTCTGATGTAAATACAATGTGTATCGTTTGTATAAACAAGATAAACAATACACATCACTAGTATGCACGAAGATGTACGTTCTTGTCTAGTGGCAAAATCTCTTTTTTTATGCATATATCTTTTTTTACGCAATATTTACACCACTAAAGAAGGATTTATGCTGCTGCAAAACAAATAAAATGACTTTGCAAGCTCATTTGTTTATGTTATGCATTGTCTTCAATATGTGTATGTGATATGTATGTTTATCTGGATTGTAAAAGCGAGGCCAGCTAGAGATGGTACTTCTGTCTTACCATTTTTTTTGTTCCGTGAATTGTTCCTGGCAGGCTCGAACAGATTTATACATTCTCTGCAAAAACGTTGCGTATTGTCCTCTTTATTGTTGATTTAAGAGATGAATTGTTCTACCAGGCGGCGCGAATATTTTTTGTTATGTCTTTATATTGAGACTCTTTTGTTCCTTATGTATTAAATTTTCGAACTATCTTATCTTTTTTCTTCTCGTTTCTTTGTAATACAGTGAGGTAGGGACGTAAAAACGGTGTGAAAGCACTTACAATCTGGCAGAGGTTTATGGTATACTCGTTTCGACGCCTGTTCGTTGCGGGTTTTCGCTTCAGTGTCAGGTGTCAAGAGGCTACGTTGACTCCCACCCGACAATTGCGTCGAGCACAACGTATGCACTAAGCAAAGCTTCTTGTAAGGATTGAGTAGTAACAGGAATGAACCTGTTATGGAAGCGAGAGGAGTAGTCCTTCATGGCACGTGTCCAATTCGAGCATATTTACAAACGTTTTAACAAAACAGAGGTCGTCCACGATATCAGTATTGATATTAAGGACAAAGAGTTCATGGTTCTCGTTGGTCCTTCCGGTTGTGGAAAGAGTACGTGTTTGCGTATGGTTGCCGGTCTGGAAGAGCCAAGTGAGGGTGAGATCTACATCGGTGATCGCCTCGTGAATGGTGTCGACCCCAAGGATCGCGATATCGCGATGGTGTTCCAGAACTACGCTTTGTATCCTCACATGACTGTCTTCGATAACATGGCCTTCGGTTTGAAGCTGCGTCACTTCCCCAAAACAGAAATTAGAAAACGTGTGGAAGAGGCTGCCGGGCTTCTGGGCCTGGAGCAGTTGTTGAAGCGCAAGCCGAAAGAACTTTCTGGTGGTCAGCGCCAGCGCGTTGCTCTTGGGCGCGCGATTGTGCGTGAGGCACAGGTCTTCCTGATGGACGAGCCTCTATCGAACCTTGATGCGAAATTGCGCGTTGAGACGCGTGCAAATATTATTAAGTTGCACCAGCGTATTCAGACGACGGTGATCTATGTAACGCACGACCAGGTTGAAGCCATGACGATGGGTGACCGCATTGCGGTGCTCAACGGTGGTTTGATTCAACAACTGGGTACTCCTCAGGAACTGTATGATCATCCTGCAAATCTGTTTGTTGCGGGTTTCATCGGTACTCCTTCGATGAACTTTTTCCCGGAGGCACGTGTCGTCGCTGAAGAGGGTTCCACTAAAGTGGTTCTCGAGGGCGTTGGTCAGGTGGAGGTCCCTGCTCTGTATGTTGAGCGCGCTCGCGCTGCTGCTGGGAAGAGCCTGACCTTTGGTGTTCGTCCTTCTCATCTGGAAGATGCCAGCCTGGTTGGTGCCAATGGGAATGTGCAGTCGTCTATCGATGCGACAGTTGATGTCGTTGAGAACCTGGGTAACGAGCTTCAGGTCTACCTGAGTGCCGCTGGGAAGAGTCTGGTTGCTTCTCTCGATCCTCGCTCTCGTGTCAGCACCGGCAATAAGGTTCGCCTGTATGTCGATAGCGACAATATCCATCTCTTCGATACCGAGAGCGGCGAAGCCATTTTCTAAGCGTTAGTCTGATCTGGCGCTTATGATGAGCGCCGGCATTTATGACGAGTGCCAGAGTTCAGGATGAACGCTGAGGCTAGAAGTAGCTCTCACGATGCTGAGGGATGTAAGGATATTTTTCCCTTGGTGACGGAAGCACTGTTAGATCGCTAGATCTGACAGTGCTTTTGTGTATGGCACGGCGCTGTGCCATACAGGTTGCCGATTGGGAACATTAGCCGAGGGTGGCAACCATGACGGCTTTGATGGTATGCAAGCGATTTTCGGCCTGATCGAAAACGATCGACGCAGGCGACTCAAAGACCTCGTCGGTCACTTCCATGCTCTCAAGACCATATCGCTCGTAGATCGTTTTGCCCAACTTCGTCTCTGTGTTATGTAGTGCGGGCAGGCAGTGCATGAATTTGACATTGGGATTCTTACTGCTAGCCATCAGCTCGCGATTGACCTGATAGGGACGCATCTGGTTAATACGCTCTTCCCACATTTCCACAGGTTCTCCCATCGAGAGCCAGACGTCGGTGTAGATGAAGTCGCAATCCTGAACGGCTGCATGAGCGTCTTCAGTGATAGTGAGGTGTGCTCCGGTCTCTTTTGCCGCTGTCTGAACGCGCGTGATGAACTCATGGCTGGGCCAGCGCGCTTGAGGGCCCGCCAGACGGATGTCCATGCCCAGTTTTGCGGCTCCGATGAAAAGAGAGTTAGCGATATTGGAGTCGACGTGGCCGAGAAAGCAGAACGAGATCTCAGAGAGCGGTTTCTGACTGTGCTCCTGCATCGTGAGGAAGTCTGCCAGAGCCTGCGTCGGGTGGGCTTCGTTGGTAAGGCCATTCCAGATTGGAACCCCCGCATAGCGGGCCAGTTCTTCAATAATCTCCTGCCCGAAGCCGCGATATTCGATGGCGTCATAGATACGGCCTAATACACGAGCAGTATCCTTCATGGACTCTTTCGTGCCGATATGGGAGCCGTTGGGTCCCAGATAGGTAACATGTGCTCCCTGATCGTAGGCGGCGACCTCAAAGGCGATACGCGTGCGGGTGGAATCTTTTTCAAAGATCAGGGCAATATTTTTCCCCTTCAGGCGCGCTACTTCGGTGCCTGCATATTTAGCCGCTTTCAAATCTGCTGAGAGTTGAAGCAGAAAGGCAATTTCTTGCGGTGAGAAATCTTCAAGTTCAAGAAGATTTCTATTTTTTAAATTAAAGGCCATGGTATTGTATTCCACTCTCTTCCTTCAATAAAATAATGATCGACTTCAGACGTAATGATATCGCTTCTGCTGAAGTCGATTGGAAGTATTTGCTCTGTTCTGTGCTGGATCTCCTTGAGGAGGTGGTAAGCTTCCTGGTGAGTTGAACAGTAGAGATATATCTGATTACCGATTCAGAGAAATATTCTTGTACGATATCATAACATATTCTTGAGGAGAAGACGTAGTTTATTTACATATTCTTGACAATGTTGCATCGTATGTTTTTTCCACAAGCTATAACGGATTTATTCTTATCTCTATTATCGATATGCTCTCATTATCTCACAAAATCCAGCCAGACCTTATCAAACAAGTAAATTGACCCCATAATCCCTCTAGCATGCAGCGATAAAAATGTTACGCTAAATCGAGAAAAGCTTTCTCAAAGCCATGAACGGATCACTAAAACACCTACCTATTCACCAGGGTGCGAGGCGCGATGCACCAGTTATCTCGTTGTGAGAAGCGAGAAGTAATAACTTAAATAAGGGAAAAACAGGAAGATGCCATTATCTGAAACGAACAAGATAAGAGAGAGACGTGGTTCCGCTCCTGGCTCATTCTCACCTGATATATTGCAGCAACCTCGTGACGAGCAGCAGAAAGAGGTACATGAAGCATCCGTGCCCGCCGCATCCTCATCTAATGACATATTACGTCTCACCTCTAGAGAGCGACAACGCGTAGGCAAAAAAACAAGTGTGGATAGTTTTGTGCAGGTAGATCATAGCGACGCGGAGGAGGAGCCTGTCCTTGTGGGCAAATCCAAGGATGCCGATAGTGTGAAAAACCTGAGCCCGTTTCAGAGAAAGGTAGAGGCTTATCAACGCAATGATCTGGTAACATACATGGGGGAAGGGAGTGGTATGGCCCGTTTTTGGCAAGGAAGTACCATAATTTCACTTCTCAATGAGACAAGAGCGAAGCAATCCCAGGAAGGTATCTATCACAAATATTCTCAGGATGTTGACCGTGCATATAAAGAAGCTGGCGAGATAATTGATAAAATATATCAAAAAGATATAAATAATATAGAAAGTCATATAAAAGAATGCAGTTTAAAGATTCGAACATGGTCTGATAGGAGAGATCAGCTTGTGGACAGTCTTATAAAAGAGGATAATCCTAACGAGAAATTAAAGGGAGATATTGCAGCGACAGAAAAAGTAATAGAAGGGTACCGGGAAGATCTTAAGGCATTCAATGACTTGAAAACAGGCTTACGTACCATGGCTCAGCAGGACTTTACTGCACTTTTCAAGTCTAAAGTCGATGGCCTCCAAAAGACGGTAGATGGAACCCAGCAACAGCTCTCATCTGAACAAAAATACCAGCAGAAACATCGGCAATGGGCAGATGTGTTCGGCAAGGCTAGATCGATTTTTATGGTAAGAAGTTTCTTTACTTTACCACGCTGAAATCAAAAGCGCGATGCGGTGTGGTCACGCGGATCGGCATAAAGTGCGATCCCTCCCTCAGCCTTTCTTCGAGGGAGGGATCGCGCTCGTTCCCTAATTGCGCAGGGGCTTGCCGGTCATGAGAATGGCCTGCATGCGGTCCTGCGTTTTTTCCATGCCGCAGAGACTGAGGAAGGCTTCGCGCTCCAGATCCAGCACCTGTTGCTCGCTGAGTGGCGTGATGGGAGAGCAATCGCCGCCCGTCAGGACATGTGCGAGATGGCGTCCTACAATGGCATCGTGTTCGCTGATTTTGCCCGTGCGCAAAAGACCGTCGACCTGCTGTTCCAGAACCAGACGCGCACCAGGACCGGGTAGGATCAGCTCTTGCGGGCTGGCCGGTTGCCATTTACCCGCAGCCTGAGCCTCGGCGAGAGCGATCGCATCGGCTTTGGCATCGCGCAGCAAAACGTCTCGATTGATCGTGATTGCATCGGTCTTGCGCAGGAAACGATATTCCCGGGCTTCGTGGGCGCTGGTAGAGACGGTCGCGACCCCGATGATCTCGAAGGCGCGGCGGGATGGCGTGAAGGGGCCACCGGTTTTGCCAGCCTTCTGGCTTGCAACGTCCGCATTGAAGCGGAGTAGCATCTCTTTGCAGCCGCCACCAGCAGGCACAAGGCCGACACCAACCTCAACGAGACCAATATAGGATTCCGCCAGAGCGCGTGTATGATTGCTATGCAGGATCACCTCGCAGCCGCCACCCAGCGCTCGACCAGCTGGAGCCGCAACAATAGGAATAGGACTGTACTTCAAGAGCTGGTGAGCCTGCTGAAGTCCATTAATCGCAGTTTCCAGCATCTTCCATTCGCCACCGCGAGCCCCCATCAGCACGAGGAACAGATTGGCACCAGCCGAAAAATCATTTGCCTCATTGCCAATGACAATGGCGCGGAACTGTTTGGCACCTTCCTCAACGATATTGCGCAGCATCTCGATGATGCCCTCGTCGATGGAATTCATTTTCGTATGAAATTCGAGACAGGCCACGCCATCACCGAGATCAATAAGCGCGGCTGAACCATTATCGCGTACAACTTTATGCTGGTTCTTCAGTGTCGTAAGCGAGATGCTACCCTGAGGCACAGGGAGCGGCTTGTAGGTATCAGTCTGGAAATCGAAGTACTGGCGTTTGTCTGGAGCGCCAATATAGAACGTCCCCTGGCCCTTGCTCTGGACGCGTTGCACGAGTTCTGGGAGCTGGCGGCCCGTGAAAACCTGATGCAGGACATCGGGATGTTGCAGGAGCAGATCCCAGACCTCGAAGCTGCCGAGATCGAAATTGAAGCCCCAGCGCATCGCATTATCGATGGCGACGATACTATCCGCGATCTGTTCAGCCAGAAGAGCCGCGTAGATCAGAGCGTCTGCGGTCGTCTCGCGGGCCAGATGGCTGGCGCGATCATCGCCAGAGAGTACCGTAAGGATGCGTTGAGCCGGATCTTCAAGATTACGTGCGGCACCTATCGAGGCGTAACGAGACTTCTGCTGTGGGACATATTCCATCGTCCTGAGATCCAGTTCAAGAATAGTTGATTCGCCGGTCGGACTTTTCACGCGTTTGTAGAAGCCCTGACCGCTCTTTTCGCCGAGCATGTTGTTGCTCACCATTGTGTGCATCAACTCAGGGAGATGGAAGGTTTCGCGATCGGGATCATCGGGCGCGTTCTCGTAGAGATTATTCGCCACATGCAGCAGCGTATCCAGGCCGGAGAGATCGGCAGTGCGGAAGATTGCCGATTTGGGACGGCCCATATTGGGGCCGAGAATCGTATCAACGTCGCTGATCGTATAGCCCTCATGCAGCGTATGCTGAAAGGTCGAGAGCATGCCGTAGACGCCGATACGGTTGGCAATGAAGTTGGGCGTATCTTTACAGATCACCACGCCCTTGCCCAGGACGTCCGTGGCAAAGTGCTCCATAAACTGGATCAGGCGCGGATTCGTGTCAGGCGTCGGAACGATTTCGAGCAAGCGCATATAGCGGACGGGATTGAAGAAGTGCGTAATCAGGAAATTGTGCCGGAAATCTTCGCTGCGGCCCTCTACGAGCATATGGGCAGGCAGGCCGGAGGTATTCGAGCTGATAATCGTGCCCGGCGTGAGGACGGTTTCTAGCCGCGTATAAAGTGCCTGTTTGATATCGAGCCGTTCAACAACCGCCTCAATAATCCAGTCCACATCAGCCAGATCTTCCAGATCGTCCTCGATATTGCCGATCGTGACGAGTTGCGCGCCGCGTTTGCTATAAAAAGAGGCCGGTCTGGCTTTCAGCGCCTTCTCCAGACCAGTGCGAGCGACAACATCCCGATCCTTTTTCTCGCCCGGTGGGACAATATCCAGCAGTAGACTGGGGATGCCAACGTTTGCGAGATGGGCGGCAATCGCTGCCCCCATCACGCCCGCGCCGAGCACCGCCGCTCTGCGTATTTGATAAGGTGTAGTTGTAGCCATGGCTATGATAACCTCTCTATCAGAGTCGCAACGCCCTGACCGCCACCGACACAGAGAGTCGCGAGTCCCAGCGTCTTATCAGCGGTCTGAAGATCGTTGAGCAGTGTGACAATCAGACGAGCGCCGCTACACCCCAGAGGATGGCCGAGAGCGATAGCTCCACCGTGAGGATTGAGTTTCTCCTGATCGATGTCCAACTCATGAACCACCGAGAGCGTCTGAGCGGCAAAGGCTTCGTTGATCTCGATAATGTCAATATCAGAGAGCTGAAGATTTGCCCGTTGCAGAACTTTACGGATAGCCGGGACCGGACCAATGCCCATGATGTCAGGACGAACGCCCGCAACAGCCATCGTGTGGACGCGCGCAAGAGGCGTGAGGCCAAGATCGCGTGCACGCTCTTCCGCCATGAGAACGACAGCGGCAGCCCCATCGTTCAGGGGACTGGCATTGCCAGCAGTGACGGTGCCGTTTTTCGTAAACGCAGGCTCCAGGCTGGCGAGCCGCTCCGGGGAAGTATCACGGCGGGGACCCTCGTCGATCTCCATCAGGCGACCATTGGGCAGAGGTACCGGCACAATTTCACGTTTGAAGATGCCCTGATCGATAGCCGCAAGCGCACGCTGGTGGCTACGAAACGCAAAAGCATCTTGCTCCTGCCGACCGATCTTGTAGTCGCGAGCCAGATTCTCAGCCGTAATCCCCATCGGGATGTAGCTGGAATAGCCATATTCCAGTTCACAAGGCGGATAGGCGCTGAGTGACAGTGCCTGATCATTCTCGGCAGTTTTAGCAGATTTGACCAGTCGAGGATTGTAGCTTGGATTGAAGCCGCCCATCGGCACGCGTGACATATTTTCGACGCCGCCCGCGATGACGACCTCAGCCAGATCGAGCATGATATTCTGGGCCGCCATATTCACAGCCTGCAAGCTAGATGCGCAGAAGCGATTGACCGTCACGCCACCTACGGTCTCCGGGAGACCCGCCAGCGCGACGACCAATCGTGCCATATTCATGCCCTGCTCCCCTTCGGGAAAGGCGCAGCCCAGGATCAGATCTTCGATAAGGTTGCGATCAAGCTGAGGCAATTTTGCCACCGCCGCTTTGACTACAAGCGCGGCCAGATCATCGGGGCGTACATCTTTCAGGACGCCTTTGTTTGCGCGTCCGATGGGGGTACGTGTTGCGCTTACGATTACCGCATTTGCCATGTGCGTATCTCCTTTATTGGGTAGTCCTCGGGCCTGCCCGCGAGGACTACCCATACGAATATGCTCGTGTTTTGTTGGATAGGCATGGATTCACCTGCCCATTTCCTTCCGGTTCTCTCAGGGCTTTACGTATATATATTGATAGAAGCTCGTGTCCGTGCTAACCAGTTTGACGGGCTTGAAGCCTACAGTGGATACCCCTGTCTCTCGACGACAAGGGCCGCAATCTCTCGTTGGAGGGCTACACCATTCAACTGATAGTCGCCGAGATACGTACGGACACGAGCCAGCTCACGCTCAACCTTATCCGCATCAGTATAGGACATGATCATCTGATCGAGATTGGTGTTGATGCGTGCGAAGGCGAGCCAGGTGGCGAGCTGAGCAAGCTGGCTATGGACATGGCTATTCTCATCACCACGGCGAGCGGCCTGAATAGCGCGGGCCAGGGCGCTATCGACGGCGTAGAGTTCGATGAGCAGATTGGCGAGATAGTCGATGAACTCCTGTTCCTGTTCCAGCGCCTGCATAAGCTTCAGCGCGACACGCATCGCACTATAGATCGTGACGTCTTTTGCACGCTCTAAAGCGGCAACGGCGGTGTGTAGTTCGGCAGGGACAGCCGCTTCGAGATTGAGAACTGGTTGATTGCCGGATTTCACGCGGGCCTCAATCCCTGGATAGCGGCCCATCAGATCGAGTTTGCCAGCCAGAACACGGCGGAATAACGTGCCAGCAGCGACCGTGCGGTTGATCTCATTGGTGCCCTCGAAGATACGCTGAATGCGTGCATCGCGGTAGGCTTTTTCGATCGGATATTCTTGCATAAAACCGTAGCCGCCAAAGATCTGGACACCTTCATCGACAACAAAGGCCAGCGTCTCGCTTGCGTGGACCTTTGCGATAGAGGCCTCGATTGAGTACTCTTCCAGACCCTGAAAGACAGCATCTGTATTCCCTTCGGCGTTTTGCTGGGCGCGTGCCATATTGGCGGCAGTGCGGAAAACTTCGCTCTCGGCGGCGTAGGTCTCGGCAGCCATACGCGCAAGTTTCTTCTTCACCATGCCAAACTCATGCAGAAACTTCCCAAAGGCTTTGCGCTCAGTTGTATAGGTCGCAGCCAGTCCCAGGGCAGAACGCGAGCCGCCAACCGTGCCCGCGCCCAGTTTCAAGCGACCAATATTGAGAATATTAAAGGCGATTTTATAGCCCTTGTGAATTTCGCCGAGCAGATTCTCAACCGGAATATGGGCATCTTCGAAGTAGACCTGCCGTGTAGAGGAGCCTTTGATACCCATCTTGTGCTCTTCTGCGCCAGTGGAGACGCCGGGCCATTTTGCCTCGACAATGAAAGCCGAGGGGCGGTTGCCATCGATACGCGCAAAGGCGATCATCAGATCGGCGAAGCCCGCATTCGTGATCCATTGCTTGGTCCCATTGAGAATATAGTGCTTGCCATCTGGCGAGAGTTCGGCGCGGGTGCTGATATTCATCGCGTCAGAGCCGACACCCGGTTCGGTGAGAGCATAGGAAGCAATCCACTCGCCGCTGGCCAGCTTCGGCAAGTACTTCTCTTTTTGTTCTTCATTTCCATAATAGACAATGGGCAAAGTACCGATGGTCGTATGGGCCCCAAATGCGACGCTGAAAGATGCCTCGCGTTGTTCCGCGGCAACGAGCGAGCTGGTCAGCAGGCCAAGCTCGGCACCACCGTACGCCTCGGGTACATCGATAGAGAGGAGGCCCTGTTCGCCAGCCTGTTTCAGCAAGGTTGCCAGTACGCCTGGTTCCTGATGATCGATAGCATTGCTTTTGGGCTGGACCTCACGTGCCACAAATGTCGCGCTGGATTCAGCAATCCAGCGTTGCTCATCGTCGCGTTGTTCCAGCGTAAAAATTTTATCGGCGCTCTCGTTGACCGGTGTTGTCAGAAATGCAGTGCCCTGTTCGGTAGGTTTTATCGTCGTTGACATACGTACTCCTTTTTATGTTCAGGTAGGGGCATTCCTGGTATGCCCACTCTATGAAAGGCAAACGATAGCTTATGTCGGGTTGGGCGTCGGGCGTAGCTCTCTACGCAGGACCTTGCCAACCAGTGATTTTGGCAGTTGCTCACGGAACTCCAGCATTTTTGGCACTTTATAGGCCGCTAGCTGATCTCTACAAAAAGCGATGATCTCCTGCCTGACCTGTTCCGTCGGCTTGATATCGGGCTTGAGCACCACAAAGGCCGCGACCGTCTCACCACGATAGGCATCGGGAACACCGATGACGGCTGCTTCCTCAACACCGGGATATTGGAAGAGGATCTCCTCTACCTCGCGAGGATATACATTGAAGCCACCAGCGATAATCATATCTTTGGTGCGATCAACGATAAAGAAAAAGCCCCGCTCATCCATGCGTGCGATATCGCCGGTACGCATCCATCCATTGATGAAGATATCGGCAGTATCTTGCTCGCGATTCCAGTAGCCCTGCATAATATTGGGGCCGCGCACCACCAGTTCTCCCGGCTCCCCAGGTGGCAGAAAATCGCCAGTAGAGCGGTCAATAATCGCCGCCTCAACATTGGGGAGTGGCAGGCCAATACTGCCATTGAGGCAGTCGCTGGTGAGCGGATTGCAATGTGTCACTGGAGAAGCCTCGCTCAAACCATAGCCCTCTACCAGCTTACCATGCGTAATATGCTCAAAGTCGGTTTGTACCTGTGCGGGCAAAGCCATGGCCCCGCTGATGCAATATTTGATAGAATCCAGATTATCCGTGCGTTTCCCGGCCTCACGCATAATCGCGATATACATCGTGGGAATGCCGGGGAAACAGGTAGGACGATAGCGCCGAATAGCATCGAGCACATCTTTGGCCTGAAAGCGAGGCAGAAGCACCATCGTCGCGCCAGCGAGAATGGAGAAATTCATGCCGACCGTCAGGCCATAAGAATGGAAGAAGGGGCTAACGCAGAGAGTCACCTCCTCGCCCTCGCGGACTCCAGCTGTCCAGTAGCGCGCCTGCATCGCATTAGCAAGCAGATTATGATGTGTTAACATTGCGCCCTTAGAAAGACCAGTTGTGCCGCCAGTATATTGCAGGACAGCGAGGTCGCTGCTACGGGTAGGAACAGGGAGATGAAATAGTTCAATGCCCCCTTTGGTCGAATGCGATTCAAGCAGTGCACGCATCGCGTGAAGCATAGGATCATCGCGTAGCTCTTTTTCCGTAAGAGGCGCTTCAAGTGTTTTGGCGTTTCGCTGACTGATAGGATAGAGAGTGCGCAACATCGGAGGAAGATAATCCGCCGGGCTAGTAATGATGATATGCTCAAGTGCTGTGTTATTGCGTATATCGCGTATGATTGGATAGAATGTATCCAGCATAACTAGCATACGCGCGCCGCTGTCGGCGAGCTGGTGCTGCATTTCGCGGGCGGTATACAAAGGATTGGTGGGGACAGCGACAGCACCGGCACGTAGAGTGCCAAAGAAAGCAATGGCATACTGAGGAATATTCGGGAGAGCGATAGCAATGCGATCGCCCTTCTGGACGCCGAGTTTTTGCAGCGCAATCGCAAAGCGATTAGCGGCACTAGAAAACTGGGCATAGGTTAGCTTCGTACCATAATAAATGAAGGCCGTATGCCCTGCAAAACGCGAGGCAGCCTGGTCTAGCAACCAGGTTAATGGACGATCAGGAATATGGAGTTGGGCCGGGACTCCAGGTTCATAATAGCGCAACCAGGGGCGAGAGGCCAGGAGGTCCGGTCGATCGATTGCGGCTTGTACGGAAATTTGAGGAGTGGAATCAATACGCTCAATACGAGATGGGTCAGACATTTGGTAATAGCTCCTCTCCTTAGGGGCGTCCAGACAGGACCCCAAGACGACCACTCTGTCGTCTACAAAGCAACGACTACCCATTACAGTAATTATAAGCCACATAAGAGTGGAATATGAATGTTGCCAGCTAACATATTTCTGGGAGAAGGCGTCTGGGCAGCTAACGAGCAATGGTGCTATGGGGTTTAGCAAATTGGTAAAGCGGGATGTTTACGGGAGGTGTGAGATGAGCATACAGAACGGCATATCTGAATTTTCTCAGCTGGTGGCGCGTTTCCGTTTGCAACGAGGCATGTCGCAGGGGCAGCTCGCGCAGGCGACGCGGCTCTCGCGAACCTACATCTATCATCTGGAGACAGGCCAGCGCTCTAATCCTTCTGCCACCGTGGTGCACAATCTGGTGCGGGCGTTGGAATTGCGGAGTGAAGAGCGAGTTCGCTTATATGCAGCTTATACGAAGCTGACCGGTCATCTGATAGATAGCGAACAGGCAGAGGGGACGCTGCTGGATATGGGAGATCTGGCCGGGTTGCTGGTGCATAATACATCATATCCAGCGCATTCGCTGGACCGATTCTGGTATCTGCACTCGTGGAATGAAGCGGCGCAGACGCTCTTTGAAGTCGAAGAGAAGCTCTCCGAAAGCGAGCGGTTGCATCTGCTGGAGCTGATTTTTGATCCACGTTTTCAGAAACACTTCCATAATTGGGAGAACCTCGCGCGTCGCCTGGTGAGCGACTTTCAATATAATACGCGTACGATGACGCATATGCCCACATATAAAGAATTGTGGCGGCACCTGAGAGAGCTGCCAGATTTCAAGCGGATAGCATCGGCGGTTTCGCCGATTATCAGGCCAGCGCCCTCGTTTGTCTTTCAGGTTCAGCATAGTCGGCTTGGTTGCTTAACATTGCGTACAGCAACGACCGTGTTTACTGGTATCGCCAGTTACTCGATGGTCAGTTATGTGCCCGGTGATCAGCAAACATTGAGCATATATCGAGAGCATGGATGGCAATCGAGCTAAAAAGAGAAAAACTGGCTCTATCAGAGGGTGACGTGAAGGAAGAAAAAGGGAATTGGTAGGCGAAATGGTCAGGTCAGGGGGATATGATATACTCTATCGAGGATATGCAACGTCCTTCCAACTTTGATCCGGCACAAGCGTAGATGTAGATATATAGCACTCAGAAGTTAGCTTATACTATGTTTGTACATATCCATCAAAGTGTGACCGCTTCGAGACTTTTTGAGGGCGAGATTTGCCAGATACTGCATTGTCCCAGCTCAACTACAAAGAAATGGTCTTCGAAAAGTTTTGATGGTAGAAAAAACATAACGCGGAAAGTTACGTTGGAGGAATAACGGATGGATGCTCGCTTTTATAACTCAGAAGATATAGATATCGAGCGGCTTGCCAACGATATGACAAATATCTATCTATCACAGGGATACCAGGCGCAGCAGATAGGGAATAAAGACCAGATGTTGTTGCAGCTGAAGAAGGGTGGCGATTTCGAGGCAATTATTGGTATGCAGGCCGCAGTCTCGCTGACATTGCAACGCACGGCAGGTGGTGTACTGGCAATGATCGGACAGCAGAGATGGATCGATAAGGCGGCGGTCGGTGCGGTAGGTATTGTGGCGTTTCCGGTGTTATGGCCGCTGGCGTTGACGGCAGGCGTTGGCACGTTGCGCCAGGCAAGCCTGGGGAATCAGGTATTAAATATGGTGGACGGGCTGGTACGACAGCAGCGTCCGAATATCGTAGGGGGACCGGTCCCGATGCAATTGATGCCGCAGGTGCAGCAGCAATGGGCACCGCCACCATACGCACAAACGCCAGCGTATATTCCTCCCCCGCAGGTAGTCGTCTCGCAGGCGCCGACAGCGGCGATTGCTCCGCCCCGGCAGTCATTGCGTTGTGCGAACTGTAACACGCCGTATGAGGCTGGTGATACCTTCTGCTCAGGGTGCGGTCGTTCGCTGGCACCAGCAAAAGTGTTGTGTCCCAACTGTAATACAGAATTGAAGCCAGGAGTGGCATTTTGTCCAAAATGTGGAAGTTCAACGTTCCAGGCGAATAAGAGCGCGGCACCGACCTATGCGCCTCAGATGGCTCCTCCATCTGCACCGCCGTCCCGACCGCCGACGCCCATGTACACGCCACCCCCGGCATCGCGACCGCCGACTCCGGTATATACGCCACCCCCGGCATCGCGACCGCCGACTCCGGTATATACGCCGCCAGCGACCCCGGTGTATACGCCCCCGAGCCCGCCGACAATAGAGCCGCATGCGGCCCCGACCGTGGCCTCCGATCCGGTCCAGCCGAAGCCGCCTGAGCCGTATTATATTCCACCGGCCACGCAAGAGCCTCCGGTTGCACCGCCAACCACGATCAGCTATGTGCAGTCGACCGTGCAGAAGCCAGCAACGCCAGCGACCCCGCCCCGACCACAAAAGCAGTATTATATACCGAGCGAACAGTCGCAACAGGCAGCCGCACAACCGACCATCGCCGATCAGCCTGCGCAGAAGCCAGAAAAGCCAGCGACGCCACCGCAACAGCAGTATTATGTACCGAGCGAGCAGATCGCATCGCAACCAACGTTGCAGAACCAACCAATTGCCGCGAAACCAGCTACAAATGCGGCTGCTGACGCAAATGCGGCCTGGGGTATAGTAGTGTTTGAGGATAGCTCGCAGGTAGAGTTAATGGGCGAGCGGGCCATTGTTGGACGCGCAGATCATGATCTGGGAGGAGAGCCGCCCGATGTGGATCTGAGCCAGAAGCAGGGCTCGGATACCGTTTCGCGCATTCATGCCGTGCTCGAGCATATTGGCAGTAGCTATACGCTGACTGACCTGAATAGTACCAATGCCACGAAGCTCAATGGAAAACGTCTTGAGCCCGACAAAGCTGCTCCTCTGAACGATGGGGATGCGCTTCTGTTTGGCAAAGTGGCGGCCACGTTTAAGAAAGCGTAAGCTTTCGTAGAGATAGAAAAGCTCGTATTATTGCTCTGAAAAAGAGCGGTAATGCGAGCTTTTGATTCTAGCTCATGTGACGAAAAGCAATCCGCTGCTAGCAAGCAGTAAAAAACGACAATCAATCGCTGTAATACACCCCTCACTACAAAAGCGCCTGGAACATGCAGATGCGTTTGCAAAAAGACACAGTATCCCTTGACAAAACACCAAAGGATAGTTACACTTTACTATGGTATTAGAGAAATAGATAATATATCGCATAAAAGGAGAAAAACATGGTGCTTCTACGCCTCTGGTCTGATGCGGACCTGTACTAAGACTACTGTTCAGGATTGTTGACTGCTTGATAAGCAGGAATAGCGCATGAGCTGTTTTACTCTTCTTCATATTCTCAGCGATGAGAAGTGACCCCATGACGTTGCCTCGATGTACGAAGAGTTGAGCTACCCGGACAGTATGTCTCCCGTTACTGTCTGAGGAGTTCTCGAAAAATCCCCTGGAAAAATATGCCTTTCATACTTTTTGCAATTCCTCAGATAGTTGTGAAGCTCGGCCTTGTATCTACATGTGGAAAATTTGCCTCTGCCCGATAACTCAGATAATTGTTCTTGCGCAGAACCAGACAGAAGGTGTCAGTTTGTGCAGATTATGCTGAGATGGTATGTGAAACTTGTGGGCAGAGGATTGGTTGTGTAAAGGAGATACGCCTCTTTATGTTTCCAGATCAATTTCAGAGTATCCTGAATATGATGGCTATTCGAGAAATGCTGAAAATGTGGGCAAAACGTGAGCAGAGAGAGAAAGATCCACCAGAGAAGCGACGATCGTTTATGCAATGGGTCTGGTTTTGTCTGAGCACACTGGGCATTGGGATGAGCAAGCTGGGCAGGCAGATTGAGCAGGTAGGCTTCTATGTAACCTGGTTCGCCTTGCGCAAGAGAGTAGAAGACTCTCCCGAATATTACGACTAGTGTAGTTTGAGCACGGAGCCGCTCTATAGGGCTGATTATTTCGCTAGAGCGGCATTGTTCTCTGAAAATTCATTTGTATTGTTATGGCCGGACAGAAAAAAGCTGTATCTTTTGTATCGTTTATTGTAATATATGCATATGCATCGTGAAACAAAGGGCAAATGCCGTTCTGCCTGAATTACTTTGTAGTTTTATACAAAGGAGAAGTATGGCTGCTGAATCTTCCTCCGCAGTCACCGAGACCCCGTCTCAGCGATTGCGCCCGAACTCCATTGGTTTGCCAGGGGTATTATTTCAATCTATTACAACCATGGCCCCGGCCTCAGCGGTAAGTTTTAGCTTAGGTGCGGCGATCCCCTACGCCGGAGCATCTCTTCCACTGGTCGTATTTATCACCTTCCTCGTATGTATTTTGATTGCGCTCAATATCAGCGCGCTTGCCAGGCACCTTCCTTCAGCCGGAGGATATTTCACCTACGTCTCGCATGGCCTGGGGAACCATGTTGGCTGGATAGCGGGCTGGTTATTTAATCTGGCCTACATCCTGATTGTGCCATTTCAATTACTCGTATTGGGACCGGTTATGGACTCTTTTATGCAGAGCACATTTCATGTCTCATTTGGAGCCTCCGGCTGGGCAATCTGGGCCGTAGTCTTCGCCGTAGTGATATTTATCCTGACGTATGTAGGCATTAAGATCTCGGCAGATCTCGGTGTGATAGTTGGTGCGATAGAAATTATCGTCTTTGTTGCGCTTTCAATCGGCCTGATCATTTCAGCCGGTAGTCAGAACACGGCCGCTGTTTTCACGCCAAATTTTAGCCAGCAGCCGGGCCTGGGGGGATGGCAGGGGATTCTGTTTGGCATGATCTTCACTGTGCTGGCCTTTGCTGGCTTCGAGTCGGCAGCGCCACTGGCAGAAGAGTCGCGCAATCCACGGAAGACAGTCTCGCGCGCAATCTTGCTGGCAACCATCTGTATTGGAGCGTTTTATATCCTCTGTTCTTATGCAGGTGTTGTCGGTTGGGGTGTGACAAAAATCGGGAATTACGGACAGAATTCAGATCCGTGGGGAACAATGGCGTCGCGTATCTGGGGACCCTGGCAGATACTGGTCATACTGGCAATTCTCAACAGTGCTCTGGCTAATTCGAACGCGGGCGTCAATGCTGCGACACGCGTGCTCTATGCAATGGGCAGGACCGGGACGTTGCCTCGTATACTGGCACGTTTGAACGGGTTCAGTGCGCCCGGCGTGGCGATTATATTGACTATGGTCCTTGCAGTCGTGGCGGCGCTGGCGGCTGGTTTTGCGTTTACCCCTCTGGGAGGTTTTGCGTTCCTGGGAGCGGTGCTCTCCGTGCCTATTATTCTCGTCTACATGCTCACCTGTCTCTCCGTGCCTTTTTATTATCGGCGTGAGCGGCCACAGGAATGGAATATACTGCGCCATATCGTCGTGCCGGTGATACCTTTGCTGGTATTGGCCTGCGTGCTGGTATTCCAATTTGTGCCGTTGCCAGCAGCACCACTATTGTACGTAGGTCCAATTGTTGCCGTCTGGCTGATACTGGGCATCATCATTGTGATCGTATTGAGCCAGCGTGCTCCGGCATTACTGCTCAAGGGGCAAAAAATCTATACTGGCGAAGAGGAGGAGTAATATCTGGCAACCTATGAATGGGGTTGTGAGATAACTGTGCGGAAGTAAGGATAGAAGTAGAAAATATGCTGAAAGCATAGCTCATTTGTTAGCTATGCTTTCAGCATATATTTTTTCTTGTCTCCTCTGCTGAAAGTAGATATGGTTGAAGTATTACTGAACAAAGCAGAAAAAAGGAGACAGGCAATGCGCATCCTTATCATTGGAGGCACCCGACTCATGGGGCCGTCTATCGTCGAAAGTCTGCATGCAGCGGGGCATACCGTGACCATCTTTCATCGTGGTCAGACGCGCATCGAATTACCCGAGGGCGTAGAAGAGATTACGGGGGATGTCAACCAGCTTGCAGACTACAGCGGGCAACTTCGCAGCCTGCAAGCTGATGTTGTGCTGGATATGATGGCGATGACAGAAATGCAGGCCGAGGCACTGATGGAAACCTTTATTGGCTTTACACGCCGCGTCGTTGTGCTCAGCAGTCAGGATGTCTACCGGGCCTTTGGACGTGTGAACCGAACGGAGAGCAGCGAAGTCGATCCTTCATTAATCACAGAAGATTCGCCCCTACGCGAAAACTTCTATCCCCATCGTGAGCATGGTAGAGGCGCGTTTTATCATGATTATGACAAAATCCTCGTCGAGCGTATCGTCATGAAATATCCCGACCTGCTGCCGGGCACTATCCTGCGCGTGCCAGCTGTCTATGGACCACGGGACTATCAGCATCGTATGTTCTCCTTTCTCAAACGCATGCTCGATGGGCGTCCGGCAATTTTGTTGGAAGAAAATGTGGCAAACTGGCGCTGGGGACATGGCTACGTTGAGAATATCGCGGACAGTATCGTCCTATCGATCACCGATGAGCGTGCTAGCGGACGTATCTATAACGTCGGTGAGCCATTTGCATTGACCGTGGCCGAGCGTATCGAACAGATCGCGCGTGTTGTCGATTGGCATGGGCGTATCGTCACTTTGCCGGAGGAGCGTATTCCCGTAGGCCAGCGCTGGGGGATTAACGCTGCTCAGAATGTCATCGCTGATACCAGTCGTATTCGCCAGGAACTGGGCTACAGCGAGCGTATCGGTCTGGAAGAAGCATTTCGCCGTACGATAGCCTGGGAGCGTGCCAATCCGCCTGAGCAGATCAATCCTGCCGAGTTCGACTATGAGGCAGAAGATAAAGTGCTGGCAGAATTATGAAGATCACACTACATAGCGAGCATTTCCCATATAAGAACTTGACAATTGTGTGCGTACTCGATAGACTACACACAGATAAAAGATAACCAAAAAAGAAGAGAGACGAGGAGCAGGAGGAGTAGGTGTTGTGGGCCGTCAGAGAGAGAAGAGCGGAGGCTGAGACTCTTCCCCGGTGGAGCACACTGAAGGTCGCCTGCGAGTCTGGAACGTAACTTATGTCGATTGAGCCGGTCGGTTCTCGCATAAGAGAAGTGCCACGGGCCTGCCCGTTAACGCAGTGTAGAGGATCAAACCAGGCTAGCATGCTGAAGCTTTGATCGAAACAAGGTGGTACCACGAGCAGTATCCTTTCTCGTCCTTGACGGGAGAGGATTTTTTTATGTTCCATTCGGGAAATAGCTGGTAGCGTGGGTTTTAAACGACTACATACGGGAGAGGGAATGATCGAGCAACAAAAAAATCAGGAGCCCGATTCGACAGCATCAGTGAATGCGATTCCGAAAGCATACGAGCCACAGGCCGTCGAAAGTAAATGGTATAAATTCTGGGAAGAGGGCGGTTACTTCAAGCCGCGTCCAAACCCACGTAGCAAGCCCTTTGTGATCAGTATGCCCCCGCCCAATGTGACCGGCGCGTTGCACCTGGGACATGCGATTACAAGCACCATCGAGGATATTCTTATCCGTTATCATCGCATGAAAGGCGACGAGACGCTCTGGGTACCTGGAGAGGATCACGCCGGAATCGCTACCCAGACCGTCGTCGAGCGTTTGCTGGCTCGTGAGGGGACAGATCGACATCAGATCGGGCGTGAGGCATTTCTGGAGCGCGTCTGGCAGTGGGTTGATCAATACAAGAGCCGCATTCAGGACCAGCATCGTCGTATGGGAGCCTCCTGCGATTGGTCTCGTGAGCGTTTCACACTCGACGATGGATTGACGAAGGCCGTGCGCGAGGTGTTTGTGCGCCTGTACGAAGAAGGGCTGATCTATCGCGGCGAGCGTATTATCAACTGGTGTCCAGACTGTCGCAGTGCCATCTCAGATCTGGAGGTCAACCATGTCGATACTGTTGGCACATTGACCTACGTGCGCTACCCGCTCAAGCCGCTTGAGGGCGAGACCGAGACGAAATATATTACCGTCGCAACCACGCGCCCCGAGACCATCCTTGGTGATACAGCGGTCGCCGTGAATCCTAAAGACGCGCGTTATAAAGAGATCGTCGGTCGGCTGGCAATTCTGCCCGTGCTCGGACGCGAGATCCCGATCGTTGCCGATGACGCCGTCGATGCCAGCTTTGGCACAGGAGCCGTCAAAGTCACGCCCGCGCATGATCCCACCGACTTCGAGATTGGCGAGCGTCATCATCTGCCGCGTATCCAGGTTATCGGCTTCGACGCTAAAATGACTGCTGAGGCTGGGCCGTACGCTGGACAGGATCGTTTTGAAGCGCGCAATCAACTGGTTGCTGACCTGAAAGAACAGGGATTTATCGTCAAAATCGATGAGTATCTTGTCCCTCTCGGCCGTTGTCAGCGCAGCGATACGATTATTGAGCCGTTGATCTCCAAGCAGTGGTTCGTCAAAATGGCTCCGCTCGCGACCCCCGCAATGGGCGCAGTCCGACATGGCTTGATCAAGATCATTCCCGAGCGTTTCAACAAAACCTACATGGACTGGTTAGAGAACATCCACGACTGGACGATCTCGCGTCAGCTCTGGTGGGGACATCGTATCCCCGTCTGGTATTGCGATAATTGTGGGCAGATGACCGCGAGCCGCACAGACATCACTACCTGCTCGCATTGTAACAGTGAAGTCGTCCATCAGGATGAAGACGTGCTGGATACCTGGTTCAGTTCCTGGTTGTGGCCCTTTAGCACGCTCGGCTGGCCCGATGTGACGCCCGATCTGTTGAGATACTATCCGACCAGCGTCATGGAGACGGGCTACGATATTATCTTCTTCTGGGTTGCACGTATGGTGATGTCAGGCATCCACTTCATGGGCACGCCGCCGTTTGAGACCATCTATCTGCATGGATTGGTGCGTGACGCAAAGGGCGAGAAGATGAGCAAATCGAAGAATAACGTCGTCGATCCGCTCGAGATTATGGATAAGTACGGTACTGATGCTCTGCGCTTCACGCTCGCAACCAGCAGCACGCCCGGGAATGACATGAAGCTGGTGGAAGAGCGCATCATCGGAAATCGTAATTTTGCCAACAAGATCTGGAACGCCTCGCGCTTCGTCATGATGACGACGGCAGAGATTGGTGGAGGGGTGCCATCCATCAACGAAGTGCAGCCACGTACGCTGGCGGATCGCTGGATACTGCATCGTCTGGCGCGCGTTGTCGAGTCGGTGACGCGGCTGATCGAAGATTTTCAGCTGGGAGAGGCGGGACGTCAGATCAATGATTTCTTCTGGTCAGATTATTGTGACTGGTATGTAGAGACAGCCAAAGTGCAGATTCAGGGCGATGAGCAGGAGCGCCGCTCGACCGCTGGCATTCTGCGTATGGTCCTGGATCAGAGTTTGCGTCTGCTGCATCCGTTCATGCCGTTTGTCACTGAAGAAGTCTGGCAACTGCTATACAGCACCAGCGAGTCAGCACAGGAGCGTTGGCCTGCTTCGGCGTTGATTATCGCAGCCTGGCCGTATGCTTCTATGCTGGCGATCGACGAAGAGGCGGATGAGCAATTCAAGCTCGTGCAGGAAGTGATCACGCGTATTCGTGATGCGCGCAACCAGATGAACGTCGAGCAAGCGAAGCGCATACCGGTCATCATGGCTGTAGGCGAGTTGCAGGAGATGTTTGAAGCTCAGGCCCCGTTGATTGAATTTCTGGCGCGCACCGAGAAGCCGCAACTCCATTCCGCACTCACGCAGAAGCCAGAGCAGGCGATGAGCTTGCTGGCAGAGAGCGTCGAGGTCTATCTACCGTTAGCGGGCATGCTGGACCTTGGGAAAGAGGTGGCGAGGCTGGATAAAGAGATTGGGCAGGTGCAGCAGGACATTGCGCGTGTGCAGGGGAAATTGGCCAACGAGAACTTTGTCGCTCGCGCAAAACCGGAAGTTGTGGAGAAAGAGCGTGAGAAGTTGGCGGGACAAGAGGAGCGTCTTGGAAAACTTCAAGCGCGACGTGCTGAGCTTGCTGGATAAACGCTGGAATTGTTTGTT
>DATJHM010000152.1:0-7379 GCA_035493895.1 Ktedonobacteraceae bacterium
TGCCCATGCGCGTATTCTGCATATCGATATATCGGCTGCTCTATCCATACCTGGGGTCGTAGCTGTCTTTACCGCTGAAACGCTTCCGATGGCTCGCGAGAATCCGCTCTCCCGGGCGCAATGTCCGCTGGCACAAGAAGAAGTGTTGTGGAGCGGGCATCCCGTGGCTATCGTGATTGGCGAGACGGAGGCGCTCGCTGAAGATGGAGCGGCCGCTGTGGAGGTCGATTACGATCCTCTACCGGTCGTTATTGATCCAGAGACCGCTGCACGACCAGATTCGCCTTCAGCCCGTCTTTATCGCGCCCCCACGACAGACGCTCCACAAGGGGCCGCATCAGCCGGGGGAGAAGCACATTCGCCGAATGTGAGCCAGACGCCGCCTATGCTGGCAGGCGATATCGAGGCCGGTCTACGCGAGGCCGATATCGTCGTCGAAGGCACCTATCGCACCCACCCGGTCCATCAGTCCTACATGGAGCCACAATCGGTCACGGTCGCGCCCAGTCCGTCCGGTCATCACCTCGTACTCTGGCCGAGCTCGCAGGGATTATTGGCCGTGCGCTCGGCAGTTGCCAGAGCCCTTCAGATGTCAGAGCGACAGATCCAGGTCGAGCCGGTGCCCATTGGTGGCGGATTTGGTGGAAAGGAGACGCTGCTGGAGCCACTGGTTGCCGCTGTGGCGTTCCAGTTGCGCAAGCCGGTACGCTTGATTTATACGCGTCAGGAGGATCTACTGGCTGGCAATCCTGCGCCACAGACGGTGATGACGGTCAAACTTGGCGCGAAGAGAGATGGCACGCTCACCGCTATCCATGTCAGGATGATCCTGGATGCGGGTGCCTTCCCCAATCCTCTTGCGGGACTCAGTGGCTTTCACTTCTCTGGCATCTATCGTTGCCCCAATATGGATATCCGTTGTGATGTCGTGCAAACCAACAAGGCTGGTACCGGAGCCTATCGTGCTCCATCGGGCCCGCAGGCGTACTTCGCGCTGGAATCAACGGTGCAGGAGCTTTGCCAGCACCTGGGTATGGACCCGTTGCGCTTTCGTCAGATCAATGCGCTCAAAGAAGGAGACCCGAATGTCATGCTTGGCCGCTGGCCGCGCATTGGCATGCTGGAGTGTCTTGAGCAGATCGAGCACCATCCTTTGTGGGTGCAACGCGAGCAGGCCCGACGAGAAGTACCACCAGAATTAGCTGACTGGAAAATTGGCATTGGCATCGCTGTGGCAGGCTGGCCCGGTGGCACGGAACCCGCAGCTGCCCTTTGCCGCCTGGAGCAAGACGGCTCATTTACGGTCATGGTGGGTAGCGTCGATCTTTCCGGCTCTGACGCTTCACTGGCGCTGATCGCCGCCGAAGAGTTGAGCCAGCCAGCTGAAGCGGTGAACATTGCCCATGACAATACCGATACTATGCCCTACAGCGGCCTCACTGCTGGCAGCAAGACGACGTATACGGTAGGAGCGGCAGTCCTCCTGGCGGCCCGTGATGCGCGCGCGCAACTCTTCACCATTGCCGCCGATATGCTGGAAGCGTCAACCGAGGATATGGAGCTGCACGATGGCCGGGTAATGGTCAGGGGCGTGCCTGAGAAATATGTGACGTTGCAGCAGATCGCTGCGAACTCGATGCGCTTTGGCGCGCTCTATGAGCCAATCTTCGGGCGTGGTCGTTCCGTCAATCGCGTGCCCTCGCCCGTATTTACCGCACATCTGGCGAAAGTAGCCGTTGATCCTGAGACGGGTGTGGTGCGCGTCCTCGAGTATGTGGCGGCGCAGGATGTGGGCCGCGCGATTAACCCGGCAGAGGTGGAGGGCCAGATTCACGGGGGCGTCGTCCAGGGAATCGGCTGGGCGTTGTTTGAGCAGATGGCCTATGACGAGAACGGACAGTTGCTTACGGCAACATTGATGGATTATGCCTTGCCACAGAGCAAGGATGTGCCCACCATCACGTCGTTGCTGGTAGAGGTGCCGTCTGTCCTTGGTCCGTTCGGTGCCAAGGGCGTGGGCGAGCCGCCCGTCGTCCCGGTGGCCGCCGCTATCGCCAATGCCATCAGAGATGCAGTCGGCGTACGCATGACGCAGATCCCCATGACCCCTGAGCGCGTCTTCGCCTCGTTATAGATCAGATCCAAGTAGAGGCACGGTGGAGTTTACGGAACTGTGCCTACGAACTCGCACGACCATGTAGACCCAGTAGAGGCACGGTGGAGTTTACGGAACTGTGCCTGGGAACTCGCACGATTCCGCTGGCTCCAGAGGAGGAGAGACCGGCGGGCAGAGGGGCCTTCGCTGCTGATCTCCTTGGTCGAAAAAACCGGTGCCTGAACGCGCCTCCGTTGCCGTCATCGTCTGCGGAGCCAGCGGAATCGCACGAGTTCGCAGGCACAGTTCCGTTATCACTCCACCGTGCCTCTACTGGGGTCTACGTAGCCGCCCCATCCATCTTTACCACAACCAAAAAACTGAATTCTCCACTCGCGCCTGCTCTCCTCCTGAAAGAATCACCCTTTTTGCTTATTCATGCCAGAAGTATGCAACAAAAAGGTACTACACACGAATATACTATTGACAGTAGTACGCTGCTAAACATACTATGGTGATGAGAAGATCTGCTTCTTTGGCCCAGAAACTATGTTGCAACGGCGGCAACTACTCCAGAAATGTTCCCGGTTTTGATCCTATACCCCAATCCTGGAAGCGAAAACAGGAGCGAAAACATTGACTGTCAGCGATGACAAGGATTGCATGCGCAGAGAAATGATTCGTGCAATTCATGCTACCAGAAAAACAAGCATTCATCAGGGGAAAAGCTACTATGTAGTACCGGCAGAGAAATGGCTGGCAAGAAGACGAGATGAGCATGTTTCGTCGTCCATAGCAACAGGTCCGGCATGGATTTGTTGTCGAATGTCTGCCTTCCCCTTAGTTAGAAGGAGAAGCCCTTTTGAAAAGTGAGCAGAGGAGTGATAGCGTTGCACTACAGGCACCGCAAGCATCACTACACGTTATAGAACTTGATCCTCAGACCGATCCTCGCTGGGAAACCCTGATGAAGGATTTACCTGCCAGCGTGGTGTATCAGCATCCTGCCTGGCTGCGCGTGCTGGAAGAGACGTATGGGTATAAGCCCCTGCATCTGGCCTGCGAAGATAGCAGCGGTCAACTGCGCGGTGTGCTGCCCCTGTTCTCGCGCCGGGGATTGCGGACAGGACGTGTGGGTGAGTCTGTGTTTGATTCTCCTGTTGCTGGCCCGCTTGCTGTTGATGATCAGGCAAGCGCACTCCTCATTCAGGCGGCGATTGCGCAAACACGCAATGAGCGTGGGCGTCAATTTCAGATGAAAGTCCTCTCAACGCGCTTTGATCAGCTGGTGGGCCCGGTGAATGGTGTTCCTCTGTTTGAGACCTATGAATTAGCCTTGCCAGAGCAGCCCGATCATTTACACCTCGACTCGCGCATAAAGTGGGCTGTCAATAAGGCGACTCGCCTGGGCATGCATGTGCGTCCAGCCGAGACCGAACGCGAATTGCGCCTATGGTACGATCTCTATCTTCAGACGATGCGCCACCTCGTCGCCGTGCCCAAGCCTTATCGCTTCTTTCAGATTGCCTGGCGTCACCTCCAACCACGCGGCCTCTTACGCTTGCTTCTGGCTGAGCAGGTGGAGGCGGGCAAAAGCCGCATCGTCTCTGGCTTTCTTTTTTTGCAGTGGGGAGATACCATCTCTCACATCTTCACCGGCTGGCGACGTGAGGATCAGGGATTGCGCCCCAATGATCTCCTGCACTGGTACGCGATTCGCGAGTCCTGCACACTGGGATTGCGCAACTATGACTTTGGGAACGTTCGCGTCGGAGATCAAGGATTGATACAGTTCAAAAGCAAGTGGGGCGCCCAGGCAAAAATCATTTATCGCTACACCTATCCTGCCGTTCCCTATGATGCTCTTATTGCCCTTGCTCCTCACCCGACGCCCGCTTCTCTTCCTGCACAGGCGGCCAGACCGTCAAAAAGTACCATCATTCGTCAACGCATCTCGCCCTTCTGGCAACGTCTTCCACTCAAAGCAATTGAGTGGGTGGGGAATGGAAGCCATATATTACACTATTACTAAGTCTCATATTCTTATATGTGCATATATAAATGAAACTCTGTCAGCTCTCTGGAAAAAAACCTCCTGTGAAAGAAGGCATCACAGGAGGTGCCAGATCCAATCATTAAATCCACAACAGATCTCTGCGCTCATTAAGGCCAGTCCGATGAGCATGGTAGGTATGGCGACACTGGCAGCAAGAAGACCAGGAAGACTATGCTGTTGCTTCTCCTGGCTGGCAGAGGAGTAGGAGAGCAGGCGATGGACGCGACTCGTGACGGGTTGATGCGGATCAAGCAGAGGGGCCAGCGAAGAGGGGGGCTGCACTCCCTCGTAGAGCCAGACTTTCGTCAGGGCGCTTGCCAGTGCCAGGGGGCGATTCGTCGCCGCAACCACCAGATCATCACAGGCGATTTCTTTTTCTTTGCGGAATTGCTGGTACGCCTGTCGGCTGGTTGGCAGATAGAAGAACGCGTCGCGCAGCATCGTGGCGATCCAGTTGACGAGGTAATCGTGACGCGCAATGTGCATGAGTTCATGCGTGATCACGGCTTCCAGTTCTCGCTTATCGAGATGCTCTAGCATCCAGCGTGAGAGCAGAATTTCAGGACGCCGTATCCCATAGGTGAGGGCAAGCGGGCGCATCTCTGCACAGATGCGTATTGCCACCGGGGCAATGCCGCGCAGCTGGGCCCAGCGATCGACCTGCGCCTGGAGTTGGGGATCAACCGCTGTCGTACGCTTGCGCATCAGCCAGTGCATACAGAGCAGGCGAAGTCCACCGTAGAGGAGCGCTCCAAGTGCGCTGATGCTGAGAAGCAGAACCAGCAGGAGGTCTAAGATCCGATCCCAGTGTGGCGTATTCTGTTCCCAGCACCAGGAACTCACATGAATCCAGCCACCGATGAGAGGGAGTGAGCTGGCTAGAGGCAGGCAAAGAACTATCAGATGCAGCATACATCGCGCTGTCCATGACATCCTAAAAGACAACTGGCGAAGAATCAGCAGACAGCCTAGCAGGACGATCAGCATCATCCCCCCGGAATTGACCAAAATATGCATTACCGTGCTTTCTCCTTATGGATACCAGGGCGACCCGGCTGAAACACGGCGATTTCTGCTGCAAATGCCATGCCAGCGTCCCCTTTTCTCTTCATTATGAAATGCTTGATTCAGGTTTGTCAATCAATTCTATTCGTGCGAGGAACAGGTGCTGGCAAGGCATGTGGAATCGTTGGCCTGCTGCATTTGCATCTTTTGTGCTTGAACGGAGAGATGAAACGATTATCATTGAAAGAGGGTATTTTTGGATACGGTTCTTCCAACAGATGATGCACTGGCCGTTGATTGGCTACTCTGCCTCTTCTTTTGCGCGTCGGCGCGTGATTTCGTCAAGCATCTGTCTCGCCTGGGCGGCCGCTTCGGGGTTCCGCAGTGTGTTGACACCCTCAGTTGTAGCACCAGAGAAACTGACAAAAAGATCTTCCAGGATCCGATTCACAAAACGTGAGACGAACTCCTGCTGCGTGCAGGTGGGATAATAGACATAGGCGTTCTCCTGCTTTTCCACCCGCAAGAGATGCTTTTTCGCTAATCGTGTCATCGTACTCATAATAGTAGTATAGGCCAGATGTCGTCGCTCATAGAGAATCTCGAAGATCTCGCGTACAACGGTTCCTTGATTAGAGGGCCGTATCCAGATCAATTCCATTACCTCGGCTTCGAGATCACCTAAGACCTTGCGAATACCAGGACGATCAGGCCGAAACAGACTAATATCTGGTTCAAATTCCATCAATATAGTGCCTCCTCGTTGGTTTCCCTTTTGCTCTTCGCCGAGAATCAGGCAAAAAGAATAGGTCTCTGTGGGTTTCTTCCTGGTCTGTTTTCTTGAGCCCTATTCTATCACATTTAGGGGAAAATGCAGAAGAGCTTCTTGTACGATTCTTGCGATAGTATGGTAACAATGGAAGCATGCTCAGTGCGTATGGGTGAGTGCGGCGCGAATATGCTGGAGGAGATCAGCATACGCAAAGCTGTGAGGTGTGCTGGTATCGATTTCAAGAAGCTGACCACCAATGGCAAGAGGGGTGATCTGTCCTTGCAAGAGCCGCTCTTTGTGTTGCTCGATCCATGCCAGATCCTGACCATGATGACCGCTGTGCCGTTCCTCACTCTCCATACGTGCAAGGAAACGCTCCAGAAGCACCTTCCCGTCTGCCTTGCATAAAATCTGCAATGGCTCAAAATCGTGCAGATGTTGCAGATGCAGAAACTCCGCTCCTCGTAATTCGGGATTCCCAAAGAATCCCTCGACGATCAACGGCTGCCCTGCCGCTAAGATGGAACCTGCGACAGCGTAGAGAAGGGCAAACGATGCACGCCCTAGCAAAGGCGGATGCTCCTTGTTCTCGTACGCAAGCGCATCGTAGAGGGTTTCATATATGCCATCTCTGGAGAAGGTCGGCAGTCGGAGATCTGTCGCGATGCGCCTTGTCAGCGTCGTCTTTCCCGCGCCCGGCAGACCGTTTACAATAACCAATACTGGTTTTGCCATCTACTGTGCTCTCCTTCGTAGGAATAATACAACTATATGCCATTGACCGTTCCTCAGTCAAGCTTCATTGAAATTGGCATTTAAAAATTGTCATGAAGAATCGTCATTATTAGATAGAACGTTATTAGGTAGAAAAGAAGAAAGAAAAAGTAATGCAGGTCGCTTATTGACAAAAGTATATCAAGATGGTATTAACTTTTTAATCGTACAGAGAGGCAGAGAAAGTGAGCGAGAATGTATGCGCATTCTCATTGATCTCGATAGAATATTTGCATCCTGGAACGAGCCGTATTCTGAGATATACTGGCAGGTAATATTGATAATGTTCTTTTTAGGAATAATCTTCATGTAGATGAAAAGAGCACATGCAGGATACTGACCCTGCGTTACCTGCCACTCATCCGTAAAGAAGGTGCAGGCCTCTATTGTAAGCGGATGAAAAGGAATGAGGGATGTATGCTACACGTAAATCCGCATGGCGGCGGCAGTTACTTCTTCCCCTGAGCCAGGTGAGCATCCGTGTTGGTTGCTGTTCACTCTATGGTCCGCTGATTCTCTTCTTGCTTTTAATTCCTCCCCTGGTTCTGGTCTGGCCGGGATTGGTTCCCTTGAAGCTTTTCCAACTCTGGGGCTGGTGGGGAAATCTTCTTGATATTGCCAGACTTTTCTGGCCGATCCCGGCGATTGGTCTGCTTCTTACACTCATCAATATACCA
>DATJHM010000153.1:0-14975 GCA_035493895.1 Ktedonobacteraceae bacterium
GGTGGGGGCTCGCGGGCAGGGATAAACCGCTGCCCCTACCTGTTATCGAGGGCAAGAGGGCCGGTGGGGAAACGCAGATCCCGCGTGACGTGATTGACGCTTTCGGCTTTCCATTACAGGTAGGGGATGCGGTTTATCCCAATACTGTTCAAATAAGTGCAATGGCGAATGAAAACAAGCTCGATTCGAGCAATTTCTAGCTCTGCCATGTGAGCACAAATTCTTCTTATTTGAACAGTATTGCGGTTTATCCCTGCCCATTGTTGCCCATTGTTGCCCATTGTCCGCGAGCCCTACCTGTGTTAGAGCGTGCTCCAATAATCGGCCGCTTCATCTGCATTCTGATCGGCATTCGACGAAGTTGCCACTAAAGGATCATCACGCCGTAGTGCGCGCATTTTGCCCGTCACCTGACTCATCGGCGTTGGCGCTTGATGTGCGGCCGGAGGCTGATTCAGCGTCGACGGCAACGGAATGGGTTTTGGACTCGATGGCAGCGGAGTCGGGGGAGTCGGCTGAGAAGAGGCCGACATGTTGCGTTCGTTCCCCTCAGGTGCCACTACCGGAGCCATAATCGCCGGGACGCGCACCACTGGCTGCACAATCCCCTGCGTCATCATCTCATAGTACTCCGTGACACGCAGCGCAATGAGTTGCCCGGGCTGCTCAATCATATGATGTTTGAGCGCATCCTGCTTGAGAGCTTCCAGGGCCTGTGACTCCTTGAGGATACCAACGGTGAAATACACGTATTTGTCCGACGAGGATTGTGACATATTCTCTTCTCGCTCTCTAAAATTTCAGAATATAGGTTATCCTAACATTGTATTGTTGACGCTCGCCTGGGCCCGACGTATCAGCAGGCGTCCGGCCAGGCTACAATAGCCAAGGGCGTTCGCGTGAATAGGATCTTCGGGTCGCGAGAGATGGGGAATGCGCTGCTTGAGGAACGGATAGAAGTAGTAGACTCCTCCTCCCACATTGAGCACCGGCTTGAAACTGGCAGCGACCGCATCCCGATCGCTCTGTCTCCAGGCCGCCGCCACGAATGAAGCAATTTCGCTGCCCACCTGCGTCACTGCTTCCCGCACCAGCAGTTCCAACTCCTGCCGACTGATGGTGGTCCCATAGGATGAGACTTCAGGATACGTGGTATCACCTTGCGAGGCATACGCGTGCATAATCTCGCGCGCCTCCAGGAGCGAAAGCGGCCGGTCATACTTATTCTCAAAGGCATCCATCATCATCTGCGTCGCCATCTCCACACCGAGCGGCTTGCCTTTACAGTACTCCGTAACAGGCACCTGTCCCCGAGCTACATACAGATCTGTCGTACGACCTCCAATATCAATGACCGCGCTCTCCGTCGTCTTACTGCTCGCTTTATCGCCATAGGCAATGAGTGCGCCAGCTCCCTCCATCACGACCGTCGCGACTTCAACCGTCACTTTTCGCACTGTCTGATTGCCATTGAGCGTAAAGGCATATTTGCCGTCGAGCCCGGCTTTAATGGCACCACGCAATGTCGAATTTTTGATGTACGTTTCAGCCGGGAGACCCGTGACGACGTAAATGCCGAACTCTGTATCGGGAATAAGTTTTGCGGCAATCGTCAAAAGGCTGCGCAGGCTGTACCGACTGGAGTAGCGTTGAATGTCGCCACGCCCATGATAGACGTCAACTGCCTGTTGCAAGGCCAGATCACCGACCGCATAGGCCGCTTCTTCGTTGTCGAATTGAATGATGTGCGTGTCACTTTGATCCAGACGGATGCCGAGATTCACCAGGGCATTGGTATCAACCTTGGCAAAGGCAGTTGGAATACTCAGAGTATACATTGCTCCATTGACGACTGTTACTCCACCGATTTCTGCGTTCCCAAAATCATGACCATAGGGGTACCATCTCATAAAAAATAATGACCCTTCTTTACGTGTTCATCTATGTATACAAAATAATGGATACTCTGTCATTTCACTAGTAGTAACGATCCTCAGGCCTATTAGTATCTTTACTTGCGTGCAATGGTGACAAATAGCATCCAGGCTCGATTCACCACTCGCCATCATGATTCATAACGAATCAGCAACGGCGAATTCTCCCATCATAGCCCTGATAGCTCTATGGTTCGTCGAATGTCAGGCCGAGCGCATGGGCGCGTTCGACAGCCTGGACCCGATTTTTGACGTCGAGCTTCTGATAAATGTGGTATACGTGCCGTTTGGCCGTATCCAGCACGACGACTAAACGCTGGGCAATCTCTTCGTTCGAGGCTCCCTGGACGAGCAGGCGTAGCACTTCTAACTCGCGCACACTTAACGATTCGAGGATTTGCTGAGAGGGAGGGGTGGGCAACCCCTGCTCAGGTTGGAATGCCGCAAGCAGGGTGTCCAGATAGGGCGTTGGCCCCAGCTTTCTTTGCTGGGTGCGCAATTTGTTCAGCATGGCAGCCATCTGCGGCCCCTCGTCCAGAAAACGGCGGATATAGCCTTCCGCTTCGGATCGCTGTACAACTTCAGCGAGAAGGCGCAGCGCTTTTTGTTCCTGAGAAGCTATCCCGTAGGCGGAAACCTGGAGCAGTTTTATCTCCAGCACATGGTTCCAGCGCTTCCCCGCGCTTGCTCGCTGCAAGACGGCGTCCAGACGCTCCAGCGCTTGCTCTGCCTGCTGTTGTGCGAGCAGGATACGGATGGAGGCCACTTCTTCGCGCTCGTGCGTGAGGGGCGAGCCAGGGGGCGGCACTCTTTTCAGCTCCTCGGCCCAATAGATCGCGCGATCAAGCTCACCATCGGCCAGCCAGAGCCGTATGCGATCAACGGTGGCATATAGCGAATACCAGTGCTGGAAGAGATAGGGATTGAATGCGCGCCCGATTGCATCCAATTTTTGCAGGATGCCCCGCGCCGCATCCAGTTCGCCGAGGGAGAGATAAATATGGAGCAGCACTCCGTATTCAATGATTAAAGGATTGAACGGCGTAGCCTGCTTGCCAAGCGAGATCGCCCGTAACGCCAGATCGCGTGCAGCGTCCAACTGATTCCATTCCCAGAGTAGAGACGCTTGCGCCGTTAAAGCCCAGCTCAGCACTGGCATCTTACGTGCGTCCGCTTCCATTGCCGCATCAATTGCCTGTTGCGCCAGACGTTGCGCCTCGTATAACTGGCCCCCTTCAAGCAGATAACGCGTGCTTGCGCCGAAATAGACAGAGGCAAAAGCCGGATTGTCCGCATCCAGAGCCAGTTGTCCTGCCAGACGGCCATAGTGGACGGCCTCTTCCGCATCATTGATGGAAGAAACATAACAGGCCAGACACTGTGCAAATGCGACCTGCGCCTGCACCAGCAAATTCTGCGGCGAAAGAATCTCCAGTGCCTGCTGACCCAGTGTGAGCGCCTCGCGCCCATCGTCCTGATAGCTCAGTAGCAGGGCGCGGAGGGCTAAGATTTCCCCGAGCAGATTTTCCTGTTGCGGCAATTTTTTTGACGGATTCTTGCTCGCAGCTCTATCGTCCACGTCCTTCAGGTCTACAAGCAATGCCCGCTGCGTCCGTTCCGCCGCATCGAGCCAGTTCAGCAGGGTACGCTGTGGCGCAGTCGTTCGCATCACCTGCGCGCAAACCAGACAGAGGCGCGGTCGCGTAGAGATGACGTCGGGTGGGAGCCGCTCTACCCAGTGTTGCAGCGTCAACAGCTTCTGCTCTTCCGCGCCATAGGTGAGGGAAGAGGGGACCTGCTCGATGAGATCGGCCGCCCATTGCCACTCATGCGCATGGAAGGCGTGGGAAATCGCTTCGGTCAGAAAATTATGTTCCGCATACCAGACACTGGCGCGATAGTGCAGGATGGGCACAATGTCGCTATGGTGCCATGCTAATTGGTAGCGTAACGCCTCCGCAAAGAGCGTGTGGTAACGATACCAGATCCGCTGGCTATCGAGCGAGACCACAAAAAGGTTGGAGCGTTCCAGCTGTTCCAGCATCTGCTGGCTGTCCTGCTGGAGCAGAACAGCATTGCAGAGCGATGCGTTGAGCCGGTGCAAAATAGAGGTGGACAGGAGGAATGTCTGCACGTCCTCGGGCTGCTGTTTGAGCACCTCATCGGTCAAATAATCGAGAATATAGTGCTGACTACCACTGTTGACCTCGTCCAATAAATTGGCGACCGGCTCCCCTCCCCTTTGCAGCGAAAGGCCAAGCAATTGCAGTCCGACCATCCAGCCCTCTGTACGTGCGGTAATCTCCTCGATCACATCGCCAGGAAGAGAAATATGCATCAGGTCGTGCAGAAAGGCCGAGACTTCCTCGGATGTGCAACGGAGCTGGTCGGCCCGGATCTCCAGCACGTGCCCACGCGCTCGCCAGCGCGTAATCGGTAAAGAAGGTTCCGTGCGCGTCGATAGCACAATATGCAATTGCGGCGGCAGGTGCTCCACCAGATAGGTAAGGGTGGAAAGCACTTCCTGGTTGGTGACCAGATGAAAATCATCAAGGACCAGCAGACACTGCTCGCTTCTTTCAATGAAAATATTGATCAGCATTTGTAACATGTACTGCAATGAAGAGGTCTGGAGCATCTTCAAAAGCGGTGCGCATAGCCCTGGCTGAAGTTGATCCAGGGCCGTAAGAAAGTAGGTCCAGAACTGAATGGGATCATTATCGCCCTCATCCAGCGAAACCCAGGCCACAAAAAGGTCGCCCGGACACCCCTGAGCATGGGATTGTATCCAGTTCGCGAGCAACGTCGTTTTGCCAAAACCAGCCGGGGCCGAGACGAGCGTGAGTTTGTATTGGATGCTTTTACAGAGCACATCCGTCAAGTGAGGACGCGGAATCGAGGCATGCGATTGAGCAGGCTTAAATAATTTTGTTGCCAGAAGCTGATGATGCAAAAATGCTGAGGAGTCCATTGTTAATTCTCTCCATAGGTAATAAAAAGATCTCTTCTGGATCGATTATCTATACAATAAACTTCCAAATTACATTTTAACATATAGAATAGTTATCGGGAGATGTGGGGCTTAAAGCAAGTCCAGGTTTCTGGCTTTTTCGACGGCCTGGACCCGGTTTTTGACACCAAGCTTGCCATAAATGTGGCTAACATGGCGCTTTACGGTATTCATGGTAATCGCGAGCCGTCTGGCGATCTCTTGATTTGAGGCACCTTGCGCAAGCAGCGCTAACACTTCGTATTCCCGCTCACTCAAATGTTCGGAGAGGGCGGGCTGGCTCTTCGAGGGCGAAACTTTGTGGTTTGTCTGCGGAAATGCGGCCAGTATCGTCTCGATATAGAGGCAAAGTTGCTCCTCGCCCTGACTGCGACGTAGCTGGTCCAGCAATCTCGCGAGCAGAAGAGCGATCTGCGGACCCTCTTCGACAAAGCTACGGATGTACCCTTCTGGTCTGGCGATATGGAGTGTGTCGAGCAGGATTGCAAGCGCTTTTTGTGTTTCGTGTTGCATCTCATAGGCGAGAGACTGCAATAATTGTATTTCAAGCACGTAATTCCAGCGTCTGGCGGTCTCAGCACTGTTGTGGAGCGGTGCGAGCCGTTCCAGCGCGAGGGCGGGCAACTCCTGCGCGAGTAAGATGCGCGCCTGGGCAACGGCGCCACGTTCGCGAGCATAGAACGTGCTCAATTGAGAGCTCGCCTCGAACATCTCAGCCCAACGCACTGCCGTCTCGATCTCACCACGGGCGAGCCATAATCTGACCTGATCAACCAGTGTATAGTGAGACTGCATATGACGATAAAGCGCAGGCGCAACCCCTTTGCCAAACTGCTCAAAGCTTCGTAGTGCGCGCTGTGCCTCCTCAAGCTCGCCACGAGAGAGATAGATGCGCAGCAATATACTATAGCCGGTGATCTCTCCATGCAGCGATCTGGTTTGCTGGCGCAGCGAGACCGCTTGCAATGCGAAGTTCAGCGCCTCGTCCAGACGGTTCCATTCCCGCAAGATCTCCGCCTGAAAGCTATAATGCCAGCCGACCTCTGTCATCAGCAGTCCCCCTGGCATCTCGGCCTGATAGATGGCCTGTTGCGTGACGCTCCACGCTTTATGCAATTGGGCATTTGCCAGTAAATAATAGGTAGGAATGCTGGTATAGAAAAGGGCAATCGCCACGTTGTTGGTTTGCAGGCTCAGTGCACTGCATTCATAGGCATTATCTATCGCGGTCTCAGTTGTATTGAGCGATGAATAGTAATAGACGATCGATTTCGCAAAGGCGACCTGTGCACGTGTTGTGAAATTGTGCGCAGCCAGTAGCTCCTCAGCCTGTTGCAAGAGCGGGAGAACTTTCTGGCCATCTTTTTGATAACTCAGCAGATACCCGCGCAAGGCCAGGACCTCTCCCAATAAATTTTTTTGTTCCTGTTGCTCTGCTGACGGATGAGCCGCAAGTTGTGCCGTCAGCGTTTCCTCCGCAATCTGGAGCCAGTTCTCGATCAGCACCGGGGAAGCGTTGGTCTGGTACATCGATTGAGCACAGATCAGGCAGAGGCGGGGCCGCGCCTGAATAATGGCGATTGGTAATCGTTCCAACAATCGACGCTGTAGAGCCAGTTCCTGCTGTTCCATGCCACCAATAATCGTGATTGAGAGGCGCTCTATAAGATCAGCCGCCCATTCCCACTCCTGAGCACTAAAGGCATGCGTAATTGCGAGCGAGAGAAAGCGATGTTCGGCGTACCAGACACTTGCACGATGATGTAATTTCGGCACAAGTTCTGTATAGGAACGTTCCAGACGATAGCGCAGTGCCTCCGCGAAAAGCGCATGATAGCGATAATAGTTCCGTCTGGTATCCAGGGGAATGACAAACAGGTTCGCCTGTTCCAGCCGCTCCAGCATTTGCTGACTACCACTGTGCTGGACAACGGCGTCGCAAAGTGCTGCTGTAAATGTGCCGAGGATCGATGTTGCCAGGAGAAACGTCTGCACCTCTTCTGGCTGCCATTGCAGTACTTCATCGGTGAGATAATCCAGGATATAGCGCTGACTACCGCTCAATTTTTCCAGCACAGATTGAGGCGTTTGGTGGTCTTGCAGGGAGAGGCCGAAGAGTTGTAAACCGGCCAGCCAGCCCTCTGTACGCGCCACGATCGTTTGTGCCTCTGCCTGCGAAAGCGTCACATCAATATTTTTTTTGAGAAAAGCAATCGCCTCTTCGCAGGTGCAGCGCAATTGTTCTGTACGTATCTCCAGCAGTTGATTATGTCCACGCAGGCGAGAGAGAGGCAGCGGAGGATCGATACGCGTCGCCAGCACAAGATGAAAATTGCCAGGAAGGTGCTCCAATAAATACATGAGCGATGTATGAATCGCCGGGTCCTTCATAAGATGATAGTCATCGAGGACCAGGAGAAAGGTCTCGCGCATGTCCACCAGCAGGTTAATCAGTGCCTTCATAAGATATTGTAGAGGCAGCACCTGCTGCATTTGTAGATAGTTGATGAGGGCCGCAAAGCGTTCAGGGCGTTGATATTCCAGCGCGGTGAGCATCGCCAGCCAGAAACGGATGGGGTTGTTGTCCTCCTCATCAAGCGAGATCCAGGCCGTTACTATTTTTTGTGCTGGCAGCGAGCGCACCCAGGCGCTGAGCAGCGTTGTCTTGCCAAATCCTGCTGGCGCAGAGACCAGTGTGAGGTTGAGCGAAAGGGCAGGCGTAAGCTGCTTCAGGAGATCAGGACGACCAATGAAAGATTTGGGAGCCGATGGAATGAAGAATTTTGTCGCTGGCAGCTGTTCTTGCAGTTGCAGTGTATCTTTCATTGGCGATACCCTTCATTTATAGATGAGTGCATTTGTCTATAGGCCCTTTCCGCAGTCGCCGTTAAATGTTCTCTATTCTATTCATAATCTTACTTATATTAAGAAGCCTGTTGACAACAAAATGCAAACTCATCTTTTGGATAAAATGTAATTATAACTATTAATGTTTATTGCGGCAAAACATGTGATGCACATTATGAAGAGAGATTAGTTGCGCATATACTATCATTCGTGATTGCGATAGGGGAAATAGAGATGGAATTTTTTCTGTTACATACGAAAAAATGGGAGTTTTGAAGAAGTTATCTTCAAAAACCCCCACTTGGAAATCAGTGCTATTCTCTTTGCAGAAAAATCGTTCCGATTATTAGCAATGACCGCCGCGGTGACCGTTCCAACCCCAACCCCAGCTACCCCAGCGACCACCCCAGTTGCCGCCCCAGTGACCACCCCAGTTGCCACCACGATGACCGCCCCAATTGCCCCGAGCGCCGCTGATCTGCGCGAGATCTGCATCGCTGAGCTCTACTCCAGCCTGATCATTCATACGCTCTTGCATATTCTGATTTTCGACTTCTATTGTCAGACGATTGATGTCTTGCTGCATTTTTTTAATTCTCCTTGCGATTCCAAAAAATTTACTTTTGAAATCATAATATGATTGATTTTTTAAGCAACCCTGCATATGTATTATGTCGTGTTCCTTAACGTAGTAGTAGTATAGACCCCTGTAGAAAGTTACACATCACCCGGAAGAGGGATTGATCCGCTAGTGCCGAGGGTAAACTTTGGTGCTACGGTGATTACCCCTGCGCCCATCATCCTGTTGCCGCGCCAGGGTATGGAGTGGATGATTACGTGGTTCCTGACAATAAATCCAGATCATGGGCCCGCGCGACCACCTGTACACGGTTTTTTACTCCCAATTTGTTGTAGATATGATACATATGGCGCTTGACGGTATCCACGGCAATCACCAGCCGTTCAGCAATCTCCTGATTGGATTTGCCCAGTGCTACCAGTTGCAGCACCTCACGTTCCCGCTCACTCAACGGATCGAGCAATTGCGCCTGTGGGCTCTCGTCTGATGGGTCGGTTGAGAGATCGTCCTGGAAGGCGGCCAGCAAAGAGTCAAGATAGGGCGTCGAGCCATAGCGCTGCTGCTGCTCCCGTAATCTCATCAGTAAACGCTTCATTGATATGCCCTCTTCGACAAAACTGCGAATAAAACCTTCCGGCTCTGCTACCCGCACTGCGCGTGCAAGTGCCGTAAGGGCCTGTTGTTCCTGATGCTGCATTGACCATGCCAGGGCTTCCAGACAGAGCATTTCAACGAGATCGTCAATACGCTCCCCCGACTCCGCCTGCGAGAAAAGAGGGGCCAGCAAAGAGAGCGTCTCATCGGGTTGAGCCAGCGCAAGGGCAACCCGGGCGCGCGCGATATCCTCACGCTCCCGGACGAATGGCTCGTGCGGACGTGGACTCTGCATGAGCTTACGCACGAACAACTGCGCGCGCCCTTCCTCCCCTCTCGCCAGCCAGAGACGGATTTGCAGAGGTGTCAGAAAGAGTGTACGCAGCCGCTCGAAATTGGTCTGCTCAAATGCCGGTTGTGCTTGTTCAAGGAGCGCATTGGCGTCCTCGAGCTTCCCTTGTGCCAGAAAGATACGCGCCTGCACTAGCGCAATTTCATGCAGATGTCCGGTCAGGCCCGCATCTTCCGCATATTGGCGACTCTGGTTGGCAAGTGCAAGCGCTTCATCCAATCTGTCCCATTCGCGCAGAATATCAGCCTGCCGCGTATAAATGCCGCTCAATTGCGAGACGAGCGTATTCCCCGGCGCACCCTCACGCTCGATAATTTGCTGGAAAAGCTGCCAGGCCGCGTGCAATTTTCCCGCCAGGTACAGCGTGGTAGCCGCGCAGTACTGATAAAAGAGCGTATCACCCGCGTTGCCTGCGTTCTGGCTAATACGCGTTGCATCCAGAAATTGTTGCGTCGCGGGGACGGACTGACCGCGGAAGAGGGCGATGTAGCCCTGAATAAAATGCAGACGTGCACAAACGCCGTGTTGCGGCGACACATACGAATATGCGCGCTCGGCCAGGTCCTGCGCTTTCTGGTCGTCTCCATGCGTCACGGCCAACGTCGCCTGGGCGATGAGCACTTCGGCAAGCAAACGTTCATGCGCGGGTCGTGTGGCCGGTGAAACAGGCTCTCCTTCAGATGTATCTTCGGAGAGCAGGGCCGTCGCGCCGTTTTCAGCGAGGAGCAGCCAGCGCTCTTGTTGCGTGGAAAGCGGATCGGCTACCTTGAGCGCCTGCGCGTAAGCAAGACACAGTTGAGGACGAGTATGAATCTCTTGCAGGGGAAATGCTTCAATCCAACGTCGTATCGTGCGCGGCTCACATTGCACATAGGTACTCTGCACGATCTCTTCTATCATCTCTGCTGCTTTTGACCATGCATGCGCACGCAGGGCATATTCAATTGCCTCACGCGTGTTCCCCTGCTTGAGATACCAGGAACTGGCACGCAGCAGCAAAACATCTACCATTTCACGCTTTTTGCGTTTCAAGAGCGTACGCAAAGCGCCCGCGAAGAGGTTGTGATAGCGATACCAGCGCCGTTCGGAGTCCAGTGCGACGAGAAAGAGGTTATGGCGCTCTAACTCTTCCAGAAATTTCTGACTGTCTGTCTCTTGCAAAAGGGCATCGCAGAGCGGGGCCGAGAGCTGATCTAAAATGGATGTATAAAGCAGAAAATGTTGCAGCGGCTCGGATTGTTGCGCCAGCACCTCGTCGGTCAGGTAATCCAGAATATAGTGCTGACTGCCACTTAATTCTTCAAGTACGATGCCGGGCTCGTTGTGCCCTTGCAGGATAAGACCCAGAAGCTGCAAACCGACCAGCCAGCCTTCTGTGCGCCCGAAGACTTGCTGGAATGCACTCTCGGAAAGCGAGATATCAAGCACCTCGTTCAAGAATGTCATCGCTTCTTCAGGCGTACAACGCAACTGTTCGGTGTGAATTTCCAGCATCTGATCGCGCCCACGCAGGCGCGAAAGAGGCAGTGGAGGATCGACCCGCGTGGCAATGAGCAGATGACAGCAAGGGGGCAGATGCTCTATAAAGAAGGTGAGCAATGCATGAATTGCCTGTTCGGTAATCAAATGATAGTCGTCCAGGACAAGTAAGATTTGCTCCTGGCACTCTGCTAAAATATTGATGAGGGCTTTGATAATAGATTGCAATGCGGGGGCCGTTTGCTGCTGCAACAGGGCGAGCAATTCGCTAAAGTGTCCAGGTAGCTGGTGCTCCAGTGCTGAAAGTACGTAGCTCCAGAAGCGGACTGTATCATTATCTCCCTCATCCAAAGAAACCCAGGCAACACAGGGCTCGCGCTCAGGAAGCGATTGCACCCAGGTTGCCACCAGCGTTGTTTTGCCAAAGCCTGCCGGGGCAGAAATGAGCGTAATCGGGCGCAATAAACTGGCGTTGAGTAGCTGCTCGGTTAAACGGTGACGCAGAATCACGGGATGGGAGGAAACCGGAACGAAGAATTTGGTGCTCAGGAACTCCTCTCGATAGTGGGGCACGACATTCATTCTTCTTCTTTACTCCTCTGAGAGATAGGTAATTGTGTAATTTTTTTCTTTTTCATATCTTTCTATTATATGAAAAAATAATACCTTATGCATAGAGGAAAATGTCGCGCTAAAGATCAGGAGTTTTTATTTTATTTTAGTATCAATTGAGTATCCATTCTTCTTGAATTCTTGCACTGTATAGAAATAAGCGCTAATCAGCGCTTATTTCCAGAGAATGCGTATGATACCGTTTTCCCTAGCTGGCCGTGGCCCGATTACGGGCAGGCAGGATGAAGAATTCGTACAGGAGTGCAGCGATGATGCCACCGATGATCGGCCCGATCCAGTAGACGAGCTGATTCTGCCAGAAACCGCCAGCCAGGGCGGGACCAAAGGCGATCGCCGGATTCATCGCGGCACCCGTCAGGGCTCCGCCAGCCAGAATATCGAAGAGGACGGTGAAGCCAATGCCAAATCCTCCGATTTTGGGGGCGCGCGGATCGACTGCTGTCCCGAAGACTGCTAGCAGCAAGAAGAATGTGAGCACTGCTTCAATGAGAATGCCTGTGCCGAAAGAGATGCCGGGGGCCAGCGCGGGCGTACCAAGATGCGTCGCCTGCCAGACCGCGGTCGGGAATATTGCGCGTAGGAGCAGGCCGCCAAGCGTACCTCCCACGAGCTGAGCAACAATATATAAGAGCGCTTTGAGCGGTGTGATGTGTCTGGTAACACACAAACCGATGGTTACCGCTGGATTGAAATGACCACCTGATGTTGCACCAAAGATGCAGATCATAATTGCCAGAACCAATCCATGGGCCAGAGCAATGCCTAATAAACCAGTCGTATTTGCTGGCAGACCATTGACGACAATTGATCCTGCCCCGATAAAGACAAATGCGAACATCCCGACCAACTCGGCCAGTACTGGCTTGACATATTCATCATTGACGTCCTGTTGCATTGCAACCTCATCATGCTGATTTCGCCGATTTGGGACTCCACCGTTGACCTGCCTCGAGGGATCTACTGTTGTCTGCATTGGTTGGTTTATTAATTCGCTACTCATAATACTTCTTTCTTTGTACATACATATTGCTACAAACATAGTGAATAGATGATTTTTCAGTAAGGAAGAGGTTCTCACTCTTCACATGCTGTATGTAACACTGTAAGACGGAGACGAAAGTCGTGCCATCACCCCGAAGTGGGAATACCGGGAAATCCCACTTCGGTACCATCAACGTCCGCTGCCTTTTCCACTTCGGGGTGATATCTTTTCTCTTATTTCTCAGGTAGACTGTGCTCACCGTGAGAAAATAAATCACTGGCCCCTCTCGAAATGTCCGAGAGGAAATGTAGCAAAGATTGTCAAATTGTTAATTTGAAAAATATATTAGGGAAATAGTAGAGCTAAGAATTGGAGAATTATATTCTATGAGTGATCAACACGATCAACGGCCACCAGTCACAACCAATGATTCGGGCATTCCTACGGCAAGCGATGACCATTCGCTTTCTGTGGGCCCCAATGGACCCCTTCTGCTGCAAGACTACTACCTGGTTGAGAAGTTAGCGCAGTTCAACCGCGAGCGTGTTCCTGAGCGTGTTGTGCATGCGCGAGGGACAGGTGCCTTTGGCTATTTTGAGCTAGCCGCTGATGTGTCCCGGTGGACCAAAGCTGCTTTCCTCAATGGCGTCGGGAAGCGCACGCCTCTCGTGATTCGTTTCTCGACCGTTGCCGGTGAACTGGGCTCCGCTGATACGGTGCGTGATCCACGTGGTTTCGCCGTCAAATTCTACACGGAAGAGGGGAACTACGATCTGGTCGGAAACAATACGCCGATCTTTTTCATTCGCGATACCATTAAGTTCCCCGATTTCATCCATTCGCAGAAGCGTGTCCCGAGCACGGGTCTCCCGAGCCATAGTGCGCAGTGGGATTTCTGGACGCTATACCCTGAGTCTGCTCATCAGGTGACCTATCTGATGACTGATCGTGGGACGCCTCGCACTTTACGCCACATGAATGGGTATGGGAGCCACACGTACATGTGGATCAATGCGCGAGGCGAGAAGTTCTGGGTGAAATACCACTTCATCAGTGAACAGGGCGTGGAGAACTTCACCGATGCAGAGGCAGGGGCTATGGCGGGTCAGGACCCGAACTTCCATCGCCGCGATCTGATTGAGGCGATCAATCGGAAGGACTATCCATCCTGGCAGTTGAAGGTGCAGATCATGCCCTACGAGGATGCTGCTACTTATCACTTTAATCCCTTCGATCTGACCAAGATCTGGCCGCACAGTGACTACCCGTTGATCACGATTGGTCGCATGGTTCTTGATCGCAATCCGGCGAATATGTTCAACGATATTGAGCAACTTGCTTTGTCACCCGCCAACATGGTCCCTGGTATTGCTGCCAGCCCGGATAAGATGTTGCAGGGCCGCATCTTCAGCTATCCGGATGCGCACCGCTATCGCATCGGCACCAACTACAATCAGTTGCCGGTCAACCAGCCCCAGAGCGAAGTGCACAACTACAATAAAGATGGCGCAATGAGCTACCGCCACAATGGCGACCAGCCTCACTATTCGCCGAACACGTTCAATGGTCCTCAGGTCGATGCTCAGCGCTATGGCGAGCCTGAGGGTGTGGCGGTCAGTGGTGAGATGATGCGTACTGCATACACGCTACGTGCTGACGACAACGACTTTATTCAGCCAGGCAATCTCTACCGTCACGTGCTGAGCGAGACGGAGAAAGAGCATCTGGTCACCAATATTGTTGCCCATATGAGCCAGGGGGTTGACCGTGCTCTACAGGAGCGCGCCATTAAAACATACTGGTCCCAGGTCGATCCAGAACTGGGCCAGCGCGTAGCCCGGGGCCTGGGTCTCCAGGTCCGATCCGCACAGCCCGCTTCAGCTGACTAAATTTGTGTAATGAAGAGCTGACAAGAGAAAAACGCAGGGGATAGCAGAGCAATCTGCCATCCCCTACTCTTTTAGACAAGAAACACTTTTCAGCTAAAAGAGTAGCTGAATGGCGTCCGCGAACTCCCTCGATTCCGCTCGCTCCGCAGATGTGGCGCGCCGCCCTTCCCACGGTTTCGCGTGCCACAGAAAACGTGTGCCATGACCTTTGACGGCGTCCCACTGGTCTGTCAAGCGTCATTGCATCTTTTCTCCCACCAGGAACACGCGCTCGAGAAGCGCGTATGAGGGCGAGATGGCCGGGGGGGGCCGCGGACCGGCATCAAGCCCGGTCCCTACCTGTGGTGTTTTGCGGCTCGCCTCGTCTTTGGCAAGAGTGCGCCGATGGTCCCAATCCTCGAAGAATGGCAGAGGTAGGGACCGGGCTTTATGCCGGTCCACGGCCCCCTCGGCCAATTCTCCCCTCAGGTTGATGCGTATTGGTCGCGGACAAGCAGCGACTCTACGGGATTGATGGGAGATTCTCCTTATTTACGTGACATTGCAGACAAGCGGCGACTCTACGGAGAGACCTCATCGAGGCGCTTCAATCTGGTATCAGTGCCAAACTGGGCGATGATAGAGGCAACGACCAGGAAGCCACCCAGGATCAGGAAGGTGAGGATGGGGCCCAGG
>DATJHM010000154.1:0-5091 GCA_035493895.1 Ktedonobacteraceae bacterium
TCATACGCCTGGTAACTCTGATCGGTACGTGCTGGCGTAAATTGAAAGAGGGGGTTGGCCTCTGTATCGTCTATTTGTTTCACCAGTTCTGGATCGTCCAGCGTGGTAACCGCTGCATGGCTATTGCCGTAGAGATTTTCATCGCGAATGCGTTGTTGCATCTGCGTTGTAAGTGGCTCGATAGACTTGAAGAGTTCCAGCGGTTGTGTCGTCAGGCTGGCATCATTATTCGTATAAGCGATCCGTATGCCATTCCCATCGACGATCATCGCAAATCCTCCAGGGGCAGCATTTGTCTCATTATTGACCGCTGTCCAGATCTGAGCCAGTCCCAGGGTCGAACGGGCAATCCCGATAAATTTCTTCTGCCCGGATATGACCGGTGCATAGAGATCTACGAATGCACTATTCGTGTTCGCATCAAAGTAGACGCTTGATATGAGCGGTTTGTCTGATTTTTGCATCTGAGACAGGATTTCGGGGGGAATGAGATATTTTCCCCGGGGCGTAGGCGTGATGGGTGGGTATGAGATGAGGTGTTTCCCCTGGGTCGTAAATAAAGCCCATGAGAGGTAGTTATCGTCCAGGTGCGATCCCAGCGCCAGTTCGTTGGCGGCCTGTTGTTCGTATTGCGTATCACCTTGCAAGAATTTTTGCACGGCAAAAAAGTTCCTGAGTGTCTCCAATTCTTGCAGCCGAGAGATGAACATGGCGTCGATTGTCGCCTGATGCGATTGGGCATCATTGCTCATCTCGACTCCTGCCTGGGAAAGGAGTGTCGGACGCAAGATCAATTCACTGCCCACAACTGTGATGATCAATGGTATGACCACCGCGAGGACAAGCAATAGGGAGACGCGAAGGGTAAGCGATATACCTCTACGAGAAGATGGCTTATATGCTGAAGGTCGTGACATGAATGCGTTCCTCCTGGTAATGCCTACTGTCGAATGAGTCCAGCTCGCTCTAAATCGTTGAGCAGGGCCTGCGTTTCCTCCGGGGGACGTGCCAGTATGCGTGCAAGTTCGCTTATGTTGCGTTGCCCATTGACCAGTAACAGTAAGCGTCGGTGTGTACGGGGCATGTGAAACGTTTCTGGGCGTTGTAATGCTGCTTCTCCTGCGGGTAGACGGGCTGGGAGAAGCGTTGGTACATAGTTATAATTGCCGCTTGATTGTTCATTGTATTCTAGTGGTTTGCTGGCAGAACGAAAGCTGTTGGACTGCGCCTCATTGCGCCCCGGTGAGAGCGCCTGAGGTGGAGGCTGAGTGCCACTGACAAAGGAAAAACGACATGTTTGCCAGGTGTTAAGGAAATTGAAAGCTGCCAGCCCACTATACTGGCCCGCTCTCGCTTCTATGACTCTGCCATTGGCGAAGACAATCATTCCCTCTTGCCGCTGGTTGCCTTCGCCTCTCTCAACAGTGAGCGTACCACTCTGGTACCCAAGATGAATGATCTGAATGATAGCTGCCAGACTATCAGTCATAGTTTCTCGTTGTGGCTCCATATAACTCACTTTAGCCTGCAACACCTTCGTTTATGTAAATAGAAGAAACTACGAGATATGCCAGTACAGATCATTGTTACTGGCTCAGGTAAACTGGGTAGTCCAGAAAATAAATGTGACGTACTTCCCACGTGTCGGTGCTATTACGACTCCGCCAAACTTCATCGCATCCTTTTTGACCGCGCTCACCCAGCCCAGTAGGGACGCGGTGGAGCCGCAGCGGAACTGCGTCCCCGTCCCCCACCGGCCATCTCGCCCTCATACGTGCTTCTCGAGCGCGTTTTCAGAAAAGACGCAATGAGGTTTGACAGAGCAGTAGGGACGCCATGAAGCCGCTGCTGAATGGCGTCCGGCCAGCCAACGATACCTCAGACTTCGCTGACGACCCCGCGAACTCGTACGATCCCACCTCGCTCGCTCCGCAGACGTGGCGTGCCGCCCCTTCCCACCGTTTCGCTTGCCCTGCATGTATACAATGAAGCCTGACCAGGCACTGTGCTTCGACTTACCACTAAAAACTATTCAATTTTGAAGAGCTTTCAGCGGCAAATAGATAGAAAAATAAGAATATACAAATTAGACAAAGACGAGAGCTTTTTGTATGAGCCATTTGTTCATTAGTGCGAAAAAGGCGAGAAAACGCCTAGAATAAAAAATCACTTGACTCTAAGATACAGCATGCACAAGATATAGTACAGTATTATAGGACTTTTCGATAGCCTGATAGTTTTGGCAATCAGAAGAAATTTTGTTGCATTCTTTACTTTATCATAAGAAAGCTCTACTAAGTTCGGGAGAGGATTGCCATTACGAGTGTATTTTGTGTCGTGTGTAGATGATCGCTCTCCCGCTAAAAGATTGTATGCTAGCTGCTTGAGTGATCCAGATGGAATTCTTGCTTCAGGCGTTTCATTTCGCGTCGGAAATATGTTTCCATCGCTTGTTTCTGCTCGGCGGGCATAAAGCTATGTCGTACGCCATTCAGCAAAATTTCGTCGATAGTCGCAAGTGAGAAGTTGAAGGGATGATGCAGGGTAGAGATATTATCATTGAGCGTAGTATGAAACAGAGGCGGATCATCCGAATTCACGGAAAGAGGCACTCCTGCGCTATAGAGCCGTGGCAGAGGGTGTTCGTGCAGATTAGTATAGACGCCCAGGCAAATATTGCTATGCGGACAGACCTCCAGGGGAATCTGCTGTGTTGCCAGATAGGCTACCAGATCTGCATCCTCAATCGAGCGAACTCCATGCCCGATACGTTCAGCGCCCAATGTGCGCAGTGCTCCCCATACGCTGGCTGGTCCGACCGTCTCGCCCGCGTGGGGGACGCTATGAAGTCCCTCGGATAGCGCCTTCTCGAACCAGCGTGCGAATAACTCTGGCGGATTATTGACCTCATTGCCTCCCAATCCGAGCGCGACGAGGCCATCGTTACGACTTTCCAGGGCGACCGAAACTGTATAATCTGCCCGCTTCTCGCGAAGTGTGGAGTCTGCAATATCGCGTACAATATCGAAAACAAAGAATATATCGACGCCGAAATCAGCTTTTGCGCGTGCTCTGCCCCTGGTGAGGCCGCGAAAGTAGACATCATAGGGCACGCCCAGGGCAAATTCGTGCATACTGGGCGAGAAGGTCACTTCAGCGTAGCGAACATGCTGTCGTGCCATTTCCACGCCAAATTCGTAAGCAATCAGCTCATAGTCCTCGACGGTTTTGAGGCTGCGCGCAATGGTTGTGAAGATCTCGACGAAATGGGGAAAGTCGCGATAGGTGAACCATGCGCGTACTTCCTCAATCGTTGTCGCGGGTAGTGCGATATGGTTGCGCTTTGCGAGGATTAAAAAAGTTTCCGGACGGATTGCGCCTTCCAGATGGACATGTAACTCTGCTTTGGGGACCTCTTGCAAATAACGCTCAATGCGTTGTGCCTGTTCCATCGTGTTCCCTCACGTCTCTATTTTCATCATGAAATTTACCAGTGAATACTATAACGATGCAATCCTTGCTAATTGTATCGTGTAGCTCCAGCCGCTGCAAATTATGTGAGATGAATTTATCGCTCACGCTTGTATACAGCGCTTATTTTGCCTGTGCATCTGTTATCACTTTTTAGCATCGATGATCCCAGCAAAATCTCTCTCTCTGTGACCCCAATGTCACGGAAATGCGGAATGGCGTCCGGGAACTCGCTCGATTCCGCTGGCTCCGCAGACGTGGCGTGCCGCCCTTTCGCTCGCTTGCCACCGAAACGTGTGCAATGACGCTTGACTGAATACTACCTCTCTCTCGACGCCAGTTCATTATAATAATGGACCGCTTCGGGATCATCAGCAGATTCGCGACCCGCTTCAATCCACACATGACGGAGAATCATCCCTCCGACCAGAACAAGCAGGGATGCGCCAATGTTCAGGCTGCGTGGTAGCGGTTTCCCCGTGGATTTCCAGAACAGGCGCAGAAACAGTGGCAATATCAGACCGCTGCCAACCGTGCCCGTATTGAAGAGAAGGCCACTGCGGCCCCTGAATACAGGCTTGCCCAGACGACCCAGAACGGGGACAAGCGCCGAAATCAAACCCAGCTCAGTCGTCATCGCCACAATCTCCGCCCCTTCTAACCTCTCGATCGTCTGACGATTGCGGCGTCGGAATGAGAGAAGAAACGAGAGGCTGGCAAGCGCAGTAGAGAGGCCCGAGGTCAGAAAAAGTGGCCCAAGAATATGTTTCGCACGTGCCCAGACCGGCACGGCCGTAGAAGAAAGGAGCACGCCCGTATAAGAGGCGACTACCAGACCAAACAGGCTACCGGCGATATCAATCAATCTTATCGGCAAAGCCTTGATCAGACGCGCCAGGGCCGGAAACCAGTTGAGCAGACCATCCTGTGCCATCTGGTGAGCCGTACTCAGTCCGCAACACATACCAAAGAACGAGATCGCCCAGGTGCCAATGGACATCACGGAGCGCAATTTGAAAACGCGCAGCATGTGATGGAAGCGTTCGGGTCGGCCCAGATCCCAGATCAAGAAGACCGGACTGGCGAGAATGCAGACAAACGAGAGATAACGTCCCGCCCGAGTCAGAGCACGCTCTTTGCCCGCAGAGAGAAGATCGGCCAGGGTTGCGATGAGGTACGAGCCGCCAGCAATACCGCCAAGGAAAAAATAGAGCACAATCTGCCATTCCCAGTGTGCCTTTTTGACCAGCGGCATCCCATAATAGCTGGTTGCCGGTCCCGACCACATTCTCTTTTGCCCATTCAACGAGCGACCCAGCGCCGAATTGAAAAGCGCATCGTCTTTATTAAAATGGCCCGGTTGCATAAACTATCACCCTATCCTTTCCGCCCGTGTAACTGGGAAAACCAAACGTCTCGATGCCGATCCGCGTCCCCCCCGGCCATCGTGCCCTTCTGCACAGGTAGGGATCGCGCTTCATGCCGATCCAATACGCATCAACCTAAGGGGCGAAATGGCCGGTGGGGGTCGTGGGCCGGCATAAAGCCCGGTCCCTACCTCAGCCATTCTTCGAGGAATGGGACCATCGGCGCCCCCTTGCCAAAGACGAGACGAGCCGC
>DATJHM010000155.1:0-19723 GCA_035493895.1 Ktedonobacteraceae bacterium
ACCCTTTACAGAGATACATGCATAAGAGAGAGCGTGCCCAGGCGCAGCGTATGCAACAAAGAAGGATCGTTGCGCCCTTTGGCTAAGAGCATCACGCCCTCGAAATAGGCAAGTAGCGCCTGAGCAGTGAGCGCAGTATCCAGCGTTGCAGGCACGCTCCCGCTCTCTTTGGCATCCTCGAGCATGCGTTCAATATATTTGAGCCATTCCTGGAAAAAGCGCGCTATACGCGTACGAATCAGCTCGTCCACCGTGCTCATCTCCAGCGTGAGATTGCCTGCGGGACAGCCGCGCATAGAGCCGCTGCTCTGCTTGTAGGCTTGCTGTCCTTCCAGAGTCAGCTCAAAAAAACGCACTATTCGCTCCTGAGGAGGGCTATGATCCAAAAAGATGGGAGCCAGAACGCTCTGCTCAAACCACTGCCACTGGGTCTCGATCGCCGCAAGAACGAGATCCTGCTTGGAAGAGAAAAAATGATAAAAACTGCTTTTGGTCACGCCCGCAGCCACACACAGTTCATCCACACTCACGGCTTCGTAGCTGTGCGCGAAAATCACATTTCTCGCAGCCTCAATCAGCCGCTGTCTGGCATCGCTTGGTCGTCCCATGATCTTCTTCCCGTGCCCTCCTTGTTTCCATTGTGGACCATTTCGTACAGAATATCATGAGAGCATAAAAATGTAAAGGGCGAGATGATCGGTGAGATTCGCGAACGGCATTGTATGCGCAAAGCTAATGGCTCCAGCATGCATGTCATGCTAGAGCCATTATAGTAGTCTTCCAGGAAACGTTATCCCTGTGTAGCGAAGCTCGTTTTGTGAGCGAGATTAGCCGACTTTTTGTTGTTGCGTAGGCTTTTTGCCATTGCCGGGAGTTGCCTCGCGCATCTGCGTGGTCTTCTCAGCGGTAGGAGGCAGAGCTTGCGTGCGCGTAGAGCTTGTGATGATACGAGCGCGACGATGGTACGTCATATAGGAAGCAATCCACTGCACCATCACGGCGAAACGATTGTGAAAATCGATCAGGTAGAACACGTGGATGACGAGCCAGAAGACCCAGGCAATAAAGCCAGAAATCTGCACTTTCCCCAGATCCACAATCGCATAATTGCGTCCAACCGTCGCCAGATTGCCCTTATTGGTGTAATGGAAGGAGGGGCCGTATTCCTGATTCTGCGTGCGTGCGCTGATTGCCGCGCCAACGTAGCGGCCCATCTGCATGGCAGCGGGAGCAACTCCGGGGACGGGCTTGCCATCCTGAGTGACCGAAGCCGTATCGCCAATAACGTAGATCTCCGAATGGCCGGGGAGAGAGAGGTCGTCTCCCACTTTCACGCGACCAGCACGGTCTACTTCAGCGCCCAGCCACTGACCAGCCGGAGAGGCCAGCACACCAGCCGTCCAGAGGATAGTCGCGGCATTAATGCGCTCGCCAGCAACGACGACACCATCGGCATCAATCGACTCCAGCGGGCTATTGACGCGTACATCGACGCCCTGGCGTACCAGTTCGCGATGAGCGAGAGTAGCAAGCTTTTCCGGGAAAGGTCCAAGAATGCGGGGCAGAGCCTCAATCAGCAGAATATGAGCACTGTTAGGATCGATATGCTCAAACTCGTTGTCCAGCGTCTTGTGAGCCATCTCAGCGATCGCTCCAGCCATCTCTACGCCGGTCGGGCCACCGCCCACAATCACGAACGTCAGGAGCTCCTCAATGCGGCGAGGATCGCTCTCAAGTTCGGCCTCCTCGAATGCAGTCAAAACCTTGCGGCGCAGTTCGCGCGCATCGTCGATCGTTTTCAGACCAGGGGCGAAAGGCTTCCACTCATCCTGGTGACCGAAATAATTCTCTTTGGCACCTGTAGCGATAACCAGGTAGTCATAAGCAACTGCCTGCTCGCCCAGGAGGACCAGCCTATTTTCGACATCAATGCCAGTAACCTCTGCAAGCAGCACATTGGCATTTTTCTGATGCTTCAGAACGTGGCGCGTCGTAGCGCAAATATCTGCCGGAGATAGTGTAGCGGTTGCGACTTGATACAATAGCGGCTGAAAAAGATGATGGTTAGTACGATCGATCACAGTGACGCGCACCGGGGCGTCTGCCAACCCTTTGGCTGCGCGCAATCCACCAAATCCAGCTCCAATAATGACGACATGAGGCCGTGGATCATTTTTTTTTGTTTTTGCCTGGTCATGTAACAATTGTGGTGTTGCCATGTGAAAGAAAACCTTTCTTTCTGAGTGGGTGCTCCTAGCCGCTCAGAGTGATGAGGATGTATATTTTTTTTAATTTCCTCATTTTATAGAGTATCATATCTGATTATAAACAGATTGCCGTCTCTTTGCTTGTAAAAGCTACACCCTTTAAACAATTTTAGCTATTATGATTGTTGCACTATTTCCATAGATAAATAATGCGTGCCTAGTTTATATACTATACCAACATCCTCAGTCCTGTCAATGGCAGAACGCATAATGGCTATGTCAGGGTAGGCTACAGCAGGCTGCGAGCATCATGTGGAGCGGGGCGTAGTGATGGTAGTTGCTGGTAAGTACAAAAATATGCTTATATTTAGCTATATGTCGATAGAGCATTTTGTCGATGTATTTGTGTGTTCACGTGGTGTATACTAGCGACGACGAATGCATCCGAGCTGCACATGTTTTACGGTAGAAACTATGAATGACAGGAAAACGGGGGATGAAGACGATCGAAAATCTAAGCCACGGCGGTCAAATTCGGCGTTTGCGTGAACTGGCAGAAGCGGCACTCAGCTATTATGATCTGGGCAATGCCAGAATTTCGTTGCTTTCGCGACATGAGAATAGTGTGTTTCAGGTTGTCGCCTCGCCCGTGATACGGCGAACGTTACCTGAGCTCGAACATGCCGATGATGACTACTACGAAGAGGTGGGCGAGGAAGAAGAGGACGAGGAGCAGGATACCATGGTCGATGAGCCGGTGCTCGAGCTGAATCAGGCGGTCGTGCCCCTTGAGCGGCCGACGCGCTTTCGTTATGCCCTGCGTCTCTATACCGAAAACACGATAAGCTCCGCACTACTTTCGTCCGAATTACAGTGGTTGAGCGCCCTGCGCCGTGATACCGGTCTGCTGGTTCCCGAGCCAGTGCCTGCGCGCAACGGAGCCTTGCTGACGGAGGTGCCGGTAGAAGGGATGCCGCACGCTATTCGTTGCGTGGTATTCCGCTGGGTTGACGGACGTTTTATCGATGCCAGCCTGACTCCTATCCATCTGGAGCGCGTGGGAGTGCTGATGGCGCGCCTGCATCATCATGCGCGCACATTTTCGCCGCCTTCCGGCTTTCTCCGTCCACGCTGGGAGCCGAGCTGGATCATTGGCGAAAATTCGGTCATCAATCCTCAATTTGCCAAACATGCTACAGTCCCCTTTTCCACACATGCTACAGTCCCCCTTTCCACACATGCCAGCAACATCTTGCAGGCCACAGCCCGCAAGATCGAAGCGGAGATACAGAGCTTGCCACAAGATGCAGAGAACTATGGGCTGATTCATTATGATCTCCAGCAGACAAATTATCTATTTTACAAAGACGAAGCGCGGGCCATTGATTTTAAAGATTGCTGTTTCGGCTATTATCTTTTTGACATCGCGATCACACTCTCAAGCCTGCTGAACCGTCCAGGGGAGCAGGCGATGAGCGAGGCCTTTTTCCGCGGATATGCCAGCTTGCGCACACTTCCTCCCCAATGCGAAGAGCGTTTGCCAGCATTTATTGCCATGAGCCTGATAAAGCGGGCCAATCAGCTGCTGCATACCAGAGATGCGCAAACCCGTGAGATGGCACCGGAGTGGCTGGCCCACATCATCAACTGGTTAGAGAAGTTTCTTGAGCCATAGGCCCATCAGCAAGACATCGACATAGACGCCAGGAGCCATCTTAATCTGCTTCGCCAGATACCCTTCTTGTTGAAATCCGAGAGAGCGGTAGAGAGCGATTGCGCGTGCGTTGGTTGCAAATACCTCTAAATTCAGCTTCTCGATGGACGCTTGTTCCTCTGCCCAGGTGATCAGAGCCTGCAACATGGTGCGACCGAGTCCCTGATCGCGCCAGGCACGGCTGATATTGATGCTTAAAGCGCCATGATGTTTCATTCGCTTGCGTGGATCTACATGAAAATTGAGCATACCGAGCAGTTCCGACGCATATTCGGCCACAATGACCACATGGCCTGGCGACTCAGTGACATCCTCAAGCCACTCCATCTCCTGATCGGGACTGAAACGAAACTCTTCAGGAGTGGTAATATTAAAATCGTTTTCGATCAGAATCGTTTTTATCATAGTCACGAGTTGCTCGGCATCATCTGGCTCGGCTGAACGCAGGATGATTTCGCGTCCGCTTTTCACGCGGACGGAGCGAGGGGAAATAATGCTCATAGAGTGCTCCTTTAAAAAAGAGATATAATGGTTAGATTTCTCTTGAAGCGGCGATGAGACGAGATAAAGCGAAATCTCCCTGCATTTTATAGCATCGGGGGATGAATAGAAAGAGAAATTTTCCGCGCCGTATTGCGCAGGAGTCTGAAGAGTATACTGGTAAGGATAACGTTGAAATACTCTTTTGTGTGGAGAGGGGAAGCACGGATGGTAGCCAGAAGGATAAGGTACACAAGGCGTAGCTATCGCTGTTGAACACGAGAAGCGACTTCCTCCTGGATCTGCGTATGTTCGCGTTGATCATACGCCGTTCGAGCGTGCGCGACTTCCTGCAAATGCCCGTATGCCCAGACCTTTAGCGCTTTCATTGGTTCTATCAGCGTCTGTCCCAATGGCGTCAGAGAATACTCGACGACTGGAGGCACGACCGGATAGACAACGCGCTGTACCAGGCCATTGCGTTCCATCGCCCGCAAGGTCTGCGTTAGCATTTTTTTCGAGATGCCATCGATCCGCTTGAGCAACTGACCAAAACGCATCGTGCCCTCTTCCAATGCATAGATGACCAGGGGCGTCCACTGATCAGCGATCAATTCCAGCACGTGCCGCGACAGGCAGTCCGCCCGGAAAATATCAGGGTGTGTTTGTTGCTTAGTTACCATAAGGTAACTCTATCACTTTCTGGTGCCTTCTTACAAGATACAAGATATTCGGATATAGTAGCAACAAGTGATGAGTCATCCGCTCATCACAGAAAATCATCTATGGACGCAAATGATATACAAACTTTTGCCTCTTGTTCTTTCAAGTATTCCTGTTAAAAGAGGAGGTTTCCTTATGTCTGGCCCAGAAAGCTTGCAAATTCGCCCTTATTTGTTGATCAGTAAGAATGCTCCACCCGTACCATTGGCAGAACAGCGCGTCGCCTTTGAATTACTGGTCGAAAACTATGTCGGGCATCCTATCTCATTGCCAGAAGGGACGCGGGTAGAATCAGTCAATATGGAGGGTGTCCTTGCAGAATGGATACGTCCACCTGAGGCCGATGCAGAACGCGTGTTGCTGTATCTGCATGGTGGTGCCTATATGCTTGGTTCGTTCACATCGCATCGTGATCTGGTCGCACGCCTCAGCACTGCCTCTGGTATACAAGGCCTGCTGATTGACTATCGTCTCGCGCCCGAACATGTCTTTCCTGCCGCGCTCGACGATGCGCTGACCGCATATCGTTGGCTGCTTGCGAATGGAACAAAACCAGAGCATATCGTGGTTGGTGGCGACTCCGCAGGTGGCGGCTTAACGCTAGCATTGCTGCAACTATTGCGCGACAAGAATGTGCCAATGCCAGCAGGAGCAGTGCTCCTTTCGCCGTGGACCGACCTCGTGGGCACAGTCGAGAGCAGGACGACGCGAGACGCAGCTGACCCCGTGTTTTCTGGAGAGACGATTAACTTTCTGGCGAGATTCTATCCTGGCAGCGAAGATGCACACAATCCACTGATTTCTCCTATCAACGCAGACCTCCATGGCTTCCCGCCCCTGTATATTGATGTCGGTCATGACGAGGTGCTTCTGGATGACGCCCTGCAAATCGCGGACCATGCCAGAGCCGCGAACGTTCCGGTCGAGCTGACTGTGTGGGATGACATGTGGCACGTCTTCCAGTTATTCGCCTCCATCTTGCCCGAAGGGCAGCAATCACTTGAGAACATGGGAAGGTTTATCCACCGCCAAACAAAGTCATCACGTTGATAAAGAGACAAAACGACCGGTCGTATATACATCCTTTTCCAAAGCGATGAACCTGATTGGACAGCAAAGGAGGAACGCCAGATTATGAGATTCTGGCCCTGGTCTCTTTGCATATTGCTGCCGATCAATGATATGGTAGAGATAGGAGTAAATAAGGGAAATCTCCCATCATTTCCGTAGCGTCGCTGCTTGTCTGCGACCGGGTCGATGACGAGAATCTCCGATCGGAGAGCAACCCCGTCGCAGGCAAGCGGCAATGTCACGGAAATAAACCGGTGGGGGCTCGCGGGCTGGGATAAACCGCGGCCCCTACCTGTTATCGAGGGCAAAAGGGCCGGTGGGGAAACGCAGATCCAGCGTGACGTGATTAACCCTTTCGGCCCTGTATGGATTCTCCCATCAATTTCGTAGTACGCAGGCAAAGGTCATGGCACACGTTTCTGTGGCAAGCGGAATGGGGGAAGGGCGGAACGCCACGTCTGCGGAGCCTGAGGGATCGAGGGAGTTCGCGGACGCCATTCCGCTGCGGCTTCATGGCGTCCCTACTGGTCTGGGCGAGCCTGGGGAGCGGTTCGAATGGGTGCGATGACATTTGACCGGGTACAGACGTTATCTACGTGGCTGAGTAATAGTGCTACATTCAATGGCTATAAGATAAGCATGGAGGAGAGACGTGCTACCATATTTTCCCATTCAGCAGGACCAGTATAAAATGACCATGGGCACGCAGGCCCTCAATCCCGAGCTCATTATTGAAGTGGACAGAGCGCACTATCAGGCAGAGCTGGCACTGAAGGCCGACCTGCTGGCAGAGGATCACGATTATTATGTTCAGGCTCCTACTGAGACACTGCCGCTTCAATGGGAGGTTCTTGAGCTGATTTTGCCGCTTATGGCCCGGCGCTATCCAGCCTATTTTACCCTGACGGTTACGGGACAGTGCTGGCACTGGCAGAATAAGCTGCTGGAGGATGAAAGCACGTTCAGGCTCGGCGAAACTGAGACACTGGCATTGTCTCCTCTCGATTGGCTGGGACGCCAGGTTCAGGAGGATCTTTTACTCCTGAAAGAGGATACCACAAACGGCATGCCCCTCGTCGCCGGTCATCTCTGCTTCCCCAATGACTGGTGCCTCGAAGACAAGATGGGGCAATCCTTTCTCAGCATCCATCAGCCCGTTCCCCTCTTCGCAGAACAGATCGGTCGCTCCAGCCAGCTCCTCCTCGAGCGTCTCAAGATCGGACGCCCCGTCTGGCGCACGAACTGGGCCTTCAAGGGCTCCTCCAGGCTCAATCTCACGCCGCGCTTCGCCGAAGAACAGCGTCAGAGCAACCAGCAGATCACCGCTACGACTATAGGCGAGCGCTGCTTCCTGCGTATGGAGCGTCAGACACTCTCCCGCCTGCCACATACCCGGGGGATCCTTTTTACCGTGCACACCTATCAGGCTCCTCTTATGGAAGAGGTGCACAATCCAGAACAGGTACAACGCATGCTCACGATTTTACAAACGACCCCTGACGCAATGATGCGCTACAAAAATATCGCCGGTTTCTATGAGCACCTCATCGCCTATTTGCAGCAGCAATTGCCGGTCTCACAGGTGGCACAACGAGATAGCAAGAGGCAGGAGAGGGAATAAGCCCGGAAAACTCGCTTGCCTGCATCTCAGACAATAAAACAAACAAAAGCTTGACTGCTTCTTCATAAAATCTTCATAGTAAGACTGCTATAGTTCGTATCGAGAAGGGGAACGCTGACACAGGTATGTTCCCTCATTTATATACATAAAAGGATGTACAGAAAATGCCGATACGAACGTCACTGTCACTCAAAATATTCGTAAGTGTTACTTTTCTCTTACTTGCAGCAACCACAATCCTGGCGGCCTGTGGTAGCAGCAGTAGTGGAACAGCAACCACTTCCACCTCAAGCTCCACATCTTCAAGCGCGACGGCAACTCAGTCCTCAGGTGGCGCAAAGTCCCCCGCGGCAACAGCAGGACACCCTGGCAGAGGCCCCGCTAGCGGCGCTAGTGGCGGGGGATCCAACGCCCGGTCTGGACCGGCCACCGGGGGAACAATCGGCACGGTCGGCAGCGTATCCACATCGAGCTTCACAGTGACGACCTATGGGGGTCAGAAGGTAACTGTCACCGAGGCATCCTCTACGTCATACCAGAAGGGGACGAGCACAACCTCGGCGAGTGCCATTACAGCAGGCGAAAGCGTCCTCGTACTTGGGATGACCAACGGAACGACCATCACCGCCACGCAGGTCACCGTGCAATCGACTGACAACGCAGCTGCGACTGCCTCAGCGGCAGGGGTGATCCCCTTCAAGCGCGGTGCGCCGAGCACGGCAAAGAAGGTCGGTCAGATCCCGGCGAACTACACAGAGGGATCGGGGACGATCATCAGCGGAACGACAGCGAATAAGGTAACAGAAGCCGCGCTGGCCTCCTACCCCGGAGGTGTCGTCGACCGTGTTGTACAATTGAGCAACGGCGAATACGAGGCCCACAACATCGGCGTCAACTGGCCGCACCACGTCTTCGTCACCCAGGACTTCAAGGTCGTCGGTGCCTACTAGCCGTCACAGTAGAACATACATCAGCTTCACCCCGGCTATTCTGGTGAGCCTAAGTGATGATGACGGAAAGTCCGCATATGTTGCGCATCTTGTGGGCAGGTAGATGAATTGATCAGCCCTGTAGGCCGATCGCCCAGACCCAGTAGAGGCACGGTGGAGTGAGAACGGAACTGTGCCTGGGAACTCGCACGATTCCGGCTGGCTCCACAGGAGGAGATGGGCGAACAGAGGGCCTTCGCCGCTGATCTCCATGGTCGAAAACACAGGTACCTGCAATCGCCATCTCCTCCGTTGCCGTCATCGCCTGCGGAGCCAGCAGAATCGCGCGAGTTCCCAGGCACAGTTCCGTAAACTCCACCGTGCCTCTACTGGGGCTACGTCGCGTAATATGGGCACAGACAAACCGCGCCTCTACGGGGGATCAACAACATAATGGATGTTCTGGTACTTTGGGGGTAAAAAAAGCCGTGCCCCCTATATCTGTAACAGGTAAAACGAGTATGATAGGAATGTGCGCCGCCCATTTACTCTCGAAAACGTTCAATACACATATCCTTGCTTCTGTGGCAAGAGGGTGGCGCTCAGTCATGCAGAGACAAAAAACGCTCTTTACCTCGAGTGAGACAAAGAGCGAGCAGAAAACGATAGATTGTCGTCTATAAGCCGTTAGAGTCGTGCTTATTGACAAGTTGGGCCAGAAGGGGCACCAGCGTAGCCACCTTAGGCGTACCCCAGCCAGTCACAGGGTCCCACCCCTTACGTGTGCTATAGCCACTGACAACCTCGCTAAAATCGACAATGTGGAATGTATTATTGCCGAAAGTGATATCGTGGAACGACTCGTCGTAGTGTCCACCCTTGCCAATCGTATAGAGCGCCTTGTTCAGGAAGCCCAGGCGTTTACCAGCGAACTGATCGGCGAGAGCCGCAATACCGGCCCATTGCGGAGAGCCTACACTCGTACCGCCAAAGGTATAGACATGTGGCTCATAGGGGGGAGGGGTCGAAGAGCTTTGCACAGCCAGCACGCCACCATTAATTGCGCCGCTATACGCCACGTCCGGCACGCCACGATACTTGCCGATCGTCGGTACACCATCCTGATAGGAAGGGCGTTTGAAGACCGTGCTAAAGCCGCCGCCACTGGCAAATGTATACGGGATCGAGCTGATATCTGTCTCATTTAGAGCAATCTCGCCGCCGTACGCACCCTTCTTCGAGCCAGCATCGAGCTGAGTAGCGCCAACAGCAGTCACCAGAGGATCAGTCGCAGGAGTCGAGGCCGCCTGATAGAAGATCGCATTACCGCCGCAGAGAGGAGGCTGGGCCTGTTGAGCCGCCCCTTCATCGCCAGAAGCAGCAATCAGCGTAATACCCTTGTCCACGGCCTCGCGGAATACGTCATGCTGCGCGGATAGGGGCACAGCAGAACAGGCTTCGCCCTCGCCATAGCTCTGACTGATCACATCGCCCAGGTTCTTCTGGACAGCATAGCGCATCGCGCTCAAAATGTCCGGATCATTGCTCGACTTCGCCTCAACCAGCACAATCTTTGCCCCGGGAGCCACCGCATGCGCCCACTCAACATCCAGCGAAATCTCCGAGGCCCAGCCATTCTGGTTAGGATCATTCGCATCGTAGACGGGAACGCCATCAGGAGCAACCACCGAAAACTCCGGATCTGGCAAATGGAACAGCTTATCAAAATACTTGAGATCCTTAGCAATCGTCGGGCTGCTATAGGCATCCACAATCACAATCGTGCGCCCATCCCCCGTAATGCCATGACTCAGCAGTGTAGAGATCGTGTACGCGCTACGAATTTGCTGGGGAGTATAGCAGCGTACCGGTGCGACCGGCGATAGGCAGGCAAACTGCTTCTCCGCCGACTGCTGCAAATCAAGCACACCCAGGTCGGAAAAAAGGATATTCGTCTTTAGAGGGCCAAATACCAGGCGATTACTGGCCGCAGGAGTCGCCGCAGACGCATTTGTGCTCATCGATATTATACTGATGAGCATCAAGAGAGAGGTGACCGAGGCCGTGAAGGCACGTACGGCAGGCTTCCGCCTGAATTTTTGCATCACAGTACTCCTTAACTTTTCCTATTTCTCTAGAAATACAACAACGAGAAGAAAAAGAATGATCAGGCATGAATAGCACACCTGCGCCGCAAAATCACAGAAAGAGTTTCTTACCATAAAGAAATCAAGGCACGAATATAATCCAATGGAGCTGCGAGCCGTTTCACTGGATAGCACAGAAGCAGTGATTCAAACGTTTAATAGAGATCTATTACTACTATAAACCGTTATAAATGCATAAGTCAATATAGACGCAAAATAGATCGGGAAACTGCCTTATTCTGCCACAGCTATCAGATAGTGACAAAAAGCTTTTGGCTGGAGAAAACGCTTCATCCTTACTTCCCCTTACAAAGATGTGTGTCAAAAGGAGAAATGGGAGAGACCTACCAATAAATTTGGATCTTCATATCATGATACCTGGATGCAAGACATAATAATACCATACAGGTAGGCAGGTAAATCTTTTTTATCATGCTAAAATATAATTAATGTAATATACGTTTATATTGCAATAATAAGCTTAATCCCGTTTACAACAAAAGAAAGTTGGTGATATTGCAGATGAGAGAACCCGGCAAAGATGGCAATACGTTCATTAACTCAAATAGTGGAGCAGAGATAGCAAGGCAGATGAGCCAGGAACCATTGCTTCTCCAGGCAATGGGAGGGCTTTTCAGCGAAAAAGCGGATCTCAGCGACGTGCATTACCTTCTGGATGTCTATTGTGGACCTGGAGGCTGGGCCTTAGAGATGGCATTTTATCATCCAAACATCGAAATTATCGCCATAGATACAAATCGACATAACATAGAATATGCCCAGGCACAGGCCAAAGTGCAGGGGCTGAGCAATGTGCACTTCATCTGCGTGAATCCGGTCTGGGAGCTGGACTTTCCCGACGACACCTTCGATATCATCAACGCCCGCTTCATCTCTGCCTTTCTGCAAACGCAGGACTGGCCTGGCGCGCTCCAGGAATTTGTCCGCATCAGTAAACCCAATGGCATCATTCGTCTCATCGAATCCGACGAACCCTTTACCAGCAGCAGCGCCGCTTGCGAACGCTTGAAGCAGCTTTCCGCCCAGGCCCTGGCTCTTCACGGTCAGAGCTTTCATCCGCTGCGTGGAGCAGTCAATAGTCGTGTGGCAGCGCGACTCGGCAAATTTTTGCGCGAGGCCGGGTGCCAGCGTATTCAAGAGAAAGCGTACGTCATCAACTATGCCTCAGATGCTCTCTATAACAACCTCAAATATGATAGTTTGAAAGTCCTTTATAAGCTTGCCCAGCCATTTTTATGTGCGAAGGGAGTTGCCATGCAGAGCGAGCTGGACCAACTGTACGAGCAGATGCTCACCGATATGCTCACCAACAACTTCTACGCCCTCTGGTACTTTTTAAGCTGCTGGGGATATGTGATGAAGTCCTGATGGCCGCGCGCATTTGAGCGGAAGAGCCAGTACTCATGAACAAGGAAGCGGACAGTGGTTAGCGCCCAAAACCGCCGTCTGGCGAATGGAAGAAACATCAGATGAGACCATAGTCGTGATAGAGACGTGACAGGATATGTACCACCTGTGATGAGCTTGTGATACCAGCATGCTACAGTGAAAATCTGGTTTTCCAGAACAGTTGCAAAGGAGCATTCGTCATGTTTGAACATATCCTCGTTCCCCTGGATGGCTCTTCACTGGCTGAACAGGCATTGCCTGTCGCGGCCTACATCGCACGCAAAGCCAAAAGCACGATCTCGCTCTTCGAGTCGGTTCCACCCATCCTGGAACCAGGCCCTTATTTTCAACAGGATGTAGGGCTCTTCTCAGACAATTTATATCCAGAAATGCTGGAAGAGGCGAAGGCGTATCTTCAGCGTATTGCCCATGCGAGCCCACTTACGGGCATCACCGTGTTTACACAAACCTCCCCAGAGGCTCCCGTACAGGCCATCCTGGGTTACATACAATTGCAGCGAACGGATCTCGTCATACTGTGCAGCCATGGCTTTACAGGCGTCAAGCGCTGGGCGCTGGGCAGTGTAGCGCAGAAGGTTGCGCGTCATAGTTCGGTACCGACCCTGATAGTGCGCGAGAAGAGCTTCGAAGCAGTGCTGGCGCAACAGGAAAAGGCTCGTCCAATGCGTGTGCTTGTACCGCTGGATGGCTCCCAGTTTGCAGAGGCAGCGCTGCTTCCTGCCGCACATCTTGTGTCACTCATCAATGGTCCCAAACCGGCCGCCCCTGGAGAGCTGCATCTGGTGCGTGTCGTCAGGCCGCCAAGCCCGGAAGAAGAGGTCAAGTATCGGACCTACAACTTCGATCTACGCTCATACCAGAAAGATGAGGCAGAGTACTACCTGCGTGACATAAAAGAGAAGTTTGCCGGAACCCTGGCATCACTCAATCTGCAAATCGTCTGTTCCATCGTAGAAAATGGAGACACTGCTGATGCGCTGCTGCACGTTGCAGAAACGGGCAATACGCCTGACGCAGAGACGGGCAAGAGCTATGACCTGATTGCAATTGCCACCCATGGTAGAGGCGTTTTACAGCGTTGGGTGATGGGTAGTGTTGCAGAACGAGTGATTGAAAACACCAAACAGCCGATCCTGGTCGTTCGGCCTCCCGAGCCAGTTACAGTATAAGCTTGATCTTTTACAGAACCTCGTTTATCTCCGTCCCGAAGCGATGCTGGTGGGCGGAGATAAGCCCTGATACTTCATGTGAAGATCCTCCTCATGTCAATTCCCCCTTTCGTCGAAGAGCATTGGTCAATAAAGAGAGTAATACCCACTGAGACCTGGCGAGCTTCAGCGTCGTGTAGATAGGTAGTTTCTCAACTCACAGTAAAATCCGAAAGGAGTTTCCATCGATGGATTATGAAATCTTTCAGCTTGGAGACATTACATTGCAATCTGAGATGACCTTGCGTAACGCATTCCTTGCCTACAAAACCTATGGCACCCTGAATGCGCAGAAGAGCAACGCCATCGTCTATCCGACCTGGTATTCAGGACAACATTATGATAATGAGTGGTTGATAGGCAAAGGGATGGCGCTCGATCCGCAAAAGTACTTTATCATCGTACCGAACATGCTGGGCAACGGCCTCTCATCATCGCCCAGTAACACCCCGCAGCCCTTTGACAAAGCACGTTTCCCAGAGGTCACCGTCTATGATCAGGTGCGTTTCCAGCATCAGCTTGTGACGCAGAAGTTTGGCATCGAGAAGATCGCGCTGGTCACCGGCTGGTCAATGGGAGCGCAGCAAACGTTCCAGTGGGGAGCGAGCTACCCGGACATGGTCGAGCGCATCGCCCCCTTTGCAGGTACAGCAAAGACGTGGCCGCATAACGTCGTCTTCCTGGAAGGCGTAAAAGCTGCGGTGCGTGCAGATGCGGCCTGGAAAGACGGCTGGTATAGCGAGCCTCCGACAAAGGGGCTGCGCGCCGTTGGTCGTGTCTACGCGGGTTGGGGTCTTTCGCAGGCTTTCTATCGTGAAGAGCGCTATCGTGATATGGGATATCATTCGCTCGAAGACTTCCTGGTAGGCTACTGGGAAGGATTTTTCCTCAAGAAAGATGCGAACAATTTACTGGCAATGGCCTGGACATGGAGCCATGCGGATATCAGCGCCAATCCGCTCTATCATGGGGACTTTGAGAAAGCATTGAGCAGCATCAAAGCGCGAGCAATCGTGATGCCGGGACGAACGGATCTGTACTTTACCCCGGAAGATGGCGAGTATGAAGCCAGACGCATGCCCAACGCAACCTTCCGCCCCATCGAATCGATCTGGGGGCACTTCGCAGGCGGCGGCATCAATCCCGCTGACACAAAGTTTATTGATAACAATATAAAGGAACTCCTGAGTCAATAGTTCGCAAGTATTTCACACGCTCTGATTTCTTGCGCAAGAGGCTTGCAACGTCAATGAGTAGGGATTGCCTACTCATTGACAGGGCCACACAAGATCATTTAGCCGCCGCCGCCTGGCTCTTCTTTGATACAGACGTACTGAAAGGCTCAATGGTCCGCTCAAAAATCTCGGCAGGCAGATAAACGGTACAACACGCATTGGGGATATCCACAACGCCACTGACGCGCCCTTCGACAGGAGCAGCTCCCAGGAGAAGGTATGCCTGCTCGCCCGTATAGCCGCACTCTTTCAGGTACGCAATGCAGTTCATACAGGCATTTTTATAGGCCAGAGTAGTATCCAGGTAATGCTGCTTGCCCTGGTCGTCGACCGAAATGCCTTCAAAAACCAGGAAATTAGAATACTGAGGATTGAGATGACCGGGTCTAAAAATGGGATTGACCAGCTTATACTTGCTGACCCCATGCTTAATTACATCCAGACGCAGATCGACCCAGCCGCCCATCTCAATGGCACCACAGAAAGTAATCTCGCCATCGCCTTGCGAGAAGTGAAGATCGCCAAGAGAGAGGTTGCCTCCCTTGACATAAACAGGGAAGTAGATACGAGATCCACGTGAAAGATTTTTAATATCGCAGTTGCCGCCGTGTTCACGTGGAGGAACCGTACGAGCACCTTCCGCAGCGACCCGCTGGTAGTCTCCCTGCTTGAGAGTGCCAAGTAGCGCCGTCTGCGGATACGGAGGGTATGCCAGTGGGGGAACGCGATCCGGATTTGTGGCAATAAGCTCTGCTTCGCGAGCATTCCATTTCGCAAGAAGCTCTTTCGAGGGAGCAGTACCGATCAAACCCGGGTGAGAGATACCCTCAAAGCGCACATCGGGAATATGGCGGGAAGAGGCATAGACGCCGCTGAACTTCCAGACAGCCTTATATGCATCAGGAAAGTACTCAGTAAGGAAACAGCCGCCATTGTTCCTGGCAAAGATACCAGTGTACCCCCACTCTGTCTCAGTACCGGGCATAGGTCCAATATTGAGGATATCCACAACAAGGACATCGCCGGGTTCGGCCCCCTGGACAGCAATCGGGCCGCTGAGCATGTGACAAACGGAAAGATCGGCATCCCTCACGTCATTGGCGCTATCATTGTTGCCAATTTGCCCATCTGTCCACTCTTTGCATTCCACACGAACTTCATCGCCAGGCTTCACCGTCACAACAGCCGGGATATCGGGGTGCCAGCGATTGTGGCCGGGCACTTCCTGATCCGCCATGTGCTTCTTCGGATCGATCTTGAACACAACATCAGCCATAGGTATACCTCCTCATCTTAGTGACAACACAAACATCTCCTGGATGTAGCTATGACATCCAATCGTAAGGACTACAATACAAGCGGTCAGCAGGGATGTACCCTTTATCTCAACATTTCGCGTGAACGCAACAAGTAACTTTGATGCTTGTCATTTTCTCTCCCCAGGGAGTATATTTACAACACAGGTTGCTTGTCAATAACAAGAAATGGGTGCAAGCCATACCCATCAAATGGAGGAGCATCATGCCTTTATACGAATTTCAGTGTGATAGCTGCGGATCGTTTACCCATTGGCGAGCATTTGCGCAGGCAAGCGAAGCGATGATCTGTCCTACCTGCCAGAGAGTCGTCAGGCGTCTCTACACGCCCCCCGGGCTTTATAGAGTGCCTGCGGAATTAGCAAAGGCGCGATATCGAGCCGAAAAGAGCGCCTTTGAGCCGGAAATCGTCAGGCGACAGCGGCCTGCATCTGGCGAGAAGGAGCAAGCCAAGCCATTCCAGCAGAGTCATGGGCGTCCATGGCAGTTGGAGCATTAGCAGATAGAACGTGCAAGGTCAGGATTCTTTTTTGCGCTATCAGCCAGGCAAGCCGTGTTTTGGTATACAGCTTGTGCCTGTTAGCGTGCTATTTGTCCCAAGTCAATGTTAATTTTTTCTGCGCGTTTACAACCCATTATTTGACTTTTTTGCTATATTTACGATACATCGCTTGACTTTTTTAGTGCGTTTATGGCATATAAATAGATAATAATACAGATCTGGCATTATGCTAGCTATGAGTAAGGGGATGGCAAAGGAGCTTCCCGTACCTATTATTTTTCCTCCTGTGCGAGCCAATCCATGTTCCCTTATATCAGGGCAAGACGGATAACGGCATGAAACCAAACTGCTTCGTGAAGACAAACCTTCCAAGAAACGTTCCTGGATCGAGGGTGCTTTTCTCTTCAAAAGCATCGGGCGGAGAGAGCCAGGAAACAGAGAGAAAGGTAAAGCTTCACATACGAATGCGCGTACATCCAGCAGGATCTGTATACATCACATCATTTTATTTTAAGAGGTGGCCCGTTATGCTTTGGGAAATTGATCCTTTCCACAGTCTGGTTGAGTTTTCAGTTCAACATCTAAAGGTCTCTACCGTCAAGGGACGTTTCACAGAAGTGCATGGAACGACCAATTTGGATACCCAGCATCCAGAGCATTCCTGGGTAAAGGTGCAGATTGCAACCAACAGTATCCATACAGGAGCCTCCCAGCGTGATGCCCACTTACGTTCTGCCGATTTTTTTGAAGTGGTGAAGTATCCGAGCATCACCTACACGAGTACGCAAGTCAAACTCATCGACCAAAACCGTGCTTATGTCAATGGCGACCTCACATTGCATGGGGTCACACGGCCTGTGGCCTTACAAGTAATGTATACAGGTAATAGTCAGGACCTGATAACCGAAGCATGGCGCGTGGGCCTGCATGGAACGACCATCATCGATCGCCGCGATTTTGGTATCACCTTTAATAAGGAGAGGGCAGGCACACTACTCATAGGTCATGAAATACGCATTTATATGACCATAGAGGCTATACTTATGCAATAATGAGTAGGAAATGTAACAAATCTACAACTCGCTCGACTTCTCAAATGACAGGCTAAATAGATGAGATCAGAGAGATAATCATGCCAAAGGAGAATAAACGCATGAGTGAGAATCCCAATCCAGAATTTAGAGAGCAGCCTGAGCCGGAGGTAAACGAACGGCCCGAGCCGGAATTTCCCAACCAGAGAATTGTGCTTCCCAACACGCGCCGCGATCCGGCATTCTATCTTGCCCTGGCGCTGGCAGCTTTCTGTATTCTAGGAGCTATCAGCACCACAGCCTTTTTTGCTGGTTTCTTCACCGGCAGTTCAATGAATAGCGGAAGCAGCTATGCAAGCGCAACGCTCAGCAAGCAGACGGCGTACTACAACCAGCAGGGCAACCCTATGAAGTCGCGAGGATCATGGGTCAACCAGCCGCCCCAGGCGAATATCGTTGCGAAAGTCGGTATTGTGCAAGGACCCGATGGGCTACAATTCAGTATGCCTGCCGTCAAACTGCCCCATGGTAGTGCTTTTGTATTGATCAATACGACAGACCAGATGCAGAGCCTCGTTTCAAATACGGGCATGCGAAGCATCAATGTCGCCCCCAATCAGGCAGTCACCATGTTTATGGGTGGTCCCAATGTCAATGTCCTGCGCTTAGCCGCAAACCCCGACGCAACCCTTACCGTCTACACTGGTTGCAGATAGTCTGCTTTCTCGCGCTATTTCTGCCTATATCAGGGGCAAATGCACTGCTTTCGCTGAAGATGAAAGCAGTGCATTGCTTTTGTTGCGGCAAGCAATGGAAGCACTCAGACATCTTGATCCTGATTTTTCTGTGAGCGCGATTTGGCCGTATCTTCAGAGGTAGCAGACGAGTAATCGTATGCACCGGAGCGATGTAAAAGATCATGCACTTCTTGAGCACGTGTCTGCGCACGAATAGAGGCGACCGCTTTACCGGACTGCACCTCCTGATAATAGAACTCAGCCTGCTCCTGGGAAAGACCTAACAACATCAGATCCTGAACAAGATTTGTGATTGGCGCTCCGCCTTCACGGAGAGCCAGCCCCAGATCGTCATGCCCAAAACCGAGTGTGCGCAATTCATCCAGAGCTCGGCGCGCCTCTGCGGCTTGCGCGAAGACCCCCACAACCAGAGGACTCTGCTGATTCATACACCCTTCCTTTCTCTTACAACCTGATCCCATGCAAACACATACAAGACGAAATAGCATGTGAAACGATGCAGGCAACATATGTCATACACGGTCAGGCATCTGCAAAAGTGTCATTGCTTTGTGCTCATATGAGTACTCTTACTATTTATCATCGGTGGGAGTTGCCATTTCTGAAGGGTGAAATAGAGAGAAAATGAAAGCATAGGCCAGAAAGAAACAAGAGCTGGCAATTTAGTTGCACGTGTGAGATTTCTTGAGAAAGCCCACAAAAGCGCATACCAGCTCTTATCTACAGAACGACACCCAGTAATGAATGGCCGTGCATCACCAAAAGTGTGGTCTATGCTAGTATTCTGAATGTGTGTGAAAAAGCGGAAATAAAAACGGGGGAAAAGCAGGCAATTTTCTAAAGAAAGCAAATATTCGTTTAAGCTTTTTCGCGCAGCCACGCCACAGCCTGCTCAAACTTATCCTGGCCACTGAATTCGCGGGAATCGTGGCCCGGATTCACCAGACGGAAGACAGCAGCATCCCTTTCGGCGGGGTCCGTGAGCCATTCAAATTTATAGCCAAATTCTGACGCCAGCATATTTACCAGAAGTAAAGCGAGGCCTTCCCGCATTGCAGTTTACCTTTGCAGAGAACAAAAGACTTTCTATCTGTCTATTGAGCTTGTATTATACAATCAAGCGTGCCTCACAACAAGGCCCGGGGGGCAAGTGCAAGTAGCAAAAAGAGCTTATGCAGAATATAGTTTGCATAAGCTCTTTTTCAGATCCAACTGAATATCATTTTTCCTCAATTTTGTCGAGACCACGAGTGACTGAAGCAGCGAGCGCGCCACAACGCGTCCAAGTGAAACAAGCCGTACGATCATTAGTGTTGCTTTGCTTCGCCTGTTACCAGGTGTCCACCTGCA
>DATJHM010000156.1:0-10827 GCA_035493895.1 Ktedonobacteraceae bacterium
GGAGCTTGAGGTCTTTGGTCGCCTTGAAGTCGAGTGTTTTCCGTTGTGGGTCTTATTTCTCTTCTAGCGGTTTTCTTTGTGTCACGGAAAGTGCTTCTAGCGGTTTTCTTTGTGTCACGGAAAGTGCTTCTAGCGGTTTTCTTTGTGTCACGGAAATCCTTTCTTGTTTGTTTTACGCCTTCTTTTTCTGCTGCTTTTACAATTGAAATTCTATATTTTAACTTGTCTACTATAGCGCTTGTTGTTGATTGTGCTTCTTTGGGGACTGCTGAGATTTGCTGCTCAGCATTTTTGATTGCCTTTCCTTCTTTTCCTCGTGCCCAGGATTTTGCAGAATCTATTTTTCGCTTTCTGAGTGCGCGTGCCTCCTTTATCTTTCCCCTTTTATCGCCACGTGCCTTACTTATCCTGTCCCCTTTTTCGCCACGTGCCTTACTTATGCTTCGCTTTTTATCTCCCCGTACCTTCAGTCTCTCCTGCCTTGTATTTGTGCGGAGCATTGAGCTTCTGAGGGTACTCATTTTTACCATGCCCATGTTCATACGCATGCGCATGTTTGCCATTGGAGGTATAAAGCCGCCCATATGGATCTTTCCTTCCTTCAGTATCAGCAATAGAAGTGTCTCATGAGCATTCTTTGCGATTTTTCGCTGCCTCAAGCGACGGGTCGGTTATCAGAGATCTTCGTCTGATTCTGATTCATCTTCTGGAACATCAAAGAGAGATATTTTGAGATCGCTACTCAGTGTCATTTGATCATATTCATTCAGTTCGGCCCAGGACATTGCATGCTGTGTGGAACAATAAGCGATGCCCGGGATATTCTGGTTCAATGCCTCATCGGATGATTGTCCTAGCCACTTTTGTGCCGTGAGGACGGCGATCTGTTGTACCTTCTGGTAGCGTTCTTCGTCCGTTGAGTCTGATTGCTCTGTAATGGCATCGCTCATCATTTTTTGATCAGCGATTGAGAGGAGTCTACTCACATCTGCACGATACAGACATTTAGCTGGACAGTGTTCGCAACCGACGAAGGGACCGTGTTTGCGTCGCAAGTGAGTGATATAGCCGGTGATAAATTGCTCAAGGTGCTCACTGGCCTGGTCTGTTTCCTCGCGAAGCTGTTTTTCGAAGGCTTCGATGTCTATGTCAACGCCTGCTTCATCAGACGCGAGGTAGTCCACCCTCAAAAAGCCTTGCAAGCCGCGCGCCAGCCATTCGTACATCTCCTCCACATCGGAGTAGCTCCAGCCGAAGATAGCTCCGCGCTCGTGTAGAGCCTCAACGCTTCCACGGATAATGATCATCTGCATGACGGCATCATGCTGTTCTGGTGATAAATGAGACTGCTCTGCTTCGATCAGTTCTGCGAAATGATGCAGCATCTCCAGGATATTGTTCGGGTTGGTAATCAGGCAGAGCAAGATGTGTGCCCAGAGCCGTTTGCTCTGCTCTGTTGTCAGTATTTTCCCCGCTGTATGGTATGCTGCCAGATCTGGTTCTCCATCTGGAGTTCTGGGAACATCATAGGCATCGATATTGGGGATCGCCAGAAATGGCTTGATCTGAGCATAGGCGCGACTGATGCGTTTGAGTTCGGCGTCAACGAGAGGTGTCAGCGAGCGTTTGTAGTTATCCAGGCGGACCAGATAGGCGTGGTCTGCACCTTCCGCGTAGACTGCCGCCATACCAGGTGTGAGTGTGCCTAGATAGGTTTGTTGTTCCTCATTGAGATTCATCGTCTGCCCTATGCTCTGACGATCATCGTACGCGATTAAGCGGTGGGCTATTTTAAGGTTGGTATTTTTCAGGACATCGGGAGCCAGTTTGCTAGGAATCTGCTCGGCCACCAGTACGCCCTGTCCATAGGCACGCATCTCTGAGAGAATATTGGTAAATGTCTCGATGGCCTGCGCTCGTGGGTTGGCCGCCTCGCTATCGACCTGTGTGGCTGTATTTTGCAACAGGCGGTGAGCCTCCTCAATAACGATCAGATGTTGTAGTCCCTGATTCTGGGTCAGAGCACCGGTTGCGGCCTGTAGACGGCGGTATTCGTAAAGTCGGGCCAGAAACAGGCCCATCAGGAAGGTTTTTTCGTCGTCGCTGCCAACGCTTTCCATCTCTAGAATCGTTGGAGTGGTGAGCAGGTCTTGCATGGGAATGCCATGCGAAATGTCCAGCATCATGCCCTTTGAGCCGATGCGCAGTGAGCCGATACGCGATTTCAGGCCCGCTTTGACGTTGCTCTCGACTTCTGTATCATAGCCCAATCGCTCGGTAACATTATCAACTTTGTGGTACAGGTCGGTAAGCGTGGGAAAGATAGGATAGTGGTGGCGCTCCGACCAGTTCTCGATACGCCTGTTGAGTCCGCTGGCAAGGTCCCAGCCCTTGTCTTCGTAGACTTCATGCAAAGCACTCTCCAGGACGTGGGGCATGGGAGAATACAGCGCAAAGGCGGCATTGAAGACCGCCTTGAGGAAGTCGATATGGGTGAGCAAGGAGGCATTTCCTGGCTCATCATCGGTCTCAAACTCGAAAGGGTTGAGGCGGAAAGGAGCAACCATCTCGTTGCCCAGGGTGTACACACGTACATCGGCTCTTTGTGCCAGCGCTTTACGCAGAGAGCGATATTCAGTTTTCGCAGGCTCGATGACGAGAAACGGTTTTTTCACCTCCACAACCCTGTCCAAAAGATTCATCACGGTTGTTGTCTTACCGCTGCCGGTGACGCCCAAAACGACCGCATGCTTGGTAAGTGCATCCAGAGGGATGTTGAAGGTATTGCCACTATCTTTCCCATTTTGTTGAATCGTGCCAAGCGGCAGGCTCATCTCTTCAAGGGCCTCCTGGAAATCCACATCGAAATGCACATAATCATGGATTGCGTAGCCAGAGACCTCTTCTCGTGGTAACTGGGTGAGCAGGGCCACTTCGTTAGAGGTCAGAAACGTTTGAAATGCTTCTAACGGTTGTCCAGTGGTCTGGCAGAGTGAAGAACGCAAAGGCTCGGGGCGCGATTCGGGTCCGGCGAGTGTGCCAAGCAAGAGAGAAGCCAGACGTTCAGCATCCTCGCTATCATTGGCCCCGAAATAGGTCCTTACCAGCCATTGCCCGAGCGCTGAGGCTTGATCCAGACGTTCAAGCTCGCGTTCGAGCAAGCGAATAAGATATTGGGCGCGATAGTTGACCATATCGCCACTGTAGGTCTGTGTCTGGCCGCTCGATTCACTGGCCGTGAATTGCTGGTTGTTTTGTTGCGTCGATTGCCACTGTGTACGTGAGCGAGAGACGATCTGAGTGAGGAGATCGATAGTTTTCATGCGCTCTTCTATCACCTTGTGGCGAGGTCGTGGGTGAGCCTGAACCACATAGGCCCAGGTTGCACCATACATGCCACGAATGATGCGTTCCAGTTGAGATTGTTCAGAATTGCCAGCGGCCTGCCCCTTCGGCCTTTTCTGGTTTTCATGCCCCTCCATACTAAATGACTTGTGGCTGGGAATGCCCGTTAATGCTCCACTGGTCTGGAAGTGGGGAGAAAGCTGCGTGGCGATCTCCATAGTAGGAATGGGACGCAGCACAATACCGGGAAAAATGCCTTCCAGGAGCGTACGTGTCGTTTTTTGTGTACCCAGAGAGATGTAGCACAGGAGTTTTCGCGGAGTACCCAGCAGAACCAGCGTCAGGTCAGCTCGACTTCGATTGTGAGCGCCAACGACCATATCGACCATATGCATACCAAAGTCCACATGGTTCTGGTGACGCCAGAAGTCAGCCAGGCCCTCAATACGAAAAAAGCTCTGATCATTGTCATCGAAAAGGGATATCGGGTCAAAACTTGTCGGGACCGCCCCCTCCAGATGAAAACGTTCGAACTTACTGATCAATTTGCCTAGCATACTGAGCGACTCAGTATCAAAGCCAGGAACTGCGCTCATGCTCTCTTCCTTATAATGACGGGTGTTGAGTAAACATCTGCCGGTTGCTCTCTTTCATTAGCTTAGCACAGGAGCCCGATTACGCGCAAGTTAGTAGAAAAACGGAACAGGGAGTGTCTGGTAAATGTCTGGTAAATGTCGTGGAAACCCACGACATTCTCAGATATCTTTGAAGAGCGGAGTTTTCTTACTAACCCGCGCTATATGCATGTGCGAATGTTCAGGGGGATAGCCCTGATCGGTTATCCGAAATGATACAAATGTTTCAGGGGAGAGCCATGAAGTTGCTGCAAAAAATAGGAAGTATGCTCGTAAGGCCACCCGGGAAACGCGGACTTTCGCGTGTTGACCTTATTGTCTTTCTGGCTTTAGGTGTGATAATCGTTATTGACCTGATATTTCACACTTTACAGCCTTCTTCTCCTGCTGCTGTTGCATCGCCGGTGAAATTGGCGTCAATGCAGGGCGTTGCGACAACTACCCAGGCAGATCTTCCAGATACGCATCTGTCTCCAGCGTCCTCATCTGCTGCGTCAGATAGCCCCTACAGTTTTCCCAGTTGTTATACTGCGAATGGAGGAGGGGTAGGGGCGCTCCCGGCTGCTCCTAACACCATAAAAGGTCCTTTTGGCTCAGGTAATGATCTGCTCTTTTTCGTGACATGCCCCGGGCTAACTACTGAAAGCAACAGCATACCAACGCCAACCTTATGGACGTGGGTGCTGGTAATAGTGAATGCGTCAGTGTTTATTTTGTTTGTCCTTACCGGGTTGAGAATTATGCTGGGTGGATCGATCTTCCGCTACGCAAACGCGATAGAAGTGCTGCCCAGCATTCTGCTGGCTCTACTTGCGGCCAATCTGAGCCTGAGCATTATAACTATGTCTCTGCAATTGAATAATGATCTCGTTGTACAAGTTTATAATCAAGCAAATAACCTGGCACCAACCACTGCGCAGTATGTGGATGGAAATGACATTGTAACAAAAACGTGCAACAACTGGTGGACGGCAGGTGGAGCAGCAGTGGGTGGAACAATAGGGACTGCAATACCCATACCTGTAGTAGGTAGCATATTAGGTGGTATTGTTGGCGGTTTTGTTGGTCACACGATAGGTTGTGATGTGGACCCTCACGTTACAAATTGGAATGATGGGTTGAACAACTCACTCGATCCTAACAATGTCACAGGGGGCGCGAGCCTGACGGGACTATCGCTCTTATTCAAATCGATGACCAATCTGTTGGAATTTGTCACCGGGACGTTGGCGTTGATGTTGATGGGACAGATGGTGGTTCGTCTGCTCCTACTCAATTTTTACATCATCCTGGCACCATTAGGAATAGGAGCCTGGGCCTTGCCTGGAAGAACAGGACAAAGCTTGACGAGAATGTGGTTGCAAGGATTCTTTGCGACGCTCTTTTCCCAGTTTCTCCAGGTGGTAGGGCTCATCGTGATACGTTTGCTGATTGGAGCCATCACAAGTGGGATCTATGCGTCCTTCAATAACAGCGCTGTCAATAATGATGCCACGCTGCTCTGGGTGATCCAGATTGCGCAGTACTGGTTCTTGATTCGTATTCCTACACTGCTTGGAGCCTCTGCGACGAATATGGTAGTTAGCTTTGGTCAGCAGATGGGTCAGTTGACACAAACGGCGGTAATGATGACTGCGATGGAGGTCCAGTTTGTTTCTTCTGTGGCTATGAGTGCCATTGGTAGTGCGGCCTCGTTGGGAGCAATGGCGATAGCTCGCTAGGTGATGAAAGAGGGAGATAGGCGATATCTCCTATTGCAGCTTGATTTGAAATCACCGGGCCCGTTTATGAACGGTCTTATGCATGTTGCAAGATACGATAACAAATCTTCTATACTTTTCAATGTATTTACTGTAGAGACGTGTGGTACAGAGCCTATATTGTGAACTTTTCTGTTTGAAGGAGGAAAAAGAACAATGCCAGCACAACCACTACCAGAATTGACAACATTCCTTAATAGCATCTGGTCTATTCTTGTGAATGTTGCCGTCATCCTCTTTGTCATTTGCGTTATAGTTGCCGGTGTCATGCGTATGATTTCCTTTGGAAACGAACGGCGTATTGCTCTATCGAACATGGCTCTCACTGCCGCCGTAATTGGCCTGGTAATCGTCCTGTTGGCTGTAGTACTCCAGGGCTGGTTGCTAAAGCTACTTCCTGCTCCGAATCCTAGCACGCGGCCTGGTGGTGCAATCCAGGCGTTTGTAGACCAACCTGGAGGGCCACGAGTTCTGCTTGTTAACGGAAACGTTCCCAACGCGTTCTCTGCGTAACTTGAGCAATTTCGAGAGAGGTGAGCATGTAATAGAGGTAGGGGGATAGCTTATGAAAAAAGAGGAATTTCCGACCTTCCTTAATGAACAACCAACGGTTATCTTTGGGCGTACGGGGCGCGAATTGCTGATCATCGCCTGCGGTCTGTTTGCTGCTTATCGTGTATGGGACAAAGTAAGCAACCTGCTGCCCAGCGTAGGCGGAAGCCTTCTCGCTGCATTTCTCGTCATCATGATTGTAATCGGCAGCCTCGTACTGGCATTGCTCAAGGTTGGCTATCGACATCTTGAGGAATGGGTTTTTACCTGGCTTTTCTTTGTGTCCATGCCCAGAGTCTACCTCTACAAGCCTTGGGAAGACGAGGTTGCCTATGAAATGGAATCCGAAGAGAGCAACAACCCGCAAGAGAAGCAGGTTTCCAGGAACGAACTCAATGATCTTGATGAGAACCTTGAAGACAATTAGGAGCATAGTGCCATGTTAATAGTCCCACGAGCGCCCAGCCAGAATTTTAGTGGCACAGGCAATGTCATAAAAACCTTCGTGAGAGTGAAAGACGTGACAGGTGGGGTGTCGTGCTTGCAGCTCAGCAGTGGCAAACAGTTATACTACCGTGCCATACTGGCCGTCAATCCCGTCAATTTTAGCTTGATGTCCGAAGATGATCAGGATGCCCTGATAGAGGGCTTCAAGAGCTTTCTCAATGGATTCTCTTTTCCCATCCAGATCCTGGTCAGAAATCTGCCCTATAGCCTGGACAGCTACATACAGAAGATGGAAGCAGTTCAAGATGACCTCGCCGAGATGGCGCGGGATCACGCAGATTTCCTACGCCAACTGGCCTCCAAACGTGCATTGGTCAAGCGTTTCTTTTATATTATTGTGCCTGCCGACGATATGCTTCCTACCGTAGATCGTCAGGAAGCGCTCCTCAATGCGCAAACGCAGCTCAACCTGCGTACAGCAGAAATGCATCGTCAACTAGAACGTCTGGGGCTGACAGGGTACCGCCTGGACGATAAAGAGATTTTATCCCTTTACCAGAGCTGCTATCTTTCTGAGGAGGCCAGACAGTGGCCTTTGTCTGATAGCTTGATTGAGGGAACGAATCGTCTCATGGTATCGGCGCGAGAACAGGTTCACGGTTCACGTGATGTTGATATGCGTGGCATGCAAGACTCCGACGAGGACGAGGCGAGAGGGAAGCAAAAGCCGAAAGACAAAAAGGCTGCCAAAAAGAAGCAGAAGATTCCCAACTTTGCAAGTACGGCAGAGTTAATAGCGCCGACCGGTATCGAAGCGTACCCCTGGTATTTGCGCATCGATGGGGAAGCCGGGCAGGAGTATGTACGGACGCTTGCCTTTGTGAACTATCCACGTAGTGCCTATCCTGGCTGGCTCGATGCGCTCATCCGGCTCGATGAACCATTTGTTGACTTCAGCATCCATATCGCGCCGCTTTCTCCGGAGCAGGTGAACACGCATCTTGGACGCAAAGTCAACGAGTTTCGTGGCTCGGTACTGGCCTCTGCACGACAGGGCAAATCTCCTACTCCCACCACCGCAATAGCGTTGGGAGACATGGAAGGGTTGCGCGACAAGCTGGCGCGTGGAGACGAACGTGTCTTTAACATCTCCGTCTTTGTCCAGGTGCGTGGGCGCTCGCGGCGAGAGTTAAGCGAACGCAATAATCGCCTCGTCTCTGCCATTCGTAGCCTTGATTTTCGTTCCTTTCCCGTTCATTGGCAGCACCATGCGGGCCTGCTGAGTTGTTTGCCTGAGTGTGATAATCAGTTGGGACGTGGTCGCCTGTTCGGTACTAGCTCTGCCGCCACCTTTTATCCCTTTATCGGCAACGATATTGGTATGGAGACCGGCGTACTCTTCGGCGTCGATCCAGGTGGCAGCCTGATTATTCTGAACCCTTTTAATAGTGATGTATTGGAAAACGCCAATCTTGTGGTGTTTGCCAAGTCGGGAGCAGGCAAAAGCTTCTTCCTCAAGACGACCACATCTCGTTTGCTGCCGACCTGTAATGTCTATGTCATTGACCCGGAAGCTGAATACAACAATTTGTGTAAAAATGTTAGAGGGCAGTATGTGCGTCTCTCTTCGACCTCGTTACAACTCAATCCCTTTGAGCTCTATACAGTGGATGATGCACAGGCTGTTATGGATGAGGACCGCGAGGAGCAAAGCAACTTCTTTCGCGAAAAGCTGCTCAACCTGGTCACGCTCTTTGAATTGTTGTTAGGTGATAACGGAGTGCTCTCACAGAGGGAAAAAGCCTTCCTGCATCGTTGTCTGCTCAAGACCTACGCAAACAGGGGGATGACCAACGATCCGACCACGCACCATGGCACGTCACCCAATATGCAGGAGTTTTACCTGGTACTCACTAGCGTCAAGCGGGAAGACTATCGCTTTGGCGTGGAAGAGGATGTCTTTGGACTCAGCGAGCGTCTCGAACGCTACCTGCATATTTTCCCCAACAGGACACGCGTGGAGCTGGACAACCGCTTTGTGGATTTCAATATTCGCGAGCTCAATGATTCGCTCAAACCCATCGGTCTCTTCCTGATCACCGAATTCCTCTGGACAAAAATGCGTCAGGCACGTCAGGCACGTACTTTGCAACCTAATACCATTGTATTGATCGATGAGGCATGGTTAATCATGCAATTTTCGCAAGGTGCAAAATTTCTGGCCGAGTTTGCCAGACGAATTCGTAAATATGGCGGTGGCCTCTGGTGTACCACACAAAACTCAGAAGACTTTCTGGGATCAGAAGAGGGCAGAACAATCCTGTCAATGGCAACCATGAAGTTCTTGATGAAGCAAGATTCTTCCACGATAGAAGCAGTAGCACGAACCTTCCGTTTGAGCCGTGGACAGCGTAACTTTTTGCTTGCTGTCAAACGTGGCGAAGGACTGTTCTCAACGAAAAGCTGGACGCCGATGGAAGTAGTGGCATCGAAGAAAGAGCAGGAGATAGCGAACACAACGGTTGGCGCATTCATAAATCAGGAGCAGACAGACGAAATCGCAGAACCCTTGCAATTAGATGCGGGGAGTACGGGCATATTGCCTTCGGTCAATGGACAAACAGTAACGCGTCTGATCCCGTCTACCACCGGGACTCCTGGAAAATCCATACCCTCCAACCACACATGGAAATCAGAATAGAGGAGGAGGTGGAAGAGAAGAAGGCAAGTGATGCAGAATAGATTACCAATTGATTTGATACAAGCTTTTAAAAAACCATCAAGCCAATTCTACCTGATGGTAGGAGGCACAGTTTTGTTGCTCGCCTGGCTATCAGTAGGTCTGACCCCACCTACCTGGTGGTTATTATTTCAGGTGATAGGTCAGTTTAAGGTTCTCTCGGCACAATCTGGTGGGTCTGTAGTAGCTGCGTTATTGACCTTAATAGGGCAATCGCTTCTATTGTTGATGGCCTGGGTGATCTTGATTGGGATTATAGTACGCGGGAGCGCCCGTTTTCAGGCGGTACAGCCGTCCACTTATGCTGCGTCTCCCGTGTCACAACTGCCTGTGCTCCCTCAGTCCTCAGCGTCTCCATCTGGGAGTGCCGCTACCGTACTTGCGTCCCCACCTGCGAGGACAGCGATAGAAAATGCGCAAACGGTATTGATATCTCCTGATCGAGCATCTCCAATTGCCTGGCGAACCCGGATTGATGAGCAACCTACTATTGTGGTTCCGCCCGAGCCTGTTCGTACAAATCCCCGGACTTCATCAGTTCAATCTGATTATATTGCAGAAATGGCGACGCGAATAGTTCCATTGTCATCACCTGATATTCAGCAATCTGTGTCTGATCCATATGCGTCACCACCAGAGCTGCAAGCACATCTCAAACAGCCAAAATGGCAAAGCGATGATCTATCGAGCGATCCCTTTGCTCCGCACGAAGATATCCTGGCCCGGTCTCTCCAGGAGAATCCTCTCTTGCCGACAGAAGATCGTCTTGAACAAACGCAGCAAACGCCACCTGTCGAGCCGGTAAAACCAGCGCAAGTGGTAGGGCCAGTTCAGCAACAGAAACAGACTGCGCCCACTAATAAAAAAGAAGACGGATTTGTGTTTGGGAATCCATTTGAGGGAGTGCTGCCCGATGTGTTTGAGCATGATGACGATCTGAAACGCTCTCTTAAAGAGCAAAATAGTGGATCGCACTCGATTGATAAAGCTCCCAGAGTGAAAAAGCAGCCGTAACTATTCAGATTGGAAAAGAGCATGCCAATGGCGGAGGGCACAGCTGGCGGGCCTGATGGCAATCTGGCCTGCCAGCTGTGTCCCTGCTGCCTGCCCTTACTACTCATGAATAAATTAGTGCGTACTTTTCGCAAGGGTTATGTTAATGATACATTTTGATAAATTATTTAATCGTGTGAATACTCTTCCGACCCTGCCACGTACCCTCTTTTATTGTGCCATGATTGGTCTGGTGTTGTTGGCATTCTGGGCTGCTTCAGGCTCGACCTCGCAGGCCGGGACCGTGTTTATCTCTCCAACACCGACGCCGAATACAGCTGCAACCGTTTCTCCT
>DATJHM010000157.1:0-17809 GCA_035493895.1 Ktedonobacteraceae bacterium
GATCACCAGCCCACCAGCCACTCAGGAGAGGCGCGTAAACAAGGCCCTGTTCATCCTCCCCGCCTGCCTGGCTCTGATTATGACAGGCTTCGGCATTATCATTCCCGTCTACCCACAACGTCTGGAATCGCTTGGGCTGGGAGCAGAAACCCTGGCACTGATGGAGGGCGGATTTGGCCTGGGCATGTTTCTCTTCAGTACACCGATGGGAGTAATGGCGAACCGTATCGGTCGTAAGCCTCTAGTGCTGCTCGCACTGTTTGGCTTTATACTTACCAACCTGATGCTTGCATTTCTCAACGGCCAATTCTTCTTTATCACAGTACGTTTCCTGGAAGGCATACTCGTCGCGGGTTTCATGCCCGCCTCGATGGCCATGGTAGGCGATGCCGTTCCTCAGGAGAAGCAGGGACGCTGGATGGGGATGATGACGACTGCCCAGGCTGGTGGGATTGCGTTGGGACCGGCGATTGGTGGTGTACTCTATCAATCCTGGGGCTTTATGAGTCCTTTTTTACTCTCGGCAGGCTTTGCTCTGGTCGCCTCTCTTCTGGCTCTGACCTTGTTGCCAGAAACCCTGCCGGAGCAAGTACGCCTGCAAGAGTTAGCACGCAGGGCCGACAAAAAACAGCACAGAACAAAGGAACGTGATGTCCATGCGCCACGCCTTATCCATCTGGTCTGGCTTTTTGCGCCGCTCCTTCTCATCGACTTTGGCACCACATTTATCTTCCCATTTTCAGTGCCACAATACCCTTTCTTTTTCGGCAATACGCTCCACTACAGCCCCGCACAATATGGCCTGATTATCAGTGCCTATGGTCTGGCAGTGGCTGTATTCCCCATATTCCTGGGCCGCCTTAGCGAAGCATTACCGAAAAAGGTACTCGTCGTCCTTGGCTGTTTACTTGGTGCAGCTCTCAACCTGGGCATGCTCTTGTTGCATCAGTATCTGCTTTTAATTGCGGCGGCGCTCATCACGGGTGTGGGCAGTGCTCTGTTAATGCCAGCGCTTGGTACAATCTACCTGAATGCGACAGGTGACGAGAATCGCGCTCAGATCATGGGGATACGCACGACATCCTTATCGTTTGCGATGTTCATTGCCCCCCTCACCCAGGCTGCTGCCGGTCCCTGGATTACGCCATCGATCACATTTGCTATTTCCGGTGCGATATCAATTGTGATGACCATTTTCACCGCTATTGCCTTGAGGAACAAACAATAACAATATTAGCACCAAACAATATCAGGTCGACTTTTTTCGCCTGACGTTCCCGGCGGCTTTCTCAGAGGCGCGAATCTCACATATACCCTTCAGAAACTTCATTGTCTGCCGAATATATATAAATGAAGAAGCGAAAATGTCTCCCTGAGTTCTTACGACAACGATGTCGCTTGACACATAGGCAGTGTAGCCAATGCAGGAGGTGTGTATCGCTTTTGTGTAGGGGTAAAATCCCCATCATATCCGCTTTTGTGTAGGATGTGTAGCTTTTTTAAGAGATTGGCCAACATTTTGTTTGCGCCAGTCACGATAACAGGAATTCGTACTTCCTGGTAGTGCTCTTTTCGTGAGCCTCTCACGAAGATCATCTGGCCTCCAGATACCATTTCATACGTTGCATAATACGCTCGTTCTCTTTACGGATTGCGCCCAGCAGAACCAGTTGAAACAACAGCAAAATGCCATGCGTTCTCAACCTGACTTCTCTGGTCACCCGCGTACTAAATTCTCCGCCTGTCTCGAGCGTATAGCGTATCTGGACATCCAGACCGCCAGGCAAACCGGATACCTTATGCCGCATCGTCTGCATAAACGCAACCCGTCGATTCGGCTCCAGTTCCGTCACCCTGCCGTGCATTACCGAAGCAGTTCCCCCGTCCACATAGGTTGTCCCAACTTTGGCCGGGTGATCTGAAATTTCCCGCACGCCACTGTACAGATCGGAGGGGGGCAGCCAGGATTGATAGCCTCGCAAATCTGTCAGTAGCGCGTAGATTGTCTCTTTATTGCGCTGAATCGTGGTTTGAAAACGCATCCTGGTCATGCTGTTCTTGCTCCTCGGCGTCCAGCTCTTTTACAATTTTCTTATCCTGCTTACTACTTAAATCTAGTTGAGCATACAAATCGGGACGTCGCTGGCGTGTGCGCCTCAACGCCTCTTTGCGACGCCAGCGTGCAATCTGCTCGTGGTGTCCAGAAAGTAATACATCCGGCACGCGCCAGTTGCGAAACTCTGGAGGTCGTGTATAATGAGGATATTCAAGCATGTGGCTAGTATGCGACTCTTCGTGCGTGGATTCGTCAGCCAGCACACCGGGCCTGAGCCTGCTGACAGCGTCAACCAGGATCATTGCTGCCAGCTCTCCGCCAGTGAGCACATAATCGCCTATCGAAATCTCGTCAGTGACCAGATGCTGACACACACGCTCGTCGATGCCTTCGTAATGGCCGCACAGTAACGTAATGCGTGGCTCCTGCGCCAGTTCGGACGCAATCTGCTGATTAAAGAGCCGTCCCTGCGGGGTCAGATAAATAATCGGTCCCCCCTGGTGTATGGCCTCTATCGCAGCGAAAATAGGATCTGGCTTCATGACCATCCCGGCTCCGCCACCATATGGATAGTCATCTACGACATGATGTTTGTCGCTGGTCGCATCACGAATATTATGAAGTGCAATGCTCAGAAGGCCCCGCTCTTGAGCGCGCTTCAAAATGCTTTCCGTGAAAGGCCCCTGGAACATTGCAGGAAATAGTGTTAAGATGTCAAAATGCATGCGTCTACTTACCTCTCAATATATGTGTTACAATAACACTGTTGCCTCTTACTGACAAGTCTGTCAAATTGGGCGGTGTTGTGTAGTGTCCTACAGCGGAGCCTGTTGTTATTATGTCCTGGTCCCAGAACCGGAGCACCGAGGATCTCCATGATCAAATGACGATCCTCATAGGAAGCGCTATCCGTTTGTTACGCGGTGAAGCTGGCGTCTTCGTGATCTCTAACGAAGCCTTTGATCCACAAAGCAGTAGTGAATATACACTGTATCGTCTGAGTGAGTCGATCCTGCCGCTTCTGCTCAAATCTGTACAGGAGGGAACACAGCCGAACTCTCTCCATCCTCTGGTAGCCAGACCTCTTGCCCCGGCCCTGGCTACGCAACTGATGATGGATGAAGATCTGGATGAACTCCATTCTCCTGAAGGGTGGGAATGTTGCTCTCTTCTCCTGTTTGATCTCTCTGGCCCGCTGGGCACGTTGCATTTTCTGCGGCCCACGCATCGGCGCTCTTGCCTCGAAGGCGAAACCGAAGAAGAAGGGATCATCAGGGAAACGGGCATCACGCTGCATCTCTTTATTGCTCAGCTCGCTACGAGCCTGCGCTTCGCTTTGAAAGCACGCTCGCTGGTCAAAGAGCAAGCTCGTTTTGCGGCTGTCTTTCAATACAGCGCAGAGGGCATTCTGACGGTTGATCATGCTCTGCGCATCATCGATTTTAATCCAGCAATGGAACATCTGACTGGCTGGCGCGAGAGCGAGGTACTCGGTCAATTCTACTTTCAAGTGTTGCGACCGAAAGATCGCCAGGGGAATGATCTGGGCCTCCAGGATTCCGCGATCCTCCAGGCGTTCGCAGGTCAGACGGTGGTCAATCGCGAGATGATCATCACGGCCCGCGACAATCAACGCTTCGCCGTCCTGGTTACTGCTTCCTGCGTGCGCTCCGAAAAGGGCGACCCTATCAATGGCATTCTCAATGTGCGCGATATCACGCGTGAACGCCAGCAGGAAGAACAACGTTCAACGTTTGTCTCGGTCATTTCACATGAGTTACAGACGCCTATCTCGATCATTAAGGGCTATGCTTCGACGCTGGCCCGGCCAGAGGTCCGCCTTGACAGCAAAAATCTGCGCTCTCGTCTTGTCGCTATCGAGGAAGAGGCTGACCGCCTGAACAAACTGGTTGGCAATCTGCTCTATGCATCGCGCATTCAGGCAAACGGTCTGCAAATGGATCTCAGCGCCCTGGATCTCGGTCCACTCGTCGAGCGCGTGGTACGTCGTCTGAAAATCAAAAGCCCTGGCGTGACCGTGAATATCGAGGTTCCTGACGCATTGCCACCCGTGGTGGCCGATCGCGACCGTATTGAAGAGGTCTTACAAAATTTACTGGATAACGCTGTAAAGTATTCTCCGCAGCAACAAACGCTCACGGTCAGTTGTTACGCGACCGGCGAAGAAGTCATTACCAGTGTGAACGATCATGGTATGGGCATCTCTCTACGAGAACAGGAGCAGATCTTCAACCGCTTCCATCGCATTGGCGATCCGCTCTCGCAGGCTATGCCCGGGGCAGGCCTCGGCCTCTATATCTGCCGCGCCATTGTAGAGGCTCACGGCGGCCATATCTGGGTCGAGAGTACCCTGAGGGAGGGTTCCACTTTTTCGTTTAGTTTGCCGCGTGAAGAGAAAGCGCAATTACCTATGGTGGTGTTTTAAAGATATGGAGAAGGAAGTATTTGACCAGCGCGATATGACGATTCTGATTGTGGATGACGAACCTCGCATCCGCGATTTTGTGCGCCTGGATCTGGAGATGGAAAATTACCGCGTGATCGAGGCAAGCAATGGCATTGAGGCCCTCGATGAACTGCGTGAGAATCTCCCCGATCTGGTCGTGCTCGATGTGATGATGCCTGAAATGGATGGCTTTGAAACGCTGAAAGCGATACGCGAAGTCTCGACTGTCCCGGTTATTATGCTCACCGTCCGGCAGAGCGAACAGGATCGCATTCATGGCCTCGATCTGGGCGCCGATGATTATATGGCCAAACCGTTCAGCTCTCGCGAACTACTCTCGCGCATTCGTGCTCTCCTGCGCCGCGCTATGATGCCCGCTCCGGCACGCAAAACCGAGATCATCGTCGATCCAGATTTGAAAATCGATTTCTCACGCCGCGAGGTAATTGTGCGCGGCAAAAAAGTGGTCTTACGCCCAACTGAATATCGCCTGCTCTATCACCTCGTCAATAATGCCGGTCGCCTGCTCACACACGAAACGCTGCTCTCGAAGGTCTGGGGCCGCGAATATAGAGATGAGGCTCACTATCTGCGCTTATATATCACTTACTTGCGCCAGAAGCTAGAGCAAGATCCCGCTCATCCCAAATATATCCTGACCGAACGCGGCGTAGGTTACCGCTTCAAAGAACTCGAATAATTGCTTGCAGCATTCTCATCTGTTTTGCTTACATGCAAAAAATATAGTAGCGGTATGGTTACAACACGAAAGGTTTTTTGATGAACAAAAAAGAACGAGTTGAGGCGGCTCTACGCGGCGAGGCTGTCGATCGTGTCCCAGTCAGCCTCTGGGGACACGATTACGCACGCGAATGGAGCGCCCAGGGTCTGGCTGAAGCTATGATCGAGGAGTTTACACGCTATGATTGGGATTATCTGAAGGTCAATCCACGTGCCAGCTACCTTGTCGAGAGCTGGGGCGCATCCTATCTTCCCGCAAACGATCCTCTCAAACCACCTGTCTTTAAGGGCTCGCCCATTCGCAGTTCTTCGGACTGGAAACGCCTCCGCCCTCTGGAACCCGATCAAAAAACGCTTGCTGAACAACTCCATGCACTTGAGCTTATCAATCATGCCGCCGGTTATGAGGCTTACGTGGCGCAAACGATTTTCTGTCCTCTAGGTACCGCACGCTATCTGGTCGGTGACGACACCACACCCGTTCAATATAGCATTCGTGAGGATCGCAGTGCCATGCATCGTGCTCTTCGTGTGATCACCGAAACGCTAATCAATTTCGCCATCGCCAGCCTCGAATATGGTGCCAGCGGCATCTTTTACGCGACAAACGGCTGGGCCAGTAGCGGCATGCTGACGCCGGATCAGTATCGCGAATTTGGCGAACAGTACGATCTCGAATTTTTTGACGCCATTAAAAGTCGCAGCAAGCTGACTATTCTGCACAACTGCGGCTCACACATCTACTTTGATCAACTTGCATCTTATCCGGTGGACGCGATAAGCTGGGATGTTACACAGGAAGGTAACCCGGATTTGCGCGAAGGTAAATTGCGTTCAGGCAAAGCGGTGATGGGTGGTATCAACGAAAAGTCTACGTTGCGTCGTGGCTCGCCCGGGCAGGTTCAGGACGAGATTGGTCAGACCCTTGAGCTGACCGGCAGCACGCGTCTCTTGCTTGCTCCTGGCTGTGCTATTGCTCCCGAAACGCCCGCGAAAAATAAAGAAGCAGTCCGCCGCGCTGTATCCTGATACAGCCATAAATCTTTGCAAGAGAAGGAGGTTATTTGCTTACAATCGGATAAACAAGTCAGCAACATAATACAAAAATGTTGTATAGTATATTTTAATATAGACAAAGCTAGAGCGCATCGCGCCCCTGCAATTCAGTCAGCTGCGTCTTCATGCAAGCGAGGAAACATAGATAAAAATACAGCTCGTCTTGTGCTCCGATTGTGGGTGCCAATATTCACGTAGCACAAGCCTCCTCTAAGTGAGCACCTGAGCTGAGACAGGTAACCGTATTTCGGCTCATTGCTCCATAGATCTGGCAACTGCATGATTACAATCATCGCTGACAAGAAGCGTACTTTTTAAATTTTGCACGGGCAGAGACGCTCCGCACATTGGTGGAATGAGAGAGGGTATATCGCGGGACATGGAACGATATCAGACAATGAGAGCTTACTCAGCGGGTGGAGTCGTTTTTCGTCTTGCCTCCATGTCTACGGATCAGGCCTTCGCACTGGCGCAGTTCCCTTCAGATTTGCTCTCTTCAGAACCTGAAGAGATTGTGAGTATGGAAGTCGTTCTGGTTGGGCGCAGTCATGCTGGTATCTGGGCGTTACCCAAGGGTACTCCTCAGCCCGGCGAAACGGTCGAGCAGGTCGCATTGCGAGAGGCACAGGAAGAAACTGGCCTTCAGGTCCGTATCATTTCATATATAGGCAGCATCTCGTATTCTTTTATCCGCGATCAGGTACGTTACCATAAACAGGTTCGCCACTATCTCCTTGAAGCCATAGGCGGCGATACCGCATTACACGACCATGAATACGACCTGGTGGAGTGGTTCTCTCTGCATGAAGCCTGTCGACGGCTTACCTATCAGAATGAAGTTCATATCCTGTATCAGGCCGAAGAATTACTACAGCGCTGGTTACAATATCAGCGTAAGGAAGGACTGAAATAGCGCTATGCAGCAAACGCAGCCACGCTATCGACTGAGTCGGCGCATCCTCTTCCCATATAGCGGCGAAGATGTACTGACACCCAGGCAGGCTCTTCGTGTTATCACGGCCTGGATGCTGACATTTCCCGTCTCTATGGCACTCTTTACACTGATTGTCGCATTTGCCAGTAATCTCTCCTGGCAAAAAACTCTTTTCCTGCTCCTGGTGGTTTTCCTCTTTGGAGCATTTGTCTTTGGTATGTTGGCCTGGTTATCGGTCAGCATGAATAATCGTGCCGCCCGCTTCAGGCAGCAGCGTCTCGCTGCAAGGACCAACAACACCAGTGGAGGTAGGTATGGATCTTAGCGTTGAAGGTAAATCTGAGCGTATTCCCCCCGGCTCGCATATCTGCCAGCTTTATAGCAAAGTCACAGAAATACCCGGTGTGACGGCACGTCTTATGCGCGTCGGTCTTTCGCTCTCTGAAAAATGTCTCTTTGCGGCTTCTCCTGCTCAGGTGAAAGAACTGAAGGAAGAGCTCCGCAAACTCCAGGTAGATGTCGATGCCCTTCTCTCTTCCGGGCAACTCGTTCTCTATGAGGAACGCGAAACCTTCCTTGCCAATGGGAAACGCTTCGACCCCTATTTCCTGCTCTCTTCCCACCAGACGTTTATCGCGCAAGCACTTCGGGAAGGCTGGCAGGCTGTACGCATCTCTATTGATATGACGTGGCTTGCTAAAGATATCGCAACTCCTGAGCAAATTCTCAAATATGAAGCTGCTTCTGATGCTGTTTTTACTTTCCAGAATGCACCGATTATTGCCCTCATGCACTATGATCACAGCAAGCTTTTGCCAAGTCTGGTCGTCGAAATGCTCAAATTACATCCTATTTCGGTTGTGGGCAAATATATCAAACGCAATCCCTTCTACTTGAACTCAGAACAATACTTGCTCAAAATACTCCGTATCTCTAAAGAGAAGGGCAACAATTCGGTCTCATAATTACACGAGGCGGGGCGGTTTTTTCGCCGCCCCTTTTTCTTCTCCTCGTGCTACGTTTTTAGCTATTAAACAGGTTGCCCAGGTTCAGATTATTCTGACCTCCTGCCTGTTGTGCACCTTCAGGAGCTGGTGGATGATAGGTCATTGACTGAATCCCGATGCGTCCGGGGCCTGTAAAACGGTTCATGATGATCGATGCACCCGCGAAGAAGCCGCCAATTGCACCGAATAGACCACCACCACGCTGCGATCCAGCCACGGAAGTGACGGTCATCTGCACCGAGGGGTCTTTCCACAACCACGCTCCCGGCTCCACATCCAACGTCTCTCCCGGGGCCAGCATTTTCTCGAAGACGTTCCCATACCCATGCAAGAGCAGCATCCCTTCTCCACCCATTGCCGTAAACTGATCGACAAATAAACCTGTGCGGCTGAAGAGAATATTCGCTGCTCCCTGCACAAAGGTATATCCATAGTCGATATTGCCGGTCGCTACCAGAAACTGATGCTCTCTGACCTCGACCATCTGTCCCGGCTGGAGACGCAACGCCACGATCTGCCCTACCGAATCACGCGAGAAGGAGATGTTTCCTGGTCCCTGGGCTTCTGTAATAAATACCTGTAAGCCTGCAAAAAAACGACGAGCCGCTCCCTGCAACGACTTAAAGCCGATCTGCACACCGGGATGTTTCCATAGCAGAATATGATGCTCGAAGTAAACAGTCATCTGATTCCCCAGCATAATATCTACGACCGGAACCAGTTCTCCATCGATGGTAATCGTCATATCAGCCACATGCAGCGGCCCTTTCGGATTGTGCAATTCGGCCTTCGGCACCGCATTACCAAACATGCTATTGGAATACTCTTCATACTGATTGGGCGGCGCATATGCCCCCTGAGGAGGCTGATTATACTGGCCTGCTGGTGGTGGAGGTGGTGGAGTGCCCTGCACTGGCTTTCCACAAACTCCACAGAACTTTACACCATCGGCTACCTGACTATGACAATTAGGACAAACCACGCATGACCTCCTTGTGTCTCATAAAGCACAATGCTAGTGCTGATCATAACAGCAATTCAATCTCCGCACAAGTTGAGACGAGGCCATACTTCAATACAACCTCATCTTTCTTATACATGCATCGCTGCTAAAAATAATCGCTCTTAAACGCCTCATCGCAAGGCTGTTCTCTATTCACTATTAAGAACGCAACACAAAGGCGAAATTCAAGCGTCCAGATGAAACGAAAGAGAGTTGGGGATCTATCACGAACAGGGCATGCTCGATGAGTGGATATCATGATCATGGAGAAAATTCCGCATTGATCGGTCTTATAAAGTATCTATACGCAGGGCACTGACCAGAAGTGATCAGCGCCCCTTATGCATTCGTTATTCGTTGTTTTCATCGACATAGCGGCGAGACCGACGGGGAGGCGGCGCTGTACGACTGATGTCGGCCTGTTGCTTACGCAAAAATTCATCCCGCGCCTTCTCTTCCTCCATAATATCTGCCACCTCTTCGACCATCGTGCGGCTGCCCGGGTCATCGTTCTGATCCAATATCTCGCGTGAACGCCCGCCGCCCTCGGCATGCCCGATGATCCCATGATCTTCCAGCAGATCTATCAGCCGAGCCGCACGGGAATAGCCTATGCGCAATCGACGCTGAAGCAGCGAGATGGAGGCTTTTCCGTATTCTCGTACGACCTCTTCCGCTTTATCCAGCAGATCATCATCCAGCTCAAATTCATCGACCGGCTCGTCTTTCACTTCCCACCCCGGCTCGACGCTCGGAATCACGTCCTCAACATTCGCACCAACGCCCGCGACCGCCTCTGCATGCGCGATAATCTGATCTTTCCAATATTCTACCAGCGCCTGTGCCTCTTCATCCGCAAGAAATGCGCCCTGAATGCGCTCGGGCCGCCCGGCATCGGCTGGCAGGTAGAGCATATCGCCTCGCCCAAGCAAACGCTCTGCTCCCCCCATATCGATAATCGTGCGTGAGTCAACCTGGGAGCTAACCATAAACGAGATGCGCGTTGGAATATTGGCCTTGATCAGACCCGTGATGACATCAACACTTGGACGCTGCGTGGCCACAACAAGATGGATGCCCGTCGCGCGAGCTAACTGCGCCAGACGGCAGATCATGCCCTCAACTTCTTCCGGGGCCGCCATCATTAAATCTGCCAGCTCGTCGATGATAATGACAATTGCCGGTAGGTTGTTCAGCGAGGTATCGCCACGCGCAATCTTTTCCAGCCGCAGCTTACGATAGCCATCCAGATTGCGTACGCCCAGTTGCGAGAAGAGCCGGTAGCGCCGCTCCATTTCGCTAATCGCATTTTTCAGCAGCGGCACGACCTTCTCAACCTCGGTCACCACTGGCGAGAGCAGATGCGGAATGCCATTGTACATGCTCAATTCGACCATCTTTGGGTCGACCATGAGCAAGCGCACATCGTCCGGCGTCGCCTGTGTCAGAATACTGGCGATAATCGTGTTGACACAGACACTTTTGCCCGATCCTGTCGCTCCCGCGATGAGCAGGTGCGGCATGCGCGCCAGATCGCCAACGCGCACCAGGCCAGCCACGTCTTTGCCCAGGCCCATCGCAAGCTTTGATTTCGCTTTTGCGGCCAGATATTCTTTGCTCTCCAGCACCTCACGCAATGTCACCAGGCGACTATTCTTATTCGGTATCTCTACGCCGATATAGGGACGACCGGGGACGGGAGCCTCCATACGAATCGTCTTGGCCTCTAAGACCAGTGCCAGATCATTTTGCAGCGCCATAATTCGGCTCACACGTGTACGCGTCTCATAGATCAGGTTACCCGCAGCATCCCGCACCGGAACCATCTTGCCGGACTTCTCATCCAGCCTCATCTCTGGCTTCCCGGTAGGACGAATACCGAAACGGATGATCGTTGGGCCAATGCTGATATCCTCCTGGCGCACCTCGGCATCGACGCGAAAGCTCCGCAACGTCTCATGAATGGTCTGAGCCAGCAACGATGTATCATCACCCAGACGCTGCAACTTTACCTCATCTGCTCTATTGAGTAGATCTGTTCCCGGCAATCTCCAGGGTGAGCTAATTTGTGGCAACATAATCGAACCAACCTGCTCCTGCACCACCTTTTGCCGCGATCTGGTCTTCCCACCAGGTAGCAGTGGATTAGGAGGCAATGGCTCCATATTATTCTGCTGCTTAATAATCAGTTTGTCCTGGTGAGCGCTTTGCTCACCACCCTTCACAAAAGGGAGCGACTCCTGCCTGACACCTCGCACCGCCGCAACATGTTCATCAAGATCAATTGCTTTGGGAACACGAGGACCACGCGGAACGGAGCCAATCTCTTGCTTATGCAGATTGATATCATTTAACGGATCATAGTCCTCATCTGGCTCAAACTCAGGATCAAACTCAATAGAACCATCGTCCAGATCCTGGTCCTCATCAGCAAAAAATTGCGAGGCTGCGTCCTCCGGCTCCAGCTCCGGCTCTATAATATCGTCATCCTGAATTGGACGCCGGGCTCTCCAGGTCTTACGACCCGCCGCCTGCTCAAGCGGCGACTCAACCTCTACTGTCTCCATACCATGCGTATAGCGGCTATAACGGGGACGCTGCCCAAGAAAGAGTTGCTCCTGACCATCAGCATCAGCATCAGCATCATCCAGTGCTCCCTGCTGTGCTACGGGCTCTTCCGGCGGCTCACCGATCAAACGCATCACCAGTTCGGCCACCATTAAGATGTGACCAAAGGTAATACGGAACGTCACAATCACGCTCAACAGTAAGAGGCCCAGAACCAGGATATGCTGCGCCGCCGCTGGCCAACCAAGCAACGGATTTACCAGCAATTCTGCCAGGATACCAACCGGTCTGCCAATAATCAGACGGCTCTCGATTAAAACAAGCAACCAGATACAGATAATACCGAGCACCATTGACCAGCGAATTATTGGCTGATTGCGAATCCCTTCAATCAGGCGAATCAGAGCAAAAGCGACCAGGCCGAGCGCGAACGGATAAGCAGACCAGCCAAGGAAGGCTAGCAGAAAGGTATTCAACCAGCCTAGCATCGATGAATGCTGAAAAATAGTCAATGAGCCAAAAGCTAAAAGCGATAGAAACAGAAAAACGCTTCCCCACACCCGCTGCTGATACTGTGGCTCCAGAGAGTTCCATTTATCCGACATCCATTTAATCAATTGGACATCCCTGGATGCGTTTGAAGGAGAACCAGAAGACGACGAATTACGCCCCGCTGCATTCCCGGGACGCGTTGATGAGGCACCTCTTCTACTTGCGGAACCCTGCGTAGACTTCCCTCGCTGGCTCGACTGGCTCGACTGGCGCGAAGAAGAGCTCCCTCGACCAGATGACTGCCTGCCACCAGACGCATTAGTACGCTGCTCCACGCGGGCACTCTGAATACTCTGCGAGCCAACGCTACCGGCAGCTCTACTCACACGTGAGGAGCCTTGTGCGATACTCGGCACAACACGCCCATTGGGACGTCTGCCATTATTTCTCGGGTCACTGCCCGCCATGCCGGTTTCCTCCTTCAAAAAGAGTAGACAACCGTATGATAGCGCAGATGTTCCATAGAAGCAATAGGCTAGAAAATACTTCTAACAGGTAAGCAGAACAAGACCTGTTTTGCCTGTAGCTTTTCACTGAATGCTGCTTCCCATGCGGAATAGTCATATCCTACATAGATCGATAATACAGGATGATTGCTTCTATCGCCTCAGCCCGATATCCTCTCATTATTTCTAACGCCTTTATATATCGAATATATTCTATATAATAACATACGCTAGCTTATCCACTACGGTTGCTTGCACATAAAAAACGTTTCCAGCATAGAAAAGTTGTCCACCACTTATTTACTCCAGACCCACCAGAGATGAGAATAATCGGTCATAAAAAACGCCACCATAATTACCATAATACAGACGATAGCCAGTACGAACGTAAGCAATTTCTGCTTCGTGAACATAAACTCTATCCTCAAATTTCACAGAATAAAAGCCCAATACCTTCTATAATATAACTGTTTCATACTATGAAATGGTAGGAATATGACTTTTCTCTCTTATACTTTTTTATGATCGATCTATCGTTTTGTGCTACGATAATCATTGACAAAGAAAGAAAGATAAGTATGATATAGTGACGTTCAGGCTTATTTCGCAGGGAATAACCTTTAGCGCATATTATACTGTATTTATTTATCGTCTTTATGGAGGAAATACAACAATATGTCTGAAAATTATCATACCATGCTTCAGCAGGCTCACAACGATTTTGCGCAAGGAGATCCCCAGAAAGCCTTCCAAACGTTCCGCCCTGTCTTAAGCTATCCTGGTATGGTCAAAGGGCTGGCTGCATTCACCGATGCCTTGCATATATTCTCCGAGATTGGGAAAGCTATTGTGGGAGAAAACTTTGCCTCTCTGATAGATTCAGTAGCTCGTAATCCAGAAAAGGCTGATACTCTTTACAAGCTAGGGTATGAACTCATCGAGCAGGAGCTTCCAGATCTCGCGGCAACCGTCCTGACGCGTGCATTTGCACTGGCACCACGCGATGAAGGTATCTTGACAGAGTTGGTGACGGCGCTGGGAAAAAATTTACGCTACGATGAAGCTTGCCGACTACTGTGGGCTCACCCTCTCTTACTGAAACAAAGCTTTCTCTGCCGCTACTTGCTGGCATTCAACTCAATCATGATTGGTGATCTCACCACACCACGAGCATTACTACCTGCACTACAACAGAGCCAGGAAAAAGATCATCTTCCCCTGTCAGAACGCATCTCTGGCATGCTGGGACGAGCCGATGTCCTTTCTGGTACAAGCCCTCTCGACAATCGAGACCTGCGAGGCTGGCACTTTGTATTAACGGGAGGATTACTTCTCCATCTCTCTCCCCACGGATTCGATGAAGGGATGTATGGGCGCTATGCCTTCGTCCAGGATTCCCCGGCACTATGCATGGAAGGCATACAACGATTAAAAACTGTATTCGATGTACTGCAACTAAACATCCCTCGCATTTATGTCTTGCCCGACCGTTCGAGTGCTATTCTCGCACATGCAATTGCGCAAATATTTCATTGCCCGCTTGTTTCCTGGCCAGATGAAGGTAGTACTGAAAAAGGTCTGATTGTCGCCTATGACCTTGGTGAACTGGATAATGAGTTGCTCATAACGCTCTCTAAACATCAGCCGGGACAGATACTCTGGAGCCATGCTACCTGCTGGACGCGTGCATTCCCATTTACCGCCGACCTGACAACATTTCAGTATCAGATTAACAAGTCCCCCTGGGGCGAACGAATGACTATCGATCGCCAAAGTGGAAAAGTTATTATGTCACCACTAGACGACCGTGCAACAGAAGTGCTAGCGAGCGAAATCATACAGACAGAACTTCCTCCCGATACACTCACAGATTTGCCGCTCTTACAAAAATTCGCTCAAGCAACAGCTACCATTACCAACGATGATGCTACAGCGGGTCTATTTCGCTCTCATGGCAACCGCAGAAAACAGTGGGAGGGTTCACCAGTATTCAGCTCTCACTTTCTTTGATACATTCCTACTCAAGAATTTCTCATAGAACAGAGAAAAAGCGAACCGGGTAACAGAGATGTTTGTTCTCCATTACCCGGGCACGTGTGGCGCAATTTTGCCGTGGAGCAAGACGGTCAGCCGATTAGACCTCCATGACCACAGGCAAGATCATAGGACGACGATGCGTTCGCTCATAGAGGAATTCGCTCAAGGTATTCTTGATCTTGTCCTTTACAAAGGACCAGTCTGACGCATGTCCATTCAGACCGACGAAAGAGTCAAGGACACGTTCCCGAGCTTCATCCAGCAATTCATCCGCATCACGCATATAGACGAAGCCGCGAGACACGATATCGGGTCCGGCGATAGGTTGACCCGTCTCCTTATCGACAGTCAACACAGCCATCAGAATACCATCCTGCGAAAGTACCTTGCGGTCTCGCAGCACGATATGACCGACATCCCCAACGCTCAGACCATCGACAAAGACATTCCCGGATGAGGTATGCTCAACCATCTTTATCGAGCTTTCCGTTAGCTCAACGATATCGCCATCTTCAGCAACAACAATATTCTCTTCAGGAATGCCCAGCGAATACGCCAGCTTTGCATGCAAGACCAGCTGACGATACTCACCATGAACCGGGACAAAGAACTGCGGTCGAACCAGACTGAGCATCAACTTCAGCTCTTCCTGGGCAGCATGACCAGAAACATGGACATTCGAGATGTTCTGATAAAAGACCTCAGCACCCTGTCGGAAAAGATTATTGATGGTTCGATGCACCATCTTCTCGTTGCCGGGAACTGGCGTGGCCGAAAGAATAATCGTATCGCCACGTTCTACACGCACCTGACGATGATCCTTGTTCGCAATACGAGTCAAAGCCGAAGTTGGCTCTCCCTGGCTTCCTGTACAAATGATCACCACCTGATCGGGGTGAAACTTGTTGATATCCTCAACCCGAATCAACATCCCCTTAGGAATCGACAGATAGCCAAGTTCGAGCGCCATCTGCACATTATTGATCATACTGCGACCCACCAGCGCAATCACACGCTCATAGCGTGCTGCCGTATCGACTACCTGCTGAACGCGCGAAATCAGCGAAGCAAAAGTCGCAAGCATAATTCGTCCCGGGGCATTTGCAAAAATCTTATCCAGCGAATCATTAATAACTCGCTCAGAAGGCGTATAGCCCGGCGATTCTACGCGCGTGCTATCACCCATCATCACCAGCACCCCTTCATTCCCAAAGCGAGCGATCGAGCCAAAATCTGCTGGCTTACCATCAACTGGAGTATAATCGAACTTGTAGTCTCCAGTGTCCAGAATAGTGCCAATGGGGGTATGAATAACGATGCCAACGGCATCTGGAATACTATGATTTACGCGGAAAAACTCGGCCGAGCACTCACCCAACTCCAGCTCATCTCCTGGAGCGATAACGTTGACCACTGCTTTGTCGAGCAAACGATGCTCTTTCAGTTTGACATTGATCAAACCATGAGTCAGACGTGTTGCGAATACTGGCGGAAAATCAAGCATTGGCAGAATGTAGGGAAGGCCTCCCACGTGGTCTTCGTGCCCGTGAGTAATGAGGATACCACGTATACGGTGCTTCTTATCGGCGAGATAGCTCGTATCAGGGATAACCAGATCAACTCCAAACATTTCATCATCCGGGAACATCACGCCCACGTCGATGATGATGATGTCGTTGCCGTACTCAACGACCATCATATTCTTTCCGACCTCTCCCAGGCCTCCTAACGGGACAAGCCGAATTTTTTCTTTTGTCAAGGTATAAAGAACCTCCTGACCGCACTACAAATACTCTGTAGTGACCCTAGTATAAAATTTTTAATGTATATCTATCTCCACTCCTGGCGCTACAAACAGGAGTAAAAGCCAAATTAAGTGATATGAGTCCATTTAAGAGTCTACCATAGGGACCTTGAAAAGACAAGCCAGGACCTGTTTTGTTCCATGCATGAAATTCTCGTAGTAAATGACTACAGATCCCACAAAGCCCGCATTATTGCAAGAACGAAACGCTTCAGCATATCAAAAATTTTGCTCTGGCTGAACAATAAAAATAAAAACATCTGATAAACGATGGTACTTTCTGCCAACGTCTGTACTCTTGCAGCCAGGCATTAAACCGCTTTTTTCAGGTTACTTCCACAATTGTAAATATCTGCTCTACTTAAGAGAACACAGGAAACCCGACATTTATGCCCTCTACCACAAGACAACGCAAAAACCGTATGCATATCAAAAGGCGATACGGGGACAAGAAAACTATCCCCGTATTATAGAGCAAACAGGTGCAGTGAACATGCGCAATAGTTGGTACAGGGCTGCTCAACAGTACCTGATTATTCATATCAAAATTGTACCACGAAGTTGAAATAATCGAGTTTGTCAATAAGTCATAAGCAGCATATAATAGGAACCGAAGTGGGGAGAGAAGAGAAAAAAACATTGTTCATTTTTATGAGACAATCGAGGATTTGATGATTATTTTAGAGACCGACCATCTGTTGTTCCGACCATTGACTCTCGCGGACCTGGACGCACTGACTTCCATGTATGCTGACCCGGAAGTGATGCGCTTTCTGGGCGGGCCGCGTAGCCGCGAAGAGGTACAGAGTGCTCTCAATGGCTATATCCGAGAATATCAGATGTATGGCCATTCGTTCTTTGCGACTATTCGCAAAAGTGATGAGAGTTTTATTGGACACTGCGGACTGCTGAAGCAGGAAGTCGAGGGACAGCAAGAGATCGAGCTGGCATATGTGCTGGCAAAACCTTACTGGGAACAGGGATACGCACTTGAGGGAACACTCGCGCTGAAAAACTACGGATTTCAGCAGCTTGGCTTCTCGCGCATCGTCTCGCTGATCCCTCCTGGCAATCGTGCATCTATGCATATTGCGGAAAAAATTGGTATGCACTACGACCGCGATGTCGACCAGTGGGG
>DATJHM010000158.1:0-7989 GCA_035493895.1 Ktedonobacteraceae bacterium
GCATATTGCCCTCATCGCTGCATACGTCGTGGTCGCAGTTGAGCTCGTCCTCATCTCAGCTATCCGGCATCGCTACTTCAAGACGAGCTGGTGGCTCTCTTTTGTCCAGGTCGTTGGCAGTGGAGCATTGGTCTTTGCGGCAGCTTTCATCTTTGGGAGCGCTTAGACGAGAAAAGCCAGAATGTGATATCCTAACATCAGGAAGATGTTAGCGAGCTGATGGGACAGGTATTTCAACTCTGAATGGGCTGCTTAAGAATAAGATTGTATGACGAGCAGCCAGCATAAATATAATACAATAAATAAAGAGTGCTTCCTGTCCCTGTTTGCTGGATATTCAGGGATCTTGATGGATCAGCGCATACAGACATTAGCAGAAGCAGCCGCACGATTGCTTCTACATCACTATCGGCAGGCTCACCTGGCATGGGATGGTGATAAACTACCACTTGACCATCTCGTGAACTGGCTCGGCCTCGATATTGCAACCTTTCACCCAGACGACCATCCCAAAGGCACATATGGCTTTATGGATGCGGACGAAGATGAGCATTTGATCTGGCTCTGCCAGGATCTCAGTGAAACGTTACGTCGCTTCACGCTAGCTCATGAGCTGGGTCATGCCCTGCTACACTGCGTTCATACTGAACGCATCCAAACACTACTGGGCGAACTGGGTCCTCTGCTTCTGGAGGAGAATGCTCAACAACATCTACCGGAACTATCACGCATCGATCCCTGTCAGGAGAATGATATCCAGGAAGATATCAATGGCCCCTCTGCACAGGAGCACATGCGCGATATTCTGGGTGGGAATGAAAGCGACGACTATAGTAATAGCTATAATCCTCGCAGCCAGAGAGAGCTTGCCGCGAACATTTTTGCAGCCGAGCTGTTAATGCCTCTAGATCGTGTACAGGCGCTCTATCTGGCTGAAAGAAACACTTCCAGTACACTTGCCAATCATTTCGGCGTCTCCAATGCAGCCCTCCTCACCCGGCTGGCAGGTCTGCTCCAGAGTCCCGAAATAACGACATCGGTCAGCACAGAACTCATTCTTGAAACTATTGGCAAAAGTAAAACTGCACAAACTTCAGCACCTACCCCCTCTACAAAGAAAAACTACGATGAGTTTCAGCAGGCTGCGATAGAGACAGAAACTCCGGCTCTGATCATTGCCGGGCCGGGCAGTGGCAAGACCAGTACGCTGATTGGTCGTGTAGAATATCTCATCAACACCCAGCATGTACCAGCCGGGCAGATTCTGGCCCTGACCTTCTCGCGTAAAGCCACACAGGAAATGCAAGAGCGCCTGGAGAAAATGCTTCCCGCAGGAGTCTTGCCACGTGTGAGCACTTTTCACGCGTTCTGCGCCGATCTGCTGCGTCAGCATGGTAAGCTGGTTGGCATGCGCGAGGATTTCACGCTCATCGATGAGGCTGAGGGATATTTCCTCTTACGTCAACAGGCCAATCATCTGCGCCTGCGCCATTATCAGAAGCTCCAGGCACCAGCGTACTATTTCCCGGATATGCTCAAGGCAATCTCACGCGCTAAAGATGAGCTCATTACGCCGGATGACTATACCCGTCTGGCACAACAGATGCTCGAGCAGGCTCAGGAGCCAGAGGCGCGACAGGAGGCAGAGAAAGCTCTGGAGATCGCACAGGCATATAGCATTTACGAAGGGGCCTTGCAGCGGCGTGGCGACAGCGACTTTGGAGGTCTTCTCGTCTCTGCGGTCCGCCTGTTACGCGAGCAGCCGGAGATTCGTGCAGAACAACAACAAAAATATCAGCATATTCTGGTCGATGAGTTTCAAGATGTAAATCGAGCCAGCGCCGTGCTGCTCCGTGAATTAGCAGGAGAAGAGCAGCGAGTCTGGGTTGTGGGAGACGCTAATCAAGCGATCTATGGCTTTCGAGGAGCTTCCCCGGCGAATATCAGTCAGTTCAGCCACGACTTTCCTGGCGCACACATCCTGCCTCTCAGCCGCAACTATCGCTCGCGTCCCGATCTAGTAGCGCTGGCCGAATCATTTCGCTGTACCCGCATGGAAATAGGGCAGAAGCCAGGCAAGAATCAGCCAGTGCGCCTCACGCATCCCGACAGTTATGTCACGCTTGCCCAGGCCAGCGATGATCTCTGCGAACTCACAGGCATCATTGCCGATATTCGCTATAAACAGGCGAACGGCTATGCTTATAAAGATATGATCGTGCTCTGCCGTACACGCTCTCATGTGCAGAAGATCTCGCACGCGCTGGCGAACGCCGGACTCCCCGTCATCGAGCGAGGAGGCGTGCTAGAACAGGAGCACATCAAAGACCTCCTCTCCATACTGCTATTACTCACCAACGCAACAGGCCTGGGACTCTTACGGGCCGCGCACCAGCCTGAGCATCCATTCTCGCAGGCCGATATCGAGGCCCTGCTACTGACCGCGCACGAACAGAAGCGTCCGGTACAACTCCTACTCTATACAGGAGAAGCGCCGCTCACCATGAGTATCGCAGGCAGACACGCCCTGGATCGTCTCTCAACAATCCTTCAGACACTACAGCATGCTCCAGATACCTGGTCAGTGCTGGCTCAGTATCTACTGCTCGAAAGCAATCTGATATGCGATCTGTTGAGAGACCATGAAAATAAGCAGAATCAAGCCTTGCTCGCAGATTATGACTATCTTCTCCAGCTTGCTCGCCACTATGATCAGCAACAGCAGCAGCGTTTCAAGCAGCACGCACAGGAGGCCCTGGCTCAGGACAAACCGGTTCCCGAGCTGGAAACGCTCGAGGAGCGGCTCAAAGGCTTTCTCGAATATCTCAGCCTGCTGATCTTGTTGCGCCAGGATGGCAATAATCGACAGGGAGCAGAGGACGGGCAAGAGGAGAGTGCCGACGTTATTCGCGTCATGACGGTCCATGCCAGCAAAGGACTGGAGTTCCCCGTTGTCTATATGCCAGGATTGGTAGAACGGCGCTTTCCCTTACAGGCCCGCTCAAGTCCTATCAGTGCGCCACATGGTATGCTTCCGCCCGAAAGCATAGGTGCGGCCGCTCATAGTAGCGGAGAAGCCTGCCTGTTCTATGTGGGCGTCACGCGTGCCAGAGATGAGCTCATTTTGAGCTATAGTGAGCGCTACGGCAAAGTGAAGTATAAACGCTCGCTCTATCTGGATGCCCTGGAGATGGGATTGCCGACCGAACGCTTACGCATCCTCCAGTGGGAACAGAAAGATCCACAGCTTCTACGCCCTGAAGAGCCCATACGTGCTTCATCGCAACCCAGTGAGCATTTTATTCAGAGGATGAAACCAGACGAGCTGAAATCGCATGCGATTGAAGCCTACCAGCGCTGTCCCCGCCAGTACGCTTATAGTGCCATCTATGGCTTCAGCGGCTCCAACAACGGCTACCAGCTCTTCTGGCAGGCCATGCAGCGTACCCTTGAAAGCCTGCGACAGCATCTCCAGACGAAGGACGAACAGCCAACACAGCAGGAGATTCAGGCACTCTATAGCAAACACTGGCAGGCTCTCGGTGGAGAAACCGTCTTTTTCGGCGCGATGTATGAAGAACATGGTCACGAAGTCGCCGAGTTCATACAACGAGATCTGATCGCGCAGGAAAGCATCACGTGGGAAACGAGATCTGGCTATAGCGTCACAATCGCAGGCAAAATGGTCCAGGTAACAATCGACCGGGTTGAAATGGCGACATCATCCGAGAGCAGCGGAACCGCGCGTTTTGTACGAACACGTTTCGGGAAACAGCGCGATAAGCCCACAATCGAGATGCGCGAGCTCTTCTACACGCTCGCCTACAGGCAACTTCATCCGGACAAAAGCGTGGAGCTCCATAGTCATAATATGAGCACAGGTGAGATCACGCCAATCAAATTGACCGCAAAAAAAGAAGAGAAACTGCATGAAGAGGTCGAACAGAGCATTAAGGGTATGGAAGGATATACGTATCCAGCCCAGCCAGCAGAGCCGTTCCGTTGCCCCACCTGTCCCTTTTTCTTGATCTGTCCGTCCTAGATGTCTACCTGTGAGAGATAGACTACGTATTTGTATGCAGTAAGTACTCAGACGCCAATTTATACAGAGGAGAAAGCCATGAACGATACAGAAATCTTGCATCATATCGATGCGATGGTTAAAGAAGAGCATACACTGCTCCAGAAACGGGAGGAAGGGCAAATCTCAGATGATCAACACGCCCGCATCCAAAAACTTGAGATCGAGCTCGATCAATGCTGGGATCTTCTTCGGCAGCGTCGTGCGCGCAGAGAGTTCGGCCTTAATCCAGACGAAGCCCAGGAGCGCGGCGAAAACATAGTCGAGCACTATCAGCAGTAACAGCGTTTGTAGCTCCGCATCGGTTATTTGATACGCCGATGCGGAGAACACAGCAGTTTACAAGAGAGCAAGCAAGTTGAAGAACTTCTCCTACCGGATTCCCTATTGATGATCAGGTTCCACTGGAACACTAGTTATAGATGGTGCGGCCAATTGCTCGCTATAGGCTCCGCGATAGTGTGGTGGAAGCATCGCAGCGATGCGCAACATTATCTCATCAGTAGAGGACTCGATATCGTCGCGAGTGATCTTGTTCCCCTTCGGCTTCAGGATCACAGGCTCGCCATATTGAATAGTAACATCTGGCCTGAATTTCTTCAGCGCGTGCTCACTTCCCCAGACCGCAACAGGAATCACAGGTACCCCTGAGCGTAAAGCGATCATTCCAAGGCCAGCATATGCCTTCCCAAGAACACCTATCTTTGACCGTGTACCCTCGGGGAAAATCACAAAAATCTTGCCCTTTTTGAGCTGATCATCAGCAGCTTTAATCGCCCTGCGATCCCCCTCGCCGCGTTTCACGGGAAAAGCGCCTAGGAAGCGCACAAGCCAGCCAACCCGACTATGAAAAGACTCCTCTTTCGCCATATAGACAACCCTACTGGGGACATATTGGGCCACCAGAGGAATATCAGTCCAGGAGAGATGATTGGAGGCGACAATAAAAGGGCCCTTGCGAGGAATATTATAACGACCGCGAATATGCATACGAGCGAGAAGAGAAAAAAGCGCGATCGCTGTCACGCGAATCAGGTGGTAGAGCACGGCTGGAGTGACATACGGCTCATAGAGATTTTTTTCAGGTTTTTTGGTCGCCGCTTTTTCCGGTTGCCGCGACAGATTTGAAGAGGAATCTACATCCTGTTTCATGCTCTTCCCTCCATATAACGACAAATCACCGCAAGCACTTCTGGTACGCTCAAGTGATCGGTATTGACAACAATAGCATCCTGCGCTGGTCTCATATTATCACGGTCGATCGCATCTCTGCGCTCTATATCGCGCGTCACCTCTTCAAGCGAAGAAAGAGAAGGGTGATCTGCACCCAGGCGGGTAGCCAGTTCCGCGTAACGACGCCGGGCGCGTTCGGCCAGGCTGGCGGTTAAATAAATCTTCAATTCGGCATCAGGTAAGACAATCGCGCCAATATCACGGCCAACCATGACGACATACCCCTGATCTGCCAGTTCGCGCTGTTGTGCAATCAGGATAGAGCGTACGTCTGGATGGGCAGCCACTGGTGAGACGGCACGCGTCACCGCAGTATTTCGAATATCCCAGGTAATATCACGACCATGAACAGATACAGTATATTGGCGACCATCAGAAAGCGTTGGCCGACTAATCTTAATCTCTGCATTGCGTGCCAGGCGTGCCAGGGCCGGGCCATCAGAGACCTCAATTCCCTCCTGTAAAGCCAACCAGGCAACCGCGCGATACATAGCACCCGTATCGACGTAAAGATAGCCCAACTGCCGAGCTAATTCTTCTCCTATGGTACTTTTCCCCGAGCCTGCTGGTCCATCTATTGCAATACGTCTTGGCCCTCGCATGAGTCCTCCACTCATCATGTTGCGGCAAGGAAACCCTGCGCCTTCAGGCCAGGGAGGAATTGCCGCCGTTCCTTTCAGTGAATAGCGATGCTTCTCTTGCCCGAAGGCAGAGCGGTTTTGGTAGGACCGCTCACAACCTCTACACGCAGGATGACTCCCTTGTGCGTTATGTGAGCCTCGACAAACTTATCCGAAGGTTTAACACTGACAGCACTGAGTAGACCCCGTTTCTCTGTTTAACTATCAGCCGTAGTGGTCAAGGCTGGCTCTACGCACCCTGACATACCTAATTTCTCCGGTAAGATAGCTGGCACCAGACTGATTGTATCCAGGCTGTACATGCCAACTGAGTCTGGTCAGGTTCAAGGCTTGAAGAGAAGGGCAGAAGCCCCCTACTCCAAACCCCTATCTTTCGACGGGGATACCCGACCAATGAATTTTATACTTTGGGGATTATATCATAAACCTGCTAGTTAAGCGCTCATAGAGAAATCGTACTCAGCCAAAAGACCATCTCCCTTGAACAAACCAATATATCGTCAGATACATAGAGTTCTCTCGTCTGTAAATACTAAAACAGCTTCAGCGCTCAACCTGCTTTCCCGTCAATAAAGCCGCAACCTCGGCAGACGAGAGATGACGCCATTTACCAGCGGGAAGGCCGCGCAGCGTGAGTGAGCCAACAGCAACACGTTGGAGTTGTAACACCTGATGGCCAACCGCCAATAGCATACGACGTACCTGGCGTTTATGGCCCTCTTGAATCGTCAGCGCGACTACGCTATTTTGACCCATCTGCCGCAAGACCTCCACACGCGCAGGAGCCGTTCGGTGTTTACGGCCATCATCTTCCGTGATCTGTACGCCGCGACAGAGAGCCTGCACTTCCGCGTCCGAAAGCACGCCCCGCACCAGCGCCTCGTACTGCTTTTCCGTGGCATACCGAGGATGCGAAAGGTGGAGAGCAAATTCGCCATCATTTGTTAAGAGCAATAAACCGCTGGTATCACGGTCCAGACGGCCAACTGGATAGACGCGTAAGCCCCGCAGATCAGCAGGCAAAAGATCCAGCACCGTCGGACGCCCTTCAGGATCGTGCGCGGTCGTCACATAACCGGCTGGTTTGTGGAGAAGCAGATAGACCTGCTCTGTTGTGCTCTGTATCAAGCGGCCATCGACAAGAATACGATCGTGCAAAGGATCGACACGCGTACCCTGGGCAGTGATCATTGTCCCATTCACCTGCACACGACCAGCCGCGATCAGCTCCTCAGCATGCCTGCGAGAAGCGACGCCCGCATGTGCCAGAAAGCGCGCCAATCGCTCACCGGAGGGAGCAGTCTCTTGCTGATCATATTCCTGCTTCTCGTTCATAGTTCTCTTTTCCCCAGAATACAGTGTGCACAGCGCTTTTCGCGGCACGTTTGCTGATAAATATGCTGTAATCCTTGCTGCTGACAACTTCCCTGAGGCAGGGCCGATAGGCGCAATTGCTGGCACATCAGACGCGTAACGCGATTTTCCGAGAGACCAGGATGCGCCAGATAGAGGCGCAGAGCCAGCTCAGACAAAAAGGTATCGCGCTCGATAAGGCCAATCGCAGCGGCAAAGGGCAATACAACATTTACCATCCTACTCAGTTACTTATTGGAGCTTTGTTTTAGGTGAACTAAATGCCATACTGCAATCCTGCTAGAAGTATTAAAAAAGGGGAGAGAGGTTCGACCTCTCCCCTCTTGTTCTTTGGCCTGCTTACGCTACCAGACTATACGCTGACACGCTAAATGTCAACCGTCGCGGATCTTTTGCTGTATGGAATTGTGCATATATTACAAATCGATTGATAGGCTTGTATGACACCTGGCCGCCCACGATACGACGCTCGTAAAACTGCTCTACACTTAAATGCTTGATATCAGTTAAACTTTTGCCCCACTGTCTTTCTATGATATCCTTGACCTTGCTTGCGAGGAGCGTATCAAGATCATCGATATTTGCCGTCGTATTGTCGCTTATCTTTTCTGATTGCATTCTCTATTCTCCGCTTCTCTATAGACAAATAACGATCATACT
>DATJHM010000159.1:0-23998 GCA_035493895.1 Ktedonobacteraceae bacterium
ATGACGAAAATCTCCGCTCGGAGAGCGACCCGGTCGCAGACAAGCAGCGACGCTACGAGAAGGCCCGCTATTACCCATAAGAATAGTATACTGCTCGTCGTACATCCCCCGTAGAGGCGAAAGGAGAGAGTGACCATAGAAACCATGCCACACACGGCCCGGGAGGCCCATTATGTCTATATCGTGCGCTGCGCGAATGACACGCTGTATACTGGCTATGCCAGAAACGTGCAACAACGTGTTGCAACGCACAATGCCGGGAAGGGTGGGCATTATACGCGTGCGCACCTGCCCGTGACGTTGCTGGCGATGTGGACATTCGCCACGAAAAGAGAAGCATTACAGGAGGAGTATAGAATCAAGCAGCTCACGCGAAAACAGAAACTGCAACTTATCGCATGCGCATTACCGTTTGAAGGATAAAGAAAGAGAATAAGAACAGAAGAGCTTAGTACAAGATGTGCGCCGACCAGGAGTACGCGAAATCTCCTATTCTGTATGGTAAAAAGGTAAAGCATGATATACTGGAAGAAGGCTATACCATACGTTATTTTTGTTATGGACGATGGTCTGCCTGACATCTCCTATGTTCTCTTGAGCGTATTGACCCATGTTTCTGAAGGCGAAATGGTCTGAATGAATACTCGGAAACGGACCAATGAGCCGGTAGTGTATGAAAATAGTCCAATAGTTCTATAGTACTAAAAAGGACATTTGAATGGTACAAGTAGTACAACCTCTACCCGGAGGATCGCAATCTACATCTCAGAAAAAAAATTTCCGCTGGTCCTGGTCGAAGATAAAAGAAGACCTTGAGCAGTCCAGTACCGCGGCACAACTGGCAAAAGTACAGCCAACAAATTTCTATGAGAAGGCGATAGAGTGGACGCACCGCGCAGATAAGATCATTAACCTGGTGCTGGGCTATTTGCTCGCCATAGCTTCTGTCCTTGGCTTTATGGATGTCCTGAGCAACGGACAAGTGCTGGGACAGGTACCCTATCTATTTTATGTCTGGCTCGGCATCATGGGGTTAGGCATTGATTTCCAGATCTTACTCGTGATCGGGCGCATTCCCGACCTGCTGCGCATGCCCGTAGCGGGCTGGCAAAAATTCCTGATCTTCCTGTTCAACGTCGTCTTCCTGGTATTTCTCTGCGTCATGTCCGTCATGACCAGCGCGATCTTTACACAGCATCGCGATATGCCGCTCGTGACCGTACTCAATCCGCTCACGCAGCATCTCGTGACCAGAGATAGCACCATTGACGACGCCATGAACGTGCTCGGCATCAATAGCATTCTGTTTGTGTATGGACGTGCGGCGCTGGCAACGCTGCTCCTGGTACTCATGGCCGTGGACCGCACGATGGAACGCTGGCGTATGCAGATTATCGCCACGCGAGAATACACCGCCCAGATTGCGACCAGTGTGCAAGCGCACCAGGAAACGGCACAACCGGCGGCGCTCCAGCCAAGCGAACTGGATAAGGTTTTACAGACCGTCGTCACCATGAACCAGCAAAACCTACAGCTCATGCGAGAAATGAACCGTCAGACCGTCGAACAGGTCTCACAGATCTCCATGCAGGTCGCCGAAGAAACCGTCAACCGCATTGCCGCGACCCTCGCCTTCCCGGTACAGGCAGCAAACGTCAAACAGCTTGTACAGGACCTTCAGCACGAAGAAAATACCGCACAAACTGGCGAATTAGAGGCAATGGATCTATCTGGAATCTCTTTCCTTGGTCAACAAAGTTCGCTTGCCTTTGAGAAGGGGTATTCAGGGAAAATTGAGGCGCTGCTTCTGCAAGAACCAGATCTGAGTGATCGGGATATTGCTGCACGCGTCGGATGCAGTGTACGTACTGCTAACCGTTGGAAGAACCGCGTACAGCAACCAGAACATTAAGCGTTAGACAAAGTACGGCAATTGCTTGAGCCAGGCAATATGTTGAGGGAGAGCGATTTCGGGCTCGGCAATCTCTGGATGCCAGCGCTTCTCCCATTCGATCGAGACATAGCCGGTATAGCCAAGCTCAGCCAGTGCCGCAAGTTGTGCTTTGACTGGCACCTCGCCCTCACCGAGCAGGACGAGTTGCCAATCGGAGCTTTCAGCCCCTTTCCTGAGCGCGTCCTTTACATGGACATGGGCAATACGCGAGCCCAGAGCGGCAACAACCTCCTGAGCACTCTCGCCGACGCGGTAAGGATGGTGGCTATCCCAGAGAGCGGCGATCGCGGGCGAGTTGATCGCAGCTAAGACGCGGCCCACGCGGCGCGCGGAAGAGAAAGCATCGTGTGTCTCCAGCACGACAGTCACATTTGCCCGCTCGGCAAGTGGTGCCACGCGCTTCAGAGAGGCGACCAGCCAGGCATTCTCTTCTTCCTCTGAACTTTGCGTTGCAGGCGGGACCGCGCCCCCAAAAATGCGCAAAAGGGGAACCTGGACCTTTTCGGCCAGTTGTATCCAATGCTCCAGATCGACTTCCTGCCGCGCCCGCTCCTGCGCATCGGGGGTATTGAAGCGACAAGAAGTATCTAATGCGCAAACGTCCAATCCTTTGGCACGACACTGCTGAATGGCACTGATCACCCGTGCCTCATCGCGCTGCGGATCGATCAGTTCGCCATCCAGCAAGCGCAATTCGATGCCGTCGTAGCCCATCTGGACCGCCTGCGTTATCACCTGCTCAGTTGACCAGGCAGGGCAACCAAGCGTACTAAACGCCAGTTTCATACTGTAATTGCCTCTTTCTACAATGTTTCCCCTGTCCTCTCCCGTGAAAACAGGTATAGGAGATGCAAAAAACGTCTTTCATGTAGCTTTCTCAGTATAGTCGCTAAAATTTATTATGCCACATTTTCGCTGCGAGCAACCGGTTTTGTGATACAAAGAAGCAAGAGAAAACGTATCATACGCATAGTTTTCTGCCGTCTTCTAGTACCGGAACACCGAACTATAATAAAATCCGAATATGTGCTAAGGTATAATGAAGAGGTGCTTCTTTCAGGGATTTTCCTCGGATCATCCATTCTTAGTTTATTCCCAACGAGGACCCCAAATAATTTCAGCACCAATAATGGAGGAACTTATGCGTATTCTCATCCTGGGGGGTGATGGCTACCTCGGGTGGCCACAATCTCTCTACCTCTCCAGCAAAGGGCATGATGTTACTATCTTCGACAATTTAGCACGCAGGCACTTTGACCTGGAGCGTGGCTTTAACAGTCTCATCCCTATCCAAACCCTTCACGAACGGGTTGCAGCCTGGAAAGAGGTTTCTGGACGACAGATCCAGGTACGCATTGGTGATACAACTGACTATGATGTACTCGCTTCCGTCTTTCAAGAGACACAGCCGGAAGCCGTGGTCGATTTTGCAGAGCAGCGTTCGGCCCCGTATTCTATGATTGATCGCAAGCATGCCGTCTTTACGCAAACAAATAATGTCGTTGGTACATTAAATGTTCTCTATGCGATCAAAGAATTTGCTCCCACCTGCCATCTCGTCAAGCTTGGCACGATGGGCGAATATGGCACGCCAAACATTGACATCGAAGAGGGCTTTATCGAGATTCACCACAAAGGGCGTTCGGACGTCTTGCCCTTTCCGAAACAGCCTGGATCGTTCTATCATCTGAGCAAAGTGCACGATAGCCATAACATTATGTTCTGTTGTAAAATCTGGGGCATCTCTGCCACGGATCTGAACCAGGGGATCGTTTATGGCGTGGAGACCGACGAAACCGTGCAGGATGCGCGTCTGGCCACGCGTTTCGACTATGACCAGATCTACGGTACCGCGCTGAATCGTTTTTGCGTCCAGGCCGCCATGGAATATCCACTCAGCGTCTATGGAAGCGGCCAGCAAACGCGCGGCTATATCAACTTGAGAGATACGATCAGATGTATCGAACTTGCGATTATATCGCCACCGCACGCAGGCGAATATCGTGTATTTAATCAGATCACCGAACAATTTTCGCTTGTGGATCTGGCAGAAATGGTTGCCTGGAAAAGCAAGCAACTCGGCATAGAGACCCATGTTGAGCATCTACCAAATCCACGCATCGAGGCAGAGCAGCACTACTTCCATGCAACCCATACTGGCCTCCTCGAACTTGGCCTCCAGCCGCATCTGCTGAACGAAGCCGTGATTGGCTCACTGATCGGGCTGGCCATGCAACACCGGCAGTATATCGAGAGAAACCTCATCCTGCCTACCGTCAACTGGCGTCATACCACAAACGAGGTTTCTTAACTTGCCCCTGATTACTGTCCCTTTTCTCCAGAAAGTAATTGATCAATAACAGCACAAATATTCTGATTCATCTGCCTGTTCCAGGTCTTATAGGCCCGAATAGCCTCAACCTTTTCCGCAAGTAGCGTGGGATTATACGCAATTTTACGTAACAATTCCTGCTGAGCGAGAGGTTCAAGGCAAACCCAGCCGAGAGTATGTTGCTCAATGAAGCGTAAATTGGCAGCTTCCTGACCTGGAATAAAGGCCGTGACAAGAAAGGGTTTCTCAACCATAAACGCCTCTGTGATGAAGCTGGCTCCCGCCTTGCCAACGATGATATCGGCGGCAGCCATATAGGGTGCAATGACTTCTGTAAAAGGGAGCACATGCACCTGCTTCGCGTTTGCGTACATGGTGACCATGCGTGTATTGTTGCCTGCCGCCAGAATGATCTGCACAGGCTTACCGATACTCAGCAGGCCAGTGATCAGACGAGCAACGCCCGCAGAACCTTCTGCACCGCCCTGGAGAAAAATGGTCAGGAGAGCAGGATCAAAGCCGAGGGAAGCAAGCGTTTTGCTCTTCTCAGTAGGAGAAAGCTCAATGTCCAGAAATTGCGGTCGTACGGGTCGGCCAGTAATGTGAACCCGCTTGCGATCGATGCCCTGCGCGATCGTCTGAGCGAAAATTTCGCGCGTGGGGGCGAGATACGCGTCGGCATGCTTCACCGAAAACCAGGTCATATGGAGTTCCCCCAGATCGGTAAGCTGAAAAACGAGGGGCACAGGTTGGGGTTGATGCGCATTGGTATGGGCAATCGCGTAGGACAGCAGAGAATGGGTCGTGATGATCAGTTGCGGCTGAACACGCGCGATGAGCTTGCGCAGGCGGCGATAACTCAACACAGTAAGGATCCATTGGTAGCAGAATGCGACAAATGAATTATTTGTAGAAGTATACTGCCAGATTAAGAAACGTACCCAATACCGGCTAAAAACCGCATAGCTCCAGCCAATTATCCGCGATTGTGGGTCCACAATCTCAATCGTATAGCGATCTTCCAGCATATTCTTGAGGGATTGAGAGAGATTGAGATGTCCACCTCCGGTATGCGTGGTCAAAATCAGAATAGTGGGCTTCTTCGTCTTCATAAAGGATCTCCTAATCGGAAATAAATGAGGAATCTGAATGCAGCTTCCTGGTGGTCTCGGTCAGGGGAAGCAGGACATTCTCCTCTATGGTCTCGGTCAGGGGAAGCAGCACGTTCGCCTCTATGGACTGAGACAACTGCTGCAAGGCATTCTCTCGGGTGCTTTCAGGCAGGTGGCGGGGCATGTTCTCTTCGGCCACAGCAGGTAGTTGCTGGGGAGCATTCTCTTCGCTTGTAGCGGACAGCTGGTGGGTTATTTTCTCTTCGGCCAGAACAACCAGTTGATGGGGGGTATTCGCCTCGCTCGGAGCTGGCAGGAGAAGCTGGCTATTCTCCGCCACCTTATCGATGGCAGCTTGCCGGGCATATTTGCGCTGGCGGAGCTTTCGTACGAGCATCACGGAAAGAAGGATGACGACCAGGAGGGCGAGGATGAGACTGGAGGCCGCGCCAAAGACGCCCGCGACTTCTTCCCAGCTTTGCGCAAAAATATAGCCCAATCCCAATGAAATGATCACGCTCAGAATTTGTCCGCTGATGTCCCACAGAAGAAAGCGGGGATAAGGGTAGAGTTCCAGGCCAGCGACAAGATTGACGGGTCCGCCCAACGCGACGACAAGAAAGCGCGAGAGAAAGATCGCCAATGCGGCCCTGCGCCTGAAGTACACCCGCCCCTTCTCAAGCGATTCTGGCGTCACGAAACGAAAGCGTTTGCGGCGTTCAAGCCAGCTCACGAGGGAGATCCCGACCCGCCGACCAATAAAGTAGCTGAGAGTGTCCCCCATAACGGCTGCACTCAGCGCAACGGGAAACAGAATAAAAATATCAAAATCGCCAAGGGCGGCGAACGCACCCGAGGCGAAGAGGAGAAGCGAGCCCGAAATGGGAAGCCCGACAGCCGCAAAGAAAACAATCAGCCAGAGTACCGGATACCCATACTGCTGCAAGGCATCGAGAAAGAAGGTATTCATGCTTCCCTCCTTTCTACTGCTAATAGGGTGGCGGAGAGCATCGGAGATGGTGACAGGGAAGAAGGATGCTCCTGACGATACTGCACGATGGCGTACTGAAGCGTCTTGATCACCCGCGCCACCGGTTGATGAGTAGTATAAGCGATCTTATTGAGCGTAGCATGGCGATCTGCGGCCGAGTTGCTAATATGCAGCTTGAGATAGAGATAGTTTTCGGGCACCTGATAGATATGGGAAACAACCGGAATGGTCATCCACGTACGAATGGTGCTCACATCTCTTGCCTTGAACGCGCTATTCTCCTGCTGAAAATTGTGCACTTCCTGAATGGTTTGCGCCATCGTAAAGACGAGCAATATCAGCATGAAAAACAACAGAAGACCGAGAAGGCTGAGCTTTCTGCGTTCCTCATTCTGCGTGCTCAAAATCTTCAGACCCTTTCTTTTTCAGAATAAGTATACCACTGTTTCTCATCAATACATTGAAACTCCTGCCAACCCATATACGCTGAGACGCCGCTTGCCGTGTAGTATGATAAATAGAATTTATTCCATGTGCACCTGAATCGGGAGTAGCGAAAGGGCATCAATTAAGGAAGGAGAAATATGTGATTGTAATAATTTACGTAAGGGACCACGCAGCTTTCTCAGTATGACTTCATACCATTTATTATGCCACATTTCCACCGTCTGGTACTAGTAGCATAAGAATGCAACGGACGTCCATTGGTAAGCGTGTGTATGGTAGAAATAGAAATTTGTTTGTGGTGGGGTAGGGTCAAGGGCGGACGCTATCCTTACATGTAAAGACTGAAAGAGGGTCAATTCATGGGGATACATTATCTACAGGCACCAATTTTTGGCAATGCAGAGCAGCGCACCATGTTGGGTGCGGGCTTTCATAATATTGGTCGTGGTGTACTACGAGCTTCAGATGCGTCCATGGTCAATAAAATTGAAGCCCATTATGGTGAACGTTGCGGACATATTCCAATGGATGCAGAGCAGGCCTTTCTCCTGGTCGAGACACCTTCTGCGACGATTGAACGACAGGTTGCCTATCTGGCGCAACTCTTCCAGAAAGAGCTACGCATGACGGACTTTGCCGAATTTGCCTGCTTAGGCCGGGAGCGGGCGGCAGAGCAAACGCTGGTCGTCCCCTATATTCATGTGCCCGAGGCCAATCAGCAGATCCGCGCATTGCTGGGTGAGGTCGAGATCTGGGGCCTGCCTGCAAGTATGGTCCATCTCCTAAAAAACAAGGCGAGCTTCTATGCGTTCGCAGATGAACTTCAGTTACCAGGCTTTGCGCTTCCAGAATATACGATTGCTTCCGTCCATAATCTCGTACCCGCCTCTCTCACGCTCCTCAAAGAGATTGAAGAGCTTTATGCACAGGCAGGTCTGTCCGCGCACTATCCGCTGGGTGTGATGCTGCGTGGGGCTGAGTCGGATGGCAACTACGGCTGTAGCTTGCTGACGATGCACGATGGGCAGATTACGATTATCCAGGATGGGGACGCACTCCATCCCATCACTGCGCTCGACTGGACGGAGGCTCTGGCGATTGCGCGTGACCAGCTCATAGCCACGATGAATCTGGAGAAAGAAGAGCGCATCGTGATCAGCCGCTTTCTCGATCTGGAAGATTCGCCGGGGATGTCGCTGGTGTTGCTCAATGGGGAGGTCGCCTCGCTCGGCTGGAATGGGCAGTTGCAGCTCGAGGGCAGCAAGGCCTGCGTGGGAACCAGCAGTTATGAGCCAAAGAACAACTATCTCAGCACACTGCAAGAGGCGGGTGAAGACGAGACCGAGCGCTTTTTCACGATGCTCTTGCGTCAGGCAGCCGTCCGCTGCAATGTCCATTTCAACGATATTCGCGGCATTGCAAACCTGGATATTATGCTGCCTGGACCCCTGGAGCGCCATCTGCAACAGCGCCTGCAACGTCCTCAAGTTCCCTATCTTGCCGAGTGTAATCCGCGCTGGACCAACTATACGGATGCAATTCTCGCCGTATTGAATGCGTATCGACGCACGCCAACGATAGCGGCCATGCGCGAAGTTATTCGCCAGGGAATTTTTACGATTGATAAACAGTTCATTCCAGTCCACCTCGATCCCACCCTGGTTCGCACGCACCTGAGCGAGCAGGACGAGGCCCTGGGCCAGCTCGGCATAAAAATCATCTCGCGCATGACGCACAATCCGATGGGACTGATCTTAGCCGGGGAGCGCGTGCAGGCGCGTCGGGAGCTCGATAGGATCATTGCGTCACTAGCCAGCACATTGGACCAGGATTAGGAGAGAGCATACAAGCAAGCTTACAGAATAGAATATCGGCCAGTATGGCAATCTCTGAAGAGTTCAATACAATTTGCTGACGCCAATATCTCTATGTTAGAATACTCACCTATATGTATTTAAGGAGATATTCATGACGCAGCACATCATGCTAAGAAATAACCTTCAGCTCACACTACGAGATGCAGAACCTGAGGATGCAGAACAGCTCCTGGCTTACTTCGAGCAGATCTCGGGCGAAAGTGAGAATATCCCGTTTGGTCCCGGCGAGTTTGGGTTGAGTGTGGAAGAGGAACGCGCATTTCTTCAGAAAACCAGGGAGACGCCGACGAGCATATATCTCATCGCCGAAATTGCGGGCGAGATCGCAGGGACATTGACCTTCAGCACAGGCAAACGTCCTCGCCTTCAGCACGCTGGCGAATTCGGCGTCAGCGTGTTACGCAACTATTGGAATCTCGGGATTGGGAACCATCTGCTGGCATATTTGCTTGATTGGGCCCGGCAAACTGGCACGATCCGTAAGATTAATTTGCGTGTGCGCGTCGATAATCTCCCTGCAATCCATCTTTACGAGAAACACGGTTTCGTGCGAGAGGGTCGGCTTACCCGCGATCTTTACTTGCACGAACAATTCGTTGATGTGTATTTTATGGGTTTGCAGCTTGACCCACCTCACAACACTGAGAAGCCGTGAAAAACCCTTGACGCCGCCTGCTATCCGATATATGCTAGAGGCACTTCACTTATCCGTGAGAATAAGTCACGCGCATGCGTCTTTTGCCAGAGGGAGAGGGAACAATGAACGCTTTCAGCCACAAATCCGGCGACCCTGAGCCACTCATTCTTCCTTTTACCGCGCTCAATCATACGATGCTCGCGCTTGCAGGCGGGAAGGGTGCGAATCTGGGTGAGCTGGTGGGTGCGAACCTGCCAGTCCCCGATGGTTTTTGCGTCACCACGGTCGCCTATGCACACACTGCCGAACAGGCTGACCTCGACGCTCTTCTGGCCACACTGACGTCTGAGTCCACGTCTCCGGCATTCTTCGAGAAAGCAGTGCGTGAGCGTCTGCGCTCCACAGCGATGCCATCCGAGATTGCGACAGCGATTACTGAGGCTTATGACAAGCTGGGAGAGGGGAAAGCGATTCCCGTAGCAGTACGCTCTTCGGCTACCGCTGAGGATCTGCCGGGCGCGAGCTTCGCGGGACAGCAGGAGACCTACCTCAATATTGTTGGCGCAGAGGCTGTGCTGGATGCGGTACAACGCTGCTGGGCCTCGCTCTGGACCGAGCGGGCAATCAGCTACCGGGAACATTTTGGCATTGATCATCGCACAACACGCCTGGCGGTCGTCATGCAGTCTATGGTCGACGCCTCCGTTGCGGGCGTGCTCTTCACAGCCAATCCGCTGACGGGGAAACGGCGGCAGGCCGTCATTGATGCTAATCCGGGTCTGGGTGAGGCCGTGGTCTCAGGGGCCACAAATCCTGATCATCTGGTCGTCAATACGCCCACAGGCGAAATCGTGGAGCGCGCTCCCGGCAATAAACGCGTCGTTATTCGCGCAATAGCTGGCGGTGGCACAGAACGAATCGAGCGAGAAGACAACCAGGATCTGTGTTTATCAGATGCTCAGATCCGTGATCTGGTCCAACTGGGTTCGCAGGTAGAGGCACATTACAAAGCGCCACAGGATATCGAGTGGGCGCTGGACGCTGCCGGACGCTTCTGGCTGACCCAGGCGAGACCGATTACGACGCTCTTTCCATTGCCCGCAAAAGCGCCACTCTCCGACGAGATCTTGCGCGTCTATTTTTCTGTCAGCGTCTTGCAGGGCGTCTATCGACCATTAACGCCCATGGGCATCTCGGCGTTTCGCTTCCTCGGCTCCGCCATAGCCACATTGGCAGGTTTGCCGCCCGGCGACCCTCGTCAGGGTCCAACAGCATTCACGATTGCGGCTTCCCGCCTTTTCCTGGATGTGACGCCAGCATTGCGTCACTCGATCGGACGTAGTTTTATGATCAATGCGCTGGGACGCTTTGTAGAAGCGCGCTCGGCTGATCTCTTCAAGCAGATTATCACTGATCCACACCTATCCATCACTTCCGAATCTCGTGGGCCGGTCATACGTCTGGCATTTTCTCTGCTGGTGAAAAACCGTTTGCTTTTCTATCTCATGCCGGTCTTGCTACGTCCCTCAACAGCGCAGGCACGCATAGCCAAGTTGGAGACAACATTTCGCTCGCTGGGAACGGTACCTGCGAATGCGAGCGCGGCCGAGCATCTGGCTGTCTACGAGCAGATGATGCTGCACGATGCTGTTCCACTGATCTCAAGAGTAATGTCTTTCCTCATCTGTGGAGTGGCATCATTTGCGCTGGCGAGCGTATTATTGAAGGATCTCGCCAGCGCGGAAGATCTCCAGAAGATGTTGCGCGGCCTCCCCTCTAATCCGACGATCGAGATGGATCTCTCGCTCTGGGCGCTGGCTCAGCACGTGCGCACGGATGAGATTGCAGCGCACTATGTGACTGAGACCGCGCCTGAGCAAATGGCCCGAGACTATCACGCAGAGAAGCTCCCACCCACGCTACAGAAGGGATTGACAGAATTTCTCAGTGTTTATGGACATCGAGGCGTCGCGGAAATCGATCTCGGCCTGCCTCACTGGTCCGAGGACCCGACGCACCTGCTGGGCATGCTTACCAACTATCTGCAACTGACAGACCCGACGCTGGCACCCGATAAACAATTTCAACGCAGCCGACAGGAAGCAGAAGCGATGGTAACTGAACTGGTGCGCCGGGCCACGAGGAAAAGCTGGTGGCGAGGCGCAGTGGTGAAGTTCTGCCTGAAGCGCGTACGCGCCCTCGCAGGACTGCGGGAGCGGCCAAAGTATTACGTCGTTCTGCTCCTGGCCCGAGCACGCAACTTGCTTCGGTCCGTTGGCGAGACGCTGGTGCAGTCTGGACAGATCGCAACGGTAGAAGATATCTTCTTCCTGACAGCAGAGGAGGCAGCAGCAGCGCTGGCGGGCACGGATATGCACGCGACAGTGCGCGAACGACGGGCTGACTATGAGCGAGAAATGCAGCGCCGTCATATCCCCCGCGTCCTGCTCTCAGACGGGAGAGAACCAGTACTGGAAACGCCCCCCAGCGAAGATGGCCGAGAGGTGCTCAAAGGATCATCCGCCTCTCCAGGCACAATCACGGCCCAGGCACGCGTCATCCTTGATCCGACGGGCGCACGGCTCTTCCCCGGCGAGATTCTCGTCGCGCCCTCGACCGATCCAGGCTGGACGCCACTCTTTCTTACCGCGAGCGGGCTGGTCATGGAAATGGGCGGAGCGATGTCCCATGGTGCCGTCGTTGCCCGCGAATACGGCATTCCGGCCGTAGTTGGCGTCCCGGGAGCAACAGAACGTATTACCAACGGCCAATGCATCACCGTGGATGGCAGCAAGGGAATAGTCACGCTCTGATCCTATTGGCGGCAGGTGCTTTCCCTCTGTCATCAGCGTTATTCCTCTGTGTTAAAAAAGGTCAGGCTCGTCAAGTTGGACAGAGAAACATGAAATAGGGATTAAAAAGCGAGAAAACTGCATCTTGACGAAATGGGCGCGATATAGGATTATTAGTCGCAGGCAGTAGCATGGTATCAGACGATGTAGAGCAGTACTTGCAACATCTGCTTTGTTCTTCATCCCGCCATCACTGTATGCGCATATGTGGTTGTGGTGGCTACGCAAAGGAGTTTTCCTTGTGATCGAGAGTTCTCCCGTACCGACGACCCCGACTCCTAAAATGACCTTCAGATCTTCTGGCAAAGACATACTTTCCCAATTACCGTTAGCGCTCATTCTCCTTATGCAAGCAATCGTCTCCCTGCTGACATTACGCAACACGGCCTTCCAGGATGAAGCACTCTACTTGCTGGCAGGAAAAGAGATCGTGCTGAGCTGGCAGGGCAAAGTGTCGTATCTGGAACCCTATGGCTCCTACTTTTCTGGCTATCCCTCTTTTTATCCGGTCATCGGGGGCCTGCTCGCTTCCCTGGGCGGACTGGAAGCGGCGCGTCTGTTCAGCTTGCTCTGCATGTTGATCGTGACGATTTGCGTCTACTTCGTGACGATCGAGTTTTTTGACCGCAAGAGCGCCCTCATCGCCGCATTCTTCTTTGCATGTGAAGGATCTGTACTCTTCGTGGGACGGCTTGCCACCTACGATTCTCTCTGTTTTTGTCTGCTGGCACTGGCAATGATGCTCTGCTTACGCGCCAGTAAAGCCGTTTCAGCCAGGAGCCTGTTGGGACTGGGGCCGCTCCTGGTGCTGGCAGTGGCCGCCAAGTATGCAGGGCTGCTCTTCATACCGAGCGTACTGGCACTCCTTGCGTGGTGGAGCTGGCAGCACAAGGGATCGGAAGAGATGATCGTGCGCCCGGCACTCGGCATCTTTTCGCTGGTCGTCGTGGGCTTCATCGCCTACCAATCGCTGGACCAGCAGGTGCTCACCGGCCTGAGCTTTACCACAACCAATCGCTCCAGCTTTATCGGGACGCCACCACTCCAGGTTCTGCAACATATTCTCACGATGGAAGGGATCTTCTTCGCCCTCACCGTACTGGGCCTGTGCTTCTGCGGCAAACAGCGGCTTCCCGGTGGGCTGATCCTGCTGAGTTCGGCACTGCTGGTTCCGTTCTATCATACCTACAAGGGAGAAATGGTCTCGCTGGACAAACATCTGGCCTTCAGCATGTTCTTTCTTGCGCCGCTGGCGGGTTTTGCCATCGTCTCCCTCGTCGCATTGTGCTGGAAGCGTCTTGTTGCTCTGGCCTGGGGAGTTGCCCTGGCTCTTTGCCTGCTGGCGCTTCCGCTGGGTATGCAGCAAGCGCGCAATCTCTTCGCTGACTGGCCCTCCAGCACGCAGCTTATCGCGCTCTTGCAGCCCAGGGTACATCGCGGGAATGGTCACTATCTGATAGAAGATTACGATGTTTCGCGCTACTATTTGCAAAATGAGACGGACATCTGGGAATGGACAAGCCTGGATTATTTCGTCTATACCGACAAAGCACGCCATAATCTTTCAGGGGACAACGCCTACAAGGCTGCGATTAAAGAAGGATACTTCGATCTCATTGAATTGAGTTATGGCTATCATGCGGGTCTGTCCATGCAACTCGAACAAACGCTGACCGCCAGTAAACAATACGATTTCGTGGGCAAAGTTCCTTTTCATAATGCCTATGGCGATGGCTACTACTGGCTGTGGAAGAAACATAGCAGCTAATGTGCCTTCTCATGTGCCCTGCTGAAAACAGCCACGCCTATTGACAAACAAACGTTAAATTGGAGATACTGCAAATAGATGAAATGAGCTCACACAGTTTTTGTTTTGCTGCGCTGATGTCCAAGGTCAGACGCAAAGAAACCACTGCCAGTTTATTCCTCATACCAACAAAACAGTTTCTTTTGCCAGATTGGTATGCCACATGTTGTGCGAAATATCCAGGCATGCGAAAAGGGGCAAAAGGTAGAAAGAATACCAATTGCGCTACGACTTCGATCAACAAATCAACCGTATGAACACCGATTGTGCAAAATGGGATGGGCTTGAGGGCCGCTTTGGCGTGAAAGACGCCATTCCCATGTGGGTTGCAGATATGGATTTTATGTCTCCTCAACCAGTCATTGACCAGCTAAAAAAGCGGGTCGAGCATGGCATTTTTGGCTATACCTTCAGGTCAGACTCGTATACTGAGGCCATTGTTGACTGGCTACAGAGAAGACACCATACCACTATTGAGAAAGATTGGCTCTGCCACAGTCCCGGAGTCGTCACCGCATTGAACACCATCGTGCGTCAGTTCACCGAGCCGGGCGATAAAATCATCATTCAACCGCCCGTCTATTATCCCTTTAAGATGTCCATCGAACAGCACGGACGCGAGGTCGTCAATAATCCGCTCAAATTTGCCGAGGGCTATTACACGATAGACTTCGAGGACTTAGAAGCGAAAGCCGCGCTGGGCGCGAAACTGCTCATCCTCTGTAGTCCACACAATCCGATCGGACGGGTATGGAGCCGAGCGGAACTGGAACAGCTCGGGCACATCTGTCAGAAATACAACATCCTGGTCGTGGCAGATGAAATTCATAACGATCTCATCTATAAAGACTATGTGCATACGCCATTTCTGTCGATTTCCGAAGAGTTCGCCCAGCACTCCATCACCTGCATTGCAGCAAGCAAAACCTTCAACCTGGCCGGGCTGCAAACATCGACGGTCATCATTCCAAATGCGCAATTGCGTGAGCGCTATCTGCAAACACTGCAAACAACTGGCTTTATAGGAGGAAATATATTTGGCTTCTTAGCCACCGAGAGCGCTTATCGCGACGGTGACGAATGGCTGGATCAGGTGCTTGATTATTTAAAAGCAAATCTAGCATTTCTCACAGCATACTTTGCCGAGCATATCCCGCAAATCAAAGTGATTCAACCGGAAGGAACCTATCTGGTCTGGCTGGACTGCCGGGAACTTGGTCTGGACCCGCAAAGCTTGCAGGAGTTCGCCATAAAGCAGGCCAGGATTGCCTTTGATGAAGGCTTCATCTTCGGTACGGAGGGAGAAGGCTTCAACCGGATCAATATCGCTTGCCCACGAGCGCTATTGGAACAGGCCTGCAAGAACATCGAGCAGGCAGTAAAAGATCACATCAATAGTCAGGTTGCGTAAACTACTCCTGTTCGCCATCTGATAACAAGAGCTTCATTTGACGAGACCACCCTCTACAAGGGTGGTCTCTGTCATGAGACGAAACAAAGGGCTATTTCAGGTCAGGATTGACGGTGAGCACGGCTTTGCCGACGAAGCGGCGAGCGATCAATTGTTGCGCGACCTCGGCGATCTGCTCCCAGGGCTGCTCGACGGAGATGGGCGGGATAAGTTTGCCATTCGAGACGAGGGAGAGCAGACGACTCAAGCCACTAGCAGCGGATTCGTATTTGACCTCGTGGAAGAGAATAAAGCCGTAGAGCTTCACGCCGCCGATCGGGAAGAAGTTGCGCAGATTAAAGGTGACCTCGGGCGTTGCGGAATTGCCAAAGTTGACGCAGATCCCCTCTTTCGCCACCATCCCCATCACATTCCCCAGCACCTGACCACCGACCGACTCGGCGATGACATCGTAGGGGCCATAGTGCGCTGCGGCTTTCCCGTCATCGCTCACGATCACCTCGGCACCCGTTTCGCGCACCGATTTCGCATAGTGAGCCTGACGCACCACGCCGATCACCTGCTTTGCCCCGGCGTATACAGCAATCTGGCAGGCAAGATGGCCCGCGCCACCCGAAGCACCCGTTACCAACACATTTTTGCCCAGCAGCGAGCCGCCCTTTTCCAGGACATAGAGCGCAGTCAGGCCTGCTACCGGGAGCGTCGCCGCCTGAGCCAACGAAACGTTCGCGGGCAACTCAGCCAGACAATCCGTTGGTACCGCGACCAGTTCCGCCCAGCCAGCAGAGGCCGCGAGAAAACCAACCACACGGGCCCCCTGCCTGGGACCAGTACCATCGGCGGCTGCCTGCTCTACCACGCCCGCAATATCCCAGCCGGGACGCCAGCCAGCATCAGCGGCAAGAGCGCGATTGATCTCGCCCCGATTGAGCGAAATCGCCCCGACGCGAATAATGGCCTCAGATGGACGGGCCTGCGGCTGCTCCACCGGACGCAGGCCCAGACGGCCCGGGACATTCGGATCAACCACGACAGCTTGTATAGTGCTCATAATAGGTTCTATGCTCCTTCAATACGAAAAATACGAATAAATTTTTCTGACCAATTGCCAGGAAAACACGGCCTATGTGTTCCTTTACCCATAAGCATGAAATGAAGGAACAGCGGTGTCGGTGGGGGACGGGGATCGGCAGGAGACGCGGGCAGGAATCAACCGCTGCCCCTACCTCTGCGCTTCTGCGAAGTCTCATTCATGCCAACAAAATTTCTTCAGGGCTACACATCCTACATATCCTACATATCCTACACTGGCGCGCTACCACGTTTTTTCCCAAAATGCTACACATCCTACATATCCTACATTGGCGCGCTACCACGTTTTTTCCCAAAATGCTACACATCCTACATATCCTACATATCCTACACCATGCCGATTGCCGCGAGATCTTCTCCTGACACTCCCCCCTATATTAGCACTGCACGTGTCCCTATGTCGATGTTGCACTATCCCTCTCTCAGGCGACATTGTGGGTGTGAGAGCCGGGCGGAAGGGAGTGTTTGCTCCTCCTGGTATGTATATTCGGCGCATGGTGAGATTTCTGAAGAGTCTTTGCGAAATTCTTTTTGGGGAGAATGAATGTGTTGGAGTTTATGAGACAAGCCGCACTGTCACGGAGAGAAGGGGAATCTCGCATCAAGTCCGTAGCGTCGCTGCTTGTCTGTAATGTCACGGAAATAAGACCTTCATGTCAGGAGGACACCACGCAGCATGAAAACGTCGTTTTCAGAGGAGGAGAATCTCCCATCATTTCCGCCTTTCTCAGTAGGGACGCCATGGCGAATGGCGTCCGCCCCCACCGGCCATCTCGCCCTCATACGAGCTTCTCGAGCGCATGTTCCTGGTGGGAGAAAAGACACCATGACGATTGACAGACCAGTGGGACGCCGTCAAAGGTCATGGCACACGTTTTCTGTGGCACGCGAACCCGTGGAAAGGGCGGAGCGCCACGTCTGCGGAGCCAGCGGGATCGAGCGCGTTCCCGGACGCCATTCCGCTGCGGCTTCATAGCGTCCCTACTGGCCTGGGGAGCGGTACGAACAGGTGCGATGACGTTTGACCGGGTACAGGCGTATTTACGTGATATTGCAGACAAACAGCGACTCTACAGGATTAATGGGAGATTCTCCTTCTTTCCGTGACATTGCAGACAGGCGGCGCCTCTACGGGATTCGTCTCCGTGTAGTACAACAGCGAGGTATAGCAGGTTCATTCCAGCAACGGGAAAACGTGGGGGAGAGAGGGATGAGTTGAAGTCGAAAGAGAGGCGTGCGCAAGGCAATTCATATTGGCTATACGAAATACGATCGGCATTGATCATATTATTCCCTCATGGAAGACACTATTGGTAGAGAGGTTCTCGTCTTAGCTTCTTCGCCCATAGGCCACATAGATACGGCTGGTGCATTGAAACATCTCCCACTCCCTTTGCATATCATCGAAGGTCTGATTGAGGATGCGGGAGTCGATACGCAGATAGTGCTGATAGAGGGGCTTTACATACTCATAGGAAGAGGCATAATTCTTTGCCATGAGAGAGCCCAGCCGTCCTCCCCAGTCACCAACGGGCGCATCAATGTACACAAAATGGACATCCTCAAGGTGCGGGGAAGCTTTCAGCATAGAACCGAGATGTTGCGCAAGAAGGGGATCAATCTTATTCTGGCGATAGATTTGTTCGCTCCACTGCTGTACCTGTTGACCAGCAGAACCGGGAGGAGTAATAAGGTGCGTGGCATCCACCAGTTCCAACCAACCACCAGGGAGCGTGATCTGAATCAGACGCTTGATCAAAGGAGGCCAGGAAGCGGCAGGGAGCGCGTTGAGTAGAAGACGCTGATGGACAAACTCAAAAGATTTTTCGGAGAACGGCAATCCTTGCAAAAGATCCCCCTGGATAAAGTGATAGCGAGCATCGAGACGCTCGGTGAGCGCGGGAATATCGATATCAAAGCCAACCATCTGCGCCAGGGGGAACTCCTGCCCCACATCAAATATCCAGCGTCCAGTGCCACATCCTACATCGAGAATGCTACGAGGAAAAGAAACGGGAGCGACATAATGGCCCTTTAAGATTTGTCGTAAGAGAAAGTGCTGAAAATCTAAACGGTTGGCCTCGTGTAAATCTCTTGGACGAAAAGACGGTCCACCGTCGCGATCGCGACGATCTGCCATCGGCGCTGCGGGAGCTTCTACAGGTGTCGATGATTGATCCAGAGAATCCTCGGATCCCTGTGATGTTTTGCGCGAACGTCGAAATAGAAACATGCGATACCCTTTTCTTTACATAGACTTATGGCACACCTTATCGATTACTATATTTTATATACTAAAAATATGGGTTATACATTAAAATCACCTAAAAATATTGAAAAACCTCTTAAAATTCTAAAAAGGCGCTGTCTTTTTCCCACTATTTTCTGCTGAAAAGTCAGGAGAAGCATTGCTGTACAGAAAAACATGTGCGAATAGAAGAGAGGCCCGATTTTAGCGGTGGTGTAATTTGTATTTTATTTGCCTGCCAGTATATGATAGAGAAGAATATTGCCCATCATACAGCATTCCCCTTGTTTGTTAGTCCGAGAGGAGCAGAATCATGTATTACGAACCCCAGGACGCCCCGCGCAAAAACATCGAGTTTGTCAGCCACTCAGACCAGGGAGGTCGAGGAGATGGGGTGCAAATTATGGTCCATAAAGGGCATGCCTATATTGGTCACATGTTTAGCAACGGCGTCAGTGTGCTAGACGTGAGCGACGCAAAGCACCCACGGCCCGTCAATTTTCTGCCAGCGCCCCCGAACACGTGGTCGCTCCATCTTCAGGCTTACGGCGATCTTCTGCTGGTCATCAACGCCGTGAATATTCATTCGCCCAATATTCATATCGATAAAACTGAATATTATACGCAATCGTTTGCTGATACCTTTGGGAAACAGGAGCTTTCTTTTGCGGCAGGCATGCGTGTCTATGATATTTCGCAGCCAGCGCAGCCGCGTGAAATAGGTTTTATGCCGGTCGAGGGCTTTGGTCTGCACCGCATCTGGTACGTGGGTGGCCGCTATGCGTACGCCTCTGCATCAGTGACGGGCTATACTGATCATATTTTTCTCACGATCGATATGGCCGATCCCACGCAGCCGCAGGTGATAGGACGCTGGTGGATACCGGGCATGTGGCGAGCAGGCGGAGAGACGCCGAACTGGGCAGCCGACCGACGCTATGCGCTTCACCATGCCATCGTCAGCGGGACCACGGCCTATGGCTCCTGGCGTGATGGCGGGCTGACCTTGCTTGACGTCAGCGATCCCACAAAACCGCAGCTCATCGCTCACCGCAACTGGAGTCCGCCATTTGGAGGGGCAACGCATACCAGCCTGCCCCTACCCGATCGCAACCTGGTGATTGTAGCGGATGAAGGAGTCGCCGACAATTGTATTGATCAGGTCAAATATACCTGGGTCTTCGATGTGCGCGAGCCCGGCAACCCTATTTCGATCGCGACCTTTCCCACGCCAGACGAGGAAGATTACTGCGCGAAGGGGGGACACTTTGGTCCGCACAATCTGCACGAGAATCGGCCGGGCTCGTTCCAGAGTTCAGAAATGATCTTCGCCACCTATCAGAATGCGGGCATTCGCGTATTTGACATAAAAAATCCCTTCCGGCCAGAGCTGGCGGCCTATTTTGTGCCACCAGATCCTCAGCGCATGTACGATCCACGGCCAGAAAGCGCGCAGGTGATTCAATCCTGTGATGTATTTGTCGATCCAAACGGCTTGATCTATATGACCGATTACAATGCCGGGCTCTACATTCTCCAATATACCGGAGCCTGAAGCAGGAATCCTACCAGAACAGTAGCGGCACGGTGGAGTGCAACGGAACTGTGCCTGCGAACTCGTGCGACGGATCTGGCACCTCAGGGATGGATGGACACGCAAGGTTGGGTAGCCATCCACCTTCGATTTCTTTGCACGGGTACGTTTTTCTACGCCCATACACAGGAAGAGCCAGGCAATCCCCCGTAGAGGCGCGGCTTGCCTGCAATGTCACGTCAATAGGGTACGGAGCGGATTTTTCTTCTCTACGTGACATTGCAGCTTGTCTGTGACCGGGGCGATCACCTCCCACCTCGTCTGCGACGGGGTTGCTCTCCGATCGGCGATTCTCGTCATCGACCCGGTCGCAGACAAGCGGCGACGCTACGGGATTGATCGGCGATTCTCGTCATCTACGTGACATTGCTGCTTGTCTGCGCCTCTGCGGGGGATTGGCCGAACGCGATCGTCTGCGAAGCCTGATCCGTCGTTGGCTACCTGGCACAGTTCCGTTGCACTTCACCGTGCCGCTACTGGGTCGGCAGGATACGTTTTATATTTTCATGGCGTTTGGGCGTGCCATATTTTAGAATTCCTGCAAAATATCGTCCTATTCAAATAATGACACTCTGAGGGACGGCGGCTTCTTCCACCGTTGCGTTATCGCTTGATCGAGAAATCACGCCAGGACTCAAGCACACGAAAAACCAGCCACTCCGTCTGGATTGAAACCACAGCGCCTTGCGGAGGGCTACAATTTAGTCATACATAAAGAATAGCGCGTTATCAAATCCAGTGGCTCTCAGTTCTTACTAATATACATCCATTTCATCTACATAATTCTATGAAAATGAAAAATAAAAATATGTATCAGGAGAAAGGCGTACATGGTCCAAAATCATTTGCAACAAGCCATGCTAGAAAAGCAGAAATCAACGAAAGGTATGGCGGAAGAGCGTAAAAAGCAGTGGTATACCATAGCACAATATACATGGATCGCTGCATCCTGGACATGGGCGGCTATCCTTGTAGTCATTATCGTCGGATTTGCGATCAATTTTTTGGTGACAACATCCGCAGAGAATTCGCTTGCAAAAATCACCATAGAGGCATTACAGAGCAGAACGTCGATCGGGCATGTTCCGTGGTACGTCATCCTCTTGATCCTCGTCGCGATTGGACTTATCATCACATTGCTCGCATTTGTTGGATTGCAACAACTCACCCCCGGCGAAGAAGTCAAAGGAGGTATTGATATGGCGGAACGAGACGCCATGCTTGCAGAGTTAAAGCACATGAATATGCTCCTGGAGCAGACAGCCAGCATGATCCAGACACAGTATAGCAGGCAAGTTCTCGCACAACATAGCACAACACAAGCACTGAATATTATCCATCAAGTTTTGCAGCGCCTCTATCAGAAATCGTTGGAGCCCGTCAAAATACATCCGGACCACCTCATGCAACTGACAGAGCAAGCACAAATTGTCGCAGAACTGCAACGCCTCGAACAGCTTATCGAGGATGCCCAGGCGTCAGACACCCAGCAGCTAGCAACGCAGACACGATGGCAAGAACCTGTTGTTCAGACACCGCTACAAGAGCCAGTCGTTCAGGCAGCGCAGCAAGAACCTGCTGAACAGGAACAGATCCCTGATCCTCTTGACCAGAGCGCTCTTCAGCAGGCACAGGATACACAAGAAATAGCGCACGAGAATGAGGTGGGCGAAACGGCCACGCTACAAGCCGTTTGCCAGGAGCCGGGTTAGCAGGTATGGCTCGTAAGTAGATAATCTGTACGCAGTCAAGCATCATGGCATACGACCAGGTCAGTAGGGACGCCATTCCGCTGCGGCCAATACGCATCAACCGAAGAAGAGCTGAGACATGCAAGATGGCCGGTGGGGGCCGTGGACCGGCATGAAGCCCGGTCCCTACCTGTCAATGCCATTAACTTAAGAAGAAAAGGATAGACAAAAAGATACTTTTCTGGTAGAAAAACATATAACTAACCCTACCGAAAGGCATCTTTTCATGACATCCAGCATACTCCAGGAATTGAGGACTGACAAGGGCTATCAGGATGTGCCCCTCTCGGTCCTCGAAGAAATCTATCCACGCGAACTGGTCTGCGACGTGTTACAGCAGACCCAGAGTTGGGAGCAGCGAGAACGCCGCCTTCCCCACCTCTTCCTGCTCTATCTTTTGATCGCCTGGACGATCTCACCGTTGCAGGCCCTCAAGCAGACGTGTGCTCAGATCATGAGCCTGCCTCGTTGGCTGGGACCACAGACGCCCCAGCCTGTGCCCAGTTCCGCTGCCCTGAGCAAACGACGTCGCCACCTCGGCATTGCGCCCTTGCGCCTCCTCATGCGCCTGGCCTGTCAGCCTCTCACCCAGCCCGAGACCCCTGGTGCCTTCCTCTTCGGTCGTCGTCTGGTCGCCATTGATAGCAAGCTCTTTGATGTAGTGGACACCCCGGAAAATGATTGGGTCTTTCGAGGACGCACCCGCGATGGTCAGCCCCGATGTGAGACCCCGTTTCCTCAGGTTCGTCTGGTCTCCGCGCTCGAAATTGGTTCCCACGCCCACCTGGGAGCGGTCGTGGCCCCAGGCTATCGCTCGGAAATGTCGCTGGTCGAAGGCTTGCTTAGCTTCTTGTCGGCCCAGAGCCTGATCCTGCAAGATTCCGGCTTTCGGGGGGCCTGGTGGATCCAACGGCTCCTACAGCAGGGCCATCACAGCATCAGCCGACTGCAATCCAACGAGCATAGCTGCAAAGGGCCTCGGCTCCACGATGGCAGCTATCTGGTGACCGTGCAGCGCTCGGCTGGCAAACGTTTGCCTCAACCATTGACCTTGCGTATTATCGAATATCGCCTCCAACCCGAGATGGCGCAGGCGCTCGCGCAGGTGCAAAAATCGCGGCTGACGCCCAGCCAGCGTCCCCGCCTCTCGGCTGATCACGTGTATCGACTGGCAACGACCTTGCTTGATCCGGTCGAGGCCCCAGCAGCGCAAGTGGCCGCCTGCTATCACGAACGTTGGGAACTGGAATTGGTCTACGATGAGCTGCAAGAGCACCAACAATACGCCCCTCGCCTGCTGAGCAAAACGAGCGATCATGTCATCCAGGAGCTGTGGGCACTGGTCCTGGGCCATTATGCCGTGCGGGCCTGGATGATGCGTTCGGCTTCCCAGTTCCCGGCATGCGACGTCGATCGGCTCAGTTTCACCCATGCGATCTGCCTGCTGGGAACCGCCCTCACCTTGAGTGCGGCCCTGGCTCAGACGCCCACCTCCCGCTGGGTTCCTCGTCTGGAACAGGACCTGCGTCAGACGGATAGCTTGCTTCCTGCTCGTCGTCTGCGTTGCTACCCCCGCGTCGTCAAGGCTTCTCCCACCCGCTTTTTCGTCAAAGGCGAGACCGATCTCCCCTTCGTCTTGACCGACCGCTCTCTCAACTGGCAGGATTTGATTGTTCCCCTGCATACGTCTCCTCCCCTTTGTCTTTCTTCTTAAGTTAATGGCATTGCATCTCAGGGTCTCTGGACAGCGTTCCACTCAAAATAATTCTATTCACCATATCGCTTCATGTCAGCCTTTCCAAATATCTTATTTAGCAAGTTTTCTTTCTGTTATTCTTATGCACTCATCTCGAATCGGAAAATACTATTTACTATTTTTACCGCTTTTCATAC